>NZ_JAAOLG010000068.1:0-12110 GCF_011602025.1 Rhodococcus sp. IC4_135
GGGGTAACCCGGGCTACGCCCGGGGCTCGGACGCACGGGCGGCAAGCCGCCCTGTAACGGAAATTCCCGCCGCTGCGCGGCCGGGGTTGCGGGTATTTCGTTGCGCTAAAACGAAATTTAGAAAATCGCGGCGAAACGAGAATCGGCGCTCGGCTCCATCGGCGCAGGGCAAGAAAATCGGTGGCGCAGTCACGAAATGCATTGCGCCACCGATTCGTTATCTACTGCGCCTGGGTTTGATGTGCCAGAACTGCCGCAGTCCGCAATTGTTCCCAGATCGCGGGGTGCAGACCGTTGTCGAGAACCTGCTCGAACATTTTCCCGAAGCTGTGGGACGGGTCGAGTCGGCGGCCGCTCGTCAGTGCTTCACGTGCCAGCGCGGAGCGGCGATTGACCCAGTTGAAGACTCCGGCGAACACCATGAGCGGACCGGCCAAATCCTCGGGTAAAAGTGCGCCGACCTGCCGCATTACCTCGGCGGCTGAATCGGCATTGTTTTCGTCGATGTGTGCGAACAACAGATCGCGCACCGTCACGTCATGCATGGCAGCAGCAATAACGGCTGCGTGCTCATCGGTAACGGTAATGCCGTGCTGTGACGTGCCGTCCAGGTAGTGCGAAAGTGCCAGATCGAATACCCGATCGGCCGCTCGCTGTGGCTCCATGGCGCGTAGAACGATGCGCTTGGCGCCGAAGGCCCGTGAGGCCGCCGCAGCGCGTTCCGGACCGTGCTGTGCGGCGGTAAACCCTGCTCGGATCTCGCTGCGGGTTTTGAGAATCGTTGTTCCCTCAAACAGCGCTTCGGTGATCAGCGGGTGTGCTGCGAGATCGACGGGTGTACCCGACTGTGCGGCAAGTGATCCCGCGCCCGTCCATCGGCGTACCAGACCATCGGTGAAAACGAACACAGGGGGAACTGAATCGGGCCGAAATGCTTCGAGCGCTTCGGCTACGTCATTGCCCCGTTCGAGCGTGCCAAAGACAACCACGAGCATCGATTGGCACTCTTCCAGGGCTGGTGTCACACGCAAGGAACTCAGAATTCCCTCCGACACGCCAGGGAGCAGGTTGAGGAGGGGGAGCATGGCGACCCTGCACGGGTGCACATCGAGGGTGATGATGACCAACTCGTCCTCGGGAAGATGGCCACCCATAGCCACGGCACCGGCGACAACATCGGACGGGCTGGTCATTCGGAAAGCTGGCATTACGGAACCCCTTTGGGTCGGTGGGCGAACTGGTCAGATTCACCCGGTGGATTGGACTGACGAACACTTGAAAGTTACCCCACACGTACGACAAAAAGGCGCTTTGACCTGTGTCTATGTCCCCGGCGCACCCGGTGCCGGGGACATAGACACAGGAGGCGGCGCAAAGCGCGCCGGCCTCCTGTGGTCCTAGGTGCTAAAGGGCAGTGATCACCTCGGCTGTGAATCTGCCGATCCGGGTGCGGGACAGACGAGAATTGATGCCGCGCACATGCTCCGAACCAGGCTTCGCGCTGATTGTCCGGCAGAGAGCGGCCGCAGTCTGGAGCGGGTGGGAGCAGGCGCCAGCTGGCGAGGCGTTACACGTCCGCGAACTGGCGGTTAACCGGTGGCCACTCCATGCTGGGGTGGAGCCGCATAAACGTCTGTGCAGCAACAAGTGCCACGGAACTCGTAAGCGGATAGTGGCGCGGTGGCAGATTTCTTGTTGACCCGAATCACCGGATACCAGACGGCCGCGCATCGCGGTGTTGATGCAGAGGTGTGGATGCGGAAGACTGCCGAAATGAGCCCACGACAGAGCTGGTTGGACCGAAGGACTGATGTGTTCCTCGACGAGGCGAACTCGCGCGGATTGGCAGCCCCGAGAAAAGTTGTCTCGGCACTGATTGAGACTGCGGTGAACGAGGTCGCGGTTCGTATGAGTATCACCCCGGTCACCGCGCGGAAGTACTTCACCGACGACGATGTTCGGGCACTTGTGCACTCTGCTGCGGAATCGATGTCAGCAGAAGCTCCCGGTGCCCAACTTTCGGATCTCGATCCCACTCACACTGTGCCCACGGCTCTCGCGGGCCGCACTGTTGCAGGTCTTGCCATTATCACCGAACTGGCGGCGTCGGTAGGCCTCGGTTCCGAGAAGGCCGATCTCGTCCACGAATTGGCCCAGACCTTGTCGTTGATCACAGCTTGGGGAATATCTATCGAGACAGCTGCTAAAGCGGGCCGGCATGTAGGTGCGGTGCACGAGGCCGCTATTCATCGCACTATCCGAGAATTCGAACGCGGTAAGGCATATCTCGCTGAAGGAATAGTGCCTCTCGACGGCGGAGACCCTAACGCTCTTGCTCACGCTTTCGACGAAAATGTCGCCGCGTTACGCGGCGAACTGTGACCTTCCGGTTCAGTTGGCTGCAAGATGGCGTAACAGATTCAGGGGGTTCGCTGCGAAACCACCTCCGCCCGTGGGCCAATCAGTACATCTCCGAACCCTCACCGCGAGAGGTCCCGTCATTGACATCCTCTCCGTCCTTACGGACGGAGATTCCCTGGTAGCTCAGGCTACCGAGGTGGTTGGTGCGGCACGCAGGCGTGACTGATGCACCCGATCCCCCGAAATGTCCTCGGGTTGGTGTTTGATGATGAAAGCGCGATCACGGATGTTGATCGCGGCATTGGTGTCCGCATGATGCTCGAAACCACAACCCTGGCATCGGAAAACCGCTTGGCTGTCGCGGTTTTCGGGGCAGGTGTATCCGCAGTTCGAGCACTGCTGCGAGGTGTACGCGGCCGGAACCGCGACGACAGACATCTTGTGGGCGAGACGTTGCGCGAACTTCCCCCAATACGAAGCCAGGATCGCCCGGTTCAGACCGGACTTCGCCCGCCCACCATTCGGCAGGAACGCTCCAGGTCGGCCGGGGTCGGGTTTCGGTGTCGCACGGCGAGTCATGTTCCGGACCGGTAGATTCTCCACCGCCGCAGCGCAATACGTGGAGGCGAGTTCGGTGGTGGTTTGTTCGATCCAGTCACCGCGCCGATCCATCAACCGCAACCGCAACCTACCCAACTCGGCTTTCGTGCGGTCCCGGTTCGCCGAACCTTTCTGCTGGCGGGACAGACGCCGCTGCAGGGCCACGAACCGGGTCTGTTCCCCGGCAGTGAATCCGGGAGCATGGAACATGCGGCCATCGCTGGTGGCGATAGAGTTCGCGACGCCACGATCGATACCCACGACTGCTGTCGTATCCGGCATCGTGCGTGCTGCTGGCGGGGTCGTGAAGCTCACCGTCCACCGGCCGTTCGCCAGCGTGATCCGAGCCGACGTCGCGGCGAAAATGTCGGTCCAGGCGCGAGAGATGCGGAACCGTATCCACCCGGCCTTCGGCACCAGAATCTCGCCCCATCTACGATTTACCCGCCGCACCGACAGATCACGTACGACGAACCCTTTCCGGACATTCGAGCGTTTCTTGAACGTCGGGTACCCGGCGCGGCGGGCGAAGAAGTTGGTGAATGCCCGATCGAGATCTCGCAAAGCGCCCTGTTGCACGACGGTGGAACCGGCGCGCAGCCAGTCGAATTCGCGCCTGGCTGCGGTCAGGTCAGCGGCCTGCGAGACGTAGTTGATCTTCTGCCGGAAATGGCGTCGCGACTGCGTCCACCACGAGCGCTGCTCCAACCCGACGTTGTAGACGAAACGAGCGTGATCGCAGTGCATCACCAACACGTCGAGCTGCGCACCCTCGCCGGGGTACACACGCTGAACGATGCTCATGCGGACATGCTGACACGCATCACCGACAAGAAACCGCCGGACGCAGGATGTGGCATTTTTCTCGCAGATGGAAGATGAAATCGTGAGTGCCGGAAATTGCAGAAGAGTCGAGTATTCGTAGCGAAGGCTCCGTCACTCTCGATGTTGAGAGCGACGGAGCCGTGGTGCGGACGCGTCCAGCACCCCACTTTTGATCTGATCGAGTGTTGCCCAAAGTTTTTCATTGTCGTGATCACTACGATGCTGTTCGATCGCGGACACCAGCTCGTCGATCACAATCCTCGATGGCGGATTGAAGGAAGCCGCCGCCGCCCCCGCCCACGACATGGGTTCCCCTTCACGGTTGAGAATGCGGTCCAACGCACCTTCGCACCGTTCGAAGAATCTCCCCGTCCGTTTGACCTGATTTGCATCTTGGTCGCTCGTGTCGAGCGCAGCCTCTGCGAGGTCGAGAAATCCATTGATGATGATGGTGGCACGCTTGCGCAGAACTGGATCGAACCCTAAGGTCGCCCAAAAAGTGTTCCACCGCATTCGGTATCTGCGCTCGGTATCGAGTGGCACGAGATGATCACGGATCATCCGGCCGAGTGCTTCGTCATCGAGATCGCGCAAGTGCGCCGCGAGGAGCGCCGGCTTCGACGCCGCCGGCAGTGGGTGTGGATCCTTGACGCGTTGCCAAGGCTGTGGGCCTACGGATTCGATCACGACGGAAGGTTCTCCGCCGGCCACGACACATCAGTCGCGCCGGCCGGCGACGCCCCTGCCTGGTCATCGATCAAGAACTCGGACAGCACAGCGCTGACGCGAGCTTCGATTGCACTGTTGGTGGGATTCATGTTCATGTCCTTATCTGCCGTTCATTTCAGTTCTCTCGCCACAGCTAACACCGCAAGGTCGACAGCCGGCGCGTCATCGGACCAGACCTGGGTTCGGCCCTGAGCCAGGATTTGAGGTCGGGGGTGCACACGCCATGGCTCCACTTCCTGTAGGACCTCGTGGGCCAGCACGACACCATGGAAACGGGTAGGCAGCGTCGTGAGGTCAACGATGGAGCCTCTACGGCGGAACTCCTTCATCGACCGCGCTGAACCGTTACTGATGACAACCTGCCGCCACGGCTTGCCCGCAAGGTCCACGATCGCAACCACATGCGAATCGAGCCATCCACGATCACGCCACGCTGGCAAAATGCCTCGACCTTTTGGTAAGGCGATCGAAGTTATGGCGTCGCGGGCGTAGTCGGCTTGTTGCTGGCTGCGCAGCTCCGAATCCGGCGCCGGCAGACGCAACTGCGCCAACCGAGGAGAAGGGATCGCCGCAAGCTGGCGGTTGGTGCCAGAAAGCCACCGTCGCACGGTGCGCGTTGAAACCCCGCAAGCCTCGGCGACGACCGCGACGTCCACTCCCCCGCGCTCGGTCTCGCCGTAACAAGTCCGGAGCATCATTTCGAGTCGCTTGCGTGTCCACCGCGGTCCTCGCCGAGAGGTCATCGCTCGCTTACCGTTCCACGTCGAAGCTATTGATTTGGTAGAACTCCCAGCCACCGACATAGTCTTGGGCTCGGCTGTTCATCCAATTGATCATTCCCTTGTCGCCCCCATTTTCGTAGGCGCTCCACATGGATTCAACCTGGTCGGGTGTCAGGGCCAAGGTGATCATTCGGTCCCGCGCATACTCCCGGGTGCCGGGCCCCTGTACTGCGTCGATCTTGATCTTCCCGCCGAAGTTCGACAGTGCTTTTCCTCGTGCGCTGCTGCGTACGCTCGACATCGCTTCTTTACGTGAGGTTCGAGTGGACGCGGACTGTTTCGCTTTGCGGGCCAATGCATTCAAGGTTTCGGTGCGTGGCTTCGCAATTCGCTGTCGGCCCTCGGGAGCCAGCCAACGCTCGACTGTTCGTTTGGAGACACCCAAATCACGTGCCGCTGCAGCGGTGTTGATTTCGCTGCGCTTTCCCGGTCCGTAAGCGGCCAGCAGCTGAGCCTTCAGGTTCGACGCATTTGGCTGTCCGGAAATGTCGGCCCCTTGCCGGCCGGTCAACTTCCCGAAGAACTCCCCCTGAAGTTTTCCTCGTTCCCCCCGCAAGACTTCCCGGATGGCAGTCTGAGTGACACGAAGCTCTTTGGCTGCTCGCGAGATGTTGATTCGGCCGGCCACGACAGACCCGAAGTCGGAAAGACTGTCTGCGATGCGCGAATACGACGCCCTACTGAGTGGGTTGCGTGCCATCAGGAATCAATCCCCTCTGCACTAGTTGCCCATTCGTTCGGAGCAATCAGCTCCGACTTCCCCCGATAACCTTTGCCGTCCAAATACTGCAGGTGGTCGGACAACAGTGCCGATCCTTCCGGCTTGTAGTTTCCGAACCCTCGTCCGAACTGCTTCTGATCTCCAGGCCATGCCAATTGTGGATCGCGCTCGTCGGAGACGTACAGGACGGTGTCTTTGGTGACTGCTACGGGCCACACTCCGCTGTCCTCGCCGATCTTCGCGATCCGGTACATGATGTTCGCGCGAGATTTAGCGACAATGTGGTGGTGTCGCTCGGGCGAGTAGCCGGGTCGCCCGGCCAAATGCATGTCGGAATTGAGCATGCCAATGGTGTGTGTGTAGATCACTTTGTTCTGCTCACGCGCCAACAGTGCGTCGGTGTCGCCCTTGATATCCAAGGCGGTTCGCGCATCGCGAATGCGTTCGTACCAGGGCACCAGAACTCGTCCGTGATCTCGCCAGACGAATGCTTCCAAGATCTCCGGCTCGTAACCGAGTTGGGCAGCGCGTTCGAGAGTCGGAGTGGTCACCCACTTCGGTTCGGAGATAGACAGCCCCATCGGATTCAAGGGATTCGGGTAACGCCAGTCCGCTGCGTCGGGGATCTCGACCAGCCAGTATCCGGGAAGTTTGCGATCGAACACCATCCCATCCGGGTGATGCTCTGGTTCCCCGATCGGCAATTCGAGACCGGCAATACCGGCAGCATAGGAACCGCCGCGATCGAAGGCATGAACGTAGCGGCATTTCGCCTCTGAATCGGAAAGGGTTCGCGACCAGTCGATATCGGCTTCGAAGATCTGGAACTTCTTCGCAAAATCCGAGTCGGACGGCGCGAAGATCCGCTTCCATTCCTTGGGGCGTGCGGCGATCATCAAGTCGATCCCGGTCGATGCGGGACTTACAGCCCACGGGAATCGGAGTGCCCCGGCCAACAACGCAAGCCGCCTTGCCAACGTGGCTGCGGTTGGAGAGTCGCCAAGTACGGGCATCTCTTTCGGATCTTGGCTCATCCCGGAAATCAGAGCTACCCACACGCCGCGGGCCTCGCCTCGCCACACACGAGTCCAGGTCCCTAGCCGGTCACCCGGCTGCCCGCCCAGGTGCCATCCCTGAGCCAGTGCATCGGTCACAAATGCAGATTCGGCCGACAGCTCCTTGAGTCGATCATTCCTGTTGCGTTTTCCCAACGTGCTGGTGTCAATGCCAACTTTCTGGGCCATCGCATCGGTGATCCAGATCTGACCAGGCACAGACCACGTGTCAGACGTCCACGTTCCGAGATTCAGCGTCGTGACCAGCTCGGCGACATCTCCGACATGAGCGATCGGAGTAGCCAGCTCGTGGCGACTGCCGTCCGGCAGCCACACTCCGTCGACATCGAGTACCGCAGCAGGCGCAGTGAACGCGGTCGCCTTCTCCTTGCCGGTCGTCTTCACTACCTTCGTGCGAGTCTCAGTGTCTTTCGGTGCTGGCGCTACCGGTGGTGAAGGTTCGGGAGCTGGCGTGATTTCTTCCTGAGTTCCGGTTGTGCCAGCTGCAATCGCCCGAGAAGCGGCGGTGCTCTGCCACCAGCACGGGAGGTGCATCACGAGTCCGTCGATCTCCCAGCCAGCCTCGTCGCCATGGCAGAGAGCGCAGGTAGATGTAGGTGAGATCTGGAACCCGTCTGCGGAGAATCCCTCTGCATCGGTTTCAATCGCCATTTCAGGCTCCTTGTCGGTAATCGAGCTGGTCAGGCTCTTTGCTTCGGTGGACGAATCAGTCGAAGCTACTCCGTGTCCTGGACTGGTTGGACTACTCAGCCAGCCCTCGAAGAGATCCGGAATCACGGAGTGGCTCGAAGTCGGCTGGTCGGTGGGCTGATCATCGGGCGTCGGGTCCGTTGGTCCGCCCCATCCGGATTCGGGATCGATATTGTCAGGGCCGTCGTTGCCGAAAAGTTTGTCCAGCCGGAGAGCGACCATGCGCTGACGCCGGTTCTCGCACTTGATCATGCGCTGCACGGTGTAGCGGGGCATCCGTCCTTTTCGCTCTTCCGCGATCAGCACACCTTCGTCGTACAACGCCCTCGACGCCGTACCGCGATCGATTTGCAGTCCGTCTGTCATCGTTCCGCCGGCGGCCTTGAGTACCTGCTCGAGTCCGGTCAATTCGAGAAGCAGCTGTGGGTCCCCGTCGCACGGCCGAGGGTTCGACACGACATAACCCAGACGGATACCGCGGGCTTCCTCGCGCCACCGCTGAGCTCCGTCGTTGCTGACGCCCATCGAACTTCGGCGCCAACCCAGTCGGCTGGCCAACGGCCATTCCGGCGCTTCCCCGGTTTCGACATCTTCGACAAACGCCAAACCAGTCTGCAATGCGTGTACCAGCAGCTCGCGCACTCGTCCGCCGGTACGCATCGGAAGATCGGGGTCGGTCGAAGCTGTTGCGGCATCGGACAATCCGAGAGTGACAAGGTCGCCTGTTTGCGCAACTTCCCCTTCTGTCAAGGCGCCGATATCGACGAGAAAGCGTGACATCGCGTGCCATCCAGCCCACAAGGAGCCCAAAGCATCTGCCTGACGGACGCTTTCGCCACTATCGCGCAGCTGGTTGCCGTAGGTGTTTCCCTCGGCGAATGCTTCTTCGCGAATTTCCTCCAGCCGTGGGCACAGCCACTGCAAGAAGCTTGCCATCAGGAGAGCCCGCCCGTGCCGAGAGTCGGCGCCGTCGAGCCGCTTGAGCTCTTCGAGGTCGATCTCGGCAGCCTGAAGGGGGACGACCAGCATTCGCTGGGCTCCCGATCCAGGGCGAGGCATGACTTCAGACGTGATCAGTGCTGACGCCCGCGGCGGTGTGCCATCGAGGACTCCGAGACCGTCTCTGGTGCTGCGGCTCCTCTGCTCGCCATTGTGAACGAGCCTGGCGAACTCTTCGAGGGACTTCTGTGCAGCACCAAAATCGCGTGTCGGAGCGACATCATCTGCCCAGTACAAGGCGTCTTTCGCGGCGTTGAGCTTGATGCGTAACGCATTCAAGGTGTCACCGTTGCCGGACATCGATGTCGCTGGACGCCGGCGGTCCCATTTTTCTCCCCAGTGATGCATCACAAGGGAGGCGATCGAGGTCTTGTAACTGCCCGGGGATCCGATGAGTGCTAGCACCCAGGGGTTCGGGCCGAGCGCGGACCGGAAGACGTGGCCGAGCAGCGCTGCCGAGACTCGGGTGGGTGTTCGTTCGAGCATCGAGGCGGAGTGCAGCAAAAATGCCTCCCGGATCCGCTGAGGATCAGGACTGGGTGCCGGCAAGTCGTACATCCTCAATGGCCCGGTCAGGAGGACTGGCGCCACCCGTCCGCCATTTGCGTCGATAGCACCGCCGGCGTGTACGAAGAAGTATTTTCCTTGCTCGTCTCGCCGCCATCCGGTGGATCGATACCGTACAACCCGTCGAATCTCGCGTCCGCCAGCGCCTTTGAGTGCGTCACGAAGCTTTGCAACGCCGCTAGGACGGCTGTCGTAAGCAGGAGGGCCTGGCAGAGTTTCCACCCACGCGCAGTCCCGGTACTCCTTTGCCGGGATCCGGATCCGCAGAAACTCGCGGCTGTCCGGATGCGTGTATCCGATGATCACCGCAGTCAGCTCCTGAGGCGAGGCAGGGTTAATTTCGTTCTGACCGGCCATCGCTTCGCGGCCCATCAAATCAGGCTCGTCAACGTCCACCCCATCGTCAGTGACTTCGAGATATTCCATTTCGACGATGCGAGCATCGATGTCCAGCACCAGCTTTGCCTGCTGATCGCCGTCTTTCCTGGTGACGATCTCGACGAGGTTTCCTTCGATGATTCGATAGACAGGGGCGATGAAATTGGTCCCGCGGATGCCATTGAGAACCACGACCGACGTCGCCGCCGGACCGTTCGCTGCGGTGGCCTCGCCCGCGCCAGCTTCAGCGACTGGAGCGGGTTCTAGCTCCGGATCCTGCAGCAGCGGAGGGATCGCGACGCCTGCGATCTCGTGAGCAGCGCGCGCCGCCACCCGTGCAGCATTCCAAGCAATCGTCGCGGACTCGACGGCTTCGCCGGCCCACTCGGTGCCTTCCTCGGCTGCCTGCTGAACGACTTTGTCCACGAGCTCGCTCAGATGCTCAAAACGGCGCTCAGCCTCCAGAGCCCAGCGCTGAGCGCGCACCAACTCTTCGTCGGACTCGACCTGCGTGTCAGCTAGATCGACACGCGCTACGGCCTCGGCGAGCGCGACCTCGACAAGGGTCTGCTTTTCGACCACGTCAGCAGCGAAGCTATGTGCGGCGACTTCTCCTGGACGGACCGGAGTAAACCCACCCCACTCGTCCTCGTCCGACCACAGCCCAGCTTCGACGTGGTCGGTGAAATCAGACTTCGGGGTGACTGTCGCAGGGAGTAACAGTTGAACCTCGGCGCCGACTCCACCCAGCAATGACGCAAGTTCTATGCCGCGCTTCCATCCGGCGCCATCTCGATCGAGAACGACGCGGACCTCTGCACCTTCGAAGAGCTCAGCGCAGGCAACGGGAAAGTTCAGCCCACCCTGCGCATTGGTGGTCGCGACCTGACCCAAATTCTCGGCGGTCTCGACATCCTTCTCCCCTTCGAGCAACCAGACCGGTGACCCGGCAGCCAAGGCAGACAACAGGGCGGGAAGCCGATAAAGGACAGATTCGAAACCTTCGGGCTTGCGCTTGAGTCGGGTGCCGTTGGCACTGACAAACAACTGCCGGAACTGCTTATGACGTGCGCCGCCACAAGCACTGCATTCCTCGCGAATGACTTCTTGGACGACGACGCCGTCCGCAGACACGTACGGGTAGACCTTGACTCGATCCCAGCTGTGCTCAACCTCTGGGGCTGGCGCAGCTACGGCGATTCGAGCCGGCAACCGCCCGCCTTTAGGGCGTCGTCGACCCGCACTCCGTTGTTGAGCCGATCGTCCGACCCGAGTGAGTGCATCGCGCTCAGGAAGCGGTTCGTCGAACAGATCGACCATGGTCAGGCCAAGGCCCTCGGCAATTTCCGTAGCAGAGGCGTTGCAGCCGTGGCAGTGCAAAAGCACCATGCCGCCGCGATGACCATTGACCCAGCTCACTGACAAGGACGCATGTCGGTCCGCGTGGACAGGGCACAAGGCCATCAATTCGTGAGGGCTGCGGTGTTGGACCCCGCCATTGGCGTCGACCGCGGTGCGTACGCGGTCGAATGACGACATAGGGCCCGTCGCGGCGCCGCTCGATGCAACCGCCGTCATGCGATTGCCTCAGCGACACTCGACGCCAAGCCTGGCGAGTGTGCGCGGGATTTGGTTAGAATGGCCATAAGTCCTCTGGACTTGAGTAAGTGAAGTTCGGAAAGTGACGTTGCAAGTCGCTTCCCGGGACTGAAATCGAATCGAAGAACCCCCTCCGGCCGGCAAAGCAGTGGGGGTTTTTCGCTGTCTAAGGCCAATTCATGCTGGAACCGAAAGTTCGCCGTCGGCCGCGTCGCGAGCAGCCTGCGTCCGATGAAGTGCGTAACGGGCGTCGTGGATCCGGAGTCGCTCCGGATCCAACTTCTTGAGGATGTAGTCAGGAATGTCGAGGTTCGAGGCGCGCGCCATGACGAGCACCCAGTAGTCCCCGAGATCGATCCCGAGTTCGTCTGCTCGACGCTCGTAGACCTCGGCCTGGTTGAGGGGTGCGCGCACTGAGAGGCACCTGCGCGCGCCTTTACTTGGTCGTCCCATGGGATGAGCGTAAATCGAAACTGATTCTGAAACGGTGACGCTGGCGGTGTCAGCGTGTCGTGCCTGGCGCTGCTCATGTCTGAAATCCCCTCAACCCTCGCAATGAATGCCTCTGATCAGAGGAAGATCCGCGCGACCCGCGCCGTGTGACAGATGGGGTCAACAAATCTTCGTGCGCATCATGTCGCGACACCTGGACGGGCTGAGTCGGAGCGGAGTCTGGAAGCCAACGGCGCGACCCTGCCCACTACTACGTGTGACCTATGCGCGAAGACGGTGGGGAGTGGGGGGAGTGGGAAGAAACACCAGCTCAGAGGCAAAAAACCACTC
>NZ_JAAOLG010000069.1:0-11239 GCF_011602025.1 Rhodococcus sp. IC4_135
CATCGGCCACCACCGGGAGGGTGTCCTCGCGGCGCGGCAGATCGGTGAGGTATACGACGATGTCTTCCTCTTCGGAGGACGGATCGACCGTGTCGATGATATCGGCGAAATCCGCTTGCTCGTCGGGCAGGTACGGTTTGCGGCGCACGCACGTCGTCCACCGGCGCTCGTCCCGGTCAGGGCTGCCCAGGCGTTCCGGCAGGTACTCCGCAATACGTTCGGCAAGAGCCGCTGGTTCGCCCGGATCCGCGATCAGCAGCACCGAGACCTGCTCACCCGCGGCACCGGAGCGCCCTCCCTGCAGGTGCTCGTTCGCCTTCACCGCCTTCGCGTACCCGCTCGGTCTGAGCCCAAACTCTAGGCAGTGGGGTGCGAGACGATCCACCACGCCCACGCGATAGGAAAGCGGAGCTGGAACGGGCCCGGCACCGACCGCGGATGCGGCCGTCGGTCACCCGGTCTCGTTTGACGCCGGCCACTCCCCGGGGATCGGACCTGCGTGGGAGGCGCGGACTTCGGGGTGGGGGCGCAGCGGTGGGTGCCGGGATCGACGGTGAGGTCCTCGGTGTCGGCGAAGATCAGCCCGCCCGTCGTCGAGCGCGATCGCCCACCGATGCGCCGGCGCCCAGCCGTAACCGGCGCCCCAGGTTCGGTCAGTGCCGCGAAGTCCTCGACGACCTCGCCGAGGTCGTCCGCTTCGGGCTTTCCGGCGGACCAGCACCCGGACGCCGATCGTCAACTCCGGGCCGCGCGCAAGCCTGTTACCGCTTCTAGTGGGCCATGGGCTGCACCCTTTCGCTCGGTGAAGTCCGGGGCTCGAAGCATAAGCACCTTCCCTGCAGCAGGCGACCCGAAGTGCCCGGACCAATCCGGCGATCGCCGGTTACTCACCGGTACAAATGCTTTGGCTCCCCCCGCCCCGGTTGCCACTTGCCAGATGGTGGTGCACCATCACTGCCGTGCGCAGTCCACGCTGGCCCGCGACCGCCCCACCGCCGTGCGGCGGTGACCGGGTGCACGGTCGCCGACTGCTGACCGTGCGCACTCACCTGACCCTTGAGCTGGTGCCGGATCACCGCGTACCCATGCGGGCTCGCGCTGCAGCTGGCCCTGAGCGCCACCGGCCGCCCGGCCCGGCGCGCTCTTGCACCAGACCCGCCCGCTGACCGACCCCGCGGATCCGTCGGCCCAGTGGTCCTACCTCGACGTGTGGGCCGGGACCGACGACCTCACGGTCGCTGACCCCTACTTTCCCCGCCCGGATCTCCACGCCACCGCCACCGGGATCTGCACCTTCCGCAGCGAGCCGCTGTACTGGCTCCCGGCACCGGCGCGGACGGTCACCCTGACCGCCGAATGGCCGCAGATCGGGTTGCCCGCGAGCCTCACCACGCTGGACCTGGCTGCGGTCGCAACCGTCGTCGACGCACCGCCCACCCTGATACCCAGGACGCCGATCAGTCTCCGCCATGCCGCCCGGCGCCGCGCAGCTCGGGATACCGGGCGGTCAGCCGGGCCACCCGTTGATGCACCTCGGAGAGTTGTCCCCGTGGCGGTCCTCTGTGCGTACTCCTCGGATGTTCTCGATTCGGGCGGTGAGTCCCTCGATCTCCTCGTCCAGCAGGTCGCGGAAGACCCAGGCTTGCGCGATATCGGGGTCGAGGTCGTCCTCGGTCGGTGTCATCCGGTGCTCTCTGCTCGGTGCGTCCGGAAACCGGGAGGGTGCGGCCGCGCGGAACCGGGAGGGTGCGGCCGCGCGGAACCGGGAGGGTGCGGCCGCGGAACGTGACGAGACTGCGCCGCGGCAATCCAGCGAGACATCGTTGCCGAGCCCGGCGACCGGCGTCAACCCGCCACTCCACTCCACGGTACGAACCACCTCTCACCAGACGTGATGTCAACCGCAGGGATCGTCGTCCCGAGGGACGGGTTCTCCGAAGTCGTCGGTGAGCTTGTCCCGAAATCCTGGAAATGGGACGCCATCCAAACCCCCGCCGGGATCCTGTGAAAGCCCAGGGCGGCGTGTCCCAGAAGTTAATTCCATAATTGTGTATCACAAGTTCGGTTCGAACATAACTTTCGGTACGCTCCAGGTGTGGAGTTGGGATACGCCCGGGTGTCGACGAGCAAGCAGGACCTCACCCGGCAGATCGACGCACTCGCCAAGGCGGGAATCGATCCGGCGAACATCTACGTGGACAAGAAATCCGGGACCACCACCGAACGCCCCGGACTACAGGCGCTGCTCGAATGCGCCCGCGGCGGTGACGTGATCGTGGTGCACACCCTCGACCGGCTCGGCCGCACCGTCCGCGACACCCTGAACCTGATCCACGACCTGCACCAGCGCGACATCGGCTTCCGCAATCTGGCCGACCCGGTCCGGATCGACTCGACGAACCCGGACGACCCGATGGGCCAGCTGGCGGTGGTGCTGCTGGCGCTGTTCGGGCAGATGGAACGCACGTACGCGGTCGAGCGAGCCGCGCACGCCCGCACCGTGGCCACCGAGAAGGGCCGCCGCACCGGCCGGCCCAGCGTGGTCAGCGACGCCCAACTCGCCTACGCCACCCAGCTACGCGAGGGCGGCGCCACCATCGCCGAGATCACCGCGAAGACCGGACTGACCCGCTCGACCCTATACCGGCATCTGCCGCCCCGACAGTCCGAGACGCTTACCGCCGACACCGACCCGGACGAGGAGAAGCCCTCGCCGTCACCGGATCCGGCGGCGCCGCCCCCGACGACGGGATCGGCATGCCCGACCTGCGGGTATCAACCCACCACGCGTCGGGAACTGGTCCCGCACCGCGCCGACCTCGCCACCGTCTGGCTGCACCTCGACAAACGCGAGCACCTGCACAAGGCGCGGCACTGTGCCCGCTGTCAACCGCACGGCCACGTCGTGGTGGTCAGCTGCTCGAGGTGCGGTGACGGCCCGCTGCTCACCGGCTCCTCCAGCGACGACCCACCCCGACCGGTCCTGGCGTGGCTTGAACGTCACGAATGGACCACTACTCCAGAACTCGTCTGCGGCAACCACAACACGCGACGGCGACTCGATATCGAACCCCGCAAACGTTGATGCTCGCCAGCGGTGGCCCCCAACGGTGAAGCGCTGGGGCAACCGCAGCTCGGCGAGTGCGCCGGATCGTCCGCGGGGCACCGAGTCCGATACCTGCCGATCTATGCCGAGAGGCGCGTGATCTTGGCGAGGGTGTCGCCTAGCTTGTCGGCCGCAAGGTCGAGCTCGTAGCGGTCCTGGATGTTGAGCCAGAACTGGGCGCTGTTGCCGAACGCCTTGGCCAGCCGCAGCGCGGTGTCTGCGGTGATCGACCGCTTGCCGTGCACGATCTCGTTGATCCGCCGCGGCGGCACACCGATGATCGTGGCCAGGCGGTTCTGCGTGATGCCGAAAGGCTCGAGGAAGTCCTCGCGGAGGATCTCGCCGGGGTGAATGGGGCTCAGGTCTGTAGTCATTGTCGGTGTTCCTTTCCGTGGTCGGAGGTGTCGGTTCCGGGTGGTCAGTGGTAGTCGGTGATCTCCACGTCGTATGCTGCGGTGGCGCGCCAGATGAAACAGATGCGGTATTGATCGTTGATCCGGACGCTGTACTGGCCCACCCGGTCTCCGGAGAGCTTCTCCAGGCGGTTGCCTGGGGGCACCCGCAGGTCGTTGACGTCGGTGGCCGCCTCGATCAACAACAGACGCCGGCGCGCGATCCGCTGAATGTCCTGCGGGAGCTTCTTCGAGAACTGCCGGCGAAAGACTCGCTCGGTCTCCTTGTCGGCGAACGATTCGATCACCTCACCACTATAACGTACTGCGTTAATAACGCGCAACGTTACACGCGCGTTCGAGCGTCGGGACCAGCGCCGCAGTCACCTGCGGTCTTGTTCTCCGGGCAACGTTTTGCCCGGCCCTGCACTGTGCACGACTCGAGCGTGCACCGCACGACGGCCGAGACCGATCAGTGCGCCAGCCGCCGGATCGCTACGGACTGCGGGTTGCCGGCGTCGGTTGGCGGCCGAATCGGGATGCCGTAGTCCTTTGCGATTCGGCTCATCCGCGACACGCTGCGCCCCACCTCGTGTCCGAGGTCCCGCAGGGTTCGCCGCTGGGTGACGTACTGGTGGTGAAACCATGCCGGATCGACCGGCGGGCCTCCGGCGCTCGGCGCGATGCCGTGGTGTCGGGCCAGCCGACCGGTCACCTTCCGGCTGGCTCCGATCATCGCGGCGATCTCGGCGAGGGTGCGGCGTTGGACGCAGTAGAGGTCGACGAACTGCGCCCGGCTCAACGTTTCCTCTGCGGCGGTCTGGGCGACGCGTCGTTCGAACCGCTCTGCGGCAGTGGGTGATGCGGGAGCGGGATGGTTTTCGAGGAGGTGGCGGATCACGTCGAGGGTGGTGGCCAATTGCCGCGCGATCTCCGACAGCGCGGTGTGTTCGTGGCGGGTCAGGTCGTGGAGGGCGGCGAGGTCCACGGCGGCGGGGTTGGGTCCGGGCAGTTCGAGCCCGTCGAGCAGATGCAGGGGTGGATGCCAGTAGACGGGTTCCTCGTCCAGTCCGTGGTCGTCGAGGAAGCGGCGGGCCGACTGGTCGAGCGGCCCGGACAGGGCGGGGGTGAGTGCGCGCGGAAATCCGGACAGTTTCGCGCGGACGTCGTAATCGTCTGCGAGGAACGGGGACTGGGACGCGGGGAGCCCGCTGAGTCGTTCGAACAGCAGGCAGCGGGCGAAGTCCGCCTTCTGGCCGGCGCCTGGGGGTGTGCCGGTCCGGCGGCATATCTGTTTCCACAGGTCCTCGGGTAGCAGGTCGCGGTAGTCCAGGCGCCGCCGCCGCTCGTAGTCGATCGGCGGCGGTTCCGCGCGGAGGTGGTCCGCCAGAAGGGTCAACGCGGTTAGGGTGTCGTCCCAGTGTGGGGCGTTCCGCAGATGTGCCAGTGTGCGGGTGACCCCGCCCGCGGGGACCGCTGATCCCAGGCGATCGGCGGCCTCGCCGACGGTGAGCGTGGTGCCCACCAGCAGTAGTGCCGTCGACAGGGCCGGGCGGACCTGCGCCGAACTGCACGGGGTCACCGTGCACCGCAGCGACCATTGCGGCCAGAGCAGGGTCGGGATGCGGCGGACGGCGTCGTCCACCGCGGTGGCGTTCGCCGACGGGCGGCTCGGGACGGGGGCGGCGCTGCGGTATCGCAGCTGATCGACGGCGCGGACGAATAGTGGCCGCAACGCGGCGACCTGGATGGCCACCAATCTCGTGCTGGTGGCGCTGCCCCAGTCGCCCATGACGCCGGCGTCGACCTGTCGGCCCAGCCGCCGACCGCCGTGCACCAGCCACCGCAGCGACTCGCCGGCGTCGGCGATATCGGACCGATCCAGTATGGCAGCGGCCGCGGTCACCGCGACGGCTGTCGCGATCGCCCCGCCGGCCCTCGAGAGTTCCGAGCGTCGTGTCGACGCCGGTGCTGATGATACGGACGACGACCGAATTCCGGTGAGCGCGTGAGCGAGGTCGGCGGGAACCCTGTCGGCGATCTCCTCGGCGGTGCCGTAGACAAGGATGCGGGAGGCGATGGCGTGCAGATCGGCCAGCACCGCGCGGGCCCCGACGGGGTGGTCGGCGTAGACACCGAACGTCCCGTGCCCGGCCGCGAGGACATCGAGCACCAGGTGCTGGGCCCGCAGCGCCGGGTGCCCCGGCGACAGCCGCATCACCGGTGCCGAGACCAGGTCGGCTCCGCACCGCGCGAGCCGACTCCGCCCAGCGGTGTCCGTACTCGGGTGTGGGCAGCGGCCCGGACTGGGAACGAGCACACCACTGGGTCGACGACGCGGCCGCTGGAAGGTCCCGCAGTACGGGCAGGTGTCGGCCAGCAGGCAGCGGTGTTCGGTGCAGGCGAAGACGCACCCCAGCCGCCAGTGGAGTTGCCACCGTCCACCGGACTCGGCCAGACAGTCTGGGCAGTACCGGGATCGGCGCCCGTTACCCCAGGGCCAGCCCCCGGACCGTCCCTTCCGGATCTCGAGGGACAGCGCGACGCCGTCGTAGCGAACCAAGGTCATCGCCTCGATGGCGGCCGCGGACAGTTCCGTGGCCGCGGCGATGGTGTTCACTTCTCCTGGGGCCAGGTGCATCGGCCACATGCTCAGGCGCTGAACCCTTCCCGAGGCACTCCGGTCCTCGTGGTGCAGGGCCGTGTCCAGGTCGACGAACGTCGTGTCGGTACGGTGCGCGATGGCCTCGAGCCAGGAATCGATTGCCTCCCCGGGCAACGGGGCCACCCGGATCGGCAGGGTCCGCACCGGTGTCATCGGCGGCGACGGGTGGGCCGGGTGGTGATGTGGCGCGCGTCGAGGGCGGCGGCGAGTTCTCGCCGCGCGGTCTCGGCGTCCTCGTCGTTGCTGACGGTGTCGAGTACGTCGGCATCGAGGCGTTCACGGCCGGTGACGATCGCGCGGTGACAGCCGCGGTTGATCAGCACCATCAACGACCCGATGTGGCCGGTGCTGCGGACGAACAGGTAGTCCGACAGGTCGTCGGCGAGCATGCCGGGGTACTTGTCGGCCAGCACCAGTCCCTGTTCGATCGCCAGCAGCATGGTCCGCCATTCACGGCGGCCGGTGTCGGTATCGATGACGAACGGCCGCATCCCCACCAGCGTGGTGCGCCGCGCCGTCTGCGCCTCGGCGAACAGGCCGCGTTCGGCCAGCCTGACCCCGATGAACACCACGGTGACCGGGAACTCGTTGGCGATGTACTTGAAATGGTTGCTGATCTCCACCCCGCTGGTGGCGTGCACGCGGAGAAAATGCAGATCATCGACCACCAAAAGCCTGGTCTCACACGAGGTCACACAGTCCAGGGCGCGACGGGACAGGTCGGCGCTGGTGCCGCGAGTGTTTCCGGGGTGGGCGTAGAACTCGAGCATCGCCCGGTTGAACTCCTTGAGCCCGGTGTTGCCGGTCAACCCGACCCGGCACACCGGCCACCGCTGGTGGCCATCGCGGGTGTGGGTGCCCTTGATCCGGATCTCGCGGCGGTGAAAATCCTTGGCGAACGCCAGGACCGATGTCGTCTTGCCCAGGCCGGGGTAGGCGTCGATCGCGACCGCGCCCTTGGCCTTGTCGCCGAACTGGAGGTTGCTGTCGACCACGGTCGAGAGTTGCTCGTGCAGCGTGGTCAGTTGCGGTGTCCGGATCGGGCCCAAATTGGCGTGCCACAGCTGCCGAAAATGGTTGTAGACCTCGGCGTCGTCCGCGGTGAGCGCCCGCAGCTGCCGGGTCAGCACCTCCGGCGCGACCAGGGAAGGGGCGTCGGCGAACTCGCGCCACCCCTCCTTGCGGGAGAGCGCCACGTTGCCCAGCGGCGCCAAGTCCTGCAGGTGCTGCCGGATCAGGGCGATCGTCACAGGTACTCCAGCGCATCGGCGTAGAAGTCGCCGTCGTCGGGCCGGTCCGGCTCGTCCTCGGCGTCGTCATCACCGACGTCGATCCCCTCCTCTGAGGCTGCGACCGTGGGTGCAGTATCGCCGTGTGACGGATCGAGATGACGCCTCACCGATGGCGGCCCGGTCACCTCGTTCGTGCGCGGCGGTTCGAGGTCGAGTGCCGCGTCCTCACGTGCCATACGCAACGCCATGCGCCGCTCGGTCATGCTCGACCCGAGGCCGAGATTCCAGCGCTCGAGCAGGTCGGCGACCGCGATCCGGTCGTCGGGGTAGGTGTACTTCGCCTTCGCCAACCGGCGGGCGAATGCCAACGCGTCCTCACTGAGCGGCATCTGCATCGACCGGGCATGCTCCCACTCGAGCGGATACCACCTGCGGGAGATCGGGTCCCGCAGGTAGATCCGGGTGATGTCGTCCGGGTCGACGTGCAGTGGCCACCACCGGCCCTTGCCCTTTCCCCGGTCCGGGTACGGGCTGGCACCGTCGCGGCACCCGAGCGGCAGGTCGCCGTGGTACCGGCGACCGTGCACCTCGAACCCGTAGTGCTGCAGGGTGCGCCACTCCACCTTGAGGAACTCATACCCCAGGTCAGGATCGCGGGGAACCTCGATGTAGCCGGCCCGGGCGATGCCGTGCTCGAACATCACCGCCGGCGACATCTTCACCGACGGCAGATGCGGATCGAGCAGGCTCTCGTGCGGCCGGTGGTGGTACACCACCGCCACCCACTCCCGGATGATCGCCTCCAACTCGTCGAGGTAGAAGAACGCCTCCGACTCCGGCGCCACCCCACGCGAATGCACATCCGGGCCCTTGTATCCGGGCAGCGCCTGCAACAGGTCCTCCCGGATGGTGCGGAAGAACCGCTCCACCGGCCCCTTGTCGCGGCCGGTCCGCAACCGGGCCGGCTGGATCGAGATCCCCATCCGCTGACACACGCTGGTCAGATGCTCGGAGACGTAGATCTTGCCGTGGTCGATCACGATGGTCTCCGGCGCCAGCGCCGGAGACGCAGCCCCACACATTGGCCCGTCGATCGCGTCGACGTCGACCAGCAGGGACCGGGGAATCCCGTGCTCGGGCCACACCGCATGCGCGGGCCAATCCTTGCCCGCCGGACGCGGCCGGAACGCCTGATACAACGTGGCCGCAGCATCGACCGCCTTCGTCGACACCGGCGTGAGCTGGATCCCGACGACACAGCGGGTGTACCAGTCCATCCCCACCGTCAATTCCGCCTGCACCCACCGCAAGGTCACCGGATCCAGGGCGAACACGTCCAGCCGGGTGGTGTCCATCAACAGGTACTCACCCGGCCGGGTCGGCCGCAGCTTCCCGTACGGTCCCTCCGGGCGGGCCGCGATGTCCCGATTGCGTTTGGTGCTCAACCGGAACGTCGGGTGCCCCCGCTCCAGCTCCTCGAGTATCCGGAACGCGGTGGCCCGCGACGGCAGCTTCACCACGCCCGCACCGAACCGGGCCACCACCCGGGCGTTTGCCCGCTCGATCACCATCGTCCGTGACGGCCGCGATTGATCGGTGTGCTCGACCATCACCTCCAACGCCGTCTCGATCCAGCGTTGGTCGCGGTGTTCCATCGGCGCGTTCCCGGCCGCTCTGCCCGATACGAGGCCGGCCTCGCCGCCGCGGCGGTAGTCACCGACCCAGCGCCGCAGTGTCCGCACCCCGATCTCGAGCTCCGCGGCCTTCGCCGCATACCGCTCAGTCAACGGCACCGTAGGGTCGTACTCGGCGCGCGGTTCTCCGCTCGCCGGCAGCTGCGCAGTGCCCGACCTGTACCCGGTCAGCACCTCGCGCACGTGCGCGGCCCGTTCGAGTACCTGGGTACGTTCGGGCTCGGTCAGCATCGCTGTCACGACGGAAGACAACTCGCCGGGATCGTCGGAGGACGGCCCGCCCTCATCGGGGATCACCCGCACATTCTCCGAGGTCAGCAGCTCTCGGACGGCAATGCGACGGATCTGACCGTTCGTCTTGGTTCTGAGCACGACCTCATTACTCGCCGCAGTTGCCATCATCTCGATCACCTCGACGATCTCACCGTCGTAGATGAACCGAGTCCCGACACCGACCCGCGTCGCTGCGCCACTCATGACGCGGTCCGCAACACGCTGGCGGTGGTCAACCTCTGGGTCATGTCCACACTGAACTCCTGCCGCCACAGCAGATGAAACAGTGCCGCCCGTACAGACGGTGCCGGATAGGCAGACACCGCAGACAGTGCTTCTTCAATCCTGATCCCCTCCCACACTGCACTTCTGACCGCGGCGAGCACATCCGGATCGAAGAACCACGCCCGCCGATAGCCGGCGAGGAACCGCACATTCTCCAGCTCGATCGGAGGGGGCTCGCTCCACACCTCGTAGCGCCATCCCCGTGCGGTCAACACCGACCTGGTCCACTCGAACGTGAACGCCACCGTCTTCGACGCCAACTGCCGGCGAGGTTTCACATCCACGATCACCGGTCCAGCGTTTGTCAGCAGTAGGTAGTCCGGAATGTGTCGGCGTTCCTTGCCGCCGACGGAGCAGCTCAGCAGAAACGGCTGCGCGGCAATGCGCTGCACCCCCACATCGAAGTCCGCGAACAGTAGCCGTGCCAGCTCCAGCCGCGACTCGTAGATCACATGATCGGACTCGGTCGCAGCCCAATAGGTACCCGAATAGTGCTGCTGACCTGCATACCAGCGAAAGGTCCGCCACGGCGTGGAGGCAACGACGTCGTCGACCGCGACCTCATCGAGTGGTCGGATCTCCTCGGCGCCGTCCCCTACGTGGCGGCGCGACAGCTGCGCCGCACCCAGATTCCATGACCCGGCACGCGGTTTCGCCGATCCAGCGACCGTAGCGTTCCCCATCGCGGTATCTCCCCGCATCGGAAGTACTCGGTTGGATCATCCACCCGTTATCCGCGCCCACCACGTAGCCACGCCGAGACAATCTCACTCAGATGGCCAACTGGCCACCGAGTGGCCATCTCGCGTGAGATTTGGCCAAGGTTCTCGAGACCCTACAATGCTCCGCTGCGCTCCGCTCTGTAGAAGCGAAAAGATCCTTTTTCCTTTCTGTCCTTCCGATCCTGATCGACGGCGGTCCCGGCGCAACCCCTGGCGGCTTCGCCGGCCTCCGGCTCCGAAAACTTTTTCAAAGACGCTTCGCTGAAAAACTTTGCGGCCCAAGCATTGCGCCGTGCCCTCATACCGCCGATCCGGAGCTCCATGTCAGAACGGAAAAAAATTGTCAGGGGCCACCGAGAGGGTCCGGACACCAACGAAAGGTCAAGTCAGTGAACGGTTACGACTTCGAACAAGGCAAAGACCACGACGCCGCGACCATCCATTACGCCGGACTGACTTGCGGGTGCGGTGACTACTCCTGCCCTCGCATGCACGACGACGCCGCGCAGTGCGTCAACGCCGAGTAACGACAACCACCCACCAACCTCGAGCAAAGGAAAAACGATGAGCAACGAGACGAACTGCGATTGCGGCCAAACCTCCTGCCCTGCAATGGCAGACGGCACGCAGATGTGCAGCTACCCGGACCCCGGCGACTACGCCTGCACCGCGCAAAGAGCTGGCGACGAGGACTGCATCTGCGGTTGAGCGACCCGCCACCCACCACCCACCACAAAGGAGCCCCACATGAGCACCGAAACCGACACCCTCGCACCCGCGCTTGTCGCCGTTGTCGAGGCGACCGCAGCGCTCGATGCAGCGATGTTCGACCGCCGCCGCGAAGGGTTCATCGACGTCACCGCCCTGGTC
>NZ_JAAOLG010000006.1:0-295870 GCF_011602025.1 Rhodococcus sp. IC4_135
CACGACCCGACGACACCTCAACCGAAGCCGCCACCAGATCCGCCAACGTCACATCCTCAACCCAACGATCCGTAACGTTCACACCCCCCAACACCAACCCACGCTCAACCACAGACTCCACGGCGAAAAGTTCCACTCGCCGATCCGGTTCTGCTACAGCAGTAGTCAAGACCGACTCGAACGCGTACATCAGACGGGAGGCAGTGGATTCCTCGAAGAGATCCGTGGCGTACGTCAGCTGAACGACGAGCCCGGAAGGTCGACCGTCGTTGTCGAACTGTTCCGCCGCGACAAAATCGAGGTCGACCTGGGTGCTCACCACCGTAGGTTCGATGCTCTCGATATGCAGCCCGTCGAGAGTCAATCGTAAATCGAGATGGTTCTGCAGCGCGAGACCGACCTGGAAGAGCGGTGAATACGACTGCGAGCGAACCGGATCGAGCAACTCCACCAGACGCTCGAACGGCACGTCACTGTGAGCGAAAGCCTGGAGGTCGGCGTCGCGGAGGCGGGACAGCAGGTCGAGGAACTGCTCATCTGGATCGACGCTGGTGCGCAACACCACGGTCCCGACGAACATGCCGACCACATCGTCGAGCATGCGTTCTCCGCGCCCGGCCGTCGGCGTCCCGACGGCGAAGTCGTAACTGCCGGTGAACCGCGACAGTACAACAGCCAGAGCCGCGTGCAGCACCATGAAAGGCGTCGCGCGATGCCGTCGAGCCAAATCGGAAATCGCCTGTTGCAGGACAGGTTCGAGATGAGCGTTCAGAACCGATCCACGACCGGAAGCCACCGCGGGGCGGGGCCGATCCAACGGGAGTTCGAGGACGGAGGGCAAGCCGTCGAGCATGTCCGACCAGAACGCGAGCTGGCGCGAGATCAGCGAGGTCGACGATTCTTCCGAACCCAACATCTCGAGCTGCCACAACGCGTAATCCGCGTACTGCACCTCGAGCGGCGACCACGACGGCTCCACCCCTCGGGTCCGCGCCTCGTACGCCACCATCACATCACGCGTCAACGGACCCATCGAGAAACCGTCACCCGCAATGTGATGCACCGACATCGCCAGCACGAACTCGAACTCGTCGAGCTGGAACAGATGAGCTCGCACGGGAATTTCGGACGTGACGTCGAACGACGCACCGAGCACCTCGACCAGCACGTCGTGGAGCGAATTCTCCTCAATGGCAATGACATCGAGGATCTCGGGAACCTGAGGTGCCTCGACAATCTCTTGGTATCCCATCCCGTCGTACTCCGGGTACACAGTTCTCAAGATCTCGTGACGGGCGATCACGTCGGCGACACTCACGCGCAGCGCCTCGACATCCAGCGGACCGACGAATCGAAGAACCACCGGGATGCTGTACGCCGACGAACCGGGATCGAACCGGTTGAGGAACCACATACGAGTCTGCGCCGGTGAGAGCGGAATCCTCACCGGTCTCGGCTGCGAACCCAGCGCGGGTCGCCGCGAAAGCTCGGCAGTTTCCACTACTGCAGCCAACGCTGCGACGGTGGGCGACTCGAAGACCACACGCACGGGCAGGTCGGTGCCCACCGCGGCGTTGATCCGTCCGAGCAACCGAGTCGCACTGAGCGAATTGCCGCCGCGTTCGAAGAAGTCGTCGTCGACTCCCACTTCGTCGGTCTTCCCGTCACCGAGGATCTCGGCAAAAGCGGTGGCTACCGACAGTTCGGCAGGCGTGGTGGGTGCGCGGAATCGACGTGCCTCGAAGATCGGTTCCGGGAGCGCCTGTCGATCCACCTTGCCTGTACTCCCCAGGGGGAGGGCGTGGAGTGTCATCAGGACAGTCGGCACCATGTAGCCGGGCAGGGTGGCACGCAGTCGGGTCAGGATCACCGACTTCTCGACTGTCGAACCCTCGACCGCGGTAACGTAACCGACCAGGTGTTGCTCGCCGGTGGCTGACGTCGTGACCGTGACTACCGCATCCTGAATCGACGGCTCGGCGCGCAACGCTGTTTCGATCTCACCGAGTTCTATGCGGAAGCCTCGAACCTTGACCTGGAAATCTGCACGCTCGAGGTATTCGAGACTGCCCGCCGCATTCCACCGAACGAGATCGCCGGTTCGATAGAGGCGCTCTCCCGTTTCATTCGGATCGGCGACGAAACGAGTCGCGTTCTGCCCCGGATCCCCGATGTACCCACGGGCCAGCTGAACTCCGGCGAGATAGAGCTCACCTGCAACACCGACCGGAACCGGATGAAGGCGGTCGTCGAGTACATGCAATCGTGTGTTCCATGCGGGAGTTCCGATCGGAACAGTCGCCACGTCGACATCGCTCGTTCGGTGTGCCGTGACGCTGACCGCGGCCTCCGTGGGGCCGTACAGGTTGTAGACCTGCGCCGAACTCTGATCTCGCACATCCTTGGCGGTCTGTACCGGCAGTGCCTCACCGATGCACAGGATCCGGGTCAGAGAACTCGGCAGCCGACGCGCGGAGGCACTGAGCAGTGACAACATCGAGGGAACGGCATGCAGCGTAGTCACCTGCTCGCGCTCCATGAGCAACGTGAGGTAGTCACCGTCCTGCTGGGCTCCCGACTCGGCGAGAATCAGGCAGGCACCGGTCTGCAACGCCCACCAGTACTCCCAGACCGACAGGTCGAAGGTGGCTGCGGTTTTGACGAGCACACGGTCATCGACATCGAGAGGGAACTGAGCCTGCTTCCACAAGAGTTGATTGGTGATCGCTCGATGGGAGATCGCTACGCCCTTGGGCTTTCCGGTGGATCCGGAGGTGTAAATCGCATACGCGATGTTGTCCGTGTGCAGGGGTGCGAGGCGTTCTGTGTCCCGAACGGGCGACCCGTCGATACCGTCCAGCTCGAGTGTGTCGACGTCCACGACATGGTACGGCCCGTCGACTGAATCGTGAGAAGTGTTCAGAACAACGGCGGTCTCGGCGGATTCGAGTATGTGCGCCGTGCGTTCTGCCGCCTGATCCGGGTCGAGAGGAACGTAGGCTCCGCCCGCCTTCACCACCGCGTACATGCACACGACCAGTTCGACGGAACGCCGAAGATTGAGCGCAACAGTCACTTCCGGGCCGACACCGATTCCGATCAGATATCGCGCCAGGCGATTGCTTTCGGCGTCGAACTCGGCATAGGTCAGGCGACGGTCACCGAAAACCAGTGCTTCGGCGTTCGGTGTTCTGTGCACCTGGGCGTCGAACAGATCCGCGAGGGTTGTCTCCGGAACGACGGTGTTGGTGTCGTTCCACGTCTTGACGGTGGCCGCGATCTCTTCGTCGCCGAGCAGAGCGATGTCGCCTACCGTGACGTTCGCGTCATGACCGATCGAATCGAGCACGCGCAGCAGGCGATTGGCGAATGTCGCCACCGTGGATTGGTCGAACAGATCCGTCGCGTAGGTGAACGACGCCGACATCGCACCCGACTCCCCCGGGGTGACTGTCAGGTGGAGATCGAACTTCGCCGTCTCGACTGGGGCGCCAACTGCCGCAATCTGCAGTCCGGGTAGCGCGAACATCGTCGGCGTGAGGTTCTGGAAGGACAGTGCCACCTGGAACAACGGATGGCGTGCCGTCGATCTGACGGGATCGATGATCTCGACGAGCTTCTCGAACGGCAGGTCCGCATGCGCGAAGGCGGCGAGATCCTGATCGCGGGTGTGGTCGAGCAGTTCCGTGAACGGCGCCGCCGTGTTCACCTGGGTTCGAAGTGCCAAGGTGTTCACGAACATCCCCACGAGCGCGTCGAGCGACTCGTGTCCACGTCCCGCGATGGGCGAACCGATAGTGATGTCGGCGCTGTCTCCCAGCCTTGCAAGTAGTACTGCGAACGCGGCGTGGACGACCATGAACAGGCTCGAGCCTGATCCGGCGGCGAGATCACGCAGTCGATCGGCGGTGTCCGAGCCGATCGTGAAGTGAATCTCCTTGCCCCGATAGCTCTGACGGGCCGGACGCTGCCGGTCCGTCGGCAGATTCAACTGGTCCGGAATTCCGGCGAGCGTGGACGTCCAGAACTGTATTTGCGCCTGAGCAACACCTGAAGGTTCGGATTCGGTTCCGAGCAGATCGTGTTGCCAGAGAGCGTAATCCGCGTACTGAACGGGCAACGGCTCCCACTGCGGAGCGTCACCCGTAGAACGCGAGACATAGGCGCCCATGACGTCGGCTGCCAGGGGCCCGAGTGACGATCCGTCCGATGCGATGTGATGCATCACGACGGCGAGCACATGCTCGGTCTCGGAGATTCGATACAAAGCGGTCCGCAGCGGTACAGCAGTCGTCACGTCGAATCCGGCGCCGGCCAGAGCGAAGAGCCGTTCCAGCGCTTCGGCGTCGGTGACGTCGTGCTGAACCAGATCGAGATCCACCGACGACGCGGACAGGATCTCCTGACGGGGTCCGTCCGCGGTATCGGGATAGTAGGTACGCAACGACTCGTGACGTTCGACGACGTCACGAAGCGCAAGCGCCAATACAGACGCGTCCAGGGTGCCGCTCAGACGAAGCGCGAGCGGTA
This sequence comes from Rhodococcus sp. IC4_135, assembly GCF_011602025.1. NCBI lineage: Bacteria > Bacillati > Actinomycetota > Actinomycetes > Mycobacteriales > Nocardiaceae > Rhodococcus > Rhodococcus sp. IC4_135. The sequence continues at coordinate 4,531 of NZ_JAAOLG010000006.1, forward strand.
GGTTGTCCGTGGCAGCCGCGGCGTCGAATCGATTGAGGAACCACATCCGAGTCTGCGCCGGCGAGAGCGGAATACGTTCGGGTCGCGGTCGCGCTTCCAATCGAGGCTGGTCATCGCGTTCTGCCGAGCCCGCCAGCAGAGCCAGTTCTGCGACAGAGGGTGCCTCGAACAGCGCACGAACACCGAGTTTGACCCCGAACGAAGCGTTGACGCGGGCAATCGCCCGTGTGGCACTGAGCGAGTTTCCACCCAGCTCGAAGAAACTGTCTTCTGCTCCGACGGTGTCGGTACCGAGAACGTCGACGAAAGCACTCGCGACACGAATCTCCGCGAGTGTCGTCGGCGCCCTGAACGTCGCCGAGGCGATGAACGCCGGAACGGGAAGTGCTGCGCGATCGAGCTTCCCGGCCGGAGTCAGGGGTAGCGAATCCAGCAGGACGACAGCAGTGGGCACCGAGGCTCGGGGCAACACCGCTGCGACGGCGTCGAGGATGTGCTCCGCCGACACCGCACCTGTGACGGTGACATAACCGACGAGTTGATCGCCGAGAGAGTCATGTCGGTGAACGGTGGCAGCGGAGGCGATCACTCCGCGGACGGAGGCGAGAGCTGATTCGATCTCTCCCAGTTCGATGCGGAGCCCGCGAAGCTGAACCTGGGCGTCGGATCGTCCGCAGTAGGCCAGTTCGCCCTGGCCGGTCCAGGTGACCACGTCACCGGTCCGGTACATCCTCGCGCCCGGTGCCCCGAACGGGTTCGCGACGAAGCGTTCTGCGGTCAACCCCTCGCGTCGGTGATACCCGCGAGCCAGGCCTGGGCCCGACAGATACAGCTCACCCCTGACCCCGACGGGGACGGGATTGAGGGCGGAATCGAGGACCAGAACATGGGCGCCTTCGAGCGGTGTGCCGATCGTGACGGACGTGAGTGAACGGTCACCTCCTTGTACACCGTCACCGAACAGCGCCACAGTCTCGGGGAGAGCCCCGGTCTTGGTGATGACGATGGTGCTCTCAGTCGGGCCGTAGCTGTTGAAGAGTCGTGTCGTGTCGTGAAAACGGTCGAGCAGCTGTGGTGGGAAAACGTCGCCACCGAGCACCACGGTTTCGAGGTCGGCGAGCGTAGTCGCATCGACGGTCGTCATCGCCGCCGGCGCTGTCACCACGTGAGTGATGTGGTGACGCCGGATCACGTCGGTGAGTTCGTCACCGGCGATGACCGTCGGCGGAGCGACCACCATCGTCGCACCGGCAGTGAACGCGAGGATCATCTCGAACATCGAGGCGTCGAAACTCGCGGAAGACAGTCGCAATACCCGAGAGTCTCGCGATACCGCCAGATCGGTGCGGGTGCGGGCGGAGAACACGGACAATCCGCGGTGAGTGACGGCGACCCCCTTGGGGAGACCGGTCGAGCCTGACGTGTAGATCAGGTAGGCAACCTGATCGACGTGCAGTGGACGGATCCGATCGACATCGGTGACCTTCCCTGCGAAATATCGATCGAGATCGAGATCGTCGACCTCGATCGTGTCGATTCCGTTCGGAAGTGTCGGCGCCGTCACGGAGTCGGTGACGACGGCCCGCGCACCGGAGTCTCTCAGCATGTGAGCGATGCGCTCGTCGGGGTATGTCGGATCCACCGGAACGTACGTTGCGCCCGTCTTGGCCACGGCCCACAGCGCGAGAATGGATTCAGCCGATCGCGGAAGAGAAACTGCGACAGCCGTTTCGGGGCCTGCTCCGCGCTCGATGAGGAGACGAGCCAGCTGCGAGGATCGCAAATCCAGCTCGCTGTACGTCATCTCGACACACGACTCGGAGACGATAGCCACACTCTCGGATTCCGAATGCAGGGTCAGAAGATCCGCCAGGGTGCGAACTGTTGGCGCAGGCGGACCGAGTACGGACGTGAGCCTGGTGTATTCGTCCTCGGCCAGTACGTCGATATCAGCGACGGCCGTGTCGGGAGCCTCCACAATCTGCGCGAGAATCCGGTGGAACCGCTCCGCAAATCCGTCCACGGACTCGCCGGCGAAGAGATCTGTGGCGTAGGTCCAGGTGAGATTCATCGAATCAGCGTGCTCGACCATCGTGACCTGGATGTCGAACTTCGAGGGCACGACTGCGTTCTCCACGGCCTCGATCTCGAGGCCGGGCAGCGCGAATGCCGCAGTTCCCTCCTGCTCTTGCGAGAGTGCCACCTGGAATATCGGCGCGTGGGCCTGGGATCGAGGGGGTTGCAGAATGTCGATCAGCCGCTCGAACGGTAGGTCCGCATTCTCGAATGCAGCGAGGTCGGTGGCTCGCACCTGGGCCAACAAATCCAGGAACGACATCGCCGGCGTGAGACGGCTACGCAGGGCCACCGTGCCGACGAACATTCCGACCACGTCGTCCAGCGCCGGTTCGCCGCGTCCGGAAATCGGTGTCCCGATCACCACGTCATCGGTCGCGGCGAGGTTGGACAGAAGAACCGCGAGGGCCGCATGAAGCACCATGAATGGCGTGGCTCCGTGCGTGCGGCCCACCTGCTTCACAGCGCCGGTCATCTCGGACGTCAGCACCAGTTCGGTGCTCGCTCCGCGTAACGACGCAATCGCCGGCCGCGGGAAATCGGTGGGCAGTTCGAGAAGCTCCGGCGCTCCGGCCAACTGGTCACGCCAGTACTCGGCCTGCCTCGAAGCAACACTGGTCCGGTCACTTTCCGAACCGAGGACCTGGTGCTGCCACACGCTGTAGTCGGGATACTGAACTACCAGGGGGGTCAGCGACGACTCTGCTCCCGAACGGCGTGCCGAGTAGGCGAGAACCAGATCCCGAGCGAGCGGCGCCACTGACGCACCGTCCGCGGCGATGTGGTGAACCACGGCGGCCAGGATGTGTTCGTCGTCCGAGAGTTCGAACAGATTCACCCGCAACGGGATTTCCCGGGTGACGTCGAAGCCCTCGCTCAGAGCGCCGACAATCAGGTCGGCAGCCTGTTCGGGAGAAACCACCGTGTGACGGAAGGGTATGTCGGCATCTCCGAGAACGGACTGATAGGGCCCAGCTGCGTCTTCGGGGAAGATGGTTCGCAGGGATTCGTGACGAAGAAGGATGTCCGACAGCGCTTCTCGCAGAGCTGAGGAATCGAGCTGCCCGCGCAGGCGAAGGACGAGCGGGATGTTGTATGCGGGTGAGGTGGGATCGTATCGATTGAGAATCCACATTCGTGATTGCGCGGGCGAGAGCGGGATCCGATCCGGCCTGGGCCCGGCCGTCAGAGTGAGACGGGTACTGCGGTGTGCTCCGTCGACTACCGCAGCGAGCGCCGCGACTGTCCTGGCGTCGAAGAGGACCCGAACCGGGAGGGCAACCGAGAGTTCGGTGCCGACTCGTCCCATCACTCGGGTAGCGCTCAGCGAGTTTCCACCGAGGTCGAAGAAGTCGTCCACCACGCTCACCTGGTCGACATCCAGAACGTCGCCGAAGATCCGGCTGATCAACGTCTCCGTCTTCGTAACCGGTGCGACGAACGCGTTCCGATGCATCGTCGGCGCGGGTAGTGCTCGGTAATCGACTTTGCCGGCCGGTGTCAGCGGAATCTCCTCGACGACGATCACGGAGTCCGGAATCATATGTGCGGGTAGCAGACTGGAGACGAAGGTGCGTACTTCCTCCGGGTCCAGATGCTCACCAACGACGTACGAGTGCAGCCCGTCGGTCTGGTGTGCGGTCGTCACCGCAGTTCGCACGCCCGCGTGCACGGCGAGCACTGCGTCGATCTCACCGAGTTCGATGCGGAACCCACGAATCTTGACCTGTGAATCGCTACGACCGAGATACTCGAGTTCCGTTCCACGACGTCGCACGAGGTCGCCGGTGCGGTACATCCGCAGGCCCGAGCGTGCGGGATCGGCAACGAATCGCGCTGCCGTCAGGTCGCCGCGACGGTGGTAACCGCGGGCCAGTCCACGCCCACTCAGATACAGCTCACCTGTCACACCGTCCGGAACGGGACGGAGGCGAGAGTCGAGAACATGTGCGACGGTCCCGACAACGGGACCACCGATGGTGATCCGATCGGTCGCCGACATGGGTCCCGCGAGGGTAGCCATGACGGTGGACTCGGTGGGACCGTACGCGTTGAACATCTTTCGTGTCGGTGCCCACAGCGCGGCCAACGCAGCGTCGCACGCTTCACCCCCGACGATCACGACACCCAGATCGGGAACGTCCGCCGGTTCGACCGTGGCCAGAGCTGCCGGGGTCACGAACGCATGGGTGATCTTCGACGCGCGCATGAGATCTGCCAGCTCGGCACCGCCGTAAACTCCGGTGGGAACAACAAGCATCGCGGCGCCCGCACCAACGGCCATTGCCAGTTCGAGCACCGAAGCATCGAAGCTCGGTGAGGCGAAATGCATGGTACGACTGCGGTTGTCGAGTCCGTATCGTCGAACCTGTTCGCCGACCAACGCCGCCAGCCCCGCATGCGAGACGGCGACGCCCTTGGGAACGCCGGTCGATCCCGACGTGTAGATGACGTACGCGGTGTTGTCCATCCGAATCGGTGACGTGCGTTCGGAGTCGACGAGTCGAGCGTCGCCGACATCGGCGCGATCCAATGACACCGCCACGTCGTCGGTCAGCGTCAGGACTGCACCCGAATCGGTGAGCATGTGCTCGATACGCTCGGCCGGGTAACTCGGGTCGACGGGCACGAAAGCGGCTCCGGTCTTGGCGACGGCCCAGGTCGCGAGGACGGACGTCACAGATCGTGGAATGGCAATCGCCACTACCGATTCGGGACCGATTCCTTGCGCGACGAGTGCCCGCGCCCACCGATTGGTGCGCCGGTCTACGTCGTCGTACGAGAGTTCGAGGTCGCCGCACAGCAACGCCGAACCGCCGTTCGACCTGCTGACGCCGGCAGCAAGTATCTCCGGCAGCGTCAGTTCTGCCAGAGCGACCGTATCTGCAGCTTCCTGGCGTTCGATCTCTGGCATCGTCCGCAGATCGAGGTCGCCGACCACTGATTCCGGTTCAGCGACGACAGTGTCGAGAACGGCGGCAAACCGAGCCGCGATCTCGCGCACGGTCGGTTCGTCGAAGATGTCGACTGCATAGGTCCACGTCGTGGTCACCGACCCGTCCGGGCCCGGAGACGACACATCCAGTTGGAGATCGAATTTCGAGATCCTCGCATCCAACGCGACCTGAGAGACGGTAAGGCCGGGAAGCTGCACGGATGGAGTCGGAATATCGCCGGTGGCGAGTACTACCTGGAAGAGGGGGTGGTGCGCCGACGAACGAGGCGGGTCGAGCACCTCCACCAGACGCTCGAAGGGAATGTCGGCGTGGGCAAATGCCGAGAGGTCGGCGTTGCGGGTCATCTCGAGCAGTGCGCGGAAAGTTGCGGCCGGATCCACTTGTGTCCGAAGAACCACGGTCCCGACGAACATGCCGACGAGATTGTCGAGGGTCCGATCGCCGCGTCCGCTGACCGGGGTGCCGATCGCGATGTCGGTCTCCCCCGCCATCCGGGACAGCAGAACCGACAATGCGGAGTGCAGGACCATGAACGGTGTGGATCGAGTGCTGCGAGCCAGGGATTCCACGGCGCTGTAGGTCTGAGCGGAAACTGCCGACGACACCGTCCCTCCGCGATACGAGGCGACGGGCGGATGCGTTCGGTCCGTGGGGAAATCGAGGCGAGTCGGCACGTTCGTCAATGCGCCGCGCCAGTAGTCGATCTGCCGTGACGCCTCCGACCGCGGATCGTCCTCGTCGCCGAGAGAATCGATCTTCCAGAGCGTGTAGTCCGCGTAGTGGACACTCAACGGCGTCCACTGCGGCGCCTCGCCCGCCAACCTCGATGCGTATGCCGTCATCACGTCCGCGGCCAGTGGCTGCATCGACCACCCGTCGCCGCTGATGTGGTGAACGACCAGAACAAGAACGTGCTCTCGCCCAGAGGACCGCAGAAGCGCGACCCGCACGGGGACCTCAGTGGTGACGTCGAACCCGCTGCCGACCACTTCGCTGATCACCGCGACTGGGTCACTGACATCCACCGGTTCGAGATCGACCGGCACCTCGTCGAGAATGCGCTGGTACGGCCCCTGCTCCGAATCAGGATAGAGAGTTCGCAGCACCTCGTGCCGGTCGACGACGTCGCTGATCGCCTGGTGCAGAACCTGGACGTTCAGGTCGCCCGACAGCGAGAGTGCTGCTGCAATGTTGTATGCCCCGGATTCCGGATCGAAACGGTTGAGGAACCACATTCTCTGCTGGGCCGGTGAGAGCGGAATCCGTTCCGGTCGCTGCCGTGGAGCGAGCCCTGTGCCCGTGGGCCGATCACCGTCTGCGACAAGTTCAGCCAGCGCACCGACCGTCGGAGCATCGAACAGTTCTCGAACACCCAGCGAGGATCCCAGCGCCGAATTTATCCGCGCCACGGCCCGCGTAGCCGTGAGCGAGTTGCCACCGAGGACAAAGTAGTCGGCGGTGACGCCGATACGGTCCACTCCGACGAGCTCGGAAAAGATTGCCGCAATGGCTTTTTCGGATTCGGAGGACGGAGCGACGTATTCTTCTGCTGCCACATCCGGTTCCGGCAGAGCTCGCCTGTCAAGTTTACCGTTCGGACCGAGCGGCATCGACGACAAGATCACGAAGACGGAGGGGACCATGTATGTGGGCAACTTCGCCCGCGCATGAGCGGCGAGAAGCGCAGTGTCGGTTGCCGATTCAGCAGTGACGTAAGCGACCAGGCGATCCTCGTGTACGACGGTGACGGCGGAGAGAACACCCGTGAGTTCCACCAGGACGGCGTCGATCTCGCCGAGTTCCAAGCGCTGTCCGCGAAGCTTCACCTGAAAATCGGTACGCCCGAGATACTCGATCTCACCACGGGCATTCCACATGACGAGGTCACCGGTGCGGTACAAGCGCCCAGTGCCGAAAGGGTTGGCCACAAAGCGATCTGCAGTCAGATCAGGACGATCCACGTAGCCACGGGCGAGCTGCACTCCCGCGAGATACAGCTCTCCCGGAACTCCTATCGGGCTGGGCGTCAGGCGCTGATCCAGCACGTAGGTTCGAGTGTTCCAGACCGGAGCCCCGATCGGCACCGGGCCCGTTGCCGCGGAATCCGTCTCGTGGAACGTCACGTCCACGGCAGCTTCGGTGGGACCGTAGAGATTGTGCAGATCTGCACCGATTCGTTCGTGAAAGCGACTCACCGTCGCACGCGGAAGTGCCTCACCGCTTGCGAACACCCTTCGAACGGACTCGAGTTGCGAGAGATCTCCGTCGACGAGAAAGACGTCGAGCATCGACGGGACGAAGTGCAAGGTGGTGACACCTTCGCGAGCGATCAACTCCGACAGGTAACGCGCATCGCGGTGTCCGTCGGGTTCGGCTACGACCAGCCTCGAACCGGTGACGAACGGCCAGAACAACTCCCACACCGAAACGTCGAAGGTGGCCGGCGTCTTGTGCAGCACGACATCCCGAGGCGAGAGCGGGTATTGATGTTGCATCCACAGCAGGCGATTGACTATCGCACGATGCGAGACTGCAACACCTTTGGGTTTCCCGGTGGACCCGGACGTGAACATCACGTAGGCAACGTGATCCGGAGATACGTGACCGAGTCGCTCGACGTCCTCGATCCGGTCGGTGGAGTACGCCGAAAGATCGATCTCGTCGAGAAGCACCGGCTCGATCTCCGCAGGCAGAGATGCGGCATCGGCCGTCATCGACAGCACTACCGATGGTGCTCCTATGTCGAGCACGTGCCGGATCCGCTCACCCGGGTGTTTCGGATCGATCGGAAGATACGCTCCACCTGCGGCGATGACGGCGTGGACCGCGACCACGTAATGCGCACTTCGTTGCAGCGCGATCGCAACGAGAGACTCGGGCCCGACCCCACAGTCGACGAGGTGGCGAGCAAGAGAGTTGACCTGGGCACGGAATTCGCAGTTGCTGACCGTCGCGTCTCCGAAGGTCACTGCAGCACCGGACATGTCGGCGACGTCAGCGTCGGCGAAGATCAGATCGAGCAGCGTCGCATCGACCACAGGGTGGGAAGTGTTGTTCCACTCGTCGAGCACGAGCCGACGTTCGGCATCGTCGAGAGAGTCGATGTCCCGGATGCGGACACTCTCGTCGGTCATCGCAGCGAGTATCGATGCGAGACGTCCGCCCAGACGCACCGTGGCGTCGTGGTCCATTGCGTCGGGTGCGTACTCGATGGTGAGACGGAGGCTCGGTTCGAGGACGGTGACCAGCGCCAGCGGGTAATGAGTCGCGTCTGCGACCTCGATACCCGTGATGCGCATCCCGGCGATGTCCGTCGCGGATTCGAGCGCCGAACGATCCACGGGATACGACTCGAACACCGTCAACGTGTCGAACACCGCGCCGGCGCCCACCGCCGACTGCACCTCGGCAAGACCGACGTGATGGCTGTCGAGCAACCGGACCTGCTCGGACTGAACTTGTTCGAGCAGTTCGGAAACCGAACCGTCCGGGTCCACGCGGACGCGAACGGGGACGGTGTTGATGAACAGGCCGAGAATGTCTTCGACCCCGGTCAGCGACGCGGGTCGACCGGAGACGGTGGCGCCGAACACGACGTCGTCACGCCCGAGCATTCCACCCAGCAGCAGGCCCCATGCTGTCTGGACGACGGTGTTGACCGTGACCCCGGTGCGCTTGGCCAACGCGACGACGGCCTCGGTCGACGAGGCTTCCAGCGGGACGTCGACGTCCACGGGAACTGCGTGCACGGAGGATTCGGCGCGGTGCGGTGCGATCAGCGTCGGTTCGTCCGCCCCCGCCAGCGCGCCGGTCCACCGTTCCAATGCCTCGCCGTTGTCTTGTTCGGCCAGCCAGTCCAGATACGTGCGGTACGACCGAGCAGGAGCCGAGAGCGATGTGTCGGCGGCGTAGAGCGAAAGTAGATCGCGCACCAACAACGGCATGGACCAACCGTCGAAGAGAATGTGGTGATTGGTGACGATCAGGTGCGCGGAGGCCGAACCCTCGCGCACCAGAACTGCACGAAGCAGCGGAGGGGTTGAGAGATCGAAGGGCGTCGTACGCTCTCGTTCCGCGATGGCGTGCGGGTCACCCCCGAGCACCTCCCGCCACGGACTTGTCACGGAATCGAGAACGAGCTGTGCTGCAACGCCGTTCGAGTCGTAGACGAAGGCGGTCCGAAGCGCGGCGTGACGCTCGAACAGTCTCGAGAGCGACCGGTGTAGTCGCTCGCTGTCGACGATTCCAGCCAGCGACAGAACGATCTGGCCGGTGTAGACATCGACTGTATCGGCGGTGAGGCCGGCGTGGAACTGGAATCCGGCTTGCAGCGGCGAGAGCGACCAGATGTCCTCCAGGTGGCCGAACCGCTTCTCCCACAGTTCTATTTCGTCCTGTGACGTCGAGACCAGAGGCACGTCGGACGGCGTGAGACCGGCATGATCACCGACGGAGGCGACAATCTTCTCCAGGGCATCGCGCCACGACTGTGCAAGCTCCTCGACTTCTCCGGGTTCGAAGATGCCTTCGGGGAAGGCAAATGTCGCCGAAAGGTATTCGCCGTGCGGTCCGTCCACGACCGCGGCGTTGATGTCGATCGCACGGCTGACAGCGAGATCGCTTCCACTGCCGTAGTTGAGATCGATTCCGGCATCGGGAATCCAGCCGGCGGAACGCAGTTCGTCGCTGAACTCCGCGGTGGACAGTTTGCCCAGGTAGTTGAAACCGATCTGTGGCTCCGGACCGGTCAGCATCCCGGCACGGCGTAGCAGCCCGTACCCGATGCCGGACCCGGGTGTAGCTCGCAGCTGTTCCTTGACGGATTTCACGACCGTAGGTACGTCCGCTCCGAGTCCGGTGAGATCCATTCGGACCGGGTACACCGCTGTGAACCAACCGACGGTCCGGGACAGATCAGCGCCGGGCAGCACGTCTTCGTCACGTCCGTGACCTTCGAGCGCGACGAGCACGCGCTGCGATCCGCTCCAGGTGCGTATTGCCAGGGCCAGTGCGCTGAGCAATCCGTCGTTGACACCGCTCCGATAGTGCGACGGCACGGAGCGCAACAAGTGATCCGTCATGCCGTGGTCGATGTCGATCCGCACCCTACGGAGTGACGACCCCCGGTCCCGTTCCGCATCGAGTTGACGCGAACCACAAGGTGCAGCGGCGGAGTCGAGGACCTCTCGCCAGTACTCGAGTTCCGCCGACGGTGACACGTCGGCGAGTCCGTGCGACCAACGCCGCAGTGACGTACCGACGGGCATCAATACCGGTGTGCCACCGTCAATGATCTGTTGCCACGCAGCGGCGAAGTCGGGAAGCAGAATCCGCCAGGAGACACCGTCTACGACAAGGTGGTGGATGACGATGACCAAGCGGCCCGAACCGAGCATCGAATCGAGCCAGACCATCTGAACTGTGACGCCGCGGTACGGATCGAGCCTCGAGGCGGCGTCTGCGGTCGCCTCGGTGAGAGCGTCCTCGAACTCCGGGTTTCCGGGCGCCGCGTCGGTGACCGTTCGGCGAACCCATGTATCGACGGCACAGGTCGGGGCAATGTCGAGCCCGGAGTGGTCGGGCAGCAAGCGCGCACGGAGCGCGTCGTGCCGATCGACAACTACCTGTAGAGTCGCGACGAGACGCGAAAGATCTACTCCAGCAGGAACACTGACTGACACGGCTTGATAGAAGGCATCGATGCTGCCGGCCGTGCCCAGGATCTCGGTAGCGATCGGGGTCAGGGGGACAAACCCCACTCCCCCACCCGGCAATTCGTCGAGCACAACGGATTCATCTGCCGGACGCGCAATTTCGGCCAATCGAGCCACGGTCTTACGTTCGAACACATCGCGCGGGGTGAAGACGACGCCGGCTGATTTCGCTCGCGAGACGAGTGAGATGGCAACGATGCTGTCTCCGCCCAGTGCAAAGAACGAATCGTCGACGCCGACTCGCTCGATGCCGAGAACTGACGCAGCGGCGTCGGCGATGATGCGCTCGACCGGCCCGCTCGGTGCCCGGTAATTCTGGTCGGCCGACCGAAGTTCCGGTTCGGGTAACGCTTGGCGATCGATCTTTCCGGCCGGGGTCAATGGCACGTCGACCAGCGGCACCAACTGCGACGGAACCATGTGGGCGGGCAGGAATCGAGATGCGTGTGCGGTCAGAGCCTCTTCGTCGAGACTGTAGCCGGCCTTGATCTTCACGTACGAGTACACGGTGCCGCGAGCCAGCGTCACGACGACATCGACGGATTCATGCTGTGCGAGAACAGCGTCGATCTCACCGAGTTCGATCCGAAGTCCATTGACCTGCACCTGGAAATCGGAGCGGCCGACATACTCGAGCGAGAGTTCCGGAGTCCAACGCACTATGTCACCGGTGCGGTACAACCGAGTTCCGCCGCCGAGAGGGTCGGCGACAAAACTCGCAGCGGTCAGGGCCGAACGTGCGTGGTAGCCCTGAGCCAATCCGGGGCCACCGAGATACAGTTCACCGGCCACACCGACCGGCACTGGCCGCAACCAGCGGTCCAGAACCATCAGATGTGCGCCTTGAACGGGTGAACCGATCGTGATGGCGTCGTCGAGTGACAGCGGAGACGTCGTGGTGATGACGATCGTCGATTCGGTGGGGCCGTAGCTGTTGTAGAACCGGCAGATCGGGCCGAAGCGCCGAACCAGATCCGGCGGACACACGTCGCCACCGACAACGACCGCTTCGAGATCCGGGAGAACGGTGGCGTCCACAGTGCTCAGAATTGCCGGCGCGCTGATGATGTGGGTGACGCGCTCGCTGCGCAATAGTTCGGTGAGCTCGTCGCCGCCGAAGACATCGGACGGAGCGATGACCATCGTCGCACCGGCACTGAACGCCTGGACCATTTCGAAGACTGAAGCGTCGAAACTTGCCGACGAGAATCTCAGTACCCGCGAATGCACTCCGACGCCGAGTTCAGGACGACCCCAGGCGGTGAAATCGACCAACGCGTTATGCGTGACGGCAACACCTTTCGGCGTACCGGTGGACCCGGACGTGTAGATCAGATACGCGGTGTGATCGCTTCGCAACGGCGCCGTGCGGTCGGCGTCGCCGACAACGGACTCGTCACCGACATAACTGAATCCGTCGATCGAGATCCAGTCCGGATCGCCGGGCAAGAACTGTCGGACAGTCGAATCGGTCAGTCCTACAACAGCATTACTGTCCCGAACCATGTGAGTGATTCGTTCGATCGGGTACGCGGGGTCCACCGGAACACAGGCAGCGCCGGTCTTGGCAACCGACCACCACGCGACGACGGCATCGATCGATCGGGGCAGCGCGATCGCCACACCGGCACCGGGTCCTACTCCGAGCCGGATGAGCATTCGAGCAAGAACGGTGGATCGTCGATCGAGTTCGCGGTAGGTGAGCTGCCGAGCGCCACATTGCAGTGCGATCCCCTCCGGCGACGCCGTGACGCCGGTCGAGAGAATCGAGGGCAATGTCATCGGCTTCAGCGCGGCAGGTCCGCGCGCCGGAACGAGTGACATCCGTTCCTCGTCGCTCAGGATCTCGAGATCGAGAACCCGGGTGTCCGGCAGCGCGTCACCGTAGCGAATCAACAGGTCGACGTACCGACGAACGTGGTCGCTGAGGGTATCCGCGTCGTACAGATCGGGATTGGCCTCGAAATCGATTCTCGCCGCCTCACCCGACGCACTCGGATAGATGTTGACCGACAGGTCTTCCACCGGCCCCGTCGACAGCACGTGGAATCGACCGGTCACCGAACCCAGGACCACTTCGGGGTGAAAGTTCATGATGTTGATCGCGGGACCGAAGAATCCACGCTCGGCGCCGAGGCCTCGATCGCGTCGCATGTCTTCGGTGCGGTATCGCTGATGTCTGAGCGCACCGGTCAATTCCAGTTGGACTGCCGCGCTCAATTCGGCGACGGTGGTCCTCGCAGTCACCGAGACTCGTACCGGAACGACATTGGAGATCATTCCACCCGAACCACGCAGAACTTTGTTCGTTCGCGCGGTCACCGGCAAACTCAGGACCACGTCTTCGGTGCCGGTCACACTGGCGAAATAGAGCGCAAAGGCCGCTACCGCCACCACAGAAGAGAATCCGTCCGCGTTGACCATCGCATTCGCGGCGTCGAGTGGTCGTCCGACAACGACAGCACCCGCTGTGGCGTCCATCCGCCTGCCGGCCAGGCTCGAGGCTGCGGGAAGCTCCGCCGTCTTGGCTGCCCAGTAGTCCCGATCCCTGGTGAATCGCGGCGAACGGCGATATTCGGCCTCGGCCGCGTACACGGCACCAAGATCGTGGGCCGAGGATTCCCCGGCTTCGAGGCCGGCGACCTCCGCCGAGTACAACTCGGCGATGCGTGTCATGAAGTTCATGGCGCCGTAGCCGTCGAGTACCAGATGGTGGATCCGGCAGTACCAGTAATGACGGTTCGCGCCGACGCTCAGGACCGCAGATTTCACCAACCGATCAGTGAGTAGGTCGAAAGGGCGGGTGTACTCGTTCCGCATCCACTCGAGTGCGGCCGTCTCCGGCTCGAGTTCGCAGCTCAGATCGACGACCTCGACGCTCTGGCTGAGGTCGGAATCGATCTGCTGAAAAGGTTCGCCGTCCACCTCGAGGAGTTTCAGCATTCCGGAGCCGAACTCATGCGCTGCTGCGACGCAGGCCCTTTCGAGAACCGCAGCGTCGAGAGATCCGTCGACCACGACATACTGCGCGATCGTGATCGGCACATCGGTACGCAGTAGCTGGGCAAACCAGATTCCGCGTTGTGCGTTGGTCAGCGGAAAGGGCTCGAAACGTCGATCAGCATGCACAGCGTCGTTCTCTCATCTGCCGAAAAAAGTACCGACGGCCTGCATCGATTGCTGTGGGCTTGCGGCGCGAGATGACCGAACCGGCTACCACTCGACACAGTCCGCCGATTGATCAAAGATAGGGTTGCATAACCTTCCCATCTCGTCAAATGGCAAAACAAGTTCCGAACTGAACATTTGAAGGATTCCGCGAGGTCTGTTTCTGCTGATCAGGCCTGCGCTCCGACCGCCGCCTCCGAATTCGGCGCATCATGCGCCGGATACGCATGCACCAGCGCAGTGGCGAGCTTGGGCACCGCGTGAGTGAGCGAATGCTCGGCACTGTGCGCGATTGCGTGAGCTTCGGCAAGAGTTGCCCGTGGATCGATGTCGAGTTCCGCATCGGCGTGCAACCGGTGCCCGATCCATCGCATCTTCAGATCACGTACGCCGAGAACCCCAGGCTCGTGTTGCAGCGCATGTTCGGCATCGTCCACCAACTCCGGTTCGACGCCGTCCATCAACCGCCGGAAGACGTCTCGCGCTGCGGTCCTCAGCACCGCCACGATGGCCACGGTGATGACAAGGCCGATGATCGGGTCTGCCAACGGGAAACCCAGCGCAACTCCCCCCGCCCCCAGAAGGACTGCGAGCGAAGTGAATCCGTCTGTACGAGCATGCAATCCATCGGCCACCAGAGCTGCGGAACCGATCTGCCGCCCCACTCTGATCCGATACAACGCCACGAGTTCGTTGCCGAGGAAACCGATCAAACCTGCAGCCGCTACCCAACCGAGGTGCTCGATCTCCACCGGATTGATCAAACGCCGCACCGCCTCCACACCGGCAATCACCGCCGACAATGCGATCATCGCAAGCACGAACAATCCGGCCAGGTCCTCCGCACGGCCGAACCCGTAGGTGTAACGCCTGGTCGCCGCACGTCGGCCGAGCGCAAAGGCAATCCAGAGTGGGACTGCCGTGAGCGCGTCGGAGAAGTTGTGAATGGTGTCCGCCAGCAGCGCCACCGAACCCGAGATCGCCACGATCGCAACCTGAGCAACTGCGGTGACCCCGAGCGCGACAAGACTGATCTTGACCGCCCGGATGCCAATTGCGCTCGATTCCAACGCGTCGTCGACACTGTCGGCAGCGTCGTGACTGTGCGGGGAGAACACTTCGCGAACTGCCGATCGAAATCCCTTCGGGCCGTGGCCATGACCGTGACCACGTCCATGACTGTGACCGTGTCCGTGGGTCGTCTTGGGCTCGTGTGTCATGACGCACCTTCTTCTCGATCGGTACGATCGACCTTCGCCGAGCGCTCCGGGTGAATCTCCCGAAGCTCACCTTCACTACGGTGATGCCCCGGCAATCCGGGTCCGGCATGCTCGGCATTGAAGACCGCATCCGTAACCAGTTGGCGCACATGGTCGTTCTCCAGGCGATAGAACACTGTCGTACCATCACGGCGCGTTCGCACCAACCTCGCCATACGCAGTTTCGCCAGGTGCTGTGACACAGAAGGCGCCGGCTTGCCGACACGTTCTGCCAGCTCGTTCACCGAGCACTCGCGGTCGACCAATGCCCACAACACCTGCACACGAGTTGCGTCGGCGAGCATGCGGAACACCTCGACTACGAGGTCGACTTGATCATCGGGAAGCTTGCGGCGACAAACACCACTATCTGCGTTCATACGTAGATAGTAGATCATGGTGGACGCCGAAGATGTCTCTCGTCGATTCACCAGTTGTGCAAAGCTTGGCAGCAGAGCCTTTCGCCACTCGCAGACCGGGAGACAACGATGAGTACCGACGATTGGAACGCAGGCATCATTTCGGAGTTTCGGGAAAACGAGGGCAAGGTAGGTGGCCCCTTCGAAGGTGCGCCCATGGTGTTGGTCCATCACACAGGACGTAAATCCGGGCGCGATTTCGTCAGTCCCATGATGTATCTGGCAGACGAGCGGGATCCTAAGACCATCTACGTTTTTGCATCCAAGG
This sequence comes from Rhodococcus sp. IC4_135, assembly GCF_011602025.1. Lineage (NCBI taxonomy): Bacteria > Bacillati > Actinomycetota > Actinomycetes > Mycobacteriales > Nocardiaceae > Rhodococcus > Rhodococcus sp. IC4_135. The sequence continues at coordinate 20,392 of NZ_JAAOLG010000006.1, forward strand.
CCGGCGCCCCGACCAACCCCGACTGGTACTACAACCTCGTTGCCACCGACCAGGCAGAGGTCGAGGTCGGCACCGAAACATACCCGGTCTCCGTCAGCGAAGTAACCGGCGAGAAACGTGACCGCATCTACGACGAGCAGGCCAGTCGATACCCGGGATTTGCCGAATATGCGGAGAAGACAGCTGGGATCCGCACAATTCCGGTGGTGGCACTGACTCGCGCGTAATTCCTGACAGCGCCTCCCTGCCGTTTCCATCCAGAAACGGCAGGGATCGTCACCAAGGAATCATGACACTGAAGAATCACGACCCTGAAGAATCATGACACTGACGACGCTTTGACCTCAGCCTTCGAATGCCGTCCGAGCAGCACGTATCCGACCCAGGATCCGACAACCACCGTCGCCGCGAGCGCCTGTACCAGGCCTTCGATACTCACCGGATAGAACACGCCGGTGATGTAGTGCGAGATGAATCCGGTGGACGGCAACTCCGCGATTCCGGCCATCCGGCGGGCCCAGTTCTCGAGATTGGTCAGCGGGCAGTCGTATCCGACCGCTATCGAACCGGCTCCCCAGACAACCGCAGCAAGATGGATTGCGATGGTACGACGCCACTTCCACGCGACAAATCCACCCAGCACCACATAGAGAACAAATCCGAAGTGAACGAACACCGTCACTACTTCGATGAGCCGATACACCATCGTCGTCTCCGCTCGTGGCGCGGAAGTCCCGCAACAACCAGACTATTCCGATGTTAGTCCCCGCAGCGACGATCTACCCGGTGTATGCAGCCGTCGTGCGAGCAGCGGCGGCTGCAGCCGCATCCGGGTCGTCGCCCGATACGATCGCAGCTTCGGCCCACAGTTCACTGCTTCCCGCGATGAACGCCTTGGCCTCGTCGCTCGCCGACCACTCGGGTGTCTCGAGTGGGGTCGCGATCCCCAGTTCCACGTGTCGAGCCAGCCCGAGCAGTCCCATGTCCCACCCGACGCCGACGGCACCTGGACCGTACTCGGCCCACCGATCAGGCTCCACGTCCGCAGCGTGTTCGAAGTCGAACAGCGTTGCACCACTGCCTTTTTGGGCGAGATTCACAGCCACATAGCTCACATCGCCGTCATATTCCCAGGTGATGCGAAGAGCCCGAGGAGCATCGCACGCCAAAATTTCGCCGCCGGCGTTGCCCTCGAGTTGATAGTGGCCGCCGATCACGGCTTCTCCCGAGACCGGCATGAACCATTGGGGAATGCGGTCGAACTCGGTTATCGCCGCCCAGACCGTGCCTATGGGTGCCGCGAGAGTCCGCGACATGCGCAGCGTGCGTGTTTTCCCCTCGTCACCGCCGAACGGACTCAGCTCTCGCGCTACCATCTGCAACGAATCAACGGCTCTGTCGACCACAATTCTCCTCGGTTCGGGAAACTTCAGGTCAATCGCTGCTGTAGACGTACCGATACTTCTTCTCCAGCGAGGCTCTTGCCGATCGCCTTGCAGAGCGCCACGCGGAGCGGAAGCCAATGAGGTCCGTCGCCGGAGGGCATCAGCGTCGCCTCGAAGGGATGCTCGCCGTCGAGGATCCCGACCACCTTGACTGCGCGTCTGGTTCCCAGAAGTTCCGCCGAACCGGGCACGGTGAGAAACGTCGCGAACGCCCCGTCTTTCTCGATAGGAGCGGTGAAGGTGTAATCGAGCGGTTGTGGAGTCTTGTCAGCGGCCATGTCGCGTCACTGCTGAGCGGCGAGTAGGACGTCGGTGTCGAAACACGTGTGAGTGCCGGTGTGGCACGCCGCGCCCTCCTGGTCGACGATCAGCAAGACCGAATCGCCGTCGCAGTCGAGTCGCACTTCGTGGACGTACTGGGTGTGCCCCGACGTCTCACCCTTGACCCAGTATTGCTGCCGCGAGCGCGAATAGTACGTCCCCTTACGGGTTTCCAGTGTTCGCGCGAGCGCTTCGTCGTCCATCCACGCGACCATCAGCACATCACCGGTCGACTTCTCCTGCGCAACCGCGCTGAACAGTCCGGCGTCGTTACGCTTCAGCTTCGCTGCGATTGCGGGATCAAGACTCATATGACGTTTATACCTTCCACCTGTGACTTCCGTGGAATTCCCCTGCGTGGCCGCCCTAGAATGGGAGTTACGTCGCCGTCGCTGCGGAAGAGGATCCGACATGAACCATCAGCATCATGACGGTCCACACCCGGAGTACACCTGCCACCTCGCGAACCCGAGTACCGATCGCGTCCCTACCCGCCACATAGTTCTCGGCATCGGCACAGGCCTGACCAGCAAGAATGTCGTCAGCTACGGATTGATGCTTGCCGCCAAGGAAGATTCGGCCCTCCACGTCGTTCACTGCATCACATCCGAGGACTTGCCTGTCGAAACCGACTCACCACAATTCGACACGCGTCTGCACGACGAGATGGTGTCGCAACGCGAGCAGACGACCTCGGCGCTCGCCTCACACACCGATACGTGGACGTACGACTGCACCTACGGCGACCCGGCCGGTGTCATTCTCGCGACTGCCGACAAGTACCACGCCTTCACCATCGTGATCGGATCACCGCGAAAAGGTGCTGCCTCCGCGGTGAGCAAACTGATGCACAGTTCGGTCACGTCCCGACTGAAGCGGCAGAACCGTTATCCCGTGATATCGGTTCCGACCGGAGTCGGTTCGACACGTTAGCCGAACACGGAACAAGCGCGCCTAGATGATCGAATAATCGTCGAGCGGAAAGCGTTTCGCTTCGACAAACGCGTTGCGCGTAGAGGTGGGCCGCAGGATCGCAGCCTCGCCGTGCTGATTGAAGTAGTAGCTCCGCGCAGTCTGGCAACTACCGCCGTAAAAGACGGAGTCCGCGAGGTTCTCCGTCATCCGGTCCAGGAACTTGGCGTTGGCGGTTTCGGTGACCTCGAAGGTGTCCGCGCCGCGCCGTTTCACCTCGCCGAACAGTCGATCCATGTGCTGCATCTGCGATTCGATCGTCGTGAAGTAGGACAAACCGCTGTACGAGTACGGACTGGCGAGCGTGAGGAAATTGGGAAAGTAAGGAACCGCAACTCCCTCGTAAGCCTGGAAACGGTTGTCACGCCACCACTTGCCGAGGTTGCGGCCCTCACGGCCGATAACCTCGATGGCCGGAAAGTTCACGTCCCAGAGGTTGAAGCCGGTTGCCAGCACCAAGGTGTCGATCTCGGTCTTGCGTCCGTCAGCGGTGACGATGCCGTCGGCGGCGATATGGTCGATCGGCGTAGTTTCAAGGTGCACGTTCTCCTTGGTGAACGTACGGAAATAGCTGTTGGAGAACGTGGGTCGCTTGCACCCGAAGTCGTAGTCCGGTGTGAGTTGCTTGCGAAGGCCGGCATCGCGGACCTGCGACCGCAGAAACGCTCGTGATGCGGTTGCAGCGCCCTTGTTCAACAGTTTGACCTGCTTGTAGTGCAGGACCGCACTGACCATGATCATTTCGAGTATCGACGAACTGACAGCGCGAGCGATTCGCTGGGTGAGCGGAATGCGCGAGAACAGCCTCTGCACTGCGCTCGGAATGGGGACGTCGATCTTGGGAACTACCCAGATCGGTGTGCGTTGGTAGACGGTCAACTCTGCGGCCTGCCGCGCCACCTCGGGGATCAACTGCACGGCAGTGGCACCGGTTCCGATGATTGCGGTCTTGGTGCCCGACAAATCGTAGGAATCGTCCCAGGCGGTGGTGTGGATGATCTTTCCCGCAAATTCGTCGATGCCGGAGATGTCCGGGCGATGTGGCTGCGAGAGGAAGCCCGTCGCGGTCAGGAGGTATTTTGCGGTGATATCCGGAGATCCCTCGACGGATACGACCCAGTGCGAGGAATCCTCGTCCCAGCGGGCTCCGTTGACCACAGCACCGAACGTCATGTGCCTACGCAGGTCGTACTTGTCCGCGACATGATCGGCGTACTGCTTCAGTTCGGCACCAGGTGCGAAGAGCCTGGACCAGTTCGGATTGGGTTCGAACGAGTACGAGTACGTGACCGACGCGATGTCGACGGCCAAACCGGGATAGCGATTGACGTGCCAGGTCCCGCCCAGATCGTCCTCACGCTCGAGGATCGCCAGGTTGTCCAGGCCCATCCGCTTGAGTTGAATGGCCGCACCCATTCCACCGAAGCCCGCCCCCACCACTACTGCGTCGTACTGCACTGCCATCGGAGAATCCCTCTCGTGAACTGCACACCGTGAACCACGCACCCGTGAACTGCACATCAGAAACTGACATGTCATTCCGTTATTGAGAACGGTATCATTCCTGACGTGACGAAGGCCATGACCAGAGCAGAACGAAAAAAGGCGGAATTGCGCCGCGAGATCATCGACGCATCATTCGAGTGCTTCGCGAAACACGGCTACCACGCGACCGGAATTGCCGATATCGCAACAACTCTCGGAATCGGTCACGGCACGTTCTACCGATACTTCGAGAACAAGCGCGACATCATCGACCACGTCATCGACGATCTGATCGCAAAAATAATCAGCGCACTCGCCGTCGAGAATGCCCCTGACGCAGCAAACACGTTGGACGAGTACCGCGCGCAGGTCGGTCGCATCGCCGAAGCACTCCCCCGCATCTTCTTCGACGACCCGCGTATTCCGCGGGTTCTCCTCTTCGAAACGACCGGCGTCGACGCCGATCTCACAGGCAGGATGCTCGATCTACTCGACCAGTCGGCATCGTTGACCGCGGCGTATCTGCATCACGGAGTCGAATGCGGCTATCTACGCGCCGACCTCGACGTCGACAACACTGCGCAGGCAGTCAACGGCATGATGCTGGCAAGTGCAATTCAAGGATTGCGAGCCGATTCGTCCGTCGACTGCGCAGCACTGAACCAGGCCATCAGTCGCCTCATGTTCGACGGAATCCGCGCCGAGAACGCCTAGCGAACGACGATTCCCTCGGCGCGCATCGCATCCTTGACCTGCGGGATGCTCAAATCGCCGAAGTGGAAGACACTCGCTGCCAGAACTGCATCCGCGCCCGCTTCCACAGCAGGAGCGAAGTGTTCGACCAGGCCGGCACCGCCACTGGCGATCACCGGTACGTGGACCGCCGCCCGGACAGCACGGATCATCAGAAGGTCGAAGCCGGCCTTGGTGCCGTCGGCATCCATCGAGTTGAGCAGGATCTCCCCCACTCCCAACTCCGCGCCACGCTCGGCCCACTCGACCGCGTCGATACCCGTCCCGCGCTTGCCTCCGTGAGTGGTGACCTCCCACCCCGACGGTGTGTCCGGCTGCCCCTGGGGAACGGTGCGGGCGTCGACCGAGAGGACGATGCACTGCGAGCCGAAACGCTCACTCAGTTCCTTGAGTAGCTCCGGGCGCGCGATTGCCGCGGTGTTGACGCTGACCTTGTCGGCACCGGCACGCAGCAGACGATCGACGTCCGCCACCGTGCGCACTCCACCGCCGACTGTCAGAGGAATGAAAACCTGCTCGGCCGTACGACTTACGACGTCGAGCATCGTGCCACGATCCGACGTGGACGCGGTGACGTCCAGGAAGGTCAGTTCGTCGGCGCCCTGAGCGTCGTACGCCGCCGCGAGTTCCACGGGATCTCCGGCGTCGCGAAGATTCTCGAAATTGACACCCTTGACCACTCGTCCGGCGTCGACGTCGAGGCACGGAATCACGCGAACTGCGAGGGTCATGACTGTGGTCCTCCTGAGGACGAAGCGCGCGGATCACCGAGCGCGTTGAGGATATCGAGAATCTCACCGTGGATGCCCGGGGCGGCGGCGAGCACCGACTCCGATTCTACGGTCCACGGGTTGCCGGCCAGATCGGTGACCACCCCGCCCGCTCCGCGAACGAGCGCGACACCGGCTGCGTTGTCCCACGCGTTGCGGCCGTAGACGATCGCACCGCCCAGGATGCCCGCAGCGGTGAAAGCCAGGTCGACTCCGGTGGAGCCGTGTATCCGGATCCGTGAGGACACCTTGCTGATCTCGGCGAGGAGGTCGAGCCGGAAACTGCCGGGGATCCGGCCGCGACTGTTGACGTTGAGCGCACCCAAGCCGACGATCGACGACGCCAGATCGGTTGACTCCAGCGGAGGTACGGCGATTCCGTTGACCAGCAACGGACCGCCGGCACGAGTCGCGTACGTGTGACCGATCAATGGCAGCCAGGTCAATCCGAGCACCGGGACACCGTCGTCGAGAAGCGCCAACAACGTTCCGGCAGTAGGCAATCCGGCCGAATAGTTGAAAGTACCGTCGACGGGGTCGAGAACCCAGACAAGTCCCGAACCGACGTCGGGGCCACCGAATTCCTCGCCGTGCACCTCGATGCCGGTCTGCTCGAACAACTCCGCGGTCAACCGCTTCTCGAGCGCGAGATCGACCTCGGTGGCAAAATCGCCCCAGCCCTTGCGGACCGCGCTCGGGGCACCGACACCGGAGACGAACTGATCGTGGACGCCGTCGAGAAGCCGACTCGCAATCGCGAGAAGTTCGTCGAGGTCACGCGTCGGAGTCATCTGGAAAATCTATCCGGAAACTGCTGCCAGCGCTTCGGGGAGTGTGAAGCGTCCGGCATAGAGCGCCTTGCCCACGATCGCGCCTTCGACACCCTGATCCACCAGGCTGGAAATGGCGAGCAGATCCTCGATGGTCGACACACCACCAGAGGCCACGACGTGCGCGTCGGTTACTGCGCAGACCTGACTGAGAAGTTCGAGGTTGGGACCGGTGAGGGTGCCGTCTTTGGAGACGTCGGTGACGACGTAACGGGTGCAGCCGTCGCGATCCAGACGCGCGAGGGTCTCCCACAGATCGCCGCCGTCGGTGACCCAGCCGCGACCACGGGTGCGGTACTGGCCGTCGACGAGACGAACGTCGAGGCCGACGGCGATCTTGTCGCCGTACTTGGCCAATGCACGCGCACACCACTCGGGATCTTCGATAGCGGCGGTACCGAGATTCACGCGAGCACAGCCGGTGGCCAGTGCGGCTTCCAGGGAAGCGTCGTCGCGGATTCCTCCGGAGAGTTCCACCTTGACCGTCAGGTCACCGATGACGCCGGCCAGCAGTTCGCTGTTGGACCCACGCCCGAAAGCGGCGTCGAGGTCGACCAGATGCACCCATTCGGCGCCGTCGTTCTGCCACGCAAGAGCAGCATCGCGGGGCGACCCGTAACCGGTCTCACTTCCCGCCTCTCCTTGCACGAGGCGAACAGCTTCACCGTTGACGACATCTACAGCAGGCAAAAGGACCAGGCTCACGTGCGGTAACCCTAGTAGGTCAGGACCTCGAACCGTCTTCCGGGTCACCGAACGCTTTTCGGGTCATCCGCTTGGATACGACGCCCATTGCCGCGATCGCAGCGACGACCCCCACGAGACCGATCGCGAGACCGACACCCGGCGAGGGTTCGAGCACGACGATGACGACGGTGGCGACCGCCAACGCAGCAACAGCGGCGCCGAGCGAGAACAACGCCAGACGAGCGAGGGAAAAGTCGTCGCCGCGGTTCGGGCCGGAACTCCCGGTCACAAACTCTGCACCCAGTTGCTCAGCAACTCGGCGCCTGCGTCGCCGGATTTCTCGGGGTGGAACTGCGTCGCGGACAACGCGCCGTTCTCCACGGCAGCGAGGAACTTTCCGCCGTGATCTGCCCACGTCAGCTTCGGAGGTGCGATGTGCTCGGACGGCGCGAGTTCCCAACTCTGCACACCGTAGGAGTGGACGAAGTAGAAGCGGGTGTCGGCGTCGATGCCTTTGAACAAGGTGCTGGACTCCGGAGCCTCCACGGTGTTCCAGCCCATGTGCGGCAGAACTTCAGCTTGCAGCCTCTCGACGGTGCCAGGCCATTCGCCGCAGCCCTCCGCCTCGACACCGAATTCGACTCCCCGATCGAACAGAATCTGCATGCCGACGCAGATGCCCAGCACGGGCCGGCCACCGGCCAAGCGTCTGCCGATGATGCGGTCACCCTGGACTGCGCGCAGACCTTCCATGCAGGCCGCGAACGCGCCGACACCGGGTACCACGAGACCGTCTGCCGCCAGTGCAACCTTCATATCGTTGGTCACCTCCACCTGCGCCCCGGTGCGCGCCAGTGCGCGAGTAGCGGAATGCAGGTTGCCGGAGCCGTAATCGAGTACAGCAATCGTGGAAGCGCTCATGCCCCAACTCTATCGGGCAACCCTGCTGCCGATCACTTTGCCGCCTGCGGCCAGTGCCGGGAGTAGAGCGACAACGACCGCGGAGACCGCGAACACCCACGCATAGCCGGCAGTCGTGGCCACGAATCCCAGAGCCAGTGCACCGATCCCGGTGCCGGCGTCATAGCCGATGTTCCAGATCGCGCTCGCGGATCCGAGTTGCCTCGGGCCGGCAGCCTGGAAAGCCATGACCAAGGACTCGTTCTGCACTGCACCGAACCCGAGCCCGAAAAGGACCGCCGCGCAGAACAAGACCGGTGTCGAACCGCCGTCGACGTTGACAGCGAAGAGCACCAATCCGATGGTCGACGACGCCAGCGCCGGCGCGAGAGTTCGGCCACTGCCGACACGATCGGCGATCAGCCCCGCCGAGAATCGACCGACCAACATCGAACCACTGGCAGTCGCCAACACCACACCTGCAACAGCCGCGCGCTCCGAAATGGCGATCGGCAGCAACGACGACAATCCGCCGAACGACGCGGACACGCACGCCAGAGCGAGCACCGGAACCAGGACGGCGAACACACTCAACCGGGCGGATTCCCCGGTCGGCTGGGCGAAAATCTCCGGCAACCCGGCAATGGCCACCAGCGCGAGCGCCGGGATCAGCGCACCGAGGACGAACACCGGTGTCGCCGACCACCGTTCCATGATCGCAAGCCCCAGCGGTAGCCCCGCCATTTGTGACGCAGCGATCGCGATTCCCTGAGCGCCGGTGGCACGGCCCAGAATTCGCTTGGGCGCCAACTCCGCCACCAGTGCGCTGCCGGCCACCGTCAGCATGCCGAAACCGATACCTCGCACCGCGGAAACCGCCAGGACAGGGCCGGCGTCGGCCGAGATCAACAGCACCAACGACGGTGGACCGAGGAGCAGACATCCGACCGCCAACACGCGTCGGTAGCCCTGCGTCCGCAACAGCCGAGGCACGAGCAGTTGCGTCACGACCGTGGCCGCCATGAAGACACCGGTCACCGACCCGGCAAGCGCATCCGATCCGCCGGATTGCGCAACCAACAACGGCACCACCGGCAACAGCAACGACCAGCCGCCGAAAGCTGCTGCCGCCATGATCAGGACACCGACCATGCCCGGAGTACGAAGCAACCCCGGCCCCGCCTCTTTCCCCGTCACAGACGCAGTAACTTTCCCCGTCACAGACGCAGTAACCTTTCGCGTCACAGACGCAGTGCGCCCGCTACCGCCGCCAGAACCGCCAACGCCAGAAGGATTCCCGACGCCAGCTTGTTGACCTTGAACATCGAGTAAGCGCCGCCGACGGCAATTCCCGCACCGATGAACAGCAGATAGGTGAAGAGGACGCTCACAGTGTGCCCTTCGTCGACGGCACGCCGCTCACGCGCGGATCCGGCTCGACAGCTTCACGCAAAGCACGCGCAACGGCCTTGTACTCGGCCTCGGTGATGTGGTGCTGATCGCGGCCGTACAAGACCCGAACGTGCAGTGCGATACGTGCATTCAATGCGATCGACTCGAACACGTGGCGGTTGATCACCGCGTGATACGGAACGCCCGGGTACCCGCCGATGACGGAATGCACCATGTAGTCGGGCTCACCGGTGTGCACGCAGTACGGGCGACCGGAGACGTCGACCGACGCGTGCGCCAGCGTTTCGTCCATCGGTATGAAAGCGTCGCCGAAACGGCGGATGCCCTTCTTGTCGCCGAGTGCCTGGCCGAGTGCCTGGCCGAAAACGATCGCGGTGTCCTCGACGGTGTGGTGAGCGTCGATCTCGACGTCACCCTTCGCCTTGACATCGAGATCGAAGCTGGCATGGGTACCCAAGGCGTTGAGCATGTGGTCGAAGAACGGAACGCCGGTGGAGACGTCGACGATGCCGGTCCCGTCCAGATTCAGTTCGACGACGATGCTTGATTCCCGAGTTGTTCGTTCGATCCGCGCGATGCGATCGCTCATGCCGTCTCTCCTGAATTCGTGTCGACCAGCTGGGTGCCTGCGATTTCGTCACTGGCCTTGATGAACGCGTCGTTCTCGGCTTCGAGTCCCACTGTGGCCCGCAGGTATCCGGGGATGCCGATGTCGCGGATGAGAACCCCGCGGTCGAGGTATTCCTTCCACGCCTGTGCACTGTCGGCGAACTGACCGAACAAGATGAAGTTCGCGTCACTGGGAATCACTCGGAAACCGGTGTCCGCCAGCGCCTTCGACACCCGATCACGCTCGGCGGACAAGGCGTGAACGCTGCCGAGAGTCTCGTCGGCATGGCGCAGTGCGGCACGTGCCGCCGCCTGCGTCACCACCGACAGGTGATAGGGCAAGCGCACCAACAACAGTGCGTCGATGAACGCGGGGGCAGCGGCGAGGTAGCCGAGTCGGCCACCGGCAAACGCGAACGCCTTGCTCATGGTGCGGGTGACAACCAGCTTGGCCGGGAACTCGTCGATCAGCGTCATCGCGCTGGGGGCAGCGGAGAACTCCGCGTACGCCTCGTCGACGATAACGATGCCCGGCGCCACGTCGAGAATGCGTCGCAGTTCCGCAATACCGACGCTGTGTCCGGTCGGGTTGTTGGGACTGGTCACGAACACGACGTCCGGTCGACGCTCCTCGATCACTGTGACGGCAGCATCCACGTCGAGTGCGAAATCGTCCCGACGGAAGACCTCGACCCACTCGGTATCGGTACCGTCGGCGATGATCGGGTGCATCGAGTACGAGGGCACAAAACCCATCGCGCTGCGCCCCGGACCTGCGAACGCCTGCAACAACTGCTGCAGAATTTCGTTCGATCCGTTTGCCGCCCAGAGATTGTCGACGGTGACCGGCACCCCGGTCTGCTTCGACAGGTACGCAGCCAGATCCGTCCGCAACGCCACAGCGTCACGGTCGGGATAGCGGTGCAGTTCCTTCGCGGCGTCGCGCACGGATTCGGCGACATCGTCGATGAGCGCCTGCGTCGGCGGATGCGGGTTCTCGTTCGTGTTGAGCTGAACCGGAACCGTCAACTGCGGTGCGCCGTACGCCGACTTTCCACGCAGGTTCTTGCGAATCGGAAGGGCGTCGACCGAAATCGATCCTCCGGGAACACTGCTCATCGCAGCGCTACTCATCGCAAGGCCTCGAATCGCAGACGCACAGCCTCGCCGTGAGCGGGCAGGTCCTCCGCATTGGCGAGCGTGATGACGTGTCCGGCAACGTCTTTCAGAGCCGACTCGGAGTAGTCGATCACGTGGATCCCACGCAGGAAGGTCTGCACGCTCAGACCGGAGGAGTGACGTGCACACCCGGCCGTCGGCAGAACATGGTTGGAGCCGGCGCAGTAGTCGCCGAGGCTGACCGGCGCCCATGGGCCGACGAACACGGCACCAGCGCTGGTGACCTGAGCTGCGACACCGGTTGCGTCCTCGGTCTGAATCTCGAGGTGCTCGGCTGCATAAGCGTTGACGACGCGCAGACCAGCGGAAACATCGGAGACCAGCACGGTGCCCGACTGGCTGCCGGTCAGCGCCGTGGTGACGCGCTCGCGGTGCTTGGTGATCTCGAGCTGCGCGGCCAGAGCCGCATCGACGGCGTCGGCCAATTCGACGCTGGTCGTGACGAGGACGCTGGCGGCCATCACGTCGTGCTCGGCCTGACTGATGAGGTCGGCGGCAACGTGAACCGGGTCAGCGGTGTGGTCGGCGAGGATCGCGATCTCGGTGGGACCGGCCTCCGCATCGATGCCAACCAGTCCGCGGCACAGACGCTTGGCCGCAGTGACGTAGATGTTGCCGGGGCCGGTGATGAGGTCGACCGGTACAAGTTCGGTTCCGTCGGTGTCGGTTCCGCCGTACGTCAGCAAGGCAACGCCCTGTCCGCCGCCGACGGCCCACACCTCGTCGACACCGAGCATGGCTGCGGCGGCAAGGATCGTGGGGTGCGGCAATCCGCCGAACTCGGCTTGCGGAGGCGAGGCGACTACGAGCGATCCGACGCCGGCCGTCTGAGCCGGCACGACGTTCATGACAACACTCGACGGGTACACGGCGTTGCCACCGGGGACGTACAGCCCGACGCGCTCGACGGGAACCCAACGCTCGGTGACCGTGCCACCCGGGACCACCTCGGTGACGGTGTCCTTGCGACGCTGATCTGCGTGCACCTTGCGGGTGCGCTCGATCGCAACCTCGAGGGCTTCCTTGACGGCCGGGTCGAGTTCACGAAGTGCGCGCTCGAGCTCTGCCGCTGGAACCCGGACCGAGGACGGACGAACGCCGTCGAACTTCTCGCCGAACTCGAGCGCGGCTTCGGCCCCACGATCACGAACGGCTTCGACCATCGGGCGAACCTGATGCAGCACCGCGTCCACATCCACTCCACCTCGGGGAAGCGCGGCGCGAAGTTCGGCCGTGGATGGGGTACGACCACGCAGGTCGGTGCGGGCAAGCATGAGAGTTCCTCTCGTACGCAAACGGGGTGCCTGTGCAAGCGGCTGCAAACCGGTCCGGCATTTCGGGCCCGATCAATGGGTCCGAAACACAGAACTGACGTCAATTATCCAGGATAGGCGCACCCCATTTTTCACCGGTCCACCTGCGACGCTCACTGCAGGTCCGGCGCTCGCCGCCGGGCAAGTTCGATCAGCTCGTCCCTTCGGTCGGTCGCCACCGAGATTTCGCGGCCGTCGTGGAGACGAAAGCGGACCCCGTCGCCGGGTGAGGCGAGAATTACCCGCATACCTGGGCCGGTCATCCGATAGCCGATTCCGGAGCCCATCCCGATATGGACCGGAGTTGCCGACACAACCTCGTCCCACCGAAAAACCTGACGCAATCCCGGAGACAGTGCGATTGTCACTCGTTCGGCGTCTGTGGTGATGATCACGCACACCTTCCACATGTACGCGGCCAACCCGAAGGAAAGGATCGCGGACAACACGGCGCCGACGTAGCCCGCCGGGTCGCGTTCCACGATCGCCGCGAACCCACAGACAATCACCATGACAATTCCGAGGACGACGCACAATGCAGCCGTCGATCGCCGCAGTAGTGGGCTCAGCGGAATGGACTCGTGAACCTCGTGCACCGCACCCCCGCCTCGATCGCCGACAACCCCCGCGCAGTGGAACGGCACCGGGAACACGACCATCCCATTACTCGCGCTTTTATAACAAACACGTCACGCACAGCTAGGGTCCAAAGTCGTGACAGACAGTGACGTGGCCACGACCGCACCTCCGGCATTGCCGACCCCTCAGCGATCCAGCGGACCGAACCGAGCACGGATCGTTGCGATTGTCGCATCGATCCTCGGCATCATTTTGTGCGGATCAGTGCCGTTCCTGCCGATCGAGCAGGACACCGCCACCGTCAACTGGCCGCAGGCCGGATCGACGACAAGCGTCGAAGCACCATTGGTCTCGTACACGCCGCTTCGTATGGAGGCATCCATTCCGTGCGCGTCGATCAACGAGTTGACCGCCGGCGGCGGAACACTCGTCTCGACTGCTCCCCCCGGTGCCGCAGACGCCCGGCGATACGGATTCGTCGCGACGGTCTCCCCCGAGTCCGCCGACGCCCCCGCTCGGGTCGAGGCGGTCCTGCGCGATCAAGTGTTGCTCTCGGCACCCGTCGCTGATCTGCAGACTGGCTGCGCGCTCACGCTCGTCGCCGAGCCGACTCGAACCACCTTCAGCGCCACCGGTTCCGAACCGCGCGTCATCGAGGGCGACAGCCGGCCACAGGTGGTCGGTGTCTTCAGCGACCTCGATTCGGTGGCAGCCGGTTTGAACGTCTCGATCGAGGCGGACTCTCGCTTCACGTCGAGCCCGTCGGTGATCAAGACCCTCGCCATGATTCTCGGGGCACTCACGGCGGTCGTGTCCCTCTTCGCGCTGCACCGCCTCGACAACCGCGACGGCCGGGGAACACGCAAATTTCTGCCCGCTCGATGGTGGAAGTTCACCGTCCTCGACGGTGTCGTCGTCGGAACTCTGGTGCTGTGGCACTTCATCGGCGCTACCACCACCGATGACGGCTACCAGTTCACGATGGCCAGGGCCTCGGAGCAATCGGGCTACATGTCCAACTACTTCCGGTGGTTCGCGGTTCCCGAAACCCCGTTCGGAACGCCGTACTACAACATCCTCGGACTCCTGGCACACGTCAGCACCGCAAGCCCGTGGGTCCGCCTGCCTGCTCTGTTGGCGGGCATCATCACCTGGCTCGTCATCAGCCGAGAGGTTGCGCCTCGGCTGGGCGCCGCTATTCGCGGAAATCGACTCGCCCTCTGGACCGGCGCGCTCGTCTTCCTCGCATTCTGGCTTCCGTTCAACAACGGACTGCGCCCCGAACCGATCGTTGCTCTCGGTGTCCTGCTGACGTGGTGCTCGATCGAACGCGCGGTCGCGACGAGACGACTTCTACCGGTCGCAATCGCGATATTGATCGCCGGATTCACCTTGACTGCCGGCCCTTCCGGACTCATCTGCTTCGCCGCTCTCATCGCCGGAATACGCCCGATCATGCGCATCATCATCGAACGTGCCCGCACCACCGGTTACGTCGCGGCTGTCGGGCCACTGCTGGCTGCCGGACTGTCGATCCTCATCCCCGCGTTCGGTGATCAGAGTCTGGCCGCCGTCATCGAGATGCAGCGTGTCCACTCGATCTCACCGAATCAACCCTGGTTCGACGAGTATCTCCGCTATCAGTACCTCTTCAACATCTCCGTCGACGGTTCCCTGACCCGCAGGTTCGGTGTGTTCGTCATGGTTCTGTGCCTTGGCGTCTGCACCGCGATGATGCTGCGCAAGGGGGGCCGGATCCCCGGTTTGGCCGCCGGTCCGTCACGCCGCGTCGTGGGGCTGACGATCGGCGCGCTGCCACTGCTGATGTTCTCGCCGACCAAGTGGACGCACCACTTCGGGATCTTTGCCGGGCTCACTGCAGTTCTGGCGATGATGACGGCCGTCGCCGTGGGAACGAAACTCCTGCGCTCGCCGCGCAATCGGGCCCTCTTCGCGGCAGCCGTCCTGTTCCTCCTGGCGGTCGCATTCACCGGCAGCAACAGCTATTACTACGTGTCCAGCTACAGCGTTCCGTGGTGGGACAAGCCGGTGTCGATCAGCGGACTCGGCGCGAGCACCGTCCTCCTCGGGCTGACCGTGCTGATGCTCGGCGTCGCTGCGTGGTACTTCTTCCGTGAGCCGTACACCGCCGGAAAGGAACTGTCCGCGAGGCACGCTCGACTGCTTGCCATCTCGCCGCTGACCATCGCCGCGGGCGCGATGGTCCTCTTCGAGGTGCTGTCCATGGCCAAGGGCGCGATCACCCAGTACCCGGCATATTCGGTGGGCCGCGCGAACGTCGACGCCGTTCTCGGCCAACATTGCGGACTCGCCAACGACGTCCTGATCGAGACCGATCCGAACGCGTCGATGCTGACCCCTCTCTCCGGCAACGTGGCCACAGCTCTCTCCGCCGGTGGGGCGACGGGATTCGATCCCAATGGCGTGGCCTCCGACCTTCGAGCCGACAAGGAGGCCACCGCCACCGGTGGCGCGAACACCGTCGACACCGCGGAGGACACCGCCGGCAACTCGGCCGGAACCGGCGGTGGCGCCGGACAGACCGGCGTCAACGGCAGTTCGGTCGCGTTGCCGTTCGGCCTCGACCCGGCGACGACACCCGTCATGGGTAGCTACGGTCAGCCCTCCCCGGGCACTCTGACCAGTGACTGGTACCAACTCCCCGACGTGGGTGAGAACGCCACACGCGGAGACATCATCTCGATTGCCACGGCGGGTCGTGTTCGATCCGTCGACAAGGACGGGATCGTCACCTACGGCCAGAACGTCGAGGTCGAGTACGGCACAGCGCGCGGGGTCGACGATGCCGAAACAGACGCTGTGGAAACACTCGGAAAGATCGCACCCCTCGACATCGGGCCGGCACCGTCATGGCGGAACCTGAGAGTGCCGCTGGACCAGATTCCCGTCGAAGCCAACAGCATTCGACTTGTGGTCAGCGACTACGACAGCAAGGCCGACCAATGGGTGGCCGTTACGCCGCCACGGGTTCCGAAGACCCAGAAGCTCAACGACGTCGTCGGTTCGCAGGCGCCCGTCATGCTGGATTGGGCTGTCGGACTGGCATTCCCGTGCCAACGCCCCTTCGACCATCGGGTCGGAATTGCCGAGGTCCCCGAGTACCGGATCCTTCCCGACCATTCCGGCGCACTCGTGACCAGCGCATGGCAGGACCACTACGGCGGCGGACCGTTGGGGTGGATCGACCTGCTTCTGAGCGCTCAGACCATTCCGTCGTATCTCGACAACGACTGGGCTCGCGACTGGGGGTCGATCGAGAAGTACACACCGATCGATCCGAGTGCCGTGCCTGCCCAGGTCGACGAAGCGACCGTTCAGCGCTCCGGGACGTGGAACCCCGGATCGATGACCATGGTTTTCTGAGCGGCAGGGTGACTGAGTGACGCGGTCCAGTGGCAGGCGGATCGGACGAATCGCCTGCGACTGGACACTTGTATGACTTAGTCTCCCAGGCATGGGAGCCCTGTCACGGTCTATTGCGCCTGCGCTGATGGCACTGACGTGTCTGTTCGGGGCGCTGGCCCTTCCCGCTCGCGCCTCGGCGGAGGCACCGGATGACTTCCTGTGGGGTGTTGCCACCTCCGGATTCCAATCGGAAGGTTCGTCACCGGACAGCAACTGGTCTCGATACTCCGATTCCGGACGAACACACGACAAGATCGGTGACTCGGTCGACTTTCGCCATCGCTACGCCGAGGACATCGACCGGGCGGCCGATCTGGGATCGAAGGTTTTCCGATTCGGCGTCGAGTGGGCGCGAGTTCAGCCCGCCGCCGGGAGCTGGAACGAGACCGAATTCGCGTACTACGACGACGTGGTGGCTCACATCCGCGCGCGGGGCATGACTCCGATGATCACGCTCGACCACTGGGTGTATCCGGGATGGGTTGTCGATCAAGGCGGCTGGACAAATCCGAAGACGGAAGCCGATTGGCTGGTCAACGCAGAGAAGGTAGTCGAGCGGTACTCCGGAATCGGGGCGCTGTGGATCACGATCAACGAGCCGACTGTGTACGTTCAGCGTGAATTGACCTACGGCGGAATCGCACTCACCCAGGCACCGTCGATGTTCGACTCATTGGTCCGAGTCCACCGGGCGATCTACGACCGCATCCATGTTCTCGATCCCGGTGCTCGCGCGAGCAGTAATTTCTCCTTCATTCCCGGCGTGTCCGAGGCGATCGATTCGGTATTCACGGATCGGGTGCGCGACAAGCTCGACTTTCTCGGGATCGACTACTACTACGGTGTGGCCCTGAACAATCCGACTGCCGCGTACGCCGCACTCGACGAGTTCTACAACGTCACGCCACAACCCGAAGGCCTGTACGACGCATTGATGCGGTACTCCGGCAAGTATCCAGAACTCCCCCTCTACATCGTCGAGAACGGCATGCCCACTGACAACGGAGCGCCGCGCGCCGACGGATACACACGCTCGAATCACCTACGCGATCACATCTATTGGATGGAACGCGCCCGAGAAGACGGTGCCGACGTGATCGGATACAACTACTGGTCGATTACCGACAACTACGAATGGGGTTCTTACCGACCTCGATTCGGGCTCTACACGGTCGATGTTCTCGGCGATCCCACTGCGGCCCGAATCCCGACCGACGGCGTCGACACCTACCGCCGGATCATTCACGACAACGGCGTCGGCGCCGACTACGTGCCCGTCATGGCCCCGGCTTTCTGCTCGCTCGTCGATCCTCCCCGCAGCTGTACGGCTACTCGATGAGGGCCGTTTTCCGAATTTCCTGCCCTCTCCGTCGTTAGGATGCCTCATGCGAACACTGCGAAATATCGCCGGAACTGCCGCTGCCACCGCTGCCCTGATCCTGCTCGCCGGAGGCGCTGCGACAGCAGCCCCCAACCCGGCCGATTCACCCCGCGAGGCGCAGGCACGTGCCTACATCGACGCCCTGGTCTCCCATGACGTCTCCGATGTCCACTTCGCCCCGGATGCGACGCGCGTCGAAGCCGGAATCAAGACCGGCTTCTCGGGACCACAGATGTCCGCAGACCTCGAAAACGGCATCCAATACCGCGTCATCCAGGGTGTCCGCGACCTCGAGATGTCGGAAGCCGGGGACATCGTCTCGACCACCTACCTGCTGGACGCGGGAATCGGTGGCACGCGCCTGATGACCGTCGAGATTCGTGAAACCTTCGAAGTCCGTGACGGTCTCATCCACGACGTCGTCGCCGACATCATTCCGGTGTCTGTGTCGTGACGCGCGCCCGATAGCTACTGGGCGGTGCACCCGAGACTCGGGTGCACATCGCGGTGAAGGCGGCCGGCGTCGAGTATCCAAGTTCAGACGCAACGGCTGTCACACTGGCACCGGCAGAGAGTTTCGGAAGCGCATGAAGAATGCAGGCGCGCTGCATCCACGACGACGCGCTGATCCCCGTTTCCGAGATCAGCAAGCGGTGCAGTGTTCGTTCACTGATATGGAGTTGCTCGGCCCACCGCGTGGGTGAGTCGTGGATCGACGGACCTGTGAGATACCTCGTGCACAACGCCCGCAATCCCGGGTGCCGCGGCAGCGGGAGTTCCACAGGCAGGGGCGCAAGATCACGAAGTTCGTGCAGGATCAGCTGAAATACCGCGGCGCCGCGCCCGTGGGCGGGGAAGTCGTCCTCCGCGTTCAACTCGACGTCCATGTCGACTGCAGCGACCAGCAGCTCACGCAGAAGTGACGACACCGCGACGACTCGACACCTGACCGGGAACCACGGCGCCGCGGACGGTTCGATGTAGAGGCTTCGCGTGCTGACGCCGTCCATCGTCACCGCATGAGCGACACCGGCGGGAATCATGACCGCATTGGACGGCAGAACCGTCCACTCACCGTCTTCGGTTTCGACGTTCATCGCACCGTTCACAGCGAAGAGAAACTGGGCTCGTCGATGTTCGTGGGCGGCCAGCACGTGACCGGGCGGGTAGTCGGTTCCGATTGCGAGAACGCTGCGAGGTGAGTGATCGACGTCGTTGATCGAGATGTTGCGCACCGGAGGAACCTACCGAGTCCGTGTCTGATTCACAATGGAACGTGGCGAACCTTCGAATGTGCGCCAGCGGCGAAATCGCTACCGTTCATCAAGTGCTTCACTACGCCCTCATCCTGCTCACTTTCGGCGCCTTGACCGGAGTCACCACCGTTCTCTTCGGGTTCGGTGGCGGATTTGTCACCGTCCCAGTCGTTTACGCTGCATCCACGCTTCGGCCGGACGTCGTCGATCCGATGCATGTTGCCGTCGCATCCTCGGCGGCCGTGATGGTGGTCAATTCACTCAGTGCCACAGTCGCATTCAGGAACTCAGGACGGCTTCGGACGGAGTACATCCGGCCTCTGATCGGCCCCGTCGCAGTCGGAGCAGGCCTGGGAGCGGTCGCGGCGGGCCACGTCGACGACGCCGTCGTCCGGATTCTGTTCGTGCTCTACCTCGTCGTGACGATCCTGGACAGTCTTCTGCGACAAGGATTTCTGACACCTCACGTACCTCGGGACCATCTTGGCCCGCACGGTCTCCGCACAGCCGGAATCGGAATCGGCGCTGTCGCAAGTTTCCTCGGCGTAGGCGGCAGCGTCATGACGGTTCCGATGATGCGACGCGGCGGAGTTCCGATGGCCGACGCCGCCGCTAGCGCAAACCCGTTGAGCCTGCCTGTCGCTGTCGTCGCGACTGCGGTGTACGCGGCCGCATCAGGGGGCATCACGGCCTCGGATCTGTCGGCGGGCAGAGTCGGCGCCGTCGACCTTCTGGCGGTCTGTGCGTTGCTCGCCGGCTCTCTACCGGCGATTGCGCTGAGCCGACGATTTGTCGGCGTCATCCCGGACCGCGTTCATGCCTGCGCCTATATCGCTCTACTCTGTGTCGTCACGACGGTGATGGTGATTGCTTAGCGCACGGCGTACCGCAGATAGATCACGCCGCCGTCGAATGTCTGCTCCTCGAGCAACTGCAGGTCGAGCCTTCCTTCAGGGAGAGCGCGCAGTCCGCCCCCGACGCTCACCGGGCAGAGGAAGAGCCTGCATTCGTCGACCAGTCCCGCCGCGAAAGCACATGCTGCAACGGTCGGACCGCCGATCGAGATATCTTGTACCGCTTCACTCTGGAGCGCACGAACGGCGTCGGCGTCGAAGTCTCGGACAATTGTTGTGCGCGCCGTCGACACCTCGGTCAGCGTCGTGGAGTACACGACTTTGTCGATACCTCCCCAGATTTCGGCGAACTCGACAGTCGCCGCCTCGATTCCGGCAAACTCTTCGGGAACCGAAGAACCTCCCGACACCGAAGAGCCGTGAAGGCCCCCGCGTGCCATTGCTTCCCAGGGAATCATGGTCTCGTACATCTTGCGCCCGAGTAGGTACGTGCCGACTCCCCGCTCGAGCTCGTTGACGAACGAATGGACCTGCGCGTCGGGAACCGCCCAGTCGAAGTTCCCCTGCTCATCAGCCACATACCCGTCGATCGAGCAGATCGCCGAGTAGATCAGGCTCACCATCGGTCCACGTGCAGCACATTGTCGACCGGTTCGCGGGCGGCTGGTTTGAACGTCTCTCCGGTGAAGTACGCCGTGGGAATCAATGCCGCTTGATGGAATCCGGCCGGAATGCCCAGCAGCTCGGCAACTTCCGCTTCACGCTGCAGGTGCAATGTCGTCCACGCCGTACCGAGTCCACGTGCCCGCGCGGCCAGGGCGTAACTCCACGCGGCGGGAAGGAGCGACCCCCACAACCCTGCCTGATTGCCCTCCGGCAGTGTCTTTCCTGCCTTGATACATGGAATGAGAAGAACGGGTACCTCGCCCATGTGCTCACCGAGCCACGCGACGCTGGTGCCTACGCGCTGTTGGATCGGCGCACGATCGGGATCGTCGGCGAAGAGTTTTGCCGCCGAACCGTGAGAAGCGAGGTACTCGTCGGTGACTTCCTTGTAGATCTGCCCGACAGCCGCTCGCAGTGCCGGATCGGTCACCACCATCCATTGCCACCCCTGACGATTCGAACCGGAGGGTGCTTGCAAGGCGATCTGGAGGCACTCCTTCACCAGATCCAACGGCACGGGACGGGTCAGATCCAGACGCTTTCGAACCGTGCGCGTCGTGGTCAGTAATTCGTCGGGTGTCAGGTCGAGTACGGGGTACGGCGTCATCTCCCGATCATTGCACTGCAGCGAGCAGTGAGCAGGACAGTCCGTCTACACTTTTCTGATCCCGTGCGTGCTGGTTGTCGGGAGTATTCCCCGATCAAAGGACATTCGACATGAGTTGGCACGTCTGGTTGGCCTTCTTCGGAGCAAGTTGGGTGATCAGCCTGTCACCGGGGGCCGGCGCCATTGCGTCGATGTCGTCGGGGCTTGCCTACGGCCTGCGGCGAGGTTACTGGAACATCTTCGGGTTGCAATTGGGATTGTTGCTGCAGATCGGAATTGTCGCGGCCGGGGTCGGTGCAATTCTCGCCAGTTCGACCGTGGCCTTTTCCCTGATCAAGTGGTTCGGTGTCGCATACCTCGTCTATCTGGGAGTCAGGCAGTGGCGGTCAGCGCCCACCGAAGTGGAGACCGACGAAGCAACCGCGAGCAGTTCCGGCCCGATGATGATGCTTCGCGCATTTCTCGTGAACGCGAGCAACCCGAAGGCCGTCGTTTTCATGCTCGCAGTGCTCCCACAGTTCCTGGACCCTGCGGCACCGCTGCTGCCGCAGTATCTGATCATCGCCGCCACGATGTGCGCAGTCGACGTGATCGTGATGACCGGATACACCGGGCTGGCCGCACGGGTACTTACCTTGATGCGCTCCCCCAAACAACAACGAACCACCAATCGAGTGTTCGCCGGCCTGTTCTTCGGAGCCGCCGGCTTCCTCTCGAGCATCGGACGCGCAGCGGCTTGATCGCTCACACGGCTTGATCGCTCACAGGCCTGCAATCAAGTTGACGACGGACGCCACGATCACCGAACCGAAGAGGTACGACAGCAGTGCGTGGCCGAGCGCCATCGCGCGCATGTCCGACGACTTCAAGTTGGTGTCGGAAATCGCGAAGCTCATCCCGACCGTGTACGCCACGTAGGCGAAATCGCTGTATCTCGGCGGTTCTTCCTGATTGAAGTCGATTCCGCCGTCAGGGCCGGAGTAGTACAGCCGCGCGTATCCGAGGGCGAAGAGCGTGTGGACCGCCAGCCACGAGATCACGACACTGCCGACAGCAACCGATGCCGCCACGACTTGGTAGTGATGTCCGTCGGGTGCCGCCAAGAGCAGGAACGCGATACCGACCAGGCTCGCGACGGCAGCACCGAGAATCAGCAGGTGTGCGACGTTGCGCGCCGGTTCTTCCCGCGTTGCGTGGCTCGCGGTGAGCGTCGCATCGAAGGGCCAGACCAGAATCCACGTCCACACCGTGAACACCGTCGCCGCGACATCCCAGCCGATCAGGAACGCGAACCGCGGGTAGCCGACCCATGCCATCACGACACCTGCCGCGACACCGAGCAGCAGTCCCGTCGACACTCTCAGTGCGGGGCCAGCACCTAGCGCGCTGCGAGGAACGGGTTTGATCGGAAGGTCGTGCGATCGATCGTTCACGGGGTCAGTCAACCACCGTTCGCAGTGAGACGGTGGTTACGCCGCAGGGTAATCGAGAAGCAGGTGTCTCAGGCGTTGCACGTGTCGACCAAGGGCTTACCGTTGAATCTGTCCAGCACGTACTGCAATCCGACACCGAAATCCGCTACCGCCGGCGCGAGGTGGTTGTTACCGCTCCCCGGATTCACTGCAGGCAGGGTGTCGGTGAACAACGTCGCCTCGGCTCCGCGCGCGCACCAGTCCTGAACCAGGCGCCGGGTTTGCTCGTACGGGATGAAGTCGTCGTTGAGCGCTCCGTTGACCAGGATCGGCGACGCCGGGGTTCGCCGCCCGATGCGTTGTTCCTCGATCACCTGCTGGATGTCCGGTACCGATTCCACAACATCGGCAAGGGGTCGACCGTCTGTGGTCCACGACGCCGTCGACTGCTTCCCGTACTTGGTTCGGGAATCGATGAGGCATTGCCCGGTGACGTCGGCGAGCACGGACCGGCCGTAGTCGTTGAGTCGAGACTCGATTGGCTCTCGTGCGGCGGGATATCGGTCGAGGACGCCGTTGATCGTGTAGCCGATCGCAGCCATCAGACCGGTACCGTCGATATGACGCAGAACGCTTGCCAGGTCCGCCGGGGGCGCGCTCGCGTAACTCCCGACCAGATTCAACTCAGGCGCGTATTCGGGTGCGAGTTCGGTTGCAGCGGCAGTGGCACCGCCGCCCTGCGAATGGCCCCACAGCGCTATCGGATCGTCCACTCCTGCCTTCGCCAGGGCTCGGGCGGCGCGTGCACCGTCCAACATCGCATGCGCTTCCTCGGCGCGATTGACGTAGGTATGGACGCCGGGCGTTCCGAGTCCGATGTAGTCGGTGACGAACACGCGAACGCCCTGAGCAAGAAATGCAAATGCAAATGCGGACTCGTAGTTGACACCGACACTGTCGACACCGGCACCGTAGTTCGACGGATTCCCGGGTTCCGCCAGGCGGAGTTGACCGGCGGTGGGAAACATCCTCGACGGCGCGCACTGATCACCTTGGCCCTGCGTGCCCGGACCGACCACGATCGTCGGGCGCGGGCCCGCTCCTGACCACGGGGCAGCCGGCTCCAGGTACGAGCCCGACACAGCAACCGTGGAACCGTGGGTATCGGTACTCGAATAAAGAATCCGAGTCCCCACACCAGGCACTCCGCCGACTGCACCGGCAAGCGGAAGCGGTTCCGTCCGAATCACCGAACCCGGATCACCGACCTCACCCGGACTCGCGTCGTAGAAATCGTTCGCAGGTTCGGCGTTCGACATCGGTGTGAACAGCAGCGACGTCGGCAGAAGCGCCGATACCACAACGGCAGAAATCTTCACTGCCGCGAGGACAACCTTCCGGGTGCTCATGGACATCCAACGTATAGGCCTCAGTCGATACGCGGACCGGTTTCGATCTGCGGGACTTCAATCGGTCGGTACCAACTCTCACGTGAGCGGGCCATGCCGCTGGCCCCCCGATCCCCTGTTTTGACGGCCAGAACCTGATGAATCGTAAGCCGGTGCGGCTCCTCGAAACCCAGCGCACTGGCCGCGAGGTACAGCAACCAGGTTCGGACCCGGGGAGCACCGACTTGAAGAACTGCCGCGTCCCAGTTCTCGCGCAGGTTCTCGACCCATGCGCGCAGCGTCAAGGCGTAATGCTCGCGCAATGCTTCGCTGTCACGCGTCTCGAACCCTGAAAGTTCCAGCGCATCAATGGTTTTACTCAGCGGAAGTATCTCGCCGTCCGGGAAGATGTACCGGTCGATGAAACTGGGTCCGTCATCGACCTTGTCCGACAACGACTTCACCGCCGCGATGGCGTGATTGAGAAGACGCCCCTCGGGCACGAGCAGCTCGTGGAGTTTTGCCGTGTACACCGGCAAATTGGCAAGGCCCACATGCTCGGACATGCCGATGCTCGAAATCGCGTCGTACGGTCCGTCGTCGACGTCGCGGTAGTCCTGCACTCGAATCTCGATACGATCGGTCAGACCCGCGTCGGCAACCCGCCCCTTGGCGTACTCGACCTGCTCGTTACTCAGTGACACCCCGACAACGTCGACGCCGTAGTTCTGGGCAGCATGCAATGCCATCGATCCCCAACCGCAGCCGACGTCGAGCAGTCGCATTCCCGGCTTCAGATCGAGCTTGCGGCAAATCAGGTCCAGCTTCGCGAACTGAGCGGCTTCGAGGGATTCGACCCCCTCCGGCCAGTACCCGCACGAATAGACCATGCTCGGCCCGAGAAACAGTTCGTAGAAGCGATTCCCGACGTCATAGTGATGGGAGACGGTAGCAGAATCCCGTGCCTTGCTGTGCCGCGTGCCGCGCTTACGACGCATCTCGATCGACGGAGGTGATGGCGGTAGACCCAGTGCCCCCAAGCCGGCGAACGTACCGGCGGCGCGCACGATCGAGCGCAGCGGCAAGCCCGACAATCGATTCTCACCGAGCCGCGTGACCAGATCCGGGACATCGAGGAGCGCAAAGATATCGCCGTCTACGTCCAGATCACCGGACACGTACGCCCTCGCCAGCCCCAATTCGTTGGGAGAGTACAGGACTCGGCGTAGGGCACGCCGATTCCGGAAATGTACCTGCGCAGCGGCGTCAGGCGGACCTGCTTCCGAACCGTCCCAACACCGCACCCGAATCGGAAGCGGAACCCCGATCACGTCCTCGAAAACCGTCAGAATCTTGGTCGCGGCGCCAGTCACAAATCAACCCTCCGACAAAAGATGGTTAGCCGATGACAGAAAACTTACGCCCGATTCGCAAATCTTTCGCGCCATTTGTCCGAGTTTCGGGCAGTGTTCACCGAGGTTTCCCGTTCCTCACGGCTCCACCAGTCCGGCCAGGAATTCCACCAGCAGGCGCTTCGTGACCTCGCGGGGCAGCGATTCCACCGCCGCGAGGACTGCCGCCATGTCCAGCGGAGAATCAGAAGAACCCCGAGGATCCAGCCCCGCCGACGTCAACGCCGCCGCGACGGCGTCACTGGGCAACGCGAGAACATCGGCCACGGTGACATCGCCACGTTCGAATGCTCCGGCCAACTCTGCCAGGGCCGGCGGCGCCTCGGCTGCCGCCGAGCCGCGAACGTCGTCGGCACCGAGGACGAGCGCGCTGGTCAACTCGCCGAGCACGGACTCCGTCACCGGGGTGACGGTCAGGTGGGTGGTTCGAGGCAACGTCGTCCCGTCGGATTGCGTAGACGCCGGCTGCCCCTGAAGGACGAAACCGCGGGCACCGACGGCACTCACCCAGCGATGCGGATCGACTCGACGTTCGAGCGGCACGGAATCGTCGGTGGCGACCGCGAACAGTGGCCCCACCGGCGTGCCCACGACGCGAAGCCCGTCGATGCTCTGGACCGTGTCGATCAGCGCGCGCGTCGCCCGCTGAGCTCGGGACACCAATTCGGCGTATCCCGATTGACCGAGAACTTGCGAGATCGCCCACGCTCCGGCCAGCGCAGCAACGGATTTGGAACCGAGAAGAGTGGGATTGACCACCGGATACCCCGGCCAGTCCGTGAGTCCGAAATACTGCTTGCGATGCAGGTCGCGCCCTCGGTGCAGCAAGACCGAGACGCCTTTGGGTGAGTATCCGTACTTGTGGAAGTCGACCGACATACTGGTGACACCAGGCACCCGGAAATCCCAGGGCGGCAGATCACCCCACCACGGCAACGCAAGGCCACCGATGCAGGCGTCGACATGCAGTGGAATCGACTGTGCACGGGCAACTTTCGCAACCTCGGCGATCGGGTCGAGCGCCGCGAACGGGTAATTGGGCGCAGAGACGACGATCAGAACCGTGTCCTTCCGAACTGCCGTCGCAATATCGTGTGCGCCCACGCGCCCCGACGTGGGATCTACAGGTACCAGGATGAGTTCCAGTCCGAGTAGGTGCGCTGCCTTGTGGAAAGCGGCATGCGCGGTGGTCGGAAGAACCAGCGAACCCTCACCCGGCGGGAGCCCACGAAAGTCGCGAGCTGCCTTGACGGCCAACACACAACTCTCCGTTCCGCCGCTGGTGACATTGCCGACAACCACCTCACCGCCATCTGTGTCTGTATCCGCGGATCTATCTGCGGCTGTGCCTGGAGCTCCATGGAGGAACTCGCGAGCGAACGCAACCAACTCACGCTCCATCACCGCGGTGGACGGGAACACGGTCGGGTCGAGACCGTTGACCGGCTGAACCAGTCGAGCTGCGTCCGCTGCCAACTCGTCGAGCGCTGCGAGGCCGCTGTCGTACACGTACGACAGAACCCGGCCGCCGTGCGTCGGAGCGTCCTGCTCACGAAGCGAACGCAAACGAGTCAAGATGTCGGCCGCCCTCTTCTCGAGGTTTGCGCTCTTGCCCTGAAGTTCCTCGGCCTGAGTGGAACTCATCGTTCACCTACGTTCTCGTGAGTGGATTCTTGTTCGGTGCGGTAATTCCGCAATACGAGCAGGCTGATCGCAACCAGGATCGCCGGCACGACCGAGAAGCCGAGAGCTATTCCGGTCAGCGCTGATTGCGGTTGCACGACAGTCTCGCCCGCAGTTTTCGAGACGAAGCCGGTGACCGCGAGTACACCCAAGAACACCGCGGGCCCCAGGGCAAGGCCCGCGGTTTCCGAGGCGGTCCAGATACCGCTGAGCGAACCACCACGCTGGCGTCCACCGATTCGCGCGTCGTCCTCGATGACGTCCGGAAGCATCGCCAGCGGAAACACCTGCATCCCTGCGTAGGCAACGCCGGCAAGAGCGACGGCACCGTAGATCCACGACCCGGCGTCGACAGCCGCCAGCGTCAACAACGCAGTCGCGACGACAAACAGGATGGAAGACACGACGTAACCGCGAAGCTTTCCGTACCGATGCGAGAACCGGTACCACAGAGGCATGACGACGAGAGCTGGTCCGACGAGTGCAACGAACAGACCGGTGAGCGCGCCTTCGTTGCCCATCACGTAGGTCGCCAGATATTGCGCACCCGCCAACATCACAGCGGTGGCAAGAGCCTGAAGCACGAAGACGATGACCAGCAATCGGAACGCGCGGGTACGTCGTATCGCGTCGAACCCGTCCCGGTATTGCGCGAGCAACGAACCGACCGGCGCGTCCGCGTGAGTCACCGTGTGGCGCGCCGCTCCGCGAACTGCCCAGATCATTGCCCCACACATGAGCGCCGACACCCCGATCGCCATGACCAGATAACCGCGTGCTCCGCCCCCGGCAGCATCGCGAAGTTCCGGTCCACCAGCGCCGATGACCAGAATTGTCAGGGCCAGCACCGCAATTCGAACCGATACCAAACGAGTGCGCTCGTGGTAATCGCCGGTCAGCTCGGTCGGCAACGCGATGTACGGAACCTGAAAGAGGCTGTAGGCACTGGCCGCGAGCAGGAAGAAGACGAGCACCCACAACGCACCGACTCCGGGGCCGGCAGACACGGGGGCTGAGAACGTGAGGATGAAGAGCAACGGCAGCCCCAGAGCGCCTGCGAGCATGAGTGGCACTCGCGTACCAGTTCGATGGGAGCTTCGATCGCTGATCGACCCGATCAGCGGATCGATCAGCACGTCGGCGATTTTCGGGACGATGACCACGAGCGAGGCGAGCGCCGCGGCTACCCCGAGCGTGTCGGTCAGGTAGTACGCCAGTACCAGACCTGGAAGCACGCCGAAGCCGCCCGTACCGACACTTCCCGCTGCATATCCGGCTACCACGCCGCGCGAAAGCCTGTCAGGCGATCTATCTTCACGAAGACGTACCGGTTTGTCTGTAGTCACCGTCCACACACTAATGTCACGACTCGGCACCGCGAGGGCAAAAGAATCTCGATGACCAGAAGTCCCTCACTCGGACGGGCCCGGCATGCCAGACTGTGACCCGATTCGCACACGAACGAAAGCCTGCAGACGATGGTTGATCCACTGACAGAGATCTGGCCTCCGTACGGAGTCACGATCACGTGTGGGCCCGTCAGCTTGGTCCCCGTGCGCGACGACCATTTCCCCGAACTCGCTGCGCTGGTGCGGGCCGGCATTCACCCTGCCGAACAGATGCCGTTTCTCGTCCCCTGGACGGTGGGCACTCCCGACGAAGTGTCGCGAAGATTCATCCAATACCACTGGTCGGTCCGCGGAGCGATGACCATGGCCGACTGGAAATTCGAGACAGCCATTGTCGTCGACGGAGAAATCGTCGGCTGCCAGGCGTTCGCCGCGACGGACTTCCCTGAAAGTCGTACCGGAGAAACCGGCTCGTGGATCGGGCGAGGCTTCCAAGGCCGGGGTATCGGCACTCTTGCCCGACAGGCAATCTGCGCATTCGCATTCGACTCTTTGGGCGCACGAAGCGTCGTGTCGTCGGCGTTCACGGACAACCCTGCCTCGATCACTGTGTCGGCCAAAG
Source organism: Rhodococcus sp. IC4_135 (assembly GCF_011602025.1). NCBI lineage: Bacteria > Bacillati > Actinomycetota > Actinomycetes > Mycobacteriales > Nocardiaceae > Rhodococcus > Rhodococcus sp. IC4_135. Next base: position 49,725 of record NZ_JAAOLG010000006.1, read on the forward strand.
TCGGGTACCGCGCGGACGGCACGGTCGAGGAGTTGTCCGCCGACGGTCGTATGACCGTACGTCGACTTTTCACCCTCAGCCGCGAAGATTTTGTCGCACCGCCGTATCCCGTCGAAGTGACCGGCGCAGACGCGCTCAAGGCGATGCTGGGCATCGATTGAGCGAGCTACCCGTGCACAGCGACAACCGGTAGAACGGACGCATGGAACCCTCCGACATGATGGCCGCAGTCACCTCGTCCATGCGCGACCGTACCGGGCGCACTCTCGAAGAATGGGTCGAGGCTGTACGGACGTCCGGGGTCGACCCGCTCGATCAGAACAAAGTCCGCAAGTGGCTGAAAGCAGAGCACGGTGTACCGCAGAATACGCAGTGGGCAATCGCGTTCGAGGCCGCCAAACAGGCTGGATGGGTGGAGCCGACCGTCGAGCAGTACATCGACCAGCAGTACAGCGGCCCGAAGGCGGCGCTGCGACCCATCTTCGATGCAGCCCGACGTCTGATCGAAGAACTCGGAACCGATGTTCGAGTCGAAGGCCGCGGAACCTACACGCCCTTTGTTCGCGCTCGCCAATTCGCTGCCATCGCAGCGGCCACCAAAGCCCGAGTCGACCTCGGACTACGTTTCGTCGAGGCCCCCGGTTCCGAACTTCTGGTGCCGGCCAAAGCACCCGGGCAGTCGAGTCACAAGATCGGGCTCACCAGCACCGAGGACGTGAACGACGAAGTCGGATCGCTGATAGCGATCGCGTATCAGCAGAACGGTCGGTAGGACACTCACTCACCGCCACGCAGCCGCTGACCGGCAGGTTGCACGAAAGTCCCTGTTCTCCTTGTCGGAGAACAGGGACTTTCTTCACCGCGGGGGAAGGTCGCTGCGACGTGTCAGCTCAGGCCGAAGAGCGCGCCGATGATGGTCCGAGCAGCCTCGAAGAGCGCGTCGACGGACGGGACACCGATTTCAGAGCTGATGGAAAAAAGGGAACCCAACATACGATCCTCCGGAGATAGTTTCTGAATGGCTTACTGCCACAAGGGAAATGCTACAGATTCTGCTTGCGGAACTGAAGCAATAGGACCACTGGGGTGACAATTCCGGACCAAAGTCCCGGCCCGTTAGATCTATTGCACCCCAGTATGATTGCGATCCTTGGAATCGGAATCGACACCTTCGAGATCGCCGACGAGAACGTGGGCGACTTCCGCCAACACCTCTGTGCTCGACATTTCCGAGTGAGAGCAGTCGACCAGGTACGCCCGCAACGGCCCTACCAGTTCGGACCACTTTTCGACCAAGTGACCATGCTCAGGCAGATCGTGCTGCGCCACAAACAGTTCCACCGAGCCCGAATAGGGTCTGGGCCTGTGGTCCCGAACGATCCGTGACAGCTTTTCCACCCGCCCCACTACTGATTCCAGAACAGTATCGGTCAGGAAATCCATATCGGTCTGCCGCCGGATCTCTGCCGCAACCTCCGCAAAAGTCACTGGCGCAGATTCAGTTTCGACCTCGGCCAGTCCGATCTGCGCGAACAACTCGGAAGGCTTCGGGGCTGATTGCACAGACGGCATCATCTCGGGCAGCAGCGCGTCGAGCATCAAGACCGAACCGACCAGATCGCCGGCCTCTTCGAGCTGGCTCGCCATCTCGAGAGCGATCGTTCCGCCGGCTGACCAGCCCAGCAGATGGAATTCACCCGACGGCTGCACCGTCCGTACGGCATCGACGTACCCCGACGCCAACTCCGCCACCGTGCCTGGCAATTCACCTGCACCCGTTGCCTGGATGCCGTACACCCGTCGACCCCGCAAGTGACCGACAAGTCCGGCGTAGCACCAGGCAATTCCGCTGACCGGATGCACACAGAACAACGGCGGCCGTTGGTCGTCGGGGTCGCCGCCGAGCATGACGACCGTGTCCAGCGGATCCGAATGAAGCGAATCACCCTCGAAGACATCGTCATGAACGAGGTCCATCCGAGACGCAAGCTCCGCCACAGTTCGATCGGTGAAAATCCATTGAACCGGGAATTCCCTGTTCAAGGTCTCACGCAAGCGCGAAGCCACTTGAACTGCACCCATGGATGTCCCGCCGAGCTCGAAGAAGTCGTCGTAGCGACCGACCGACTTCGCGCCGGTCACACCTTCGAATGCCTGTGCCACGTGACGTTCGGTATCCGAGACAGGTCGATCCACACTCGACCCTACCTGCGGTGCAGGAGCAGGAAGTGCCGCTGCGTCTATCTTCCCCGAAGCGAGCAACGGTACCTCGCCCACTACCGTCACCGACGAAGGCAGCAGGTGCTTCGGCAGCAGGCCGGAGACGAACCCGCGAAGCTCCGATTCCGTAGCCGAACCGTTTTCCGCCAACGTCACATACGAACGGAGTTCAGCGGATCCGTGTCCGTCGTCAGCGACAACGGTTACCGAGAAGGTCACTGCTCCATGGCTTGACAGAGCCGCGTCGACCTCCGCCGGTTCCACGCGGACACCCCGCACCTTCACCTGTGCGTCGTTGCGACCCAGGTACTCGAGCGCTCGGTCGTGACGCCTACGACGCACGAGGTCACCCGTGCGATACATCCGAGTCCCCACCGCGTGAGGATTGGCAACAAAACGCTCGGAAGTCAGACCCGGGGAGGCGACGTACCCGCGTGCCACATTCTCACCGGCGAGGAATAGTTCTCCCTCAACGCCATCCGGAACCGGTCGGAGCCTCTGATCGAGAACAAATGCCGTCGTGCCAGGTACCGGGGTGCCGACAGTGACGTCCCCGTCAGTGATCCGAGCGGAAATCGATGCCGCAATCGTTGATTCGGTCGGTCCGTATCCGTTGACTATGCAATGTCGGCTCGACCAAGCCGACGCAAGGCGGGCAGAGAGTGGTTCCCCCATCGATTCGACGATCAGCGGGGGTACTGCATCCGGATCGATCGTGGCCAGGACGGTCGGCGTCACGATCAAATGCGTGACGTCGGCGGCTACCACCAGATTCGTGAGTTCCTCTCCCCCGTAGACGAAGTCAGGAGCCAGAATCAACGTTCCACACCCTGCAGCCGCGAGAAGGATCTCGATCACCGACGCGTCGAACGTCGACGACGCCAATTGCAGGATGCGGGGGCCACGATCGAGCTGAGCGATCTCGGCGTGCGCAGTGCAGACATTCATGATTCCGCGGTGTGAAACCTCGACACCCTTGGGTCTTCCCGTGGAACCCGACGTGTAGATGACGTAGGCAAGGTTGTCTAGGTCAGCCCTACTCGCCGAAACCGCGGCAGGCTCACTCGCAGTGCGGGATTCATCCATTGCCAGCCACTCGACGCAGGCAGGCAGACTTGCGGCCGCACCGTCCGCCGTCAAACCGACAACCGAACCGCACTCCTCGATCATGGTCTGCCGACGCGCTGTCGGCAGCGCCGGATCGAGCGACAGCCACGCTGCGCCTGCCCGCGCTACCGCCCACAACGCAACGATCCACAGATGCCCGCGACCGAGCGCAACGGCCACCACGTCATCTGGTCCGATTCCTCGGACCACCAACTCGCGCGCCCAGTACGACGACTCCTCGTGCAGGTCGCGATAGGTCCATCGCCGGCCGTTCTCCTCCAGCGCGATGCCGTCGGGTACCTGCCGCAGCGCGCGTTCGAATATGTCCGCAATCGTCAGCGGTTCGACATGGCGAGGATTCGCAGCCGTCAGCGCCGAGCGTTCGAAACTGGACAGCAATTCGATCTCCCCGACCACGATCTCGGGTTCACCTGTCACTGATTCGGTGATACGTGCCACCCGCTGCATGAACAGTTCCGCGGTCGACTCGCGGAACTTGTCCGTGGCATACAGCAATCGAATCGTCAGACTGTCACCGGTGTCGACCAGGTCCCACGTCAAGTCGTAGCCGGTCGAGGACCCTGCGTTGTCGATGTCGATGTCGAAGACGGTGATGCCGTCGATCTGCGGCACGTCGAGCGCTCGTCGATAGGCCAGCATGACCGTGAACAGCGGATGCTCGTTCATCCTGCGCGGCGGATCGACCCTCGCGACTACGTCGTCGAACGAGACGTCCGCGTTCGCCATTGCTTCCAGATCGACGCGGCGCACCTCGTCCAACACCGTGGTGAAGCGGTCGGCGGAGTTGATTCTCGTGCGCAATGCGACGGTGCCCACCATCATGCCGGCGACGTTCAGTAGCGCCGGATCGTTCCGCAGACTCACAGCTGCTCCCACCACGACGTCGTCCGTGACGCACTCGCGGGCGAGCAGTACGGCGATCACGCTGTGGACGACCATGAATACCGTGACGCCATGTGAACGAGCCAACGCCGACAACGCGTCGTAGGTGGCGCCGTCGAGGACTTCCGTCACCATCTCCTCGGATCGTGAAGACACGGCACTCCGGGGGTTGTCGACGGGTAGAGCCAGCACATCCTCGACGCCACGAAGTGCGCTCGACCAGTAGTCGAGTTGCCGGTGAGCCACGCTGAGAGAATCCTCGGGATCACCCAAACTCTCTCGCGCCCAGTGGCTGTAGTCGCCATAGCTGACTCCGTCAGTGGAGCGGACCCACTGCTTTCCAACAGCCCTGGCCTCGAAGGCTGACGCGAAATCGGCCAGGATCGGGTCCATCGACGCACCGTCGACGGCAATGTGGTGAACCACGATCACCAGGACAGTCACTCCTGCAGAGTCGACTCCGCCATTCTCGGTGAATACACGCACTCGGAACGGAACATCGCGTTCGAGGTCGAACGGCACAGTCGCGAAGGCCCGAGCGCTCGCTTGGAGATCGTCGACGGACACTGTCGTGAGATCGATTGCGACAGAGCCTATTTCAACCTGTTGTGGACCGAATTCACCCGGAACAAACACAGTTCGCAATACGGCATGGTGGTCGACGACGTCACCGAGGGCGCTGCGCAAGACCGAACGATCGACTTCGTCTGCCAGGACCGCTGCAAACGTCAGGTTGTACGCAGTCGATTCCGGCTCGAGCTGATTGATCAGCCAGAGCCGTTGTTGCGAGGGCGCCAGAGGTGCCGGCATGCCAGAATCACGTCGAGTCAGTTCGCGGCGCTTGTCATCGGTCGCGCTTGCCGACAGCCACTGAGACATCGCTCGCGGCGACGGATTGTCGAAGACCGCGCGAACGGGCACATCCCGCGCGAAGATCGAGGCAAGTCGACCTGCCACCGCTGCCGCGGCCAACGAATCACCACCTGATTCGAACAGGTTGTGCAGAGCGCCGAAACTTCCGGACACGTGTTCCGACATGACAGCGGTGACGAGTTCCTCCGAGACCGTCACTGCGGCATCGGGCGCCTGGCTCTCGAACACGTGGCGCCGCAACGCATCTGCGTCCAACTTTCCGTTCGACGTGAGTGGGATCGACTCCAGCACGACAACTCGGCCGGGCATCAGATACGCAGGCAACATCGAGGCCAACTCGATTGTCAGCTGATCCGATTCCAAACAATCGCCGACCGCACACGCAACGGCGATCTCGTCGACGAGGACAACCGCAGCGGCCTCGACGCCCGTGCATCGACGCAGAGCTGATTCGATTTCGGCAGGCTCGACGCGGATTCCGCGCACGCTCATCTGGCGGTCGGAGCGTCCGACGAATCCGAGCGTGTCATCCGTGCGGCGGTGGACCAGGTCACCGGTCCGATAACGTCGGCGTCCCCCTGGTGCTGCGATGAACGAGCTGGCGGTGCCGGCGGGATCTCCGGCATAGCCCATCGCAAGCCCGGGCCCGCTGACATACAACTCACCGATCCCGGCCCACGGCACCGGACTTAGTCGAGTATCGAGTACCTCGGCACCGATTCCGGCGAGCGGGACTCCGATGGTGACACGATGATCCACCTCGGCGACAGTCGTGACCACCGTGCATTCCGTCGGTCCGTACGCATTGAGCATCCGCGCGCGGCGACTCCACGCACGCGCGGTGGACGGTGAGAGCACATCGCCACCGACTGCCACCACCTCCAACGAATCGAACCGCTCCGGAGCCATCGTGTCGAGTACGGCTGGAGTGGACAGCATGTGAGTGACGCCGCGTTCTGCAACGAATTCTTCGAGTGCCCGTCCGCCGAAAGCCTCGCGAGGAGCGACAGCCAGGGTAGCCCCGGCGCCGATCGCCAACATCATCTCGAGGATCGCTGCATCGAACGTCGGTTTGTATCCGTGCAGCACAACCGAGTCCGACGTCACGCCGTACTTCCGGACAGCATCGTCGGTCAGCAGGCCCAGTCCTCGGTGCGTAACTGCAACGCCTTTCGGTTCACCAGTCGACCCGGACGTGTGAACAACGTACGCGACTGAATCCGGATACTGCCGACCTGGAACGGGACTGCGGTCGACGAGCACTGTGCGCAGTTGCTTCAACCGTGCCGGCGGCAGGTCGGGGTCGATCGGCACGAATGCCGCGCCCGTTTTCGAGATCGCCAACATTCGGACCAGGTACGCGATAGTCCGTACCGCCGGAATCTCGTACACCGCACCAGGTCCCGCTCCGCGAGCCACCAGTTCCCAGGCTTGCGCATCCGAGGCAGAGTCGAGTTCGGCATACGTCACCGTGCGCTGTCCGTCGTCGAGAGCAATGTTGTTCGGGAATCGCGCCGCGGTGGCGGTGAAGATGTCGGTGAGTGTTCGCGACGAATCGACCTCGACAGCAGCCCAACTGGGCGCCGTACCCACCGCGAGATCCGAAACGAGTACAGGCACATCCTCGGCGATCGAGGCGAGCACTCTCGACAGTTGTCGAGTAACTGCGTCGGCGCTCGAAGGATCGAAAGCGCTCGCGGCATAGATGACAGCGCCGGTCAAAGATCCGTCGACAGCGGGTGAGAACGAGACATGCATGGGGAACTTCGTCGTTGCGGTCTCGATTTCGCGAGCCTCGATCCTCAGACCCGCCACCTCCACGGCAGGAACCGCGAAATTCTGCAGACCTAGCGCAACCTGCGGAGTTCGTCCGCCGAGCACATCACCCAGCAATTCGGCAGGAACAGAGCTGTTTTCGAACGCAGCCACATCAGCATCGAAAGCTGCACTTAACAGAAGATCGATCGGCACATCCCCGTCGACCCGAAGGCGAAGAGGCACCGTATCCACGAACATGCCGACCACGCCGTCGAGCTGAGGCGTCCGCCGTCCGTCGACAGCTGTCGCGATCACGACATCGGGATTTCCACTCAGCTTGGCAAGCACCACGGACAACGCCGCATGAACCACCGCAAACAGCGAGACCTTCAATCGGTCGGCTCGCGCCTGCAGTGCCGAGGTGATGACGGCTGGTATCACGAAGTTCACTCGCTGCGCCACGGAATCCGGCCCGCCATCAGAGTGATCCACCGTCAGCGGCGACACAGATGTCACACCGTCGAGCGTTCGGCGCCAGAACTCTTCGACGACAGGGGAAACGTCACGTGCTGCCTCCCACGCGGCAAAATCGCCGTACTGGATCGGCAGCGGAGACCATTGCGGATCCAGTCCCACTCGTCGCTTGCCGTAAGCGGTCAGCAGGTCGCCGACCACCGTTCGCATCGACACCCCGTCGACTGCGATGTGATGAAAACTCACTGCCAGAACGTGCCTGACCGGTGACACCTGGAGCAGCATCCAGCGCACCGGCAGGTCTGCTGCTACATCGAAACCGCGCGAGCCGAACTCTTGCAGCAGGGCCTCGACCTCGATGTCGCCGACCAGTCGCGTTTCCACTGTCACGGCGGACGGAGAATCTACCACCTGAACCGGTGGGGTGCCCGGATACCGGGTTCTGAGGACGTCATGTCGGCCGACAAGATCCGTCATTGCCTGACGCAGCGCGGGCACGTCCAGTTCACCGTCGATCTCGATGCAGATCGGCAGGTTGTACGCACCGCTCGCCGTGTTCCGCTGGTTGAGTACCCACATCGAGCGCTGGTTCCGTGACAGGGGTGCGGGCGTGGGGTCGCGGCGCGGTTCCAGTCGGACAACATCGGTCGCCGTGCTGCTCCGCTCGAGCGAATCGAGCCGGGCCGCCAACGCCGCAACTGTTGGATGCTCGAATACGGTCCTCAGCGGAACAACGTGTCCCAGAGAACTACTCAGGAGTGAGGTGACCTCGGCAGCGGACAGCGAGTTGCCCCCGAGCGTGAAGAAGTCTGCGTCGCGATCGCCCCCGTCGCCGCCCAGAACCGCGGCGAAGGCCTCAGCCACCAGGTACTCGGTGGCGGTGTCCGGGCCCTCGGTTCGGGAAGCATCGAGCGCCGGCAACGGTAGACCGGCGAAGTCGACCTTGCCGTTCCGCATCGGAAGCTCGCCCTCGAGCTCGACGACGACATGCGGAACCATGTACGTCGGAAGGAGTTCTGCAACGGTGGCGCGCAGTCCACCCGTGTCAACTCTCTCCGCGCCTGAACTTCTCACGTAGGCGACCAAGAGCGGACTTCCACTTTCGGTCGTCCGTACCCCGGCGACGCAGAAATCGACGTTCGCGACAGAGTGAATGACTGCCTCGATCTCGCCCGGTTCTATCCGGACACCGTTGACCTTCACCTGCGAGTCGGTTCGCCCGAGATAGTGCAGGCGATACGTGTTGCCTTCAGATGTGGAGATTTCGGATGTGGAGATTTCAGGCTTCCACATCACCAGGTCGCCGGTTCGGTACATCCGGGCGCCTGAACTGGTTGCCACGAATCGTTCCGCAGTTCGGGCAGGTTGCCCGGCGTAACCGCGCGCAAGCATTCGACCTGAGAGGTACAGTTCGCCGGCGACTCCCGGCGGCACCGGTTCGAGTCGATCGTCGAGGACGACGGCGTCGACCCCGGCCAGTGGATACCCGACGGATCCGTCGTGAGTGTCAGCTGACAATTGTTCAACCGACAGAGGCTCGGTAGCAAGCGAATACATCGTCGACTCGGCAGGTCCGTATCCGTTGATCACTCTGCGTCCGGCTTGCCAGCGCTTCGCCAAGGCGCGGCCGAGTCGCTCGCCCCCGAACATCACCGTTGCAAGGTCCGGCAGCGCCGGATCGCCGATCGAGGCGACGACAGTAGGTGTGGCGCAGAGGTGAGTAATTCGCTCGCGCCCGAGTGCTGCTGCGAGTGCCGAGCCGAACAACTCGTCGTTCTTCGCAAGGACGAGCGTCGCCCCCGACGCACTCGCGATGAGCACCTCGAGCAACGTCATGTCGAACCCTGGCGCGCCGCGATGGAATACGCGAGAACCTGGCCCGGCCGAGAATCGAGCGGGCAGGTCTTGGCCGATCACACCGAGCCCGCCGTTGGTCACGACCACAGCCTTCGGCGTTCCGCTCGTTCCCGAGGTGAAGACCACGTAAGCCGTCAGGCTGTCGGAGTGTTCACGCGCGCTTCCACCGTCCGCGAAACCGCCTGCAGTGCCGCCGTTCGGTGCGCTCAGTGTCTCGAGGACTTCACGTACTCGCGCCTGCGGCTGTTCCGGGTCCACCAATGCCGGAGCTGCACCGACCTTCGCGATCGCCCACAATCGCACGATCGACGCGATGGACCGATCGGCAGTCCAGGCAACGACGTGGTCGACTCCGACTCCCCCGGAACGCAACTCGTCGGCCGCAACATCCGACTGTGCATCGAGGTCCCGGTAAGTGAGTGTGTTGCCCTCGCCCTCGACAGCTACGGCATCCGGAGCGGATTCGACCCCGTATCGCAGCATCGAGGCAAGCGTCGTACCGGAACGCCGAGATGGATCGGGACGTTCAGCCGCGCCGTGTGCGGGGACGAGAAGTGCTCGTTCCGCACGATCAAGAAGGTCGATTCCCCCGACGACGACGTCCGGGTCGATCGACACGTGATTCAGGACGCGCTCGAACCGACTCGCAAAGCTCGACACTGTCAGATCGTCGAATAAATCAGCGTTGTAGACGAATTCGAGACCGAGTCCGCCCCCGATCCCCTCGTCCACGACGTTGAGTTGCAGATCGAAGTTCGCCTGCCTGACCTCAGGCGCAATCTGTGTGACCGTCAACCCTGGCAACGACCACGTAGCGGAATGGGCTGTCTGGAACGAGAGCGCCACCTGGAACAACGGGTGTCGCGAACGCGATCGTGGCGGGTCGATCAGATCGACCAGCGATTCGAAGGGCATCTCTGCGTGCGCGAACGCCGCTACGTCGCGCTGACGAACTTGCTCGACCAACTGTCCGAACGACCTCGACGGATCGACTTCGGTTCGGAGAACAATCGTGCCGGCGAACATGCCGACGAGGTCGTCGAGTTCAGGTGTGACGCGTCCGGCGACCACGGTGCCGACAACCACGTCGCTGCTGCCGTTGTACCTCGCCAGCAGTGCCGCGAAAGCAGCGTGAACAACCATGAAGATAGTCGCGTTGTTCGATCGTGCCACTGATTGCAGACCCTCACGTACCGAACCTGAGATCTCGACCCGACGACTCGACGCACGGGCGGACGGCGAGCGTGGGCGGTCCAGGGGTAGTGTCACCTGCTCGGGAAGACCTTCGAGAGCCTGCTTCCAGTAGCTGGAAACCGTGTCCGGAATCCCTGCTTCTATCTGCCAGGCACTGTAGTCGGAGTATTCGAGCGCCGGCGGTGACCACTGCGGAGCGCGCTGCTCCGAGCGAGCGAGGTACGCGAGCGTGAAGTCACGTACCAACACTTCCAGCGATCGAGCGTCGGCGGCAATGTGATGGACTACGACGGCCAGGACGTGTTCGTCCGGTGAACCTTGCAAGAGCGCCGCCCGTACGGGCGGATCCACGGTGACGTCGAATCCCGAACCCACCAGTCCTGCAATGGCATTCCCGGCATCGTCGCCGGCCAATGCCTCGAGCTGAAGTGGCGGACTCGCCACCTCGACGTCGAGCACCTTCTGAACCGGGCGCTCACCGACAACCGGGTACACGGTCCGCAGAGTGCGATGGCGATCGATCAGGTCCCGAATTGCCAATTCGGCTGCCACTACGTCCAATTCACCCGTCAGTCGCACTACGATCGGGATGTTGTATCCGGCGGACTCTGTATCCAGCTGGTTCAGGATCCACATTCGATACTGGGAAGCCGACAATTGCACGTCCGCAACGCCCGAACGAGGTACCGAAGACAACGGAGACGCGTGCCCCGTGCCGATTCGGGCAACAGCGATGCCGGCCAACTGATCGACATACGGGTGCTCGAACACGTCGCGGACATCGAGGTTGCTGCCCAGGACGGCGTTCACACGCGACGAGAGCCGAGTGGCGATCAAGGAATTGGCCCCTTGATCGAAGAAATCACGAACCGGATCTACATGCGGAACTTCCATCAATTCGCTCAGGATGGCTGCGACTGTCTGCTCGAAGAAGTCTCGCGACTGCCGAGACGACTGCGTGAGCGACGTCGGGTCCGGCAGCGATGCTCGGTCGATTTTGCCGTTGATCGTGACCGGTAGAGACGCGAGCGGCATCAAAGCCGACGGGACCATGTGCGCGGGCAACAACGAACGAGCTGTCCGTAACACGCCATCGAGGTCGTGCCCGCTCTCCGGGGTGATGTAACCGACCAATGTCGGTCCGCTGTCGAGTTCTCGCACCATCACCGCGGCCTGCGCCACCGACGGGTGAGCCAGCAGTGCGAATTCGACCTCACCCGGTTCGACGCGGTAACCACGCAAGGCAACCTGACCGTCGGCGCGGTGGACGTATTCGAGTCGACCGGCTCGCCAACGGACCAGATCGCCGCTGCGGTACATCCGCGATCCGTCGAATCCGGGTTCGGCCACAAATCGTGAAGACGTCGTCCCGGGTTGCCCCAGATAGCCTTCGGCCACCTGCGGACCGGCAACGTACAGTTCGCCGACAGATCCCGGCGGGACAGGCTTCAACGACGCGTCGAGTACGTAGCCGCGCAGTCCTGGTAGCGGAGATCCGATCGGCGAGGCCGCCTCGTCGCCGGACGAAAGCTCGAAACTCGTTACGTGGACCGTTGTTTCGGTGATACCGAACATGTTGACGCCGCGCACATTCGGGTGCCGTTCGAACCATGTCTGGACGCGCCCGAAGTCGAGACGATCACCGCCGAAAACAATCGACCGGAGCGGAAGCGGCTTTTCTTCTGCAACTTCCGCCAACGCATAGAACGCGGCCGGCGTCTGATTCAGAACGGTGACTCGTTCCCGCACAATCAGATCCACGAATTTTTCGGGTGAGCGTGCGACGTCACTGTCCACGATCACCACGGATCCGCCGGTGGTCAGAGCACCCCACATTTCCCACACCGAGAAGTCGAATGCGTACGAATGAAACATCGTCCATACATCTTCGGGCCCGAAGTCGAAGATCTCGCGTGTCGAGGCGAGAAGAGCCAACACGTTTCCGTGAGACACCACAACGCCTTTGGGCGCACCGGTCGATCCCGAGGTGTAGATCACGTAGGCGGCGGACTCCGAATGCGCAACAGGCCAGTCGGCAGTCGTGCCAATCGTCTCGTTCACGAAGATGACAGGTTGGTCGTACCCGGCGAACCGCACAGCTGATTCGGCCGTCGACAAGATCGACGTCGGGCGTGCATCGGCCAGAATGTACTGGATACGAGCGTCGGGATACTGCACGTCGATCGGTACATAGGCGGCGCCCGCGCGGACGACTGCGAGAATGGCTACGACGAGGTCGACCGATCGAGGCAGGGCGACTGCCACGCGATCCCCGACTCGAACTCCTCGATCGATCAAGACGACAGCAAGCACCTCCGAGCGGACTCGCAACTCGTCATAGGTGACGCGACTGTCTCCACTCGTCACGGCGGTTGCATTCGGACGCCGCGCTGCGACGGCCCCGAACAGGTCCGGCAGCGACTGCGCGACACTTGCCGGCGCCGGCGCCCAAGCCAGCAGCTCCTCACGCTCCGCGGTACTGAGAACATCGATGTCACGCAACAGGATCGACGAGTTCTCGGATACCGAGTCGCACACTCGGCGCAGTCGCTCGACCCAGCCGCCTACGGTGGCCGTATCGAATAGATCGTCGGCAAACCGGAAGATGCCGTGAATACCGTTCGTGTTGCCGTCAACCGTGCGGTCTTCGCGCACCGTCACTTCGAGATCGAAACGAGGGTGTGCCGGGGGCAGCGCAGCGCCGTGGGCCGTCATCGCTCCCAACGCGATCTCGGGAATCGAGGACAGCGGATCGACGGCAAGAACCACGCGCAGGAACGAATTCTTCTCTCCTGCGGCCCCACCGACCGCGTGCTCGACCACCCAGTCGAACGGGACGTCGGCGTTGGACAGAGCCGCCACATCGACCTCGCGCACCCGACTCAAGAACTCACCGAAAGTCTCTGCGCCGCGAAGGAGCGTTCGCAGCGCCACGGTGCCGACGAACATACCGACGGCGCCGTCGAACGAAGGATGCGTTCGACCGGAGGTCGGCGTTCCGATGACAATGTCGGGCGCACCGGTGATCTTGCTGAGCGCGATCGCAAGGCAGGCGTGCAACACCATGAAGGTAGTGCAGTCGTGGGCTCTGGCGATCTCGTTCAACGCCGCATGGACGGGCGCGGGCAACTCGAACGTCAGGTCTCGCGCCGACGCCGGCCGGCCCGGCCGGCGGGACCTGTCCGCGGGGAGAGCAAGAGTCGGATCAACGCCCGCGAGGGCGCCGGACCAGAATTCCAACTGCCGCCCAGCCAAGCTCTGCGGATCCGCAGGATCACCGAGAACGGTTCTGTGCCACGCGGAATAGTCGCGGTGGTCGAGCGAGGTCGAAGGCCAGGTCGGCGATCGCCCGTCGGCGCGGGCCTCGTACGCCGCGATGAGATCCGAAACGATCGTTGCAAACGAAAGGCCGTCCAAGGCGATGTGATGCGCAACCACGGTCAAGCGGTGATCGAGATCGCTGTCCGAGGTGAGGATCAAACGAAGCGGCGCATCGGTCGACAGGTCGAACCCTGCCGCAACCAAATCCGCTGACGCGGAGTCGTAATCCGCGGACGGAACCTCGATCAGGGTCACGGACCCCGCAGAAGGTGCTTGGATCGGCCACGCGTCGTGATTCTGGTCGAACGAGAACACCGTACGCAGAACGAGATGGCGATCGGTCAGGTCACCAACCGCCGCGCTCATCGCCACTGCATCCAGCGCACCGCTGAACGTGACCTCGAACGCGATGTTGTACGCCGACGACTGCGGATCCAGACGGTTGAGAAGCCACAGACGTTGTTGCGCCGGAGCGATTTCCACGATGACGTCGCCCGAAATTCGCTCGGGCTCCACCACCCACTCCGCCCGACCCTCACGGATCTTCCGGGCCAACTGCTCCGGCGTCGGGGCACCGAACACATCCCTGACACCCACCCTTCTCCCGAAGGCGGAACTGACGCGAGCAGCGACATACACGGCGTCGAGAGAACTACCGCCCCAGGCGAACAGATCGGAGTGCGGTCCGAGAACTCCGACGCCGAGGACCTCGGCCATCACCGAGGCAATCAATTCTTCGTCGTACTCGATCGGACGGTGCGCCGCCGCGCGCTGCTCGGCGACCGCAGAAGAAGTCGGTTCAGGAAGCGCTGATCGGTCTGTCTTTCCATGGCTTGTGACGGGCAACGCTGCCAGAATCGTCACCGAACTCGGAAGCATGGAACGAGGGAGTAGGGAAGTCAGGTGATCGAGCACCATCGCCTGACTCAATGGATGAGGTCTGCCATCCCCGAGTTCGGTCGCGGTCACATACGCCGCGATGGACCCCGCCCACTCGATCACCGCTGCTTGCGCGACGCCAGGCGTGGACAAGAGCACGGCCTCGATCTCGCCCAGTTCGATGCGTACTCCAAGGATCTTCACCTGTTGGTCGGAACGGCCCAGGAACTCGAGTTGACCGGCGTCGTTCCACCGAACCACGTCGCCGGTGCGGTACATGCGCTCGCCGGCGCCGCCGGCACCGAATGGCGCGGCGACAAATCGCTCCGCGGTCAGCGTCGGCGCAAGGTACCCGCGCGCCAGTCCTGGCCCCATCACGTACAGCTCACCCGCTGCGCCGACCGGAGTCGGACGTAACAACGAATCCAACACCACAGCGGCAACGCCGTCGATCGGACGCCCGATCGGCGTATCGCCGTCAGACTCCAGAGGTTCGCTCATGAATGCCGCGACGGTTGCTTCACTAGGTCCATACGAGTTCACGAGGTCGACATGACTCGACCACGCATCCACCAGCGCCGCCGGCGGTCGCTCGCCGCCGACGTTCAACATTCGAAGATCCGGCAGTTTCCGAGGATCCATCGTCAGCGGAACCGACGGTGTCGAGATCAGGTGCGTGACACCCTCGAGCCGCAAATAGTCTTCGAGGTCCACTCCACCGATCAATCCAGGAGGAACGATCACGGCTGTCGCGCCGCAGCCGTGTGCAAGCAGAATTTCGAGGATCGCCACGTCGAACGAAGTAGCCGCCAGCAGCGCGATGCGGGAAGAACTATCGATCTTCAGTCGCCGTGAGTGAGAACGCAGCAACGGCGAGATGCCTCGGTGCGTGACCGCGACGCCCTTCGGCCGGCCGGTCGATCCCGAGGTGTAGATCACGTAGGCGGTGTCGTCCAGGGACACGTCGGCGACGCATGAACCGGTCCCCGATCCTCGATCGATCGGCCCGTCGACAGTCTCGTGGACCGTCTCGTCGAGGTTGGGATTCACGACGCAGATCCAAGCCGGCACGTCCACCGGACCGTTCCCGACCACGACGGACACGTCGGCATCGTCGAGAATGAAAGTGACACGCTCGGAGGGTGTTCGAGGATCCACGAAGAGAACGGCCGCACCGGTCCGCACTACTGCATGAAACGCGACTACCGAATCGGTCGAGCGCTCGACGAGAATCCCGACGACGTCACCTCGGCCGACGCCGTTCTCCCTGAGCAAGGCGCACAGTGCCTCCACGCGGGCACTGAGCTGGGCGCAGGTGACGTCCACACCCTGCTCGCGGATCGCGACCGCACTCCCCTGCGCCAAGCCTTCCTCGAGCACAACGCCGAGCGTTGCGAACGTGTCTGCCTGCCGACCCAGCGCGGGGACCAGATCTTCCACTTCGTCCGTTGCGAGGACGCGGAGGTCGCCGAGCGTACGAGTGGCAGAGTCGAGGAATCCCTCGAGTAGTCGGACGAACTGACGATGGTGCATCGCCAGGTCGCGCTCGCTGTACAGACGCGGATTGGCTTCGAAGGAGAGTCGAAGGTTTTCCCCCGCGATCGAGGGATAGATACTGAAGAACAGGTCTTCGGTGGGTCCGGATGTCAGGACGTGAAACTCACCGACGACGTCACCGAGCCGAATCGCCTCGTGAAACATCATGACGTTCACGGCCGGACCCGCCGACTCGCGGGATCCGCCCTGATCTCCCTGGAAACCCATGTCCTCGTAGCGAAATCGCTGATGCCGCAGCGCGCCGGTCATCTGCACCGAGATCTGCCGAACCAACTCCTGCGGCGACATGTCCCGTTCCAGTTGCGCACGGACGGGCACGATGTTGGACAGCATTCCGCCTGAACGTCTCGACTTCGCGGTGGTGCGGCCGGACACCGGCAAGCTCAGGACTACGTCGTCGGAATCGGCCATCCGGCCGAGGTAGGACGCGAATGCACCGACGAGGATCGCCACCTCCGACGTGCTCCACTCCCCGGCGATACTCGAAAGCTGTTGTGCAAGTGAGTGATTAAGTGATTGAACCATCATGCGCTGCGGCATCGACGTCAGCCCGGCGCCCTCGGCCAGACGAACCGGGCGAGGCAGCCCCTCGGACATCTCCGTCCAGTACTGCTTGTCCGATCGATATCGCGCAGAGGACCGGTAGTCGACATCGAGGTCATGCAGTGCGCGCACCCCCAGACCAGCGAAAGGAGTCAGCGCCGTGCCCTGGACACGGTACGAATAGCGCTCGGCCACTCGCATGGTGAGTGTCATCGCCGCAAGTCCGTCGAGCACGAGGTGATGGGCATGCGAGTACCAGTAGTAGTGGTTCTCTGCCAGCTGAAGCAAGGTCGCCGAGATAAGACGATCCGACATCACGTCAAGTGGCCGTGAGTATTCCGCTGTCATCCACTCGTTCGCGCGCTGAACCGGGTCGTCGTCGCTACGCAGGTCGAGGTATTCGAGATCGTCGACGATGGAGTGATCGACGACCTGGTGCGGCTCGGCGTCCGTGGCGACGAGGCGAACGAACGCCGACTCCAATTCATGACATGCCGTGTTCGTTGCCTCGATCAGCGCGTCGACGTCAACCGGCCCCCGTAGCTCCACGTATTGAGCCACCACGAACGCAGTGGACGGACTCAGTTGCTGCGCGAACCACAGCGCGAGCTGAGCCCGAGACAACGGAAAAGCACTCAACCCGTCACCTCACATTTCACCAGCCTTGTTTTTCACGAACGTTCGGTGGCTGATCACGTGAATCCATGGGAGCGAACACCACGAACGGCCGAACCGAACCCTACTGTCTCGTCTAAGTTTTCACCACTGGTCCAAGCCTGCTAGACATGTCGACGCAGCTTTCACGCACTCAAACGTCAGGAGCTTCAGCGGATGAACAACGACACGGTGGGACCAAAGTCCGACGACGAGTCCGGGGCTGAACCGAAGGGCTCCGGCACCATCCCACCGAGCGCACCGGAGCGCGAACCCAAGGGGACGACTGCGTTTCCGCGAAGCCGTCGAACTGCGGTTGCAATCGCGGGAACGACGCTGGTCGTGGGCGGTTTCGTGGCTTGGCTCGGGTACACGGCGTATGAGGCACAAGACAACCTTGAAGCAGCTCGCCACCATGCACAATCGGCGAAGAGCGCACTCCTGGCCGGGGATACGGCGGTCGCAGAATCCGCCGCGGCGGAAGCCGATCGAAAGGCATCCGCCGCGTACGACAACACCCACTCGCTCCCCTGGAACATCACCGCCGCAATTCCGGTCATCGGCTCGCCCTTCGACTCGACACGCCAGATGACCGAGGTCGTCCAGGGACTCACGCGTGACGTTCTCGGCCCTGCCGTAACTGCCGGAACTTCACTCGCGCCAACGGAATTGGTGCAGCCTGGCGGACGCTTGGCACTCGCACCGTTACGCGAGGCGGCTCCGAAACTGGCTGAAACAGCTATCGCCGCGGAATTGCTGTCGTCGCAGGCACAGGAAGTTCCCGAATCGAAGTACCTGAGCCGAGTTAACGATGCCCGAGCAGAATTACAGTCGCAGACAAGCGAACTGGCTACCCTCCTGACGAACACCGCCACCGCGGCGCGTATCGCACCGGCAATGCTCGGCACCGACGGTCCGCGCAATTACTTCATCGGCTTCCAGACCAATGCGGAGGCCCGCGGAACCGGCGGCCTGTTGGGTGGATACGGCATCGTCCGAGTCGACGACGGCGCCGCTCGGGTGGACACACTCTCCCCCAACTCCGAACTAACGCTGGACAATCAACCGATAGACCTTGGTCCTGACTTCAATCAGCTGTACGGAAACAGTCGACCGACCACCGATTTTCGCAACAGCAACCTCAGCTCGCACTTTCCGTACGCGGCGCAGGTCTGGCAGTCCCTGTGGTCACAGGAGTCCGGCGGTGAGATGGTCGACGGTGCGATAGCGACAGATCCGATCGCCCTGAGTTACCTCCTCGAGGCTGTGGGACCGGTAGAGATGCCGGACGGGGAGTCCGTCACTGCCGACAACGTCGTGGAACTGACCGAGTCGACCGCGTACGCGCGCTTCCCTTCAGACAACAAGGCACGAAAGCAGTATCTGCAGACCATCGCGGCTCGTGTCGTGGAGAAGATGACCGGGAACATCAAGTCACCGAGCGCACTGCTGGAAGCTCTGGGCAAGGGCGTCAGCGAGGGCAGAATCGCAGTGTGGAGCTCTCACCCCGACGAACAATCGGTTCTTGCCGACACGGTTCTCGGTCATACGATTCCCGGAGATGCGGCGCCCTATGCGGGTGTGGTGATCAACAACCAGGCCGGTAACAAGCTCGACTACTACCTCACGAGAGAAATCGACTACACCGCTGAGACGTGCACCGGCGATACTCGAAAGACGACGGTCACCGTTCGACTGACAAACAACGCACCCGACGCCGAGCTGACCGAATATGTCAGTGGGATCGTAGACAACCCCGGTCGACTACCCAAGGGCACCAATGTGGCTGCAGTCACACTACTGGCAACGGCCGGAGCGAAACTCGACGCAGTCTCGGTGGGCGGACAGATCTCGTTTGCCGTCAACGGATTAGAGCAGGGTCACCCGGCTTTCATGACCAGGGCGGTCATTCCCCGAGGACAGACTGTTGAACTGAAGTTCGATCTGACCGAACCCGCAACCGAGGGTGAAGCCCGCGTTCCCGTCCAGCCGCTGGTCGACGAGCCGAAGATCACCGTCGACGTGCCTACCTGCTGAACGCGATCGGCAAGCGTCGACGGGTTCCCCGGATATGTCGACGTTTGCCGGTCCGTGAACTTTCAACAGATTTGAAACTTTGGCGAAGGCTAGCCTATGCTTCCTGACGCGCCTGGAACCGGCCGTCGGCTGTGATCCGTCGGAGTCACACTCCTCGGCGCATCGACAACGGAAGGTTCTCCATGCGATACGCCCGTGTGCGCTCACTTCGCCGAACTCTGGCTCTGAGCAGCTTGGTCATTGCCGCTCTTGTGGTCGGTGGATGCAGTAGCGACAACACCGAAACCGATTCGAGCAGCACCGACTTCGAGACCGTCACCATCGAAAGTGCGCTCGGAAACGCCGTCATCACCGAAAAGCCCGAGCGAATCGTGACACTCGGAATGGGATCGGCGGAGACCGTGATCGCACTGGGCACGATCCCGGTCGGCGTCGAAAAGTACGCGTGGGGCAGCGACGACACCGGGTATCTGCCGTGGGTGCACGAAGCGGTCACGAAGCAAGGTGGAGAACTGCCGGAACAGTTCACCGGCGGAACCGACCTCAACATCGAAGCGATCATCGCTCTCGAACCCGATCTGATTCTCGCCCCCTGGTCCGGCATCACACAGCAGCAGTTCGACTCGCTCAACGCGTTTGCGCCGACTGTGGCCTACGCAGAGAGTCCGTGGACCATCACGTGGGAAGAGCAGATCAACGTCATCGGCAAAGCCATGGGCGAATCCGAGAAGGCAACAGCCGAGATCGACAAGATCAAGTCGCAGTTCGCGGAATCGACTGCAGCGCATCCGAACTACGCCGACGTCAGCTTCTCCTTCATCTACAACACGGGCCCAGGAACCCTCGGCGTCTTCTTCGCGGAGGAGCAGCGCGTGGCCATGGTGCGCGCACTTGGCTTACAGGTTGATCCCGTCGTCTACACCTTGACGGAGTCGGAAGGAACAGACTCCGCCGTCATCGGCCTCGAGAACGCAAACCTCCTCGACAAGTCCGATCTGCTCTTCACCTTCTACTCGGACCCGGCCAATCGGGCCGAGATCGAAGCGCAGCCCGCTTACCAGGCCATCCCCGCTGTGGCTCGGGGAACTGTCATCGCTCCGACCGAGCAGCCCTTCGTCACGGGTTCCTCGATGATCAACCCACTGACCGTGCCCTGGTCTCTCGAGCGCTACGTTCCGATGATCGACGAAGCAATCGCGAAACTGAACAAGTGATGTAGATCAGTATCGTGCGATCGAGAAGCCCGCGTCCTATTCGGATGCGGGCTTCTTGCCGTCACGTTCGGCCTTGAACCGCATCCATTCGCTGCTCAGCATGCGATTGTCGATGATCCACCCCATGTAGTCCCGCATATTGAGCACGCGAATGTACGCGGGGCCGTTGGGGTTTGCATACTGCAACGCCTCGGTCGCGAGCTTGCGCTGATTCTCGAGATACACGTGCTCTGTTTCGAGGAATCCGCCCCACACGTCGGAATCCATGACGTAGTAATGGGTCCGGTCGCGAGGCTTGCGCGTGAGCTTGACGAAGCCCCGGTCGATCAACCTGCGGATGTAAGTGGACACCGATCCGCGACTGGCCCCGAGCGCCTGCGCCAACTCCTCCGCACTGACTCCCGGCGACTCGCTGATCAACAGATAGCCCGCAATGCGTCCTTCGATGCGAGCCCCACCACCGGACTGCCAGTACACGGAGAACTGGTCGATGAACCAAGTGGAGAAATCGTCACCGCGAGCAGGGCTGGCATCGCCCATTCGTTGAGCCTCCGACGTCTCTGGGTACAAAAACTGGGTACGAACAATTCCCCACTATTCTGCCAGCAGCACCCTCACTGAGCCGAAAGCATCAGTCCTGGTGTAGTTGCAATGAACTCGAGTTGCTCGATTGCCAAGGGTGGCGCTGTCGTGGAGGCAGCCGATTTCACGAACTGGGTCACCACCACGGTTTCGCCGGAGGGGTGGACAACCCGGACCGTGTCGCCGCCCGAGCCATCGGGATCGACCAGGCGAGTCACCACGGTGGCGTCGGGCAACGTGAGTGTCTGACCTGGTTCCGGCACGGCCGTACCAATCGCTATCTCGACATCCCCGCGGTCGTCCGCAGTCGAGACGACGATTCGCTCGCACGCCCCACCCTGCCCGTAATCGTCTGGAACCAACGAACCGAGCGGACGTTCCAAGGTGACACCTGCCGCGCCGAGATCCCTCCAACGTGCATCCAGTGCCTGGTTCAGTCGGTCGATATCCATTCGCGTCGCAGTTGGGCCCGCATTCACGGAATCGGTGTAGCAGGATGCCATCGGTGGCGGCGTCGAGTCTGGAACCGGTGCGGTCACCGCAAGTCCTGGCGTGGTCGCGACCGCAATCAGTTCGTCCATAGTCAAAAGCGGGCCGCTACCCGTAGAAGTGCCGGTCGACGTGTCGATGCTCGCAACAACTCTGGATCCGTCACCGAGATACGCGACAACACCGCGCTCGCCCCCGACTTCCGAACCGTCTCTGTCTTCGAACTCTGCAATGTCCAGCACTGTTCCGTTCGCGAGGTGCTCGCGCCGATCCACAAGTCCCTCCAAGCACGGCGGCACCGCCTGAGCCCATGCACGAACCTGAACCGAGATATCCGCACTCTGTCCGGTTCGAGTCAAGGTTCCGTTCGCCGACGTCGAACCGCTGAACTCGATCGGGTCGACTCCATCGGGAAACGAACCGCCCCGGTAATTCTGGATCGGCGCAAACTCGAGCGATTGCGACGGACTCGCAAATACAACCTCGACATCGGAAGGTAACGATTCGAGTAGTGCATCGCTCATAGCGGTGGCCTTCGGCCCCGAGAACCACTGATAATCCGGATCGTCATAGCCAGGCTCGCCCGCAGAACCGTAGTTGAATCGCACCGGCGGACCCGGCGATTCCACCGAATCGCAGCCAGGAATCGACGGGCCCGTGTCCTCGTTCGTCACCGCCGCAACGACAATTCCCAAGGCGACGATCGAGACGATCACCAACCCGTCGCGCCAGGTCCATTGCTCGCGACGACGTTTCGGCTCGTGTGCAGTGCGCCCAGACATGTCTCGATCATGGCCTACGGCAACAACTACGTCACTGTCCGACATACCCAGTGAGGTCGTACACCGTGGAATTTCCCACCGTCGTCGACGTGAAATTGGCCTCGACCCAGTCCTGGATGGCACTCGACGTGCCGTCCCCGCCTTGGCTGTTTCTCTGGCTTCCGCCCTGGCCACCGGCAATGTAGTAGTGGATTTCGCCGTCTGCCACGTATTGGATGAACTGGTCCAGCGTCGGTGCGGGATCAGAACTCCAACCGCCGATGGCCATCACCGCAGTATTGCTGGCCAACTCGTAGGTTGCTGCGCTTTGCGAACCGTTGGTCGCAGCCGACCACGTGGTGCCCGCATTGACCAGCATTGCCGTCAACTCTGAAGTACTTTCGCTGCCACCGCCCGCTTCTGGCCCACTTGACACGAGATTACCGGTCGTCTCAATCGGTGGGGCCTCACCGTCTCGCTGCTCTGGGCCCCCACCGATGGCTCCTCCCCCGCCCAGTCCGGAATCGGACACCGCACCTGTTGGTCCAGCTGTGGGGATGGACCCGCCGTGCGCTGTTGCAGCGGTGGCAATTGCGTAAGACGCCGAACCGGTTATCCCTGCCAACGAGCCGATGATCAATCCAGCGACAGTGAGCTTCCGGAATCGATCCTGCGCACCCATCAGAATCAGGATCGCGCCGACGACTGTGCCTGCCAACAGAATCCATTTCAGCATCGGCAGCCAGTCGGCGTTGCGATGCAACAACACCCAACTCCAGATTCCTGCGGCCAGCAAAATCGCCGCCAAGCCGCAACGCCCGATCCAGCGGGCACGAACCGCCCACAGCGCGTATCCACCGGTCCCGATCATTCCTGCGACGGCAGGCGCAAGCGCAACTGTGTAATAGGGATGGATCGTGCCGGACATGTAGCTGAAGATCACGCCGGTCACGAGAAACCAACCACCCCACAGGATCAACGACGCACGGAGTAGATCTGTGCGCGGTGCGCGCCCACAGGCGAGGAGGCCGAACACCAACGCGATCAGTGCCGCGGGGATCAACCAGGAAATCTGTATGCCCATCTCGCTGCCGAACAGTCGATCGAGTCCCGTACTCCCCCCGAAGCTCGAACCTGCACCGCCACCGTTCATTCCGCCACCGGTGTTGCCGAAAAGTCGACCCAACCCGTTGTATCCCAACACCAAGTCCATGACGCTGTTGTTGGTCGACCCGCCGATGTACGGGCGAGAATCGGCCGGCCACAGCCAGACAGCAAGTACCCACCACCCGGCCGATACGATCACCGCCGCGGCTCCGATCACCAAGTGGACCAAACGAGTTCGCAGCCGTGTCTGTCCGGCAATCACGTACGCAACTCCGAATGCAGGTAATACCATCAACCCTTGCAACATCTTGGTGAGAAAAGCGAATCCCAGTGCAACACCGGCGAGGGCTGTCCACATCGCCGCTCGTCGACCCGCCACCGTGCTCATGGCCCGCACCACGAAGTAGCCGGCAAGAGTCATGAGCAGAACCAGCAGTGCATCGGGATTGTCGAACTTGAACATCAGAGCGGCAGCGGGCGTAGCTGCCAACACAGCTCCCGCCACAAGACCCGCAGCAGGCGACGCCACTCGTTTGACAGCCGCATACACGAGCGCAACCGATCCGACGCCCATCAACGCCTGCGGAACGAGGAGGCTGGCACTCGAGAATCCGAAGATTCGTCCGGACAGACCCATCACCCACAATGAGGCGGGAGGTTTGTCGACTGTGATGAAATTCGAGGTATCGAGGGAACCGAAGAACCACGCTTTCCAATTCTGGGAGCCGGCCTGCGCCGCCGCAGCGTAGAAGGTGTTGGCGTAGCCACTCGCGGTCAGATCCCCCAAATACAAGACCGCCGTTGCTGCCAACAGGATCGCCAGCGCCAAACCTGTACGGCGAGTGCGGAACCACGACGGCAAGGGCTCGGCTCGATGGGCAGTTGTTGCCGGCCGATGAGGCGGGGCCGGATGCAGAACGGCGGTCATCAGGAAGTCCCTTCACGAGTTACTGTCCTGCCAACGATCGCGCTTTCAACCCCGGCGGCACTGGGAGCCGGCTGGAAAGTTGCTGTGAATGAATCAGGTCAGGGAGCGCTCGAACAACACGACGCTGAACCAACCGTTGTCGAAAACATCTCCGAAATCACGACGCCCGACCTCGACAAAACCCGCGTCCCGGTAGTAGCGGCGCAATCGCACGTTCGTTTCCACACAATCGAGCCGTAAGTACTGCGCGCCTTCCTCCGCGGACGGTCGAAGCGCCCAGCCGAGTAGCCGTTCACCCATCGAGGTGCCCGAAAACGCTCGATCGATGACCAAACCGTGCACGTAGCCAGCAGGCTCATCCGAATCCGGCCAGACCGCAGGGTCCGACCAGATCAACCGCAACGCGCCGACAATTCTCGACTGCGCGCGGTCTCGTGCGACAAAGAACTCGCCACGCGAGATCTGGGCCCTGATCTGCTCGAGAGTTATTTCACGCGGATGCCACTGGATGATTCCGCGTTCTGCCAACCAATCCTCTGCCGAGTGCCGCAGCGCCAGAATCTCCGGACCATCGGTGTCGACTGCCCGCACAACGTCCACAATCATGCGCCTCCCCACATCTGTGGCCGTTCAGAACAACACGGCCTCCAGGCTCCACCTCGGATATACCTGCGAGATGGAGCCTATCGGCGTGAAGTTGTGTGGCTGTCCGGGTCTCACCACCCGCTCAGGTTGTGAAGGTGGTGTTCGCCGGCCGCGGGTGCCGCTGCGGGTCGATCGACGGCGGCGGAATGAACCACGGCTTGTTGTCGACCCCGATCCGGATCTCCCACTTGCCGACGAACCCGGATTTGCGATGCATCAACCGATGATGCGAACGGCACAGCAAGACCAGGTTGTTCATCACCGTCGGGCCGCCATTGGCCCAGTGCCGAATATGGTGCGCATCCGTCCACGCCGGCACACACGAACACCCCGGGAACGCGCAGCCTTGATCTCTCGCGATCAACGCCACTCTCTGTTCGGCGGTGACCAACCGTTTCCCGGGTTTCGCATCGAGCGGCGCGCCGTGATCGTCCAGCAGAACAGTGGACAGGAAACAATCACATCCGAGGAGCCTGGTCTGCGAGATCGAGAGTGGTCCCAGCCAGGGCATGTGCCCGACATCGAGATCCGACACAGACCCCCCACCATCAGTTGGTGTTGCGGCGCAGTCCCGGTGCTCAGCCAGATCACGGGCATTGATGTGCACGTTCACGTGCGGCCGCTGACCACCATCCATACCGGTCTTGGCACAGTCCAGATACCGGCGGATCAGTTCGGTGAACCCGTCCGCGGTCCGCTTCGCCGCCGACCGAGCATCCGGGGTTCCATCGGGTGCCGGGGTGGGCATCGTCAGGTTCGACAGGGCGGAGAGCAGCATTTCGCCGGTGAGGGCGTCGAAATCCCCGCGAACCACCACTCGACCATGCAGCGTCGACGCGATGCGGAGTTCGTTGCGGTCGACGTCTTCGGCGGGCGGAATCTCATCGGATTCGAACAACCGCTCCAACGTCGCGATGACGTTCCGCACCTTCGTGGTCGTTGCTTCCACTCCCGAGGCGGCAGCCAACAACAAATCGATACAGCGAGGCATCGCCTCGTCCGGCATCCCCTTCGGCGGCGACTCACAAAACGAGATAATCAAAACGGCATGATCGAACGAACAATCCCCGCAATCGAACCGGGCTGCCACCGCGGGAAAGGGCCGCAGCGCCGCACCGAGGGCGGCGATCTTCTTCCCGTCCCGAACCTGGAGCATCGTGTTCGCCGCCAACCACGCACCCACCCCGCGGCTGGCGATCACCTGATCATCGGGACGCAACGAGAGCTCGTCGACCACTGCCACCCGAATGGCCTCGAGACGCAGAATCTCCGCGCTCGCGGACACGGCAGCCTCACGTAGCTCCGCAGCCGTCAACTGCCACAGGCGTCCGCGTAACCCCACCGCAGAGCCCGACACCACATCCGATGACAGAACACTCATTGAATCCCCCGATCCCCACCTCAAGCATACTCGAACACACGTTCGAGTCAAGAGCGGTAGACCTCGAGTGCCCGCGCTACCGATTCGTGACTCGCAGCCAGCAACGGCAGTCGCACATGGGGGGTCGGAATCTGCCCCAACGCGTGCAACACGCCCTTGATGACAGTGGGGTTCGGTTCGGAGAACAGAGCTCCGGACAGCGTCGACAACCGCCGCCCGAGGTCACGGGCGCCGTCGACATCGCCACTGTCCCAAGCCTTTACCAAGCGAACGAACTCCGCGGTCGACACATGAGCGGACGCCAAAATGCCACCCGAGGCGCCCAAGGCAAGAAGCGGCGCCAGAAAGAGATCATCCCCCGCCAGTACGGCGAAGTCGTGCGGAAGGTCCGCGAAGAGTTCGACGGCAGCTGCGTCGATACCGCCCGCGGCATACTTCACACCGACAACCCCGGGCAAAGTACCCAGCTCCCGCAAAGTGCCACTATCCAGATCGCACGCAGTTCGATACGGCACGTGATAGACGATCAGCGGCACTGGGCTCGACGACTGCAGATGCGCGAAATGCGCCACCACACCGGCTTTCGACGGCCTCGTGAAGGAGGGAACCGGCACCAAGGCCGCCGAGACCTCAGGCCACCGAGCCAGCCTCCCGAGCGCCTGCGCACTGCCCGCCGTGTCGTTGCTGCCCGCGCCGACGATCAACGTCGCACCTCTCACACGGCACACGCTCGCACAGATATCCAGAACGGTCTCCCTCTCCCACTCCGTGAGTGTTGCGGTTTCCGCTGTAGTCCCCAGTGCAACGAGTCCGACCGCGCCATCGTCGAGGACCTGGTGCGCAAGCTGCTCGAGCGCATTGGTTGCAACACGCCCGTCGCTCTCGAACGGGGTGATCAGCGGGACATGGATTCCGGCGAGGTCGACTCGAGTCGTAGTCATACAACTCAGCCTCACCGAACAAACCTTGCAGGTCTAGTTCGTATTTCCGCCTTCCAGCGTAAGCTGAGCTGATGCTTGACGTTCGTCGACTGAGGCTCTTACGCGAACTGGCGTTGCGCGGAACCATTGTTGCCGTCGCCGAGGCGTTGTCGTTCAGCCCCTCCGCGGTGTCGCAGCAGTTGGCGGTTCTCGAACGTGAAGCCGGAGTACCTCTGCTGGAACGCACAGGACGCCGTGTGCGCCTCACACCTGCCGGTGAGAACCTCTCTCGTCATGCCGAAGTCATCCTGCAACGCCTGGAGCAGGCGTCGGGTGAATTGGTCGACGCCCGGCGTGGACTCGCCGGGCCGCTTCGAATCGGCACGTTCCCGACCGCAGCACGAGCGATCCTCCCTCAGGCCTTGATCGCACTGTCGCACGAACATCCGAGGCTGGAACCGATGGTCTCGGAGATCGACCCAGCTGACGTCGCCGACGCATTACGAGCCGGAAATCTGGACTTGGCGTTGATTCACGATTACGACTTCGTCCCTCGCCCCACGGAACCGGGCCTGACGGCGTTACCACTGTGCAGTGAATCCGTGTACCTGGCGTCGAGCGACACCGAGTCGGATTCCGACGAGGCTGTCGCATCGCTGACCGACTGCGTAGAACGTGCGTGGATTACCGCGATTCCCGGAACTGCTTGTCATGCAATGACTATTCGCGCGTGCCAAGCTGCCGGGTTCACACCGAAAGTCCGTCACCACATAGACGAGTTCGCCACAGTTCTCGCTCTTGTTGCTGCAGGACAAGGAGTTTCACTGGTCCCCGAACTCGGAGCGAGTCATCCACCTCCGGGGGTGCGGCTCACGCCGATGCCGATTCGACGGCGAACCAAGATCGCTCACCGAGCAGGCTCCGACGCACACCCGGCGGTCGCAACCGTCACACGCGCGCTTCGCTCGGCAGTCCCGCCACTGCTGGACGCCGAGCAATAGCGGCTATTACATGTCGAGTCCGAGGTCGAGCACCGTCACCGAGTGCGTCAGTGCACCTACGGCCAGGTAGTCGACACCGGTTCTGGCGTACTCTGCGGCAACGTCGATGGTGAGACCACCGGAGGATTCGAGCTTGGTTTCGGGAGCAGCAGCGTCTCGGCGCTGGACTGCGATCTGCGTCTGCCAGAGCGGGAAGTTGTCCAGCAGAACAAGTTCGACTTTTTCCGCCAGCACCTGATCGAGCTGAGTGAGATTGTCGACCTCTACCTCGCACTCGATGTCCGGCGCGAGTTCACGGACGGCGCGAAGTGCGGCAACCACCGAACCGGCAGCGGCCACGTGGTTGTCCTTGATCAACGCCGCGTCACCCAACCCCATCCGGTGGTTGACTCCGCCGCCCACGTGGACTGCATATTTCTGCAGTGAACGCAGGCCGGGCAGCGTCTTTCGACTGTCGCGCACCTTGGCACGAGTGCCGGCAATGGCGTCGACCCACTGCGATGTCGCCGTGGCGATTCCCGAGAGATGGCAGACGAGGTTGAGCATCGTCCGCTCTGCCGTGAGAAGTCCGCGGGTGGGCGCGACAACGGTGAGGACCGATTGACCTGGCGCGACCCGAGTTCCGTCGGACACCCGATCGACGATCTCGTAGTTACCCGCGCCGATCACTTCGTCGAGAACAAGCAGTCCGACGTCGATGCCGGCGATCGTTCCCGATGAGCGCGACACGACCGAGGCCTTCGCGACCGCATCGGCGGGAACCGTTGCGGTAGAAGTGATATCAGGGCCATAGCGCAGATCCTCGTCCAGAGCGAGCCTGACCAACGTGAGCAACTCGTCACGGTCGAGCGGCGCGGGCAGGATCTTCTGCTCGGTCATCAATGAACTCCTGTCAACAACATGTCGGGTATTTCGAGCGTTCCATCGGCGCCCATCTTGATCCGAGTGCTGCGACGCTGATTCGGATCTGTTTCAGGATAGTCGGTGCGGGTATGGCAACCACGGCTCTCGGTTCGCGCCACGGCCACGTCGACCAATGCAGTCGCGGTCAATGTGAGCGCCGCGTCTTCGAGGTCCGCAGCAGCCACCGCCACCGTCTGCCGAGCGCCGGCAAGCGCGGCTCGCGCAGTCTGGAGACCACCTCCGTCGCGAACCACCGACGCGTGTGCCGTCATGACGGACTGCACGGTCTCTCGCGGCAGGATCGGCATCGGCTTGCGCACCACATTGACCACTTCGGCATGAACCTCGCGGCGCTCGGCAGCTGCGATTCCGGCGCGCTCCCCGACCACCAACCCCTCCAGAAGGCTGTTGGACGCAAGACGATTCGCGCCGTGCAATCCCGTGCGCGCCACTTCTCCTGCTGCGTAGAGTCCAGGCACTCCAGTGCGTCCATGGACGTCGGTGGCGACTCCACCGCACGAGTAGTGTGCGGCCGGAGCGACCGGAATGAGTTGAGTCCGTGGATCGATGCCTGCTTCGAGACAGGACGCAGTGATGGTCGGGAATCGCGAATCGAAACCGTCGAGCTTGCGGGCGTCGAGGTAGACGTGATCGGTGCCGAGATCGCGTAGGCGTGCCGCAATTGCGCGCGAGACCACGTCACGCGGGGCGAGATCACCCAGCGGATGAACACCTGCGGTGACCGAATCGCCGTTGGTGTCGACAAGAATCGCACCCTCGCCGCGGACCGCCTCACTGATCAAGGGTCGACGACCTAGTCCGCCGGGGGTGAAGAGCACCGTCGGGTGGAACTGAACGAACTCCAGATCCGCGATTGCCGCACCAGCCTCGAGTGCCAACGCGATTCCGTCGGCAGTTGCGCCGGGTGGATTGGTACTGCAGGCATACAGCTGACCGAGTCCACCGGTAGCGAGCAGGACCGCCGGCGCATGGATCACCCCGAGCCCTTCCGGCGAGGAGACGATCAGTCCGCACACCCCGCGGCGGTTGGTCACCACCTGAACTGCTGCGGCCCCGAACAGAACGGGCAGGCCGGCAGCATTGAGAGCTCGCTGCACTTCCGCGCCCGTGGCGTCACCACCAGCATGGATGATCCGACGTGTGCTGTGCCCACCCTCACGGGTGCGTGACACTTCGCCGTCCATCCCGCGGTCGAAGACCGCACCCAACGCGGCCAGCGCCGCAACAGCATCGTGACCAGCTTCGACGATGGAGTAGACGGCTTCCTCGTCGCACAAACCGACGCCGGCCTCACACGTATCCGCAACGTGCGACTCGACGGAATCCGTATTCAGATCGTCGACTACCGCGATGCCACCCTGCGCGTACTGAGTCGCGGTGTCCGTCGGGCCACCCTTGCTGACAGTGAGCACTTTCAGCCCCCGCAGAGAAGCGGTGCGCGCAGCGGTGAGGCCCGCAACACCGCCTCCCACGACGACCAGGTCGGCATGAGCCTCCCAGGCGAAACGCCCGGCAGGACTGGTCACTCGCCGCCGCCCGGATTACCGATCTCGATCATGCGCTGCACCGATTTCTGTGCGCGCTTGGCCATCTCGAGATCGACGTGGACCTCGTCCTTGCCCTCGAGAAGGCAGCGAAGCAACGCGGCTGGCGTGATCATCTTCATGTACGGGCACGACGCGCGGTCGTTGACGGCCTGGAAATCGACGTCGGGCGCTGCCTTGCGCAACTGGTGCAGCATCCCGATCTCGGTCGCGACCAGAACCTGCTTGCTCTTGGTGACGCGCGCAGCGTCGAGCATTCCGCCGGTGGAGAGGATCTTGACCTTGTCCGCGGGGACCGCGCCTTCACCGGCGAGGTACAGAGCCGAAGTAGCGCAACCACATTCAGGGTGCACGAACAGCTCGGCGTCGGGATGCGACTTGGACTTGGCCGTCAGCTCGTCGCCGTTGATGCCGGCGTGCACGTGGCACTCACCAGCCCAGATCTGCATGTTGGTACGGCCGGTCACGCGCTTGACGTGCGCTCCCAGGAACTGGTCGGGCAGGAACAGAACCTCGCGGTCGGGATCGATCGAGTTGACCACGTCGACGGCATTGGACGACGTGCAGCAGATGTCGGTGAGACCCTTCACCTCCGCCGTGGTGTTCACGTACGACACCACCAGCGCGTTCGGGTTGTCGGCTTTCCACTCACGGAGCTGCTCGGCGTTGATCGAGTCGGCCAGCGAGCAGCCGGCTCGCTCGTCCGGGATCAGGACGGTCTTGGACGGCGACAGGATCTTCGCGGTCTCCGCCATGAAGTGCACGCCGCAGAAGACAATCGTGTCCTCGGGCGCCTCGGCAGCGATTCGCGAGAGCGCCAGGGAGTCGCCGACGTGATCGGCGACGTCCTGAATCGCGGGCAGCTGGTAGTTGTGCGCAAGAATCGTCGCGCCGCGTTCGCGAGCCAGACGTTTGATCTCAGCGGCCCATTCGGGGGTCGCTTCGACTCCGCTGTATCCGCCAGGGCCGTCGTGAATCTGCGAGGCCGATCCCTCCCATAACGTCGTGGTCGTCATGGCGTTCTCCTTCACCGTGAACCCGGGCTCGTCACCCAGTTCAAATCCGGACGGGCTGGCCCGGATTTCCGTATTCGAGGTTTTCGACTTAGGATCGAAAACGTGCCCAATAGTAACACCACCCACGAAGTGCTTGCAGCGGTGTTCCAAGTTCGCACCTTCCCCGCAAGCATCGCCGCAGGTGACGGCGATCACTGCCCGCAAGGACGTGAAGAGTTGGCCGTACTGCTGTGGCAGCGCGCACTCAACCCGCAGAAGGGCACTTGGTCCCTGCCCGGAGGCACTTTGCGCGACGACGAGGACCTGACGACGTCCGCTCGACGACTCCTCGCCGAGAAGGTCGACCTACGAAAAGTCGCTCACCTCGAGCAACTCTCCGTCTTCAGCGACCCACAGCGGGTGCCGGGCCCACGCCGCATCGCGTCGACCTTTCTCGGACTCGTCCCTCTCAGCGCCGATCCACAACTCCCACCGGACACCGCCTGGCACCCTGTTTCGAAATTGCCGGAGATGTCGTTCGACCACGGAACCGTCGTACGGCACGCGCGCAATCGACTGGCCGCAAAACTCTCGTACACCAACATCGCATTCGGGCTGGCTCCCGAAGAGTTCGCGATGTCCACACTGCGGGAAATATACTGCGCCGCACTCGGTTACCAAGTCGACGCCACCAACTTGCAACGCGTACTGGGGCGCCGAGGCGTCCTGACTCCCACCGGCAACACCGCACCGTCGGGCAAGTCGGGTGGACGTCCACCGGCCCTGTACCGTTTCACCGACTCCACCTTGCGGGTCACCGACGAATTCGCCGCCCTACGGCCACCGAGCTGACGCCGGTCACGTTGTCAGGCAACGGCTTCGAGACTTCCACGCTGCGTCCACACCGAGGTCACGGCGCCCGCCGGATCGATAACCCGATTTATCGTGCCGAATCGTGTCGTCACGCGGTCGAGAATCCGGTCGGCCTGCCAATGATCCGTCGGATCGGCGACTATCGCAAAGAAGCGATGGGCAGGTTTCCCAGCCATGATGCGTACCAACTCGGTTACCGTCCGCGCCGTGACCGCCACGCTCCAACCAGCGTCGAGAAACTCTGTGGCGATGCGCGCACCGTGCTCGAATCCGATGTCCGTGACCAGTACAACTCCCCTGTTGGGGGCGATCTCTGAAACGCTCATTGCGGAACCTCCACTCGGAATCAAACTTCTTGACTCCTATGTAAGTCCGCAATCTTG
Source organism: Rhodococcus sp. IC4_135 (assembly GCF_011602025.1). Taxonomy (NCBI): domain Bacteria; kingdom Bacillati; phylum Actinomycetota; class Actinomycetes; order Mycobacteriales; family Nocardiaceae; genus Rhodococcus; species Rhodococcus sp. IC4_135. The sequence goes on from NZ_JAAOLG010000006.1 coordinate 82,849, forward strand.
TGCTCCCCTTGTGCTGGTTCTGTGAGAACTCTGGGGAATTCCGCGTGTGTCCCGGGCGTCAGACAGGTCGAGACAACCCCGCCCAGAAGACCGTCGACGCAGCGTTCACCACATCGCCGACCGGCACGTCGCCCAACATTCCGCCCGCGGCCAGCGTCGCGACTCCATGGAACGTCGCAAAGGCAACGAGCGCAATGCTTTCCGGATCACCGGCAGCAATGTCACCCGCGGCCTGCGCTTCCGACACGAGCCGGACGGTCAGGTCCATCGTCGCGTGCCCCGCGTTCACGACGGTCTCGGCCGCACCGGGTGCATGCTTGTTGCTGTACATCAGAGACAACAGGCCGGGATGCTCGAGTGCAAAATCCACGTAGGCGTTGGCGAGCGAGGAGAACCTGGCCCTCGCGGTCGGCGGAGCCTCCGAAACTGCTCGCTCGAGCGCACCGGTCATCCGGTGGAAGCCGCTTTCAGCCAGGGCGTCGAGCAACGCCTGACGGTCCCGAAAGTGCTTGCCCGGAGCCGCGTGACTCACGCCCGCCTCACGTGCAAGTTGCCTCAGCGACAACTTGTCGACGCCGTCTCGCTCGAGGGTCACTTCAGCCGACGCCAGGAGTTCCTGTCGCAGACTGCCGTGGTGGTACGGCTGGTCGTGGGCGGGCATGGAGGCACCTTATCAAAATGTTGTCATTGACAACTATGGTGTCAGTGCCTACATTTGGGACCACCCGAACCGAAGGAGCCACCATGGCCATCGACGTATCCGGAACCACCGTTCTCATCACAGGAGCCAGTGCCGGGCTCGGCGTGGAATTCGCTCACCGCTTAGCCGCTCGTGGTGCAAATCTGGTTCTCGTCGCCAGGCGAGCCGACCGCCTCGAAGCACTCGCCACCGAACTCCGCGTCGCCCACGGCATCACAGTCACGGTTCTGCCCGCCGACCTGGCTACACCCGGCGTCGGTGCATCGCTGCACCAGGAGCTGACAAACCGTGGCATCACCGTCACCTCACTGATCAACAACGCTGGGTTCGGAACGCACGGCGCGTTCGTTGACGAAGACCTCGAGCGCGTCACGTCCGAAATTCAACTGAACATCGCCACACTCGTCGAGTTGACGCACACATTCCTGCCCGACCTTCTCACCGGACGCGGCGCACTGGTCAACATCGCCAGCACCGCGTCGTTCCAGCCGACACCGGGCATGGCGGTCTACGGCGCATCCAAGGCCTTTGTACTCAACTTCACGGAAGCACTGTGGGCAGAAGCTCGCGGTAGCGGCTTGACCGTACTGGCGGTATGCCCCGGTCCGACGCGCACCGAGTTCTTCGACGTCGTCGGGTCCGAAGATGCTGCAGTCGGACGAATGCAGACGGCAACTCAGGTGGTGGACACAGCTTTCCGGGCACTGGATCGACGCAACGCACCGCCGACAGTGGTATCAGGTTTGCCGAATTGGGTGTCCTCGATCAGCACTCGCTTCGCGACCCGCCGATTGGGGGCGTTGATTTCGGGTCGACTCTTGGGAGACGTGCGAATGAAGTCCGCTGCGAACCGTCCGTCGACCTCGGCTGTTTAGCGACACGACGGTTACGGGAGTTTCGGCTGGACCTCGTCGTCGGTCCGTTCGACCTCGGCGGCCGGATCCTCAGATTCCGGATGGTCCCCCACACCGAGGTCGTCGTACGGATTGAGCACTGCGAGAACCAAAGTCACGACGCACGCCGCGAGCGGCTGAAACAACAGGACCAGCAAGGTTCCGATGTTGGGTGCTCGCGCGACGATCTCCCCCACCGCCGGATTGTCGGCCGCGGGGAAACGTAGTTTCGTCACACCCGAACCCACCAGTGCCATCAGGCCGGCTCCCACCGCTGAGCCGACGATCAACCCACCCAGGGCATACGGGCCTCGACTCAGGCGTGCCAGCCAGGCTGCCACCGCTGACAGAACGCCGACGATCAGTGCCAGCCAGATGAATACGGCGCTTGCGTCGAACTGGTGAAGACTCTCACCCGTCAACGCGACGCCGCGCCCCTCGGACACCACCAACAGGTGCTCTGCCGGAGCCAGGAACGCCCACAGCACACCGACGAGCACGCTCACGCCCGCACTGGTTGCGGCGATCACGATCGCGGTGCGCAGTCGAGTCTGCCGAAGAGAGATCACACAGAGTGACGCTACCTGCGGGCGGCGTCGATCGAGTCGACGACACCGTGACGGGAGCATTTCGCCCACCAACCGTCCGGACTGACCTGAACGATCATTCGCCGTCCGCACTGCTCGCAGAAGCGAGGAGGCTCGAGGCCCATCGACGCTGCTGTCGGCGTCGGATCGTCGACGCCGTCGACGATCCGACGCCCGGTGAACGGGTTGTACCGCTCCTCGGTCACCGGAACGCTCACAGAGTGTCGTTCAGAGCTTTGATCGGCATCTGCAGATCAACCAACAAATCCAGATCCTTCTCGGCGGGACGTCCGAGAGTCGTCAGGTAGTTGCCGACGATGACGGCGTTGATTCCGCCGAGGATGCCCTGCTTGGCCCCCAGGTCACCGAGAGTGATTTCACGTCCACCCGCGAAGCGCAGGATCGTGCGGGGCAGCGCGAGACGGAATGCCGCAACGGACTTGAGCGCCTCGCCGGCGGGCAGCACGTCCAGATCACCGAACGGGGTACCCGGACGCGGGTTGAGGAAGTTGAGTGGAACCTCGTCCGGCTCCAGTTCGGCCAGGTTGGCCGCGAACTCTGCACGCTGCTCCAACGATTCGCCCATGCCGAGGATTCCGCCGCAGCACACTTCCATGCCTGCTTCCCGAACCATCCGCAGGGTGTTCCACCGCTCTTCCCACGAGTGCGTGGTGACGACGTTCGGGAAATGCGACTTGGAGGTCTCCAAGTTGTGGTTGTACCGGTGCACACCCATGGCGGCCAATTGGTCGACCTGTTCCTGGGTCAGCATGCCGAGCGAGCAGGCGATCTGGATGTCGACCTCGTTGCGGATCGCCTCGATGCCGGCAGCCACCTGAGCGAGCAACCGGGCGTCGGGTCCGCGGACGGCGGCCACGATGCAGAACTCGGTGGCGCCCGACTTCGCGGTCTGCTTGGCAGCTTCCACCAGGCTCGGGATGTCCAACCAGGCCGCGCGAACCGGCGACTGGAAGAGTCCGGACTGCGAGCAGAAATGGCAGTCCTCGGGGCAACCGCCCGTCTTGAGGCTGATGATGCCCTCGACCTCGACCTCCGGTCCACACCACTTCATACGCACATCGTGGGCGAGAGCGAGCAGGTCTTCGAGCCTGTCGTCGTCGAGTCGAAGTACGTCGAGCACCTGGCTTTCGGTCAGGCCGACTCCTCTTTCGAGAACTTGCTCGCGAGCCTGGTCGAGGATGTCGACCGTCGCAGGGGCCGTGCTAATCGGGGGCGGGGTCACAGACGTCTCCTTCGAAACCAGCAAAATTGAACACCGTACAAGTTGAACGGTGTTCACGTTAGAGACGTGGTGGAATACTGTCAAAGGCGGGTCCGATCGACAGTCGATCGCGAGCAGCCCACAGCGGGACGACACGAGGGGAACAACAAGTGCAGTTGCGACGCGGCGACGTGCTGGACGGCGCCATGGCGATACTCGACGAGTTCGGACTTGCCGACCTCACGATGCGCAGGCTCGCAACGTCCCTGGGTGTCCAACCCGGAGCTCTCTACTGGCACTTCCCGAACAAGCAGACCTTGCTCGGTGCGGTCGTCGACAAGATCCTCGAAGACCTCGACTCCCCCGTTGACGCGGACACGTGGCAAGAGGCGTATTCCGAACTGGCACATAGGCTTCGGTCGGCACTGCTGGCGCACCGCGACGGCGCCGAGTTGGTCAGCGCCACCTTCGCCTCGCGTATGACGAGCAGCAAGGTACGCGAGCACTTCGTACAAGCAGGGCAGGAATCCGGCCTCTCACGCGAGCACGCCCAACTCGCGGCATACTCCCTGCTGTATTACGTACTCGGCCATACCGTCGACGAGCAGTCCCGAGCGCAGATGGAAGAAATGGGGGCACTCACCCGAGCACCCATTTCCCCCGACTCCCCCGAGGTGATCGGCGGCGGTTCCGACGAGGACCTCCTCGACGGCGATCCGACGGTACGCTTCCAGTTCGGCCTGGATCTGTTCATCGACGGCATCCGCACCCGCCTGAATTCGACCCCACATTCAACGCGCACCGAATCGGCTCTACGACACTCCTGACAGTCGTAATAGTGCAGTAGTACCGGCCGCGACAATCACCACGACCACCAACGGCGCCCTGAACCAGGCACAGATACCTCCGGCCACCACCCCGAGCACTCGCGCCGGTCCGGCAACGTCATGGCCGGTGAAGATCGTCGAGGTCACAACCACTGCGAGCAGTAGCACCACGACAGCACGATCGAGAGTCTTCTCGGCAAAGCCCGAAAGCATCACCCGAGCGCGGAGCAGAACGCCACTCACCCGTAAAGCGTAAGAGCCGCAGGCGAATACGAGAATGCCGATCCAGACCGTTGCCGTATTCATCGGACCTTCTCCCGAAACGGTATCGTCACCGCAATACTCAGCAGGGCTACGAGCGGCGCGGTACCGGGCGGCAGGAACGGTGACGCGGCCACCGCGATCACTGCACCGACCACGGCGGCAAGCAGCGTCACCCCCTCCCTCAGCGCCGGCAAGACGAGGGCCAGAATGACAACCGGAAAAGCGGCATCCAACCCCAACGCGCCCGGATCCTGGACGACACTCCCGAGAAGACCGCCCAGCAGCGCTCCGATGGGCCACGCCACCGCGATCCCGATCCCACACAACCAGAAAGCAGCACGCTTCTGCTTCACCGTTGCTTGCGCCATGGCGACCGCGACGCTTTCGTCGTTGACCAGGTGCGCGCCGACCATTTTGCGCCAACCTGAGCCTCTGTGCCGACCCCTGTCGAGAAAGGATCCCGCCGACAATCCGTACGCGAAGTTTCGCGAGTTGATCAACAAACCGGCTGCAACCGCGGCGAGGGCACTCCCCCCGGCCGCGATGATTCCGATGAACAAGAACTCCGACGAGGCACCCAGAACGAGCACGGCCAACGCAAGGAGCTGCCACATCGAGAACCCGGCCGATCCCGCCGTCACACCGTAGGAAACACCGACGATGGCCACGGAGAGACAGATCAGCACGCTCACCCGGAGCGTGTCGCGATCAACTGTTCGCCATAAAGAACGCATGTATTCTATGTTGAACGACGCAAGACCGTTCGTCAAGGGAAACGATCGATCGGAGAATCGAACGATGGCTAGTGGTGGATTTGACAGTGGTGTACCTGACGGTGCCGGAATTGGTACTGAACAGAGTCCTCAAAAGCTGGTGGCAGTCGCACTCAAACGTGAGCGCACCCGAGCGGGCTTGAGCCTCTCGGAGGTCGCCCGACGCGCTGACATCGCCAAATCCACACTCTCCCAACTCGAATCCGGCCTCGGGAACCCGAGCCTCGAAACACTGTGGGCACTCGGCAACGCCCTGGGTGTGCCGTTCTCACAACTCGTCGACTCGCAAGCACAGACCGTTCAGTTGATTCGAGCCGGGGAAGGGCCCGCGATTGCGTCGGCGAACGCGTCGTACATCGCGACCCTCCTGGCTCCCAGCCCACCGAACGCGCGCCGCGATCTGTATCGGATAGTTGCAGAACCGGGCGAGCCCCGCATTTCGACGCCGCATGCGCGCGGCACCACCGAACACGTTGTGATCGGCACCGGGCGGGCGGAGGTCGGGCCCACTGCAGATCCGATCGAGCTCGGGCCGGGCGACTATCTCGCGTATCCCGGTGACGAGGAGCACATCTTTCGGGCACTCGAACCAGGCACGACGGCGATCCTGGTTTCGGAGCACACCTGAGCCGCGATGAGTTTCGTCGCTGCGGGAAGTCTGTACCTGCGAGGTGATGTGGCCAGTGCCTCGATCGCCGACGGCAGCAACGACCAACAGCAGGAGGACCCATGTCCGGATCCAGCATCAGCAGTATTTTGCTCTCGAGCACCGACCCCGAACGCTTGCGCGACTGGTACGCCGAGGCGTTCGCTCCGAAAGTCGACCGCACTCCGGGCGAACCCGGCTACGACGTTCTCGACTTCAACGGTTTCTACGTGATGCTCGACAGACGCGACGACGTCGGCGAGACCAACCCGCAGCCCGGCCGGATGTTCCTCAACGTCGAGACCGACGACGCCCGGTCGATCGCGCAACGCATCGACGTACTCGGCGGAAACTGGCTCGCCCCACTCGAAGACCGCGACGGCAGTTTGTTCGCCACCGCGATCGACCCCGACGGAAACTACGTTCAGATCATCGAGTTCAGTGAGGCGGCCCGGGCCGAGATGGAATCCGGAATGACGGATTCCGAACCTACCTAGTCGGACAACAGCCAGGAACGGAGACAGTCATGCTTGCGGACACCAAAGCGTTCAGCGGTTTTTCGGTGACAGACATCGATGCTGCAAAGAAGTTCTACGGCGAAACACTCGGGCTGAAAGTGACCGACGAGGACATGGGACTTGTGCGCCTACATCTTGCCGGTGGAACCGAGATCTTGGTTTACCCGAAGCCGAATCACGAACCCGCGACGTACACGATCCTCAACTTCGTCGTCGACGACATCGACACGACGGTCGATCAACTGACCGCACGTGGCGTGGAGTTTCTGAAATACGACGGATTCCCTCAAGATGCGCGAGGCATCATGCGTGGCAACGGTCCCGACATCGCGTGGTTCACCGACCCCGCCGGCAATGTTCTGTCGGTAATCAAGGAGTCCTGACGTGTTTAACCGCTGAACAGCTGTGACTGCCGCTGTTCAGCGGTGTCGGTATTGGACCGTTCCGCTGCCGCAGTTTCACGCTCGGCCGCCAGTTGCTCGGCGCTTTTTGCGTCGACAACGGACTCCGCCGCACTGAGGTCGGAAAACAAGCCACTGCTCGATTCGTTCACATGCCACCCTTTTGCCTGGTCATCGTTACCGCGCGCAGATAAACCTGCGTTAGAGATCGGTCGATGGCTACTTGATTACTGCCGCCCGTACGGCGCCGACAAGACGCCGATGACCCAGCAGTTCTTCACCCAGTGTTGCACGCCTGTGTTTTCCACGAGAAATTCGGTCCAGACGGGTTGTCATCGCCCGCGTGCTGGAGCAATGTGAAAGATGAGCGCGGAGCAGGTCGGCAGCACTTTCGTCGGACACCTGGCCCCTCAATTCACTGCACAATTTTTGGAGGAATCATGTTGGGAATTGCTTTGGGCCTCGGCAGCGCCGCTGTCGGAATCGGCCTCGGACTGCTCGGCGCAGGAGCCGGAATTCTGCTGAGCGACAAGACCGTCAAAACCGCACGACGTGAACTCACCGCCTGACGAGGGCGAGAGCACTGAAGACGGCGAGCGCACCGAATACGTCGGTGTCGGAGTCAGCACTCGGGTGAACGCCGCGCTGCGACATCCCGCGCAGTGGGTGTTCGCACGGGCCGCGCATCGACGTGGCGTGCATACCGGCGTAGATGTTCCGACGAGCGCTCAGGACGTGCTCGACCGGTTGGCGGCACTCCGAATAAGCACGTGGAGTTACGGATTCGACCACAAGTCGGTCCGTCACCTGGGTCCGATGGCGCAAGACTTTGCGGCGATTTTCGGCTTGGGATCCAACACCCGCCGGATCTCCGCCGTCGACGCGAACGGCGTCTGCATGGCGAGCATCCAAGCGTTGAATCGCAAAATCAGTGCTCTCGAGACAGAAATCAGCGCGCTCGAGAAGGCCGTGAACAGACTGAGAAGGGAGACGGGAGACACGAGCACGACTCGGAATGCATTGGAAGTAAACAACAATCACGCATCCACGCCGCTCGACGAATTCGGTGGATCCACCGGTCTGTAGTTTGTTCGGTGTGACCGCCCCTGATTCAGACTCCGACTCAGTACCCAACGTGATTGCCGCGCTGTTCGACGTGACATCCGACGCCGTCGGTGACGAACACGTCGAACAGGTACTGGCCGAATTCGGCGTTGGCGCAACGGAGATCGCGGAGACAGCGGCTCGCATCCGGGCCAGTCGGTCGGAATTTCGCCGACTGCGCCGTCGCGAAAACGAATTGGCGGTCCTCTATTCGAGTGCGCGTGAGCTTGCGCAAGTTCGCGACGTGGACACTCTGCTGCAGAGGCTGGTGAACCGCGCACACGACATCATGGGTACCGACGTCACGTACCTGTCCGAGTTCGACGTGATCACTCGTGACCTGAATGTTCGAAAGACGGCCGGCGCGGTCTCGCCGGAACTCCAGCATCTGCAGGTTCCTGCCGGCGCGGGACTGGTCAGCGCGATTGCCGAATCTCGAGCAGCCCAATGGGTTCAGAACTACAGCGACTACACGCAGTCGCGCCACGACGAAGTGGTCGATGCCGCGATCGTCGCCGAGGGTCTGGTGGCGATTCTGGGCGTGCCGATGCTCTCGGACGGCCAGATCCTCGGAGTCTTGTTTGCCGCCGACCGCCGGGAACGCCGCTTCACTGCTGATCAGATCGCCCTGCTCTCGGCGCTGGCGGATCACGCCTCGGTGGTCCTGCAAACCGCACGGGCCCTCGACCGCGCCGAGGAATCCGCCGCCGAGACCGGGCGAGCACTCGACGAGCTTCGTGAGCACGTGTCCGCGCGGGACAAGTCGAACATCGTCCACCAGGATCTCATCCATGCCGTTCTCCGCGGCGGCGGATACGCCCAGGTTGCACGAACCCTCAGCAGCTCACTCGAGCGCAGCACCGTCGTGGTCGACAGTGAGTTGCGCCCTCTCGTGAAATCCTCGGGCGAGCAGATCACGACGGTGCCGTTGTCGCTACCTCGCACCGTGTCCGAGGCCATCGACCAGAGTCGCCGCAGCGGCCGATGCACGTTTGTCGCCGATGACAGTGAGACCGCCATCCAACTCGTCAGCGCTGTCACGGCCGGAGAATCGTTCCTCGGGGCCATCTTGCTGAATCGTTCGGACGCGCCGATCGGCCCCGTCGAACTCCGGACCGTGGAACGGGCAGCTCAGGTCACTGCCATCCTCGTGTTGCAACACTCGGCGGCAGCAGCAGCGGACCGGCGCGCACGTGACGAACTGGTCGCCGACTTGCTGAGCACTGCGCCCGAGCGCAGGCGCGATCTCGAACGTCGGACCCGCAACCTCGGAATCTCCCTCGGCGAACTCGACACTGTCCTCGTGGTGTCGGTCGCTCCGGAACTCCGTACCGCCGCGCTCCGCGCAATCGGACAGAGTCTGCCGGTAGCGGCATTGGCGGCGCAGCACGCCGGACTGATCGCGGTGGTCTCGCGCTCGGGAAACCCGGCAGCCGCGGCGACCGTCATTCACCGCCAGATCACCGGTTCGGTAGGACCCCACGCAGTAGTCATTGCGCCGGCGACGGCGGAGCGCCCCGAAGAACTCCCGGCGCGCTTCACCTCTGCGCTGCGCACGGCCCGCCTGATCACCGCGTTGGGCAAGACCGACGGCGCGGTCACGACTGCGTCGTATCTGCCGTACAGCGTTCTGTTCGGCGAGAATCCGGAATCACTCCATCAGTTCATTGACGAAGTAATCGGCCCGGTACTCGCCTACGACCGTGACAAGGACACCGATCTCACTGCGACCCTTCGGGCCCTGGTCCGCAACGACGGGAGCCCGACCAAGGCTGCCCGCGCGCTCAACTATCACCCGAACACCGTCGTTCAGCGTCTCGACCGCATTCGTACACTCCTCGGTCACTCGTGGCGTGAAGACGAGAACTTCTTCCGGGTATCCATGGCGACGAGGCTCGACGAACTTCGGGAAGTGGGAACGGAAGAGGGCGGAAGCGACAACACCGACAGCGGTGATGGTGCTTGACACCACAAATTCGACTGATCGATGTGCTGTGAGCATGTGGCTTGGCAGGCATCAACCTCCCTACTGTGAAGCGGAGCACAGAACCACTTCAGGAGGACGACCCCCGTGTCTATGAACAATCGGTCCAAGAACAACCGGTCTGTCAACAGCCGCATCGCCGATTTCCGGTCCTACGACGTCGCCGCCCGGCGCGCCGAGATCGTCCGCCAGACCGACCTGACCGAAGCAGACATCGCGGTCTACGACGCCGCCGACGGCCTCACCATCGACCAGGCCGATCGCATGGTCGAGAACGTCCTCGGCGTCATCGGCATTCCGGTCGGCGTGGCCACAAACTTCACGATCAACGGCAAGGACTACCTGATCCCTCTTGCCACCGAGGAGCCGTCGGTCGTCGCAGCTGCGAGCAACGCCGCTCGCATCGCACGCGGACTGGGCGGCTTTCACGCCTCCAGCACCCAGCCGATCATGCAAGCCCAGATTCAACTCGTCGACGTCGTGGATCCGGAGGCGGCCCGGATCCGGCTCCTCGAGGCGCGTGAAGAAATCATGGCACTCGCCAACGAGCAGGACCCGAAGCTGGTCAGCGTCGGCGGTGGCGTGAAGGATATTTCGGTTCGCGTCGTGTCCTCGGACCAGGCCACCTACGTCGTCCTCCACCTTCATGTCGACGTACGAGATGCGATGGGCGCCAACGCAGTCAACACGATGGCGGAAGCAATCGCGGATCGAGTGTCCGAGATCGGCGGCGGGCACGTCGTCCTGCGTATTCTCACCAACAAGGCAGATCTGCGGCTCACGCGTGTTCGCGCCGTGTTCGACGCCGAATTGATCGGCGGCGCAGAAGTAGTGGACAACCTGATCCATGCCGCACGTTTGGCCGAGCTGGATCCCTACCGCGCCGCGACACACAACAAGGGCATCATGAACGGCATCAGCGCCGTTGTGCTGGCGACCGGAAACGACACGCGTGCAGTCGAAGCCGGGTGCCACTCTCACGCAGTCAACGCCGACGGAATCTACTCCTCGCTCTCGCATTTCGAGAAGAACGCCGACGGAAACATCGTCGGCACCCTCGAGCTACCCATGCCGGTCGGCCTCGTCGGCGGGGCCACCAAGGTGCACCCCGTAGCGCAGGCCGCGATCAAGATGCTCGGCGTCGAGAGTGCCGAGGAACTCGCCGGCATCATTCTTGCAGTCGGTCTCGCCCAGAACCTGGCTGCTGTCCGCGTTCTCGCCGGGGAGGGTGTCCAGCGCGGACACATGGGACTGCACGCCCGCAACATCGCTGCCACCGCCGGAGCGCAGAAGAGCGAGATCGACGCCGTGGTCGCACGCCTGATCGCGGACAAGAGCATTCGCGTCGAGCATGCCGAGAAGGTTCTCGCCGAGATCCGCGGCGGAAACTGACGACAATGACGGAAACAGTTGCAGGATCACCAGTGTGGAAACCGGCGCCTCATCGAGTCTCAGCGCCGGGCCTACCGACCTCGGTCCGGGTCTACGAAGTCGGGCCTCGAGACGGACTTCAAGCGGAGACGGCGGTGATCCCGACCGAGACGAAGGCCCAGTTCATCGAACGCCTGGTCGCGGCCGGTTCCCGCACTGTCGAGTTGACGAGTTTCGTCTCACCTCGATGGATCCCGCAACTTGCGGACGCGGAAGAATTGATGGGTCGGCTCCACCTGCCGAACTCGGTACGTACGGTCGTTCTCGTCCCGAACCGCAAGGGTCTCGAGCGGGCCGTCGCCGCCGGAGCGCGTGAAGTTGCAGTATTCGTCAGCGCCACAGAGGAATTCGCGAAACGCAACCTCAATTCCACGGTCGACGGCGCGATCGCCGCGGCCGCCGAGGTCACGACCGCCGCTCGAGCCCTGGGACTTCCCGTCCGCGGGTACATCTCCATGTGCTTCGGAGACCCGTGGGAAGGCGTCGTGTCCGTCGAGCGTGTCGCCGACATCGCCAAGTCCTTGATCGACAGCGGTGCCACGTCGCTCTCCCTCGGCGACACCATCGGCGTCGGCACCCCTGGTCATGTGCTCGCTCTACTCGGCGCGATCCGCGAACGTGGCATCCCCACATCGCAGATCGCGATGCACTTCCACGACACCTACGGGCAAGCACTGTCGAACGTCTACGCGTCGTTGACCGCTGGAGTATCCGAATTCGACAGTTCCGCAGGTGGTCTCGGACGGTGCCCGTATGCCAAGGGCGCGACCGGAAATCTCGCCACCGAGGATCTTGTGTGGATGCTCCACGGCCTCGGGATCGACACCGGCATCGACCTGGATTCGCTCACCGACACAAGCAGTTGGATGGCCGAACAGATCGGACACTCCAGCCCGTCCCGGGTTGTCAACGCCCTCCGCGCTGCACGCACCTGACATTCGCCAAGCAAGTCCCCCGCCTCCCAAGCCTCTCGCCCTGTATGACCTCGCCCTGTATGACACTGGAGAAGACTGATGTCACCACCGCAGTCGGCAACGACGCCGACCACCACAACCGAGCCGACCGAGCAGCAGACATACCTCGAAGTCTGGGGCGACACCGTCAACGGTCGACACCTCGCGATCTCTGTCGCAGTCGGCAGTGTCGTCGGCGCCTCGGCTCTTCTCGCAGCCCAAGCACTGTTCGAACGGGTCGTCAGCGAGCCGTCGTTGGCCCAGGCGTACAGCCTGCTGGTCGGCATCGCGGCCTGCCTGCTCGCCGGCGTCGTCTACGGAATCTTCATCAAGCCGAAGCGGATAGTCGCCTTGGCGGCCGCCGACGCGGAGTCGATCGACGGTGTCATCACGATGATGAGTGAACAACGCCAGGGTCTCGGGACTCTCGCCGACATTCCGGAACAGAGCCAACTGGAACTTCGCGAACTCGGTCTGTACGACCACTTCGCCGCTGCCGAGGCCGAGCACGCGCGGGTCTCGAACACACCGGTCTCGAAAGCACCGGCCTCGAAAGCACCGGCCTCGAAAGCACCGAAGGACGGTGGGCTCGCATGAGTTCGGTTCTGACCAACGAGATTCTGATTGCCGTTCTCTTCGGCATCATCGGTGCGGTCGCATTCACGTTCATCGGATTGATCTCCGGCACGGACGAGACAGCCACCATCGCACCGCTGACTCTGCTCGTGATCCTGCTCGGTGCTCCCCCGGCGGCAGTCTTCACGTTCTTCCTCTCCGGTGCGATCGCCAAACACATGACTCACGCGGTGCCGACGATGCTGTTGGGCATTCCCGGTGACACGATGGCGATTCCACTCCTGCCGGAGGCGCAGATGATGCGCTCACTCGGCATCCCGCACATCGCACTCCGCAAGGCGATCTCGGGAGCAGTGATCTCGGCGTTCGTCGCTGTGCCGGTTGCCGTCCTGTTCGCGACCATCCTCGCTCCGTTCGCCGACACCGTTCAGTCGATAGCACCGTGGCTGTTCCTGGTCGCCGCCGTCGGCATCGCCTACGCCTCGCCGGGCCGCTGGGCCGGAGTGGTCGCTCTCGTTCCCTTCGTGATCTTGATCCTGGGCGCACGCGCCTTGACGTCGAATTACGATGTGTCGCTCAACATCAGCTACTTCCTTGCCATCGCGGTCGGGCCGCTGATCGCGGACCTCGCGCTGACCTTGGGGCCGTCGAGTCGCAAGGACATGGAGCGCAGCGAACCCAAGACCGTCGCACTGGCCCCGGACATCAAGGGGTGGAAGGGATACTTCCCCAATCCTCTGAAGGTCCTCGATCGTAAGCAGATCGGCTACACCGCGGCGGCCTCCACGGTCTCCAGCGCAACGTTCGTCTTCAGCCCCGTTGCCATGACCGTTCTGATGGGTGAGCTGGTGGGTGCGCGGATCAAGAACGGCTATCACCGGCTGACCACCATGGTCTCGGCAAAGAACGGTACGACGGAATCCACGTACATCGCGGAAACCCTCATCCCTCTCGTGGCCTTCGGCCTTCCGCTCAGCCCGCTGGCAGCAGGTCCCGCGGCGCCTCTGTTCAACGCTCCGCCGGTCTTCGAAACCAATCAGGAAACCGGAGTGATCAACAATCTCTCCACGTACCTGACCCAGTGGGAGTTCCTGCTCTACGGCCTGCTCGCAGTCGTCACCGCGACGGTCATCGCATATCCGTTTGCCATGAACTACGCGTACCGCGCTGCGTCAGCGGTGGTCAAACACATCAGTCACGAAGCTGTGATCGCGGTGTTCACGGGACTGGTCGTGGTCATCAGCATCTGGGAGGGCGGCATCCTCGGGCTTCTGATCACCGTGACGGTCGGCCTCGTCGGCGGCTTGCTCGGGCGTCTGTTCAAGATCCACGGCGGTGTCCTGTTCATGGGTTACTACGTCGCGCTGTTCAGCGTCCCGGCTCTGATCAACCTGTTCTGAATCGCCCGACACCACCAACCCGTGCGGACCTGCAAACACTGCGGGTCCGCACGGGTTACTTCGCTTGTCCGACCGTGAGCGACACGGTTCGATTCCGGTCGAGTTTCTTCGCCCGGTACAACGCTTCGTCGGCGCAGTCGACCAATTGCGTCAGATCCGCACCGCCTGCAGGTGAACACGCGACACCGATACTGACGGTGGGCCCGAGTTCACCCAACACTGCCGACGAACTCTCGGCCTGCGCACGTCGAATCATCTCGGCCGTCTCGGTCGCACCCGCCAGATCGACACCGGCCATCAGTACGACGAACTCCTCGCCGCCCAAACGGGCGAACAGATGCTTGTCGTCGAGATTCCGCCGCACCTGATCGGCAAAACTCACCAACGCGGTGTCGCCGGCGCGATGACCGAGGTTGTCGTTCACCATCTTGAAGTGATCCAGATCCATCATCAGGACGCTGACCGGACGTCCAGAGTGCCGACGCGGTTCGGTCGCACCCGTCACGCTGCCGCCTCGCCGCAAGAACTCGTCCCGGCGCAGCGCACCGGTGAGATCGTCGTGGGTGACTGCCTGGGTGAGTGCCTCGAGCGCGCGGCGGCGCTCGAGGATTACGCAGGCCACCGCGATCGGCGCTACCGCCAGCAGCGACAATCCGATCTGGACCGACGCACTGACGGGCGAGACGCCCTCGCTGGACAATCCGAGATGACCGTCGGCCGTCAGTACCAACGTCCAGGCAGTTGATACGGCTGTGAGCACCGAGGTGACGAAGACATTGGTGAGCAAGGCGGCAGTCACCAGGGCCGGCATGGCAAACGCGATCGCTCCGGCACCGCCGATCACCCACTCCAAGATGATGCAGACGGCCAGCAGCGCTGTCGGAACCACAGATCGACGCAGAAGTGCGGCAACAGCTTTCGGGTCCCGATCCGCTCGCCGAAGCGAAGGGAATGTCAGCACCAACGGGACGATGGTCATGTAGTTGACGAACTCACTCGAGAACCAGAGCAACCAGCCGTCCCACCACTGCCCGCCGAACAGCACGCGGTTCGCGATTCCGCCGACGAGTGCTGCCATCGACGCGGCGACGACCGTCGTCGCCACGAGATATCCGACAGACTCGATACTGTTCAGACGACGATCCTCACCGTCGACCCAGCGAAAGGCGTAGAAGCCGCTGGCAACCCCGACGATGTTGGCGGCGTTGAGCCACATCGTGGACTCCCACGCCCCACCGGTGATCAGGTCGGCTCCGACATAACCGACTACTACGCAAATCCAGGTGAGCAGTGTGGCGGAACGCGGCGACCGAAAGAGAATCCCGAGTAGCAGCGCGTTGGCCGGCCAGAAGACAGCAAGCGTGCCCGGCAGACGGCTCAGAATTCCGACGAGGCACGAGACGAAGACGACTACGCCGACAAGCAGTGCGCGACGTACGGCCGATGACGACAACGACTTTTCGACCGTGCTCACCACCTACATCCGACTGACCTACTCACAATTCGACAACCACCGTCGGCGTCCCGGGTGCCCCGGATGCAGGGTCGCCCCAAGACACCCGCCGAAACATACCGACCGGAATCGTACGCGAGAGACGTCGAAACCAAGGCGCCCCACTGTGCCTTGGCTATCGATGCAGACAAATCGGATGTTACGGCGTCAGATGGCCAACGTAGATTTACCGAGCGCGCTTGAAGCGGTCTGAGCAAACTCTTGGACACTCTCGCTGCCACTTCCCGCAGGCATCAACCCGAGAAGGGGAACACCACTGACAGAGACAAGATCCTCGCGATTGCATCTCTCGGCGAGGTCCGGTTCCTGCGGCCACGAACCGATCACCAACCCGGCGCATTCCACGCCAACAGCACCCAGCGCTTCCACCGTCAGAGCCGTGTGATTGAGCGTGCCCAGGCAGGACGCAACCACCAGCACTACAGGTGCACCCAGCGCTGCCGCGAGATCGCGCGCGGTGAACCCGTCGGCCCCCAACCGGACCAGCAAGCCGCCGGCACCTTCGATCAGGGTCAGGTCGTGGGTGGTGTCCAGGTCGCGAGCAACTCGGACTACGTCGTCGAGCGCCAACAACGGCAGACCACTTCGACGTGCAGCAGTATCCGGCGCCAACGGTTCGGGATATCGCGCCAACTCGACCAGCGTCACGCCGCCACCGGTCAGACGCTCGATCTCGGCCAGATCACCCGCACCGTCCACGTCGACGCCGGTCTGGGCCGGCTTGAGCACTGCAACCGACTTACCCGACTGCACGGCGAGCGATGCCAATGCGGCTGTCACCACTGTTTTTCCGACGTCGGTCGACGTTCCGGTCACCAGGAGAATGCTCATGCTCGGGCCCCTGCCAATACTTCGCGCAGGACGAGAGCGATCTGCTCCATCTCGGAGGCCGACAGCGTCGCTCGAGCCGTCAGACGCAGCCGTGACGTTCCCTCCGGAACCGACGGCGGGCGGAAGCATCCGACATGCAACCCCTGGTCCCGGCACGCCGACGCGGCATCGAACGCCCGTTGCGGATCACCGAGAACGACCGAGACGACAGCAGATTCAGGCGACGGAGCACCGGTGACGTCCGCCAACTCGGATGCCCGGGCCAGGACGTCGAGCGCTCGCGTCGGCTCGCGCTGGAGTACGGCGAGTGCGGCTCTGGCCGCGCCGACGGCGGCCGGTGCGAGACCGGTGTCGAAGATGAACGTTCTTGCCGCGTCGACGAGATGCGCGCGGATCTTGTTGTCGCCGAGTACAACTCCGCCCTGACTGGCGAGCGACTTGGACAGTGTTGCCGTCACGACGACGTCGGGTTCACCGGCCAGGCCCGACTCGTGGACGAGTCCGCGTCCACCGGCACCGCGCACACCGATGCCGTGCGCCTCGTCGACCAGCAGGATCGCCCCGTACTCGCGGCACACCTGATGCATCTCCCGCAGCGGCGCGAGGTCTCCGTCGGCACTGAAAACCGAATCGGTGACGACCAGAGCTCGCTCTTCCACTCTGCTACGCAACGTGTCGGCGAGAAAGCTCACGTCCGAGTGCGGGGCAACGACGACCCGCGCGCGTGACAGGCGGCAGGCATCCACCAGCGAGGCATGCGATCCCGCATCGGAGACGATCAACGATCCGGGACCCGAGAGCGCCGTCACCGCGCCGAGATTGGCTGTGTAACCGGAGGAGAAGACCAGCCCCGAGTCCGCCCCGACGAACTCGGCCAGTTCGACTTCGAGCAGTTCATGTTCGGTGGTGGTGCCGGTGACCAGACGCGAGCCCGTGGCGCCCGCGCCCCAACGGCGCAGTGCCGCCGTTGCACCCTCGATCACATCGGGGTGCCGCACGAGTCCGAGGTAATCGTTCGACGCCAGGTCGATCAACGGTGAGTCGACCGTGCGAGGACGGAGTTCGCGACGCAGTCCAGCGGCCCTACGGTCCGCTTCGACGGCAGAGAGCCAATTCAGCGAGGTGTTCACTTTTCCGACCATACTTGAACACCGTTCAACTCAATGGTTAGGGTGCATCCGTGCTCACAACCGGACTTGATCCCCAAGACGTCTCCGCCATCGATGCCGATGTTCTCTGGCATCCGTACGGATCGTTTCCCTCGTCGACTCGTCCGCTGATCGTCGACTCTGCCGAGGGGGCTACCCTCACGCTCTCCGACGGCCGCCGACTGGTCGACGGGATGAGCTCGTGGTGGGCCGCCATCCACGGCTACCGCAATCCCGTGCTCGACGCCGCGGCCGCGCGGCAGCTGGGCAAGATGAGCCATGTCATGTTCGGTGGACTGACGCACGAACCCGCCGCTCGCCTCGGACGACTACTGGTCGACATCACACCACCACGCCTCGACAAGGTGTTTCTCTCCGATTCCGGTTCGGTGGCCGTCGAGGTCGCCGTGAAGATGTGCCTGCAGTACTGGCGGAGTCTCGGCAAACCGTCGAAGAACCGATTGATGACCTGGCGGGGCGGATACCACGGTGACACCTTCACCCCCATGAGCGTCTGCGACCCCGACGGCGGAATGCACTCTCTCTGGACCGATGTCCTGCGCGCGCAGGTCTTCGCGCAGACTCCCCCCGCGGACTATCGACCCGAGTACGCACAGGAGCTGGAAGCACTGCTGGCCGAGCATCACGAGGAACTGGCCGCGGTGATCGTCGAACCTGTAGTCCAGGGCGCCGGCGGAATGCGCTTCCACGACCCCGCCTACCTGATCGACCTACGTAATCTCTGCGACAAGTACCAAGTCCTCCTGGTCTTCGACGAGATCGCCACCGGATTCGGACGCACCGGCGAGCTGTTCGCCGCCGATCACGCCGGCGTCAGCCCCGACGTCATGTGCGTCGGCAAGGCCCTCACCGGCGGATACATGAGCCTGGCGGCGACCCTGTGCACCACGGAGATAGCGGAGGCGATCACCGCCGGCGAAGGCGGCGGGCTGATGCACGGCCCCACTTTCATGGGCAATCCACTCGCGTGCGCCGTCGCAGTCGCATCGACCGAACTGCTGCTCGCGATGGATTGGCGGCGTGATGTCGCAGCCCTCGAACATGGCCTCGTTCGTGGCCTCGCCGAAGCCGTCACAATTCCCGGGGTCGTCGATGTCCGCGTCAAAGGCGGGATCGGAGTGATCGAACTCGAGCAGCCGGTCGAGATGCAGAGCGCCACCGATGCAGCCGTCGACTCCGGAGTGTGGCTGCGACCGTTCCGAAACCTCGTATACGCGATGCCTCCGTACCTGTGTTCGGAGGCGGAGGTGGAACAGATCACAGCCGGAATGCTGGCAACCGCCCGCAGCCAGGCAAAACGGTGATCAGCGGCGTAGACAGTCGACAAGATTCGATCGGCTGCACCCGATAGGGTCTGATTCATGGATCAACCGCCGAGCGAGACCTCAGCCACTCCCATACCGGTATGGCCTGGCAGTGCGTACCCACTCGGTGCCACCTACGACGGTGCGGGGACCAATTTCTCGCTCTTCTCCGAGGTCGCCGAAGCCGTGGAACTGTGCCTGATCGCCAAGGACGGAACCGAAACCCGGATTCGGATGGACGAGGTCGACGGTTACGTCTGGCATGCATACCTTCCGTCCGTATCCCCCGGCCAGCGATACGGCTACCGCGTCCACGGACCGTACGATCCGGCGGCAGGCCTGCGGTGCGATCCGAGCAAACTGTTGCTGGACCCGTACGGAAAAGCATTCGACGGAGACTTCGACGGAGACCGTTCACTGTTCTCGTACGACGTCGAGTCGGCAGGCGATCCCGAACCTTCGGGAGACGACGAAACTCCTGCAGCGGAGCCGGAAGACGCGACCGACGAGACGAGTTCGGAAGCCGAATCGGGCGAGGTGGTCCTCGAGGACGAGGTGGAAGACGCGTCACCCACGGGCGATCAGGAATCCGACGAGATCCTCGACCCCGAACCCTTCGATCCCGCCCCACTCACCGACGAACCCGCCACCATCCCTTTCCCCCAACATGATTCGCTCGGCCACACGATGTCGACCGTCGTCATCAATCCCTTCTTCGACTGGGCGTCCGATCGCTCGCCGAAGCGCCCGTACCACGAGACGGTCATCTACGAAGCGCACGTCAAGGGTATGACCGCGACGCACCCCGGAATTCCGGAGGAACTGCGCGGCACCTACGCCGGACTCGCGCATCCGGTGATCATCGAGCACCTCACCAATCTGGGTGTCACTGCTATCGAACTGATGCCGGTCCACCAGTTCATGCACGATCAGGTGCTTCTCGACCAAGGACTGCGAAATTACTGGGGTTACAACACCTTCGGTTTTCTCGCTCCGCATACCGACTACTCGTCGGCCGCAAAACCCGATGCGGCCGTAGCGGAATTCAAAGCGATGGTGCGCAGCTTCCACCAGGCAGGCATCGAGGTGATCCTCGACGTGGTCTACAACCACACCGCCGAGGGCAACCACATGGGGCCGACCATCAGCTTCCGCGGCATCGACAATGCTGCCTACTACCGCCTGGTCGACGGCGACGAAGCGCATTACATGGACTACACCGGAACGGGCAACAGCCTCAACGCCCGTCATCCGCACACACTGCAGCTGATCATGGACTCGCTGCGGTACTGGGTCACCGAAATGCATGTCGACGGTTTCCGCTTCGACCTCGCCTCGACACTCGCCCGTGAACTGCACGACGTGGACCGCCTCTCCGCCTTCTTCGATCTGGTGCAACAGGATCCGATCGTCAGTCAGGTGAAGCTGATCGCCGAACCGTGGGATGTCGGCGAGGGCGGTTACCAGGTCGGCAACTTCCCCGGCCTGTGGACCGAATGGAACGGCAAGTACCGCGATACCGTCCGTGACTACTGGCGCGGTGAACCGGCAACGCTGGGCGAGTTCGCTTCCCGCCTCACCGGATCCTCTGATCTCTACGAGGCCACCGGACGTCGCCCTGGCGCGAGCATCAATTTCGTCATCGCTCACGACGGTTTCACCCTGCACGACCTCGTCTCGTACAACGAGAAGCACAACGAAGCCAACGGCGAGAACAACAACGACGGCGAATCGCACAACCGATCGTGGAACTGCGGCGTCGAAGGCCCCACCGACGACCCGGAGATCCTCGATCTGCGTGGACGTCAGAGCCGGAATATTCTCGCGACGCTGATGCTCAGCCAGGGCACCCCGATGCTCGCTCACGGCGACGAGATGGGCCGAACTCAGCAGGGCAACAACAACGTCTACTGCCAGGATTCGGAACTGTCCTGGATGGATTGGACTCTCGCGGAAACCAACGCGGATCTCGTCGAGTTCACCAAGCGCGCAATTGCCTTGCGCGCCAAGAACCCGGTCTTCCGGCGTCGTCGATTCTTCGAGGGTCGACCTATTCGAAGTGGCGATCAGAGTCGCGACATCGCCTGGCTCACGCCGTCGGGCGAGGAGATGACTCCGGCCGACTGGGACAGCGGTTTCGGCAAGTCGTTGGCCGTCTTTCTCAACGGTGACGCGATCCCGGAACCGAACTACCGCGGCGAGCGCGTCACGGGAGATTCGTTCCTTCTATGTTTCAACGCCCACTACGAAGATCTCGAATTCTCCACCCCCAACGCGGACTACGCGTCGGAGTGGACCGTCGTACTCGACACCTCGGTCCCCACCGGTGAGAGCGACACCGTGGTCAAAGCCGGAACGACATTGGATGTAAAAGCCCGAGCATTGACGGTACTTCGCAGAACGGCTTGAGGGAGACGTGCAGATGGCCCCGATAACCAGCACCTACCGACTGCAGTTGCGCCCGGACGCGTTCACCCTTCGTGATGCGGCCGCGCAAGTGGACTACTTCGAGGCGTTGGGGGTCTCGCACCTTTATCTCTCCCCCATCCTCACGGCAACATCCGGGTCGACGCACGGCTACGACGTCACCGATCCGACAACCGTGTCCGAAGGACTTGGTGGCCGCGAGGCGTTGGTGGAGCTCTCGCACGCGGTTCGATCACGTGGGATGGGCCTGATCGTCGATCTGGTCCCCAACCATGTCGGTGTCGCCAAACCTCGCGAAAATGCCTGGTGGTGGGACGTTCTCACGCACGGGCAGTCGTCGGAGTACGCAGACTTCTTCGACATCGACTGGGCCGACGACAACGGAGCCAACGGCGCCGAGGGCAAGCTCTCGCTCCCGGTACTGGGCAGCCCGGCCGATCTCGACGCACTGACCGTCGAGAAAGACGGTGAGGAAACACTTCTCGCTTTCTACGAGCACCGCTTCCCCGTCGCGGCGGGCACCGAACTCGGATCTCCACAGGAGGTCCACGCCAGGCAGTCGTACCGACTCGTACCGTGGAACGCCGGAATCATCAACTACCGACGGTTCTTTGCCGTCAACGAACTCGCTGCAGTGCGCCAGGAGGACCCCAAAGTCTTCGAACTCTGCCATCGGCAAGTGAAGTCGTGGGTCGACGAAGGACTGATCGACGGCGTTCGCATCGATCACCCGGACGGACTCGCAAATCCGGCGGAGTATCTCGGGCGCCTGCGAGAACTGATCGGACCAGATCAGTGGCTCGTGATCGAGAAGATCCTCGGCCACACTGAACCACTCGATCCGCTGCTCCCGATCGACGGCACCACCGGATACGACGCGCTCAATCAATTGGGCGGCATTTTCGTCGATCCCGCCGCCGAACTCGAATTGACCGAACTCTCTGCAGATCTGACCGGCGACGACGGGGACAGTACGTGGTTGCATCACACCGAACGTCAGTTCAAACGCGACACCGGGCGCGGTGACCTTGCCCCCGAGGTTCGCAGGCTCGTGCGCGCAATCCGACGCGAAACCGGAAGTCGTTGCAGTGAGACCGAACTGAACGACGCCGTGGTGGTCGCGATCGCTCGGATGCCGGTGTACAGATCCGATTACAGTCCCCTCGCCGGTTTGGCCGCTCGTATCGTCGGCGACATGCACGAATTGGCTCCCGGGCATGAAGCAGCGTTCAACGTGTTGGCGCAGTCACTGGTGAACGGAAATGAAGCGGCAGTTCGCTTCCAGCAGGTGTGCGGCGCTGTCATGGCCAAGTCCGTCGAGGATCGTCTCTTCTATCGGACGGCGCGCCTGGTCTCACGTCAGGAAGTCGGCGGCAACCCGGCGTCGCTTGCCGTCTCCGTCGCCGAATTCCATCTCCACAACGCGGACCGAGCGAAGCGGTGGCCGCGTGCGATGACGAGTCTGTCCACTCACGACACCAAACGCGGCGAGGACGTGCGGGCACGGATCGGTGTTGTGTCTCAGGTGCCTACCCTGTGGTCCAGGATGATTCGCGAGTGGGAAGGCGTGTGCCCCAGCCCTGATCCGCTGACCGGATTGTTTTTGTGGCAGAACATCATCGGTGTGTGGCCGGCCGACGGTAGCCCTGCGTCCTCGCTTCCAGAACTGCGCGAACGTTTACACGCCTATGCAGAAAAGGCCGTCCGTGAATCCGGCGCAAAGACGTCCTGGAACGATCCGGACGTCGGCTTCG
Organism: Rhodococcus sp. IC4_135; assembly: GCF_011602025.1. NCBI lineage: Bacteria > Bacillati > Actinomycetota > Actinomycetes > Mycobacteriales > Nocardiaceae > Rhodococcus > Rhodococcus sp. IC4_135. The sequence continues at coordinate 106,126 of NZ_JAAOLG010000006.1, forward strand.
AGTCGGCGGTGCATCACTGGATCGACCAGGTGATCGACGGTCCTGTCGCTGATTCGGTCAGCGAATTCGTCGGCCGGATAGCGCGTCACGGCTGGTCGGACTCTCTGGGCCAAAAGTTGCTCCAACTCCTCGGGCCCGGAGTTCCCGACGTCTACCAGGGCACGGAGCTGTGGGAGGACTCGCTGGTCGACCCGGACAACCGGCGCGTTGTCGACTACGGAACGAGGCGATCACTGCTCGAATCCGGCGCCGCGCCGATCGACGCGACAGGAACCGCAAAGTTGCACCTCGTTCGCACGGCACTGACACTGCGGCGGGAGAACACCTCGTGGTTCGATCACGGTGAGTACCGGCCCATCTTCGCTTCAGGTTCCGGATCCGGTCATCTGGTCGGCTTCTCGCGCGGCCCGGCAGGTGATCCGCCCATGGTCGTTGCTCTGGCGACGCGACATTCGCTCGGACTCTCGTCGCACGGCTGGCGAGACACACGAATCGACCTTCCCGAAGGCGAATGGCTCGACGCACTGAGCGGACAACCCGTCACGTCCGCAGATGCGCGCGATGTCTTCGCCGCCGGACCATGTGCCCTGTTGACCAGGGTGTGCTGAGCGGTTTCCGCTGACTGGACATTCACCCCCGAAAAGAACTTCGTCGCGCTAACTTCCGAAGAGCAGATCGTCACCACTATTCGGAGGTTTGAGCATGACTGCCAATCGATACACCGGAAAAGTTGCCTTCATCACCGGAGCAGCCCGCGGTCAGGGGCGGGCGGAAGCTGTCCGGCTGGCAGAAGAGGGCGCAGACATCATCGCCGTCGACGCGTGTGTTCAATTCGAATCCACGTCTTACGCCGGCGCCACCGAAGACGACCTGGCCGAGACAGTCGAACTGGTCAAGGCTCTGGACCGTCGAATTGTCGCTACCAAGACCGACGTCCGCGACTTCTCTGCGCTGTCCGCGGCGCTCGATGCCGGCATCGACGAACTGGGGCGCCTCGACGTCGTCGTCGCGAACGCCGGAATCTGTTCTGCCAACATGTCCTGGGAAATCACGCCCGAGCAGTGGCAGGAAACGCTCGACGTCAACCTGACCGGAGTCTTTCACACCGCCAAGGCAGCGATCCCGCACCTGATCAAGCAAGGCACCGGTGGCTCGATCATCTTCACCAGCTCCGTCGCCGGCCTGCGTGGGCTCCCCTTCCTCGGCCACTACGTCGCGAGCAAACACGGCATCACCGGTCTGGCCAAGACGATGGCCTCGGAATTGGGGCAGTACAACATTCGGGTCAACACCATCCACCCGCACGGCGTGGAAACCGGAATGCAGATGACGGACATGCGGCCGCTCATCGACGCCAACGCTCACACACTCGGTCCGATCTTCATGCAGACCTTGCCCGACCCGGTCAGCCAGCCGGAGGACATCGCCGCAGCCGTCGCGTTCCTCGGTTCTGACGAGGCCCATCACATCACCGGCATCGCGATGCCGCTCGATCTGGGCACCCTGATCCGCTGATCGAATCTTCTCGAGTTTTTCCCGTCCTCGGGGAATATCGCTTCCCCGAGGACGGTTGCGCGAGACATGACCAAAACTGTTGTAGCGCAGACGTACGGCACGCCCGAGGTCCTGGAGCTGCTGGACATCGATTTACCGGCACCGAAATCAGGCGAAGTCCTGGTCGACGTGAAGGCGATCGGGGTGAATCCCTTCGACTTCAAGCTCTACAGCGGTGCTTTCGGCACCGATCCCGAGAAACTTCCGATCCGCCTCGGCGGCGAGGCGGCGGGCGTCGTCTCTGCCGTCGGTGACGCTGTCGCGGACGTGGCAGTCGGCGACGAGGTGATCGTCAGCCCGGGCAACGGTCTTTATTCCGAACAGGTTGTCGTTCCGGCCTCCTCGGTGACCGCGAAGCCCGCCGGCATCGGCTGGGAGCAGGCGGCCGGACTCCTTCTCGTCGGCGGAACTGCAGTCGACGCGCTCGACACGATTAGAGTCGGCTCCGGCGACACCGTTCTCATCCACGGCGCGTCCGGCGGCGTCGGCGCGATTGCCGTCCAGCTGGCAGTAGCTCGCGGGGCCACCGTGATCGGCACTGCGGGAGCCTCCAATCAGGAGTACGTGCGTTCACTCGGCGCTACCCCGGTGGTCTACGGCAACGGCCTCGAAGCCCGCGTTCGTGAACTAGCACCGAACGGTGTCGACGCCGCTTTCGACACCGCCGGAACTGACGAAGCCGTCGATACATCTCTGGCGTTGGTCACCGACACGAGCCGTATCGTCACCATCGTCGCGTTCGGACGCGCCCAGACCGACGGCTTCGCGTCTGTCGGCGGAGGCAATCCGGCAAGTGCCGAAGCACGTTTGAAGGCACGATCCGAACTGGTCGAACAAGCCGGTTCCGGACATCTCACCGTGAAGATCGCCAAGACCTTTCCACTGACGGACGTCGCGCTCGCTCACACCGAGTTGCAGAGTTCTCATCCCGCCGGGAAGTTCATCCTCATTCCCTGACTTTGCCTGGGGTTCCCTGAGATTGAGCGCCGAGTGGAACCAACAGAGTGGTGCCGAACGCGACGAGCACGGATTCGCCTTCGCGTTCGGCATGTACCTCGGCAGTGACGAACACCTGCTTACGCCCGGCCTTGACCGAGCGTGCCGTGGCGACGAATGCGGTTCCGACTCCTGGGCTCACGAAGTTGACCGCACAGTTGGATGCGGCCACTACGCCCACCTGTGTGAAGGCGGCAAACCCACATGCGGTGTCCACGAGCCCCGCCACGAGCGCAGCGTGCAGGTGTCCGGAGTACTGGCTGAGATCCTCACGCCATTCGAGCCGCAGGCGCACGCGACCCGGTTCTGCTTCCGTGACCTCGAAGCCCGCCCACCGATTGAAGGCCGCCGACGCGTTGACCGCGCGCAATTGTTCGAGTATCTCCGCATTCTCCATGTAGACCAGTCTACATAGATTGTGATGGTTCGCTGGGGTGTTTAAGCTCCAACGCGTGGCGACTCCCCCGAAACACCGCGAGGCACTTGTACGAGCTGCGGCCGATCTGTTTCGCCGCCAGGGATATGCGGCAACAGGCCTCAACGAGATCCTCAAGTCGAGCGGGGCGCCGAAAGGTTCGCTCTACCACTACTTTCCCGGCGGCAAGGAGCAGATTGGCGAAGAGGTCGTCCGCGTCGGCGGGCAGTTGGTCACCGACACTCTGACCGAACTCGCCGAGAGCCAATCAGACGCCGGATCGCTGCTGCGCGAGTACGCGCGGTTGCTCACCGGATGGGTCAGCGATTCGGACTTCCACGAAGGCTCGCCGATCACGACGGTGTTGTTGGAACTTGCCCCCGATTCGGAGAGCGTGACAGCCGCCGGACAGGCGGTCTACCGACAGTGGACTTCGCTACTGCGCGACTCACTGATCGAATCCGGGGTCGCACGTACGCGAGCGGAACGACTTGCCGTCCTTGCAGTGTCCGCGCTCGAGGGTTCGCTGGTGCGGGCTCGCGTCGAACGATCAGGTCAGCCGATTCTCGATTCGCTCGGCGAGGTCGCCGACGTGTTCGACGGAGCAATCGCTTCGGCAGCCGTGCACTGAGCGAACGGCACTCTCGGTCTCATGAAGGCGCCGAAAGGTACGTTCGCTCGGAATCGGAGGGTGGCGCGGCCGGCCTCTGAGCACGATCTCTCGCGCCACCTCGGGCCGCGCCGATACCGGCGACGACGACGCACGCGATACCTGCCACGGCCAGAAGGCTCGGGACCTGGTGCAACACAATCAAACCGATGAGCTGAGCGAACGCGGGTTCGAGACTCATCAGCGTGCCGAACGCTGCCGTCGACAGCCGCCGCAGCGAGACCATCTCCAAGACGAAGGGCACGACGGGCAGCAGAATCGCGAGCCCGAGGCCCACGAGGATCAGGTGCGGGGTCAGCCGCCCGATGGCCGAATGCCCCACGGCAATTGTTGCGGCCAAACCAGCTACGGCCATCGACACCGCCAGCCCGTTGATACCGGCAACCTCGTCGCCGACACGCTGGGTGAGCAGTATGTACATCGCCCAGCAGAGCGCTGCGCCGAGCGCGTATCCCACTCCGACCAGATCGACCGTGCCCGCCCACGGTTCGGTCAGAAGGACTACGCCGACACCGGCCAGAACCGGCCACAGAACACGGCCGCGCCCACGCAGCAGAGCAACTGTCAGCGGACCCAAGAATTCCAAGGCGCTTGCCGTGCCCAGCGGAAGACGCTCCACGGCCGCCATGAACAAGAGCGTCATCCCGGCGGTCACCACACCCAGGACCACGCAGGCCAGAAACGCCTTGCGGGTGAACGCGGACGGCCGGGGCCTGACGATGATCAAAAGAATGATGCCCGCCCAGGCAAGGCGCACCCACGCCGCTCCGTCCGCGCCGAGCTGATCGATCAGACTCACCGAGACGGCGAGGCCGAGCTGTACGCACAACATCGCCAGAACAGCCAGACCGACGCCGGCTCGCGCTCTCGTATCCATATCTGCATTGAACGGGACACCAACCGTTCGCGTCCACGCGATTTCGACCCACATTATGTTCACGATTAGTGAATGATCGACGAATGGAAACCCGTCGACTTCACCTTCTTCTCGAACTCTCGCGTTTGGGTTCGATGCGCGCCGTCGCCGAAGCGCACAACCTCACGACGTCGACAGTGTCCCAACAGCTCGCTGCTTTGACGGCCGAAACCGGAACAGCGTTGATCGAGCCGGACGGCCGACGCGTTCGCCTCACCCCCGCCGGGCAACGACTCGCGGATCATGCGGTCACTATCCTGGCGGCGCTCGACGCCGCTCGACTGGACCTCGATCCGGACGCCGAACCGGTGGGAACGCTGCGAGTCGGCGGATTCGCAACTGCCATCAGAACCGCCATGCTCCCCGTCGCCCGAAGCCTGCAACACAGTCATCCGCTGGTGGACGTGGTGATCTACGAATACGAACCAGTCGAGGCCTTCGCACTCCTCGAACGCGACGACCTCGACCTCGCACTGACGTACGACTACAACCTCGCCCCCGCGTCGCCGAGTCCACTTCTCGAAGCAGTTCCGCTCTGGTCGACGCCGTGGGGACTGTGCGTTCCCGACAACGCCCGAACGCCCGACGAGGGAACGAATTCCAGGATCGATCTCCGGGCCTTCGCAGACACCCCATGGATCGTGAACTCACGAAACACTGCCGACGAGCGCGCCGTGCGAACCCTCGCGTCGCTGGCTGGATTCACCCCACGGATCACTCACCAGATCGACAGTCTCGACTTGGTCGAACTATTGGTCCTCAGCGGCTACGGTGTCGGACTGATGCCGCTCGAACGTAAAACTCGCGAAGGCGTGCGGGTCGAACCACTCATCGATCCGCCCGTCATCCTCACGGCCTACGCGGTAACCCGTCGTGGCCGAACGTCCTGGCCGCCACTTCGACTCGTGCTGGACCAGCTCATGACGTATCGATAACTCACATTCGATCAGCGTCTCCGTCGCGGCGCTGCTGCTTGGCGATTCGGCGCTGCTCCTCCGCCCGCTCACGGCACTGACGAAGGAAGGCTTCGTCCGCCGCCGGATCCTGCGCGACTGCGCGTCCCGGACGCTCGTATTCGCCGTAGCCGGTGGGGCCGACGTACCCACGAGGTGCATTCTGCCCGCGACCCACCACGAGCCAGAGCACCGAACCGAGAGTGGGAAGGAAGATGATGATCAGAATCCAGACGACCTTGGGCAGGTACTGGATATAGGCGTCATCTCTCGTGATGGCGTCGACGATGCAAAAGATCCAGAGCAGCATCGTGATGAGGCCGAACAAGGCATAGGGCACGCTGGCGATTCCTCCCGAGAATAAAAAACCCTCGCCATGCTAACCAAAACAGACCAATTAGTACATTAGATTCTGTCGAATGTTGAACTCCAGCCACGAGCGGTATGCGTCGAGATCCCAACCACTGACTCGACGCAGTTGTTGATGGAGCTGCGGCGAGACGAAGGCGGCAAGTATTCCCGCGGCCTTCTCGAGCGAGATCTCCGGCCTCAGCAAACCGTGTTCCGACAGACCCTCCGCTATCGACATCGCATTGGCTGCCGATTGCTCGGCCGACTCCTCGGACAGACGTCGCATGTCGGAATCGGCACCTGAAGATTCCACGGTGACCATCATGAGAGCACCGGCACGCTCGAGCATGCCGATGCCCTGTGCGACGATCTGCGAGACGATCCGCCGAACGTCATCGGGGTCCGAGGCCGAACTCGGCGCACCGAGAGGAAAAGGCTCGGCGTCCAGCGCTGCAGCAAGTGCCGCTTCGAAAATCTCGAGCTTTCCGCCGGGGAACGCCGTGAACACGGTCCGATTGGCCACACCGGCGGCGTCGGCAATCTGTTTGACAGTGGCGCTGACATACCCGTCGCGCACGAACAGAGTCGTCGCCGCATCACGAATGAGTTCCTTGGTTCGTTGCGCGGAAGCCTCACGCACACGGGAGTGATACTGGCGTTTACCCTCCATTGCGCACACTTTAGCCGCATTCGATGCAACAGCCATGCAGGGAAATAAGAGTGCAGATCAGGAGCCTTTTCCAGGATGGTCGATCCAACCGTCACTGCCAGGAAACACGAGTGCCTCGTGTCCGTTGTCGTACCTGACCAGATAGGGCGGTCCCCCATCCTCACCGTGAACTTCGAGGACCTCGGCCGTCACCTCGGACTGACCGACCACTCGCCCCTGAACATGAAGGCGGTCACCTACTTCGGCACGCATCACTCCTCCTCGCTGCCCGCCAAGCGCAGGCGCAGAACACCACTGTCGTTGTTCCCGCGATACCGGCGGGGAAACCAGTGACATCACCGAAGTCGTGACCGAAGACACAATCTACCGATGTGACAATCAGGGGTGAACAGTGATTCACTCAGGGGTGAACTACCGTTCACCCCACGCCTCGTGAAGGACCGTCTCTTGGCATTGCACTCGTCTCCGACCCCTCGCCGTTCGAGTCGGCTCATCACCGCAATCCTCTGTCTGTCCGGCACCGTGGTCGCACTGCAACAAACCATGGTCATTCCGTTGCTGCCCGAGTTTCCGAAGATCCTCGGCGTCAGCGCGGACGACGCTTCCTGGCTGGTCACCGTCACCCTGCTGACCAGTGCCGTCGCCACCCCGATCGTCACCCGCCTGGCGGACATGTTCGGAAAACGACGCATGATGCTGATCTCGATGACCACGATCGTGGTCGGATCACTGATCGCAGCGATCGGCGGCAACTTCGTTTTCCTCCTCATCGGGCGCGGACTTCAAGGCTTCGCCATCTCGATGATTCCGGTCGGAATCAGCATCATGCGCGACGAACTCCCCAAGGAGAAGGTGGCGTCGGCAACCGCATTGATGAGCGCCACTCTCGGAGTCGGTGCCGCACTCGGACTCCCGCTGTCGGGGTTGATCTTCGAACACCTCGGCTGGCCCGCCATCTTCTGGCTCTCGGCGATCGTGGGCGTCCTACTGATCGTCGCAGTGGCCGTCGTTGTCCCGGAATCAAGTGTTCGCACCCGGGGCAAGTTCGACTTCCTCGGCGCAGTCATGCTCTCGGTTTCACTCGCCGCGCTCCTCCTGGCCATTTCCAAGGGCTCCCGCTGGGGGTGGACCAGTGAACCGACATTGCTGATGTTCGTCATCGGGGTCGTGACGCTCGCACTGTGGTTCCCCTACGAACTACGCGTCACCCAGCCGATGGTCGACTTGCGCACGTCAGCCAAGCGGCCAGTACTGCTGACCAACGTCGCGTCGATCCTCGTCGGCTTCTCGATGTACGCGAACAACCTTTCGACAACACAACAACTTCAGATGCCGAAAATCTCCGGCTACGGCTTCGAACTGGGCGTGATGGCGGCTGGGCTCTGCATGATTCCGGCAGGACTCGCGATGGTCTTCTTCGCTCCCGTGTCCGCGAACATCACCAAACGATTCGAGGCGAAAATCACCCTGATCGTCGGCGGCACGGTGCTCGCGCTCGCCTACATCGCGCGCGTGTTCCTGACCGGATCGATCGCACTGATCATCATCAGCGCAGCGGTGGTCAGCATCGGAACTGCAATCGCGTACTCCGCGATGCCGATGCTGATCATGCGCTCGGTCCCGATCACGGAAACCGCGTCGGCAAACGGCCTCAACTCGCTCCTTCGCTCGGTCGGTACCTCGATCTCCAGCGCGGTGGTCGCCGCCATGCTCACCTCGATGGTCATTCCATCCGGACCCGGCGAGGGCCTTCCGTCGATCGACGCCTTCAAGAACATCTTCTGGCTCGCCGCCCTGGCCGCGGTTGCCGCTGCCGGTGCCGCTGCCTTCATTCCTCGCCGCGGCGCAAAACCGGAAACGGCACTTCGCCCGGTCACACCGGAAGGTTTCGAGCTTCCCGACGCCGCCGTGAGCGATACGGAAATAGTGGTTGCCGGTCGCGTCGTCCGAGCGGACAGTCGCCCCATCAGGCAGGCCGTGGTCACCGTGATGGACATGGACGGGCGTCCGATCGACTGGAGCCGCGCCGACAACGAGGGCAATTTCTCCCTCGCTCTTCCGCAGCCCGGACGGTACTTGGTGGTAACGAGCGCCGACGGCTGGTCCCCGATCTCACAGGTGGTCGGTTTCGACAACGCGCAATCGACGCACACCGTCGAACTCGGTGAGCGCCTTACCATCTCCGGCAAGGTCGGTGTGGGTGGGCAGACAACTTCTGGAACTGTCGTCACACTCACCAAACCGACCGGCGAGTTCGTCGCATCCACCGTCACCGACGGAGCCGGACACTACGGAATCGCTCTCCCCACATCCGGTCGATACATCCTCACCGCGTTGACCGCGAGCGGACACGGCACACTCGCGAGGCAGATCGCGGTCATCGCGCAGTCCACCGTCGTCGACTTCGACGTTCCCCTCGATGCAGAGCCGCTGACAACCGTATGAGCAGGCCTGCCATGAGCACCGCTGAAGAGAGCATCCTCACGGCCGCGACATCCTTGTTCGCGGAACGCGGGTATGCCTCGACGAAGATCAAAGATGTTGCGGCAGCCGCCGGATACTCCCCCGCGCTGGTCATGAAGATCTACGGCAGCAAAGCTCGGTTGTATTCGGCGGCGATCCCGTCCGCACCTCCGATGGACGAGGAGCCGAACGGCGACTCCTCAGGTGGCTTCGGCTACTGGCTGGTCGAGAGACTCGTTACCCGTAGGGAAGCCGACGAAACCGATCCGTGGGCAATGCTCGCCGTACATGTTCACGAAGCCCCGGATCCCGGCGCAGCCAGGGCTGAGATCAAGGAACGATACGTTCACGGGATCGCGCGACGCATCGGCGACACCTCGCCGGATTTGGTTCGTAGCCAACTGGTCGTCTCACTCGTGCTCGGGCTTGCCACAGGTATGCGAACGCTGGACCTTCTCGGCGAGGATTCGTTGTCGTCGAAGGATTTGATCAAGCAGTACGGGAGACTCGTACAAACGATCGTCGACGAGATCGAACCCGTATCCGAGCAGGAACCGGACATCAATGGCACGGTGGAGGGATGACTACCTACCGATACCTCGACGCCGATCGGAACCTCCTCGAAGAGAAAGATTTCGAAACCGAGCAGGATGCACAGGAATACCGGCTCTCGGTCCTCGGTGCCGAACACATCGAGCCTGCCGACGGATAATGCCTCCGCGAAGGAAGCCGAACCAAGGAATTCTGTAGCGTCGAGCCCATGCCTGTAGCTCGCTTGGGATCGATCACCCTCGATTGCAATGATCCACAACGCCTTGCCGAATTCTGGCGAAATATGCTGGGCGGCAAAATCACGCACAGTACTGAGAAGTTTGCGACCGTCAGCGCAGGCGGCGGCCAGATCACCGCAATCCGCATCGACGAACATCGCCCGAGCACGTGGCCGACGGGTGCAATACCGAAGCAGATTCATCTGGATCTAGTGGTCGATGATCTGGACATCGCACAGGAGCAAGCTGTCAGCCTCGGCGCCCAACTCGGTAGACGGCAGAACGCGCCGGAGCGTTGCCGGGTGCTGCTCGATCCCGCTGGTCATCCGTTCTGTTTGTGTCTGGCGGGTCCGAATCTGTCGCCGTGGTCAATGCCTAGCGAAGCTGGTTGAGTTCGGCGATCAGGGCTCGAACGCGACGCTCGATTTCGTCGCGGATCGGGCGAACCGCGTCGAGGCCCTGTCCGGCCGGATCGTCGAGAACCCAGTCTCGGTAGCTCTTACCGGGAAAGATCGGGCACGTGTCGCCGCAGCCCATGGTGATGACGACATCCGAGTCCTGGACTGCGTCGGCTGTGAGGATCTTCGGAGACTGAGCTGAGATGTCGATACCGCGCTCTGCCATCGCCTCGACCGCTGCCGAATTGACGGCCTCGACGGGTGCGGATCCGGCGGAACGGACCTCGATAGCATCACCCGCGAGATGGCTCAGAAACCCGGCTGCCATCTGCGAGCGGCCGGCGTTGTGGACGCACACGAACAACACGGATGGCGTACTCATGACATCGCGCTTTCTCGACCAGGTGAAACCTCTTCGGCTGCAAAGCGTTTGCGTAGAGCAAGGGAGACGTACACCAGACCGACGAGCACCGGCACCTCGATCAGCGGGCCGACGACACCGGCAAGCGCCTGTCCCGAAGTGGCGCCATAGGTGGCGATGGCAACGGCGATCGCAAGTTCGAAGTTGTTGCCCGCGGCGGTGAACGCGAGGGTCGTGGTGCGTTCGTAACCCAATCCGATTGCGGCGCCGAGGATGTAGCCTCCGCCCCACATGAGTGCGAAGTACGCGAGCAACGGCAGCGCGATCCGGACGACGTCCCATGGTCGCGAGGTGATCTGTTCACCCTGCAAGGCGAAGAGGACGACAATCGTGAACAGAAGGCCGTAAAGGGCCCACGGACTGATCGCCGGGATGAACCTGTTGTCGTACCAGTCACGCCCCCTTGCCCTTTCGCCGAAGTAGCGGGACAGGAAACCGGCAACCAGCGGGATTCCGAGGAAGATCAGAACAGATTTGGCGATCTGCCAGGGTGACGTGTCGATCGTGGTTTGTTCGAGGCCGAGCCAACCGGGTAGGACGGACAGGTAGAACCAGCCGAGAACTGCAAACATGAAGACTTGGAATACCGAGTTGATCGCGACCAGAACGGCGGCGGCTTCACGGTCACCGCAGGCCAGGTCGTTCCAGATGATGACCATCGCGATGCAGCGAGCGAGGCCGACGATGATCAGTCCGGTGCGGTATTCGGGGAGATCCGGCAGCATCAGCCAGGCGAGGGCGAACATCAATGCGGGCCCGAGAACCCAATTCAGGACCAGGGAGCCCGCGAGTAGTTTCTTGTCGCCGGTGACCGTGTCGAGTCGGTCGTAGCAAACTTTCGCCAATACCGGGTACATCATGATCAGCAAGCCGAGGGCGATTGGCAACGAGATCCCGTCGATCTGGACCTTCTCGATGACCGTGTTGACGCCGGGTATCCACCGCCCCAGCAGGAGTCCTGCAACCATGGCGACGCCGATCCACACCGGTAGATAGCGGTCGAGGGTGGAGAGTTTGCCGACCACCGCAGGGTGGTCGACGCCGGCAGCCTTGCTCATGCCGTGACCTCAGCGCAAGAGCCTGCAGCACTCACGCTCGTACCTTCAACCAGGAGTACCGCGGAAAGCTGCTGCAGCGCAGCCGGAATCACCCAGTAGTACACCCAGGTCCCGCGTCGTTCACAGTCGAGTAGTCCGGCCTGGCGCAACACCTTGAGGTGATGCGAGATAGTCGGTTGGGACAGGTCGAACGAGTCGGAGATGTCGCAGACGCAGGCTTCACCACCCTCGTGACTCGCCACCAAACTGAGCAGACGGAGGCGAACCGGGTCACCGAGCGCTTTGAACATCCGAGACAGGTCGCCGGCCCAATCCTCGGTCAACGGTTCACGCACGAGTGGGGTGCAGCACGCTTCGGACTCCGGGGCGCCTTGATTCGACATTCTTCGATATTGACAGATTTCGAATCAAGGCGCAATCAAGTGATCTTCGACCACGGACCCCGGCCCGTCTAACGGGGGCGGTCACCGCACGTCGTTCGAGGAGAACAGCGTCACGCCAGACACCGTCGAGTTGGGCAACCTTTTCCCGGAGACCGATAGTTCTGAATCCAGCCGAATGATCCTGCGGATAGAAACCGTCCATGACGACCGATCCCGCCCCGCCAGGCTGCCGCATCCGACCGAACAAGGCATGCTGATCGTGTGCATACTTTCGAGGTCTGGGCGCCCACGCCGGAATCGGTCCGGGTCGACGTCAACGGAGTCACTCACGACATGGAACGCACCGACGACGGGTGGTGGCGAGCCGAGGTCGACTGCGACAGCCAGGCCCGTTACGGGTTTGTCGTCGACGGCGAAACGCTGCCGGACCCGCGATCACCGCGACAGCCCGAGGGCGTGCACCTTCGCTCCCAACTGCACCGGTTGGACGAGTCGTCCTGGACCGACTCTCACTGGACCGGAAGGCAACTTCCGGGATCGTCCGTCTACGAACTGCACATCGGAACATTCACCCCCGAAGGAACTTTCGACGCCGCGATCGAGCGTCTCGATCACCTGGTAGACCTCGGCATCGGGTTCGTGGAGCTGATGCCGGTCAACGGCTTCAACGGAACTCACAACTGGGGCTACGACGGCGTGCTCTGGTACACCGTCCACGAGGTCTACGGCGGTCCGGACGGATTGCAACGTCTGGTGAACGCTGCCCACGAACGCGGACTCGGCGTGATCCTGGACGTGGTCTACAACCATCTCGGCCCGTCGGGCAACTATCTCGAACGGTTCGGTCCCTACATCGCGGACGGGGCGAACACCTGGGGCCGAACCATCAACATCGGCGGCCCGCAGTCGGGCGAGGTTCGCGAGTACATCATCGGCAACGCCTTGCGATGGATGCGCGACTTCCACATCGACGGCCTACGCCTCGACGCAGTCCATGCCCTGGTCGATCACACCGGGACGCACATCCTCGAGGAACTCGCCGTCCGAACGGAAACACTGTCGGCCCATCTGGGTCGACCGCTCACGTTGATCGCCGAAAGTGATCTCAACGACGCCACTCTCGTCACGCCACGCGCGGCAGGCGGGTTCGGCCTGGACGCGCAGTGGGACGACGACATCCACCACACCATTCACGCGGCCGTCTCGGGTGAACGCCAGGGCTACTACGCCGACTTCGGTTCGTTGGAGTCACTTGCGAATACGTTGCGGCGCGGTTTCTTCCATGCCGGAACCTATTCGTCGTTTCGCGAGCGGGTTCACGGTCGGCCGATCGACATCACGCATCAGCCGGCCAGTGCTCTGCTCGCGTACACGTGCACCCACGATCAGATCGGCAACCGCGCGATCGGCGACCGCCCGAGCGCCTATCTGACGCCAGGCCAATTGGCGATCAAGGCGGCGCTGGTCCTGCTCTCGCCGTACACGCCGATGCTGTTCATGGGCGAAGAATGGGGAGCCACCACCCCGTTCCAGTTCTTCACCTCGCACCCGGAACCGGAACTCGGCGAAGCCACCGCCACAGGCCGCAAGGCGGAGTTCGCGGCACACGGCTGGAACAGCGACGACATTCCGGATCCGCAAGATCCACAGACATTTCTACGATCGAAACTCGACTGGGACGAGCGAGCCGACGAGACGCATGCTCGTATCCTGGCGTGCTATCGCGATCTACTTGCCCTGCGCAAGAAGCGAATCGAGATCACCGATCCTTGGCTTGGGCACTTGCACGTCGACTACGACGAGGACGGCCAGTGGATCACCCTGCGCCGCGGCGCATTACAGATCGTGTGCAATCTGGGAACGGACGCGGCCTCGGTCCCGGCCGGCGGAACCCCCATTTTATGCTGGGATCCGCCGACACAGGACGAGACCGCGTCCGCAACCGTCGTGCCTGGGCACTCGTTCGTCGTACTCGAACGCTGACTACCTGGGTTCCGTCAGAGTCGGCGCTACTTCTACACGGGTCAACGCTTCGCGTTCTCTGGGGTACTCCGCAGCATCCGCAACACCAATGCGGCACTGACGAAGAGAACCAAAGCGGTAGCGCCGGCAGCAACGTGCATACCGTCGACGAAGGCCGACTTCGCGGAATCGGCAAGCACCGAACCGAGTTCACCGGGCAGGTACGTCGCTTCCTGCAGCGCACCACCCAAAGTGCCCTGCGCGGCGTGCGCCTGATCTGCTTCGAGCATCGACGTGTCGATTCCCTTGCGGAAGATCGCCATCACCACGCTGCCCAGGATCGCCACGCCGAGCGCGATACCGAGTTCGTACGCCGTCTCCGACACCGCGGACGCAGCACCGGCACGCTCGGGTTCCACCGAACTGACCACAAGATCCGACGTCAGTGTCAGTGCGACACCGACACCTGCACCGGCCAGACCGAAGCCGATCACGAACATCAGCGGGCCGCTGTCGACGCCGAGGGCGAGCAGCATCGCAGCACCGATACCGGCAACCGCGAGGCCTGCGCTGAGCACGTGAGACACCGACCACCGGCGGATCAACCATGCCGCCGCAACCGCAGTGAACGCGCTGAGCAACATGCCCGGAAGCATCAGCAAGCCGGCGTTGAACGCCGAGTTACCGAGTACCAACTGCAGGTACTGCGAACCGAAGAACAGCACGCCCGCCAGCGCGAAGATCGAGAGCAGGTTGGTGATGACCGCGGTGGAGAACGACGCGTTGGCGAACAGTTTCAGATCCAACATCGGATCCTTCAGCATCCGCTGACGACGCACGAACACGTAACCCGCCGCGAGACCAACCAGGCCGATGACCAGCAGCGTGCCACTGACGCCGTGCACCACGGATTCCTTGACCGCGTACACGAGCGGCAACATGGTCGCCATCGACAGACCTGCACTGATGAGGTCGAATCGACCCGGATTGGGGTCCTTCGACTCCGGGATCAGAATCGGGCCGAGTACCACCAGCGCGATCATGACCGGGATGTTGATCAAGAAGACCGAGCCCCACCAGAAGTGCTCGAGCAACCAACCACCGACCAACGGGCCGGCTGCGGTACCGCCACCTGCCATCGCGCCCCAGACGCCGATGGCTTCGGTGCGCTGACGCGGGTTGACGAAGATCGTGCGGATCAGACCGAGGGTGGCCGGCATCAGCGTTGCACCGGAGATGCCCTGCAGCACACGGGCGGCGATGAGCATTTCCGGACTGACTGCGAGGGCCGCGATGATCGAGGCCAGACCGAAGCCCACGGCGCCGATCAGGAGCAGTTTTCTCCTGCCGATCCGGTCACCGAGCGTACCCATCGTGATGAGCAGACCGGCGAGCACGAACGAATAGACGTCGATGATCCACAGCAACTGCGTGCTGCTCGGTTCGAGGTCCGCGCTGATGAACGGAAGCGCAAGATCGAGCACCGTGCCGTCGACTGCGATGAGCAACACAGCAAAGGCAAGGACTATCAAGCCCGCCCAGTCACGCTTTGTCGCCCGAACCTCGTCGGGATTGATTGCAGACGTGTGATCTGCCGACACTGACATTGCTCCCCTGCGACTTTCTCTGATGTTCTTTCGAAAAGATTTCACTGAACCGTCCAGCCGGTACAGTAGGTCTACGGTAACAGTGAACCGTCCGAGCGGTAAAGTTATTTCCGGGTAGGGTCACATCACATGGCTGCCGACACTCGCGATCGAATTCTCGACGCACTGGAGAAGCTGCTGCTGGTCAGCGGCGTCGCCCAAGTCACGCTCGAAGGCGTTGCCGCCGAGGCGGGGGTTTCCAAGGGCGGGCTGCTCTATCACTTCCCCAGCAAGGAAGCACTCCTCGCGGCGATGGTCCGCAGACTCGGCGAACGCTCGGATCAGCAACTCGAGGACGCCGTTGCCGGCGGTACGACTGTCACCGAGTTCTATCTACAGATTCCCGATGCCAACGAAAGCGAAGAACTCTCCCTCTTCCGCTCCATCATTGCCGCGCTCCGAACAGTCGACGGACAACACGACGAAATCCAGAAGGCTGTCACACATGTGATGCGGAGCTGGGACAAGGGTCTCCAGACCGAAATCGCCGATCCCGTACTGGCCGAGATCATCCGCCTCGTCGGCGACGGCCTGTACCTGGCGGCCATGCTCGGGCTCCCCCAGCCCGACCCCGAGCTGCATCGACAGGTTGTCGAGCGGCTCAGGCCCTGACCGGGGGCGTCCCTTACGTCAGATAGCGGTACGCCGGGCTTCCCGGCTCGAGCCTCTCGGACTGCATCGGCGCGCGCTCCATCCGCTCGAGCAACGACGCCAACCCGTCGGCGGAACCGAGTTCGATACCCACCAACGCGGCGCCCGTCTCGCGATTGTTTCGCTTGACGTACTCGAACAGGGCGATGTCGTCGTCCGGCCCGAGCACGTCCGAGAGGAAGCGTCGGAGCGCTCCCGGTTCCTGCGGGAAGTCCACCAGGAAGTAGTGCTTGAGCCCGAGGTGAACGAGCGAGCGCTCGAGGATTTCGCCGTAACGGGAGACGTCGTTGTTGCCACCGGAAATCAGACACACGACGGTCGATCCCGGCTCGAACGTCAGATTCTGAAGTGCCGCAACGGAAAGCGCCCCCGCCGGTTCGGCGATGATGCCCTCGCTCTGATATAGCTCGAGCATCGCCGTGCAGATAGCGCCCTCGTCGATCTGATTGACGACGAACGATCCCGAACCGGAGCGCGTCTGAAGTTGACGAGCCACGAGCGGCAACGACGCGTGCGACACGACGGCAGCACCCAGACGTGAGACGACCTCGTAGGGAACGTCGCCGATCCGCTTGACGGCGGCGCCATCCACGAACGGATCGACGTCGGGAAGAGTTACCGGGCCGCCGGCAACGAGAGCGGCTGTCATGGATGCCGCGCCGGACGGTTCAATTCCGACGATCGACGTCTTGGGCGACCGCTCGTGCAAGTAGGTGGCTATCCCCGCGATGCAACCGCCGCCGCCGACCGGCACCACGATCGTGTCGAGAGGTGCGTCCAGTTGCGTGAGGATCTCGGCCGCGATGGTTCCTTGCCCCGCAGCGGTGCGCACGTCGTCGAACGGGGGGACCATGGTTGCGCCGGTTTCGGCTACGTCCTCCGCGGCCGCAGCAGCGGCGGCGTCATAGGTCTCACCGATCATGAACAGTTCGACAAACGCTCCGCCGTGGGCGCGGATGCGATCACGCTTCTGCTTTGGGGTATTGGCCGGAACATAGATCCGACCCTTGATCTGCATGGTTCGGCACGCGAAGGCAACACCCTGAGCATGGTTTCCGGCGCTGGCGGTCACCACGCCTGCCGCACGCTCGGCCTCGTTGAGCTGAGCGATCAGGTTGTACGCGCCGCGAATCTTGTACGAACGGACACCTTGGAGGTCCTCGCGCTTGAGGTACACGTGCGCGCCGGTCAACGCCGAAAGGCGGTCGCTGTACTGCAAGGGGGTAGCCGCAATGACGTGCTGAATTCGCTCGATGGCCGCGTCGATCTCCTGCGCGTCGAGCGCGGGGAGGGCGGACTTGGTTACTACGACATCGGGCGAGTTAGACACTCCGCCATTTTCGCACGTCGGGGATCAACCTTCCCACCGCCCCGCCCCGCATCGTCGGCAGGGCAGGGCGGGAGTAGGTCAGCCGCGAGGATCCAACTGCGAGGGGCGTGGCACGTTCCGCAGATTCGACTTGGCCATCTGTACTGCCTCGCCGACGCCGCCGTTCATCACCATCTTCGACATCGCCAGGGCGAAGCCCTTCATCTGACCACCGGTGATGGTGGGCGGCAACGACAATGCCAGCGGATCGGTCACCAGATCGACCAAGGCCGGACCGTCGTGATCGAGCGCGGCGCGTAGGCCCGCTTCGATGTCAGCGGGATTCTCGATTCGGCGCGAGAAGATACCGAGCGCAGCAGCAACCGCCGCGTAGTCGACAGCGGGCACGTCGACCCCGAAATCCGGAAGGCCGTCGACCAGCATCTCGAGCTTGACCATTCCGAGTGTCGAATTGTTGAACACCACGATCTTGACCGGCAACTTGTACATCGCGACGGTGACCAACTCACCGAGCAGCATCGACAATCCGCCGTCGCCGGACACCGAGATGACCTGACGTCCCGGACTCGACCACGCCGCACCCATCGCGTGTGGGAGCGCATTGGACATGGATCCGTGCAATGCCGAGGAGATGAAGCGCCTCGACCCGTTCGGATTGAGGTAGCGCGCCGTCCACACATTGCACATTCCGGTGTCGGCAGTGAAGATCGCGTCGTCCGCAGCCAGATCGTCGAGGATCGAGGCCGCATACTCGGGATGGATGGGCGTGCGCTGCTTGACCGGATCCGTGTATGCACCAACCACTTTGGTCATCAGAGTGTTGTGCTTGGCGAGGGTGTCCTCGAGGAACCCGCGGTCGGTCTTGCGATCGAGCTGCGGAATCAGTGCACTCAATGTGCTCGCGACGTCGCCGTGCACAGCCAGGTCCAGGCTGGTTCGACGCCCCAACCGCTCGGCCGCGATGTCGATCTGAGCAGTGCGAACATCATCGGGCAGGAATTGATCGTAGGGGAAGTCCGTGCCGATCAGGAGCAGGAGATCGGCGCCGTGGATACCGTCGTGCGCCGCACCGTAACCGAGCAATCCGGTCATCCCGACGTCGTACGGGTTGTCGTACTGGATCCATTCCTTGCCACGCAGCGAATGCCCGATGGGAGCACCGACGGTTTCGGCCAGCGCCAACACCTCTTCCCGTGCGTCTCGCACACCCGCGCCGGCGAAGATCGCAACCTTGCGCGAGCCGTTGATCACGTCTGCCAACGCCTTCACGTCACCGGCGTCCGGAACGACTGTCGGCCTACGAGTTTCAACGAGCGTCGGCGGGGTCCCTTCGGCCGGACAATCGGCGATGTCCCCGGGAAGCACGATCACCGAGACGCCGTTTCGAGCCACCGAATGCTGAATCGCCGACTGCACCACGCGAGGTGATTGGACTGCCGTGCTGACGAGTTCGGTGTAACTCGAACATTCGATGAAAATCCGCTCGGGATGCGTTTCCTGGAAGTAGCCCATTCCGATCTGGGCGCTGGGGATGTGTGAGGCGATCGCGAGGACCGGGGCGCCCGAACGATGAGCGTCGTACAGGCCGTTGATCAGGTGAAGGTTTCCGGGACCGCAGGATCCCGCACACACTGCGAGTTTCCCGGTGATCTGGGCATCCGCTGCGGCGGCAAACGCGGCTGCTTCCTCGTGACGGACGTGTATCCAGTCGATTCCACCCTTTTCGGAACCACCGGTGCGACGTACCGCGTCGACGATGGGATTGAGACTGTCACCGACAATGCCGTAGATCCGACTGACACCCGCGTCGACGAGCTGCTGAACCAATTGATCTGCAACGGTTTTCGGACTCATCAGACCTCCATGACACACTCATGGGAGTCGGGATCGCCGACCCCCGCGAGTGACGATTTACTTGTGATTTATGCAGTGATTCTTGTGAAGTGGTTTCTTGTGGAATGCCGGCGCTACTTGGGTTCGAGCACGAACACCGGAATCTCACGATCGGTCTTCGTCTGATAGTCGGCGTAGTCGGGGTACGCAGCGACAGCGCGCTCCCACCAGATCGCCTTCTCGTCGCCGGTGACTTCACGAGCAACCAGGTCGAAGACCTGCGTCGCGTCACGCAGGGTGACGTGCGGATCGGCCTTGACGTTGTAATACCAGACCGGATTCTTCGGAGCACCACCGAGCGAAGCCACAACGGCATACGAGCCGTCGTGCTCGACGCGCATCAGCGGCGTCTTCCTGACCTTGCCGGACTTTGCCCCGATTGTCGTGAGAACGACGACGGGCATGCCGTTCATGTCGTTTCCCTCGGTGCCACCGGAGTTCTCGATGCGTGCGACCTGATCGGCGGCCCACGACGCTGGACTGGGTTCGTACTCACCTGTGATTGGCATGTGTACCAGTGAACACCCCCTCGACTGCCTTGGCCACCGAACCGCGCCGACCAGGTCCGTAGCCGACATCTCCCCCTGGTTGATCGATTAAGTGAGCTGCCGATCATTAAAGTTCGCTTGCCCGAACTCTCATCTCTGGCTACTCTGAAACCACAGCTTCGAACAGCCGTATCGGCCCGGCGTCACCGAGAAGCTGGCAGCACCGAGAGCCGGCACCACCGAGAAAGGGACGAGATGACCACCGCAGATATCTCCACTCGCGAATCACGCCCCTCGTCCGACCATTGCATCGATCTCGCCGGTACTCGCTGGCCGCTGTACAAGATCGAAGCTCTCGCGGTTGGCTTCGTGCTGTTCGTCATAGCAGGCGCCGTCACCCAGTCGATGCAGGTTGCAGTGCTGACTTCCGCAACAGCCGCTGTGACCACCTGGTGGGCGCGTCGCGTGTACTACTCGCGCACCACCTGATCACTTCACTCCCCGAACTCCAGCGGACCACGAAGGGACCTTGCTGCTGATGCAGCAAGGTCCCTTCGTGTGGTTCAGGTGCGCTCGATCGGTGGTCAGACCGTCAGGCAGCTCGGCCCGAGCAATGCCTTCAAATCGCCCATCAGCGCCGAGGACGGTTCGACCCGAAGGACGTCGTCGACCTTCCACAGGCTGATCTCGGTTCCGCCGATCAGCCGGACATGGACGTCGGACGTTCCCGGATGTCTGGTCAGCACCTGTTTGAGAGCACTGAGCTTGTCCTTGGTGCACTGCCGAAGCGGCAGCGAGACCGACAGGGGGCGTGCGACGCCGATGGCCGAAATATCAGGCACCGCGAGGTCGTTGCCGATCAGCGACATCCGATCGTCTCGGATCGAGACGCGAGCCTTGACCAACACGATGGCATCCTCGGCGATGTCCATTCCGTACACGGCGTACGCCTGTGGGAAGAACAGCACCTCGATCCCACCCACGAGATCTTCGAGCTGCACGATGCACCAGGTCAGACCGTTCTTGTTGACCCGGCGGTCCACCGAGGCAATGATGCCGCCGAGAGTCACCTGGGCGCCGTCCTGAACGCCGCCTTCGAGTATCGCAGCGATGGACGTGTCGGATTGCTGGCGAAGAATGTGCTCGACACCGTTGAGAGGGTGACCGGAGACGTACAGCCCCAACATCTCTCGTTCGAGTGCCAGGCGATGCTTGGAGTCCCACTCCTCCTCGGGAATCTTGACGTCGAACACCGAGGTGATCGACTCGTCGGCCTCGGCACCACCGAAGAGATCGAACTGTCCGATCGCCTCCGCCTTCTTGGTGCTCATCACGGAATCGATGGCGTCGGCATGAACCAACATCAGGCCCTTGCGCGGATGACCCAACGAGTCGAAAGCACCGGCCTTGATGAGAGATTCGGTGACCTTCTTCTTGCAAGCCATCGCGTCGATCTTGCCGAGGTAGTCGGAGAAATCGGTGAACTTCGATTTCTCGGTGCGCGCCTTGATGATCGAGGCGACGACGTTGGCGCCGACGTTGCGCACCGACCCCATACCGAAACGGATGTCGTCGCCGACGGTCGCGAAGTCGACTCGCGATTCGTTGACGTCCGGCGGGAGCACGGTGATGCCCAACTTGCGGCAGTCGGCGAGGTAGATCGCGGACTTGTCCTTGTCGTCACCGACGGAGGTCAGCAGACCCGCCATGTATTCGGCCGGGTAGTTCGCCTTGAGGTACGCAGTCCAGTACGACACGAGGCCGTATCCGGCGGAGTGCGACTTGTTGAACGCGTAGCCGGCGAACGGAAGGACGGTGTCCCACAGCGCCTTGATGGCCGCCTCGCTGAAGTTGTTGTCCAGCATGCCCTGACGGAACCCGGCGTACGCCTTTTCCAGCTCGGACAGCTTCTTCTTACCCATGGCGCGACGCAGCAAGTCGGCCTGGCCCAGGGTGTACCCGGCCACCTTCTGCGCCAGTTGCATGATCTGCTCCTGGTAGATGATCAGGCCGTAGGTCTCGGAGAGGATTTCCGCGAGCGGCTCCTCCAGCTCGGGGTGAATCGGCTTGACGTCTTCCAAGGCGTTCTTACGCTTGGCGTACGAGATGTGGGCGTCCACACCCATCGGTCCCGGGCGATACAGCGCCAATGCGGCCACGATGTCGCCGAATCCGGTGGGCTGCATCAGTTTCAGCAACTCGCGCATACCGCCGCCGTCGAGCTGGAACACACCGAGGGTGTCGCCGCGGGCGAGCAGTTCGTATGTTGCAGCATCGTCCATCGGCAATGTGTCGAGGTCGAGGTCGATGCCGCGGTTGGCTTTGATGTTCTCGAGCGTGTCGCCGATGACCGTGAGGTTTCGCAGACCCAGGAAGTCCATCTTGAGCAGACCGATGGCTTCACACGAGGGGTAGTCCCACCCGGTGATGATGGCGCCGTCCTGGGCACGCTTCCACACCGGGATCGCGTCGGTGAGCGGTTCGGACGACATGATGACTGCGCAGGCATGGACGCCGGCGTTGCGGATCAGCCCTTCCAGGCCCACCGCGGTCTTGTAGATCTTCGCGACGTCGGGGCTCGAGTCGATGAGCGCCCGAACCTCGACGGCCTCCTTGTACCGCTCGTGCTTCGGATCGGTGATACCGGAGACCGAGATGTCCTTGGCCATGATGGGCGGCGGGAGTGCCTTGGTGATCTGATCAGCGATGGCGAAGCCCGGCTTGCCGAACTGGACGCGAGCCGAGTCCTTGATGGCAGCCTTGGTCTTGATGGTGCCGAAGGTGATGACCTGGGCGACCTTGTCGTTGCCCCACTTGTCCGTCGCGTAGCGAACCATCTCGCCGCGACGGCGATCATCGAAGTCGATATCGATATCGGGCATGGACACGCGCTCGGGGTTGAGGAATCGCTCGAACAGCAACCCGTACGGGATCGGGTCGATGTTGGTGATACCCATCGCGTAGGCCACCAACGAACCGGCGGCCGATCCACGGCCGGGCCCGACACGGATGCCGACGTCCTTGGCGTGGTTGATCAGGTCGCCGACCACGAGGAAGTAGGCCGGGAAGCCCATTTCGTTGATGACGCCGATCTCGTAGTCTGCGCGGGCGAGGTACTCCTGCGGAGGTCCGCTCGGGAAGCGGCGGTCGAGTCCGCGCATCACCTCGGCACGCAGGAAGGTCTGCTGTGTATGACCCTCCGGGACCGGGAAGATCGGCATGCGGTCGTGGAACGCCCAGACGTCCTCGTACGACTGCACACGCTCGCCGATGGCAACAGTGTTGTCGCATGCCCCCGGTACCTCGTTGTCCCAGATGGCGCGCATCTCGGCAGCGGACTTGAGGTAGTAGCCGTCGCCGTCGAACTTGAAGCGAGTGGGATCGGACAGCGTCTTGCCGGTCTGGATGCAGAGCAGCGCCTCGTGGTTCTCGGCTGCGTCCTTGGTGACGTAATGGCAGTCGTTGGTGGCAAGTGGCGGGATACCGAGTTGCTTGCCGATGTCGAGCAGACCCTCGCGCACACGGCGCTCGATCGAGAGACCGTGATCCATCAGTTCGAGGAAGAAGTTGTCCGGTCCCCAGATCTCCTGCCACTTCGCAGCAGCTTCGAGAGCCTCACGATCGTGGCCGAGACGAAGACGGGTCTGGATCTCACCGGACGGGCAACCCGTGGTGGCGATGATGCCCTCGGCGTGCGCGGCGATGAGCTCTTCGTCCATACGCGGCCATTTACCGAGCTGACCTTCGATCGATGCGAGCGAAGACAGCTTGAAGAGGTTGCGGAGCCCGGTCGCGTTCTCGGCCACCATCGTCATGTGGGTGTACGCGCCGCTACCGGAGACGTCGTCGGACTTCTGGCTGCGATCTCCCCACAGAACTCGCTTGGTGTTGAAGCGGGATTCCGGCGCGATGTAGGCCTCGATGCCGATGATCGGCTTGATGCCGGCACTCTTTGCCTCGTTGTAGAACTGGCTGGCGCCGTACATGTTTCCGTGGTCGGTCATGCCGACGGCGGTCATTTCGAGACGAGCGGCCTCCTCGAACATGGCGCCGACCTTGGCCGCACCGTCGAGCATCGAGTACTCGGTGTGATTGTGAAGATGTACGAACGAGTCAGCCACGTGCGCCTCTCTGAAGGTCTGGGAGCGAGATCGAGTGTATGCCGCGTTGCCGACACGTTCGGCGACCGCCATCGTGGAGTCGCAGCGTGCCGCCTCGGATCACGTGACCGGAACCTCAGGTTCGACGCTCGACCTCATCGAACGCCGAGAACGCCGACCGGCGACGAAGGTGTCTGTCGTGAAGATCACCAGCGCGGCCCAGATCAGAACGAAGCCGATCCAGCGTGACGCCGGCATGTCCTCGTGCATGACGGCCACTCCCCACGCCATCTGCAGTGCCGGAGTGAGGTACTGCAGCATGCCCATCGTCGCCAACGGAACTCGCTGCGCGGCGACGCCGAACAGGAGCAGTGGCAGCGCGGTGACCGGGCCGGCGGCAAGTAGCAACAGACTGTGTCCGGCGCCGCTGCCGATGAATGCACCGGCCCCGGTCAGGCCGAGAAACACGAGGTAGCCGACCGCGAACGGAGCAGCAACGACTCCCTCGGCGGTCAAACTGGTTCGAGGATCGAGCGGAACCACCTTCTTGACCAACCCGTAGGTGGCAAACGAACCGGCGAGAAGCAAAGCGACGATCGGGGGTTTACCGAAGTCGACCGTGATCACGACAACTGCCGTGGCGGCGAGGACGAGCGCAGCGATCTGGGCGGGACGCAATCGCTCGCGGAAGATCACGACGCCGAGCAGAACGGTGACCAGCGGGTTGATGAAGTACCCGAGGGCCGCCTCCACGACGCGGCCGGACACCACGGCATAGATGTACGTCCCCCAGTTCACTGCGATCGCCGCTGACGCCGCCGTCACCAGCAGCCAGGTGCGTGCGCTGATTCCGCGAAGCGATCCGAGACGGCCGGCAAAGGCCAACACGATCAGCATCAACAGAAGGGTCCACACCACACGGTGCGCAAGGATCTCGACCGGATCGGCGAAGTCGAGAAGCCCGAAGAAAGCCGGAAACGTTCCCCACAACAGGAAAGCCGCTACGCCGTAGAAGATTCCCGAGGACGATCGGGAATCAGCGCGTTTGTCCTCGCTCACGGGACCGGACCGTCGTCGGGACCGGGAGCAACGACGTCCACGTACTCCGGCAGCAAGGGACGGACGGCCGCCAACCAGGGCGAGGCGTCGGACGGCAATGCTTCCACTGCACGGACGTTCGACTCACGTGCGATCGCGTCGAGTCCTTCGGGAGTAGCTCGCACCAGTACACCTACCGCACAGGCGCACCCTGCGGACAGTTGCTTCGCCGACGCGAGAGCGACCTGTTGCTGACGATCGGTGTCGCCGCCGAGCGAGGCCAGTCGCGTAGCTGCCACTCCGGGCGATCTGCGCACTGCTTCGTCGTTGTCGGGAACGGGCACCGACATGAGCGGCGTCTGGACGCGCTCGATCGGTACTCGGTACATGACCCTCGCCACCCGAACATCGGGCACACGAACACTCGAAACCTGAGAACTGCCGGTCGTCGTGATGACCTCGTCGACGGTGAGTGCCTTCGTGAAGGAGACCAACGCCCACACCGGCCCGTCGAGGGCCGCAATCGAATCTCGCGCTCGGTCGAGGTAGTCCGGCACAGCTTCCCCACTGTCCGGGCCGAGAGTGTCCGTCCTGATCGGCGGGGTCGGCACGGGATTCGCGAACCCCACACCGACCACCGCCGCCACTGCGACGACGGCCAGCGCGGGAGCGAGCCCGCGCGGTGTCATGAGGACCGGAGAACTTCGAGTGCGTGTTCGAGATCCTTCGGGTACTTGCTCTTGATCTCGACCCAGCGGCCGTCCGCCGGGTGTGCGAAGCCGAGCGAGACTGCGTGCAGCCACTGGCGCTCGAGACCGAGCCTTTCGGCAAGTCGAGGGTCCGCGCCGTAGGTCAGGTCGCCGCAGCACGGATGGCGCAACGCCGAGAAGTGGACGCGAATCTGGTGTGTGCGACCGGTTTCGAGGTGCACGTCCAGCAGACTTGCTGCTTGGAACGCCTCGATGGTGTCGTAATGCGTGACGCTGGGCTTGCCGTCGGCCGTGACCGTGAACCGCCAGTCGTTCCCGTGGTGGCGTCCGATGGGCGCGTCGATCGTTCCGCTGCTCGGGTCGGGGTGTCCCTGAACGAGAGCGTGGTAGCGCTTGTCGATGGTCCGCTGTTTGAACGCACGCTTGAGCAACGTGTACGCGCGCTCGGAGGTGGCAACCACCATGACACCCGACGTTCCGACGTCCAGACGGTGGACGATGCCCTGACGCTCGTGGGCACCGGACGTCGAGATACGGAAACCGGCCGCGGCAAGTCCGCCGATGACCGTCGGTCCCGTCCACCCGACGCTGGCGTGCGCGGCAACTCCGACGGGCTTGTCGACTGCCACGACGTCGTCGTCGGCGTAGAGGATCTCCATCCCCTCGACGGGCGTCGCCTCGATGGTCAGGGGCCGCGGCGGTTCGGGCAGGACAACCTCGAGCCACGACCCTGCGGTCAGACGATCGGACTTGCCGACCGCCACACCGTCGACGAGTACCGAGCCTTCTTCCGCGAGTGTCGCGACCACGGTGCGCGAGAGTCCGAGAAGGCGCGCGAGGCCGGCATCGACCCGCATGGCGTCGAGGCCGTCAGGCACGGGCATCGAACGGGATTCCCTCACTTGGTTTCTCCCTCGGCTGCGGCCTTCGATTCGGTGAGCTTCTTGTCGTCCGCCTTGTGATCACGCAGGCGTTCACCGTTGGGTTCGAAGCCGAAAAGAGTCAGTACGACAAGCAGGATCGCGCCACAGACGATCGCGGAATCCGCGATGTTGAACACCGGCCACCAACCGACGGAGACGAAGTCCACCACATGTCCGCGCATGATTCCGGGAGAGCGGAAGAATCGGTCGACGAGGTTACCCAGCGCGCCGCCGAGCACGAGGCCGAGACCCAGCGCCCACCACGGTGATCGGAGCGTGCGACCGATCTTGATCACACCGATGACGACACCGATGGCGACAAGGGTGAGGATCCACGTCATCGACGTCGCCATCGAGAACGCTGCTCCCGGATTGCGGACCATCGTGAATGTGACCACGTCACCGATGATTTCGATCGGCTGCCCCGGCTTGACCGCGGCGACGGCCCACACCTTCGTGAGAATGTCCGAGAGCAGGATGACAGCGGCGATGGCAATGAGCATGGTCAGCCGGCGGGGCTTTGCGACCGGCGCAACCGCCAAGTCACCGTCTTCCGATTTCACGGCTTCCGGTTTCACGGTTTCGGGCTCGTCGGCCTTCGAGATTTCGGTAATCGGCTGATCCTCCGCGTTGACATCTCGGTCTGGGTGGTCTGTACTCACGCAACCATCATCCCTCATGTTCACCGCACCGGGTCACGCACTCTGCAACTGCGGCTAGCCTGGAGCGCGTGCCACTGCTGTCCACGACCGGCCGACGAGTTCCGTTCGCCCTCGCTGCCCTCGCTCTCACCACCGTTCTCACCGCTTGCGGCGACTCGGATCAACCTCCCACCACACCCACCTCGTCGCCGAGCGAAGTCACTGTTCCGGTGACCGCCGCCACCGTCGAGGTACTCGATGGGGGAAGCGAACCGCGCGAGGTATTGCGCATGAACTTGCCTGTCGGCACCACGCAGACGGCGACGCTCGTCACCCAGGCGGTCGTGAGTCAGCAGATCGATCAACAGCCGGCACAAGATTTCTCTTCGCCGGAGATCACGATCCCGCTCTCGGCAAACGTGACCGCCGACGATCCCACCGCTGTCGTGGACCTGACGCTGTCGTCGATGACCTCGCCGGACGCAACGCTGCAGGCAGCGCTGAGCGGGGCCGACGGATCTGCGGCCGGATTGTCGGTCACGGATTCGGGCGCCATCACCGCCCTACGGTTGAAGCCGTCCGCCAACTCGGCCAATGCTGCCCGCGCTGCAATCGAACAGGCGCTCGGCCAAGCGGTCTACCGGACCGTTGCACTCCCCGACGCTCCGGTCGGTATCGGCGCACGTTGGGTGGTTCGGCAGCAAGTCAGCAGCGAAATCCTGCTCGATCAGACAACCACCGTCACGCTCACCGCGCGGGAGGGCAATCGGCTTTCGCTCGCGGTGGACGTATCGCAGACCCCGCAGAGCCCGGTCTGGAACCTGGCCGGTGACGCCGGAACGCTCAACATCGATCAGTACGTCATGGCCGGCTCCGGAAACCTCACCGTCGACCTCTCACTCCCCTTGCCGATCGACGGACAGATGACCGTCGGCGGCGACCAGGCATACGGCGACCCGGACAGCTCCTCGGTGATCCGGCAGACCATCTCCAACAGCATTCGGTGGGAATCGTGACACGCCGGTCGCTCGCACTGGGCCTGACAGCAACGGCGGCACTGTTCGTCGTCACCGGTTGCGGCTCGGACGACTCTCCTAGTGCTGACACAACTACGCAGGTTTCCGCCCCACAGGTCGGCTTGGCGCCGTTCACGGCTGCTCCGGCCGCACCGCTGAGCGGGGCACCTCTCGACCGTGACGCGCTGCAGCGAGCCGCGCTCACCCTCTCCGAACTACCTGCCGACTTCGACATCGTTCCCGACCCGGTCGACGACCTCGGCCTCGCACCGGCGCCGGAGAGTTCGGAGGCGGACAAGTCGAGCACCGACCCTGCCGTCTGCGCTCAGGTTCTGGCGCCGATAGCCACCCAGGCAGCCGGATCGGTCGCCGACCTCTCCGACATGTTCACCGGTCCCGATTTCACGAGCATCGACCAGGACTCTGCTTCGTACGCCGACGGCGCAGCGGCAGCAGCAGCTTTCGAGAAACTTCAGACCACGCTGGCCGGGTGTGCGGAGTATTCAGGAACCGATGCCGACGGAACGACAATCACCTATCGCGTCGGCGGAGCCACGAACCCGAACGTCGGCGACGCGTCTTTCGCCTTCCGAATCATCACGGAGAGTGGCGGTTTCACCTTGGTCGCCGATGCAGTCGTGGCCGCAGTCGGGACCACGTTGACTCAGGTGTCCGCGACGGCGCCGAGTCCGATCGCCCCCGATGTTCTGCACTCGATGGCGTCGGCCGCCGCAGATCGCCTGCGCGCACAAACGCCCTGACACCAAGCGGATTCGTCCCGTCTCGGCCTGACGCGAATGATTCGGGACCACAGACCCTTTGACAACTGCCCGTCCACACTGAACGGTGAGAGTAGGTACGAAACAGACCAACGCGACACACTGATGTGAGGAGCAGAAGTTCATGCCGGAACCCAGAAGGTCAGATCACACCGATTACGTAGCCGTCAATCCGATCTTCTCGAGGCCTGGCGAGGATTCGGTTGCATCGAAGTACACACTCGAACCCGACGGCATGCTTCCCGAGACCGCCTATCAGATCGTCCACGACGAAACGATGCTCGACGGCAATGCGCGGCTCAATCTCGCGACGTTCGTCAGCACGTGGATGGACGATCACGCCACCAAACTGTATGCCGAGTCGTTCGACAAGAACATGATCGACAAGGACGAGTATCCGCAGACCGCCGCGATCGAAACCTACTGCTGGCGCATCCTTGCCGATCTCTGGCACTCACCGTCCCCCAAGGACGCGATCGGTACCTCGACGATCGGCTCGTCCGAAGCCTGCATGCTCGGTGGCCTGGCGATGAAACGACGCTGGCAGCACGCGCGAAAAGCCGCGGGCAAGTCCACCGAAAAGCCAAATCTCATCATGAGTTCCGCGGTCCAGGTGTGCTGGGAGAAGTTCTGCAATTACTGGGACGTCGAAGCGCGTTACGTGCCGATCAGCGAGGAACACCGCACCCTCGACGGTCACGATCTGGACAAGTACGTCGACGAGAACACCATCGGCGTCGTCGCGATCATGGGCGTCACGTACACCGGGATGTACGAGCCGGTCCTGGAAATCTCGAAAGCTCTCGACGCCATTCAGGAGAAGACTGGCCTCGATGTCCCCATCCATGTCGACGGCGCTTCCGGTGCGATGATCGCCCCGTTCCTCCAGCCCGAACTCGAATGGGATTTCCGCCTCCCGCGCGTGCACTCCATCAACACCTCGGCGCACAAGTACGGGCTCGTCTACCCGGGCCTCGGATGGGTGGTGTGGCGGTCTCAGGATCTACTTCCCGACGACCTCGTCTTCAAGGTGAGCTACCTCGGCGGCAGTATGCCGACCTTCGCACTGAACTTCTCGCGACCCGGTGCTCAGGTGATCCTGCAGTTCTACTTGTTCCTGCGTCTCGGCCACGACGGCTATCGCGCGATCCAGCAGTCCTCACAGGACGTGGCGAAATTCCTCGCCGAAGGGATCGGGAAGCTCGACGCGTTCGAACTGTGGAACGACGGTTCCGACATCCCGGTCTTCGCGTGGCGCCTCGCCGAGGGCCACACGTCCAACTGGACGCTGTACGACCTGTCGGACCGACTACGCGGCAAGGGCTGGCTGGTGCCGGCCTATCCCATGCCGGACGATCTCGCGGATCTGACAGTGCAGCGCATCGTGGTTCGTAACGGACTGAGTATGGACCTGGCGGCCAACCTGCTGCGCATCATCGAGGAGGAAACCGCGTTCCTCGACGAGCTGGACAGCCCGATGCCGCGGCCACGGGTTACCGAGGGATTCCATCACTGACGACGCTTACCGCAGAAAGAGCGGCCGTCGACTCCCCTTCGGGAGTCGACGGCCGCTCTGGTGTTTCAGGTGTTGCGCAGAGATCAAGCAGCGCAAGCAGGCGAGGTCAGACCTGCAACGCCGACGATCTGGCAAGCGGTGGTCTTCGAGAGCTTCCAGACGCCGTCCTCGTAGACGAACGAAGCCTGCAGACCCTGCTGCAGCGGCTGGCCGTTGACGACGATGTTCAGCGAAGCTGCGGCCGTCTCGCTACCCGTGTCGGTGACCGGGTCGAGGATCTCGACCTGCGCGCCGGCAGCCTTGGCGGCAGCGGCCACCTGGTTGATCAGCTCGGGATCAGCCTCAGCTCCCTGGACGAGGTTGACCTTGTCTGCGGCCGGAACACTCTCGTCGAGTGCCTGGGCGACCTTCGCGTTGAGCTCAGGGGCGGTCGGCAACGCGACCGGTGCATCTGTCGAGTCCGAGGCCGTCGTGGTCGTCGTGGTCTTGGACGACGTTGTGGGTGAGTCGGTCTTGTCATCCGACCCACAAGCGGTCATCGTCAGGGCTGCTGCGATCGCCACGGCTGCAACGGTCATCTTCTGAAGCTTCAACTTCTCAGTCCTATCCATTCGGGTGTTCACATTCGAGCGTCAGTCGAACATCGTGCTTGCTCGAGGATCGTCGACAACATTACCCAACGGTAAGCGGAAAAAGTCTAAGGACATCCTCAGAGAAGGCTGTCGACCGCATCTGCTACCTCGAGCACCTCATCCGATTCGGCGAAGGTTTTGGCTATTCCCGTTCCGCTGGAACGGGTTTCGAAGCGAACTGTCACCACTCCGTGCCCGGCACCCTGCACCCAACCGTGTCCGTATTCTGGATGCTTCACGTCCAAACCAGGGTGCCAGTAGCGCTGAGGCACGCGTGCGGCCACCGGAACGTCGAGTTCGGCCTCATCGAGGGCGCCCGTGAGAGTCTCGACCGGATAGCCGGGAACGTCCTGATCCAACTCGGGAAAAAGTGATCCTTGCCGAACCGTGGACAAACCGGCGAATCCCACACCGACCAGGCGAATCGGCCCCAATTCCTGTGGATCGATGACCTGTTTCTGCGCTGTCGCGATAAGGATCTGGCGGTCGATGGTGGCGAACGGCAGCGTTACGGATCGAGTCAAGATACTCATGTCGGACTTCTTGAGCTTCAGTACGACGGTGCGAGCAGCTCTTCCGTCCTTCTCCAGCCTGGAAAACGCTGCACGACCACTACTTTCGACGGCCGCGCGCAATTGTGCCATCGTGACGATGTCTGCGGCGAACGTCGATTCCGCGCTGATCTGCTTGGATTCGGCACGCTCGGCGACCGGCCGGTCGTCGATCCCCTGCGCGAGCCGATGCAACCCCGGTCCGACAGTGGTTCCGAGTATCGACGCCACCTCCGCCATGGGAGTGCGGGCAAACCCTCCGATGGTTTCGATGCCGAGACGCTTGAGCTTTTCCTCGGCAACAGGGCCGATCCCCCACAGCTTTCGCACGGGAAGTGGATCGAGCAACTCATGCTGCATCCCGGGAGGAATCACTGCGACGCCGTCGGGTTTTGCCAGTCCCGACGCGATCTTGGCAACCTGCTTACCTGCGCCGGCACCGATCGAGGCCACCAACCCTGTCTCGGCTTTGATCAACGCCCGCAGGTCTTCGCAGAACGCGCGCACCTCGTCGGCCCCGACGCCGGCCAACTCCACCGGTTCTCCGAAGGCCTCGTCAACCGACAACTGTTCGAGGATCGGCATGCGCAGGCGCAAAGCGTCGAACGTGCGTTTACTCAGAACCGAATACAACGACATCCGAGGCGGCAACACCACCGCTCCGCCACCGACCATCCGGCGTGCTTGGTGCATCGGCATTGCCGAACGGGCACCGAAAACTCTCGCTTCGTAGCTTGCCCCCGCGACCACTCCGCGCCCGCCCAAGCCGCCGACCAGCACCGGGCGACCTCGCAGCGTGGGACGGGTCAACTGCTCGGCGGAAGCGAAAAAGGCATCCATGTCGAGATGCAGCACCCACCTGCGACTTCGTGTGGGATCACCTTGATTCATCGGGAGTTACGGTTCTCTCAAAAGTAGGTGCAGAATCTACGTCCGCGCCTTCTTCTTGGGCGACTTCTTCTTCGGCAGGGGCAATACGTCGGCAGTCCGTTGGATGAAGGCGTGCAGATGATCGAGGTCCTGCAGCCGTTCCTCCGGCACCCGGTAGTAATCCTTTGCCCCCGGGTACGGCGGAGCCAGATCGGCCTCTGACCCGAAATCAGCACTGACCTCGGTGGGTTTGACGAACAAGACGTCTCCGCAGATCAAGCCCACGATCTTCTCGTCGCAATACAATCCGTACTCGCCGAACATCGCCCTTGCCCGCACGTCGAGCGGTTCCAACTGCTCGAGAATGCGCGCCACGGTTTCCTTGCTCGTACCCATGAGAGCAAACTACTCCGGCACCCCGACATACAGACATTCATCGGGAGCCGGAGTAGTCGCGTCGGTACTAGACCTTCGTGATCGCGGCGCGGATACCGTCACCGAGATCGACGGCGTCGTCTCCTGCTTCACCCACCGAGAACGAGGTGGCCAGAACCTCACCGGCGATCAATTCGCGATGACGCTCCGCCCACTCCTTGCAGTCCTGCGGAACCTCGAGCACGACGTTGATCCGGTCCGAGACATCCAAACCGGCGGCACGACGCGCATCCTGCAACTGACGGATACGGTCCTTGGCCCAGCCCTCGGCTTCGAGTTCCTCCGTCACAGCGGAGTCGAGTACGACCAGTCCCGCACCGTCGGGCAGTGCAGCCGTCGAATCCGGCTCGGCTGCAACCAGTTTCTGCGTGTACTCCTCTGGCAGCAGTTCGATGCCCGCCGCAACCACGACGCCGTCCGCGTTCTCGGTCCAGTCGCCCGCCTTGACCGCCTTGATGACGGTCTGCACGGACTTGCCCAGACGCGGTCCTGCAGCACGCGCGTTCACCGCGATCTCGAAGCGCCCGTGCACGTCGACGTCATCGGTCAGATCGACCTTCTTGACGTTGACCTCGTCGGCGATCAGTCCGAGGAAAGGACGCAGACGCTCGGCATCCGGCGCCGCGACCGTGACCTCAGGCAACGGAAGACGAACACGCAGATTCTGTGCCTTGCGCAGGCTCAACACCGTGGAGCACACGGTCCGGACGTCGTCCATCGCCGCTACCAGCTCGGGGTTCGCCGGGAGCTCCGACGCCTCCGGCCAATCAGCCAGGTGAACCGAGCGCTCCCCGGTCAGCCCGCGCCAGATCACCTCGGACACCAACGGCAACAGCGGCGCGGCGAGACGCGTCACGACCTCGAGCACGGTGTGCAAGGTGTCGATCGCGTCGCGATCCTCGTCCCAGAACCGCGAACGAGAACGTCGCACATACCAGTTGGTGAGCGCGTCACAGAACAACCGAAGCTCGTCGCACGCGCCGGCAATGTCGTTGACCTCGAGGGCCTCGGTGATCACGTCGCGGGTGGTCGCGAGCTTGGCCAGGATGTACTGATCGAGGATGTTCTCCGAATCGGTACGCCACACACCGGATTCCGGCGCGTACAACTGCAGGAAGCTCCAGGCGTTCCACAGCGGGAGCAACGCCTGACGCACACCTTCGCGGATGCCCTGCTCGGTCACGATGAGGTTTCCCCCGCGCAGGATCGGCGAAGACATCAGGAACCATCGCATCGCATCGCTGCCGTCGCGGTTGAACACCTCCTTCACGTCCGGATAGTTGCCCTTGGACTTGCTCATCTTCAGTCCGTCGTCGCCGAGCACAATGCCGTGCGCGGCAACGGTTTTGAACGCCGGACGATCGAAGAGTGCGGTGGCCAGCACGTGCAGCGTGTAGAACCAGCCGCGAGTCTGGCCGTTGTACTCGACGATGAAATCGCCCGGGAAATGGCCCTCGAACCATTCACGGTTCTCGAATGGGTAGTGCACCTGCGCATACGGCATCGAACCGGATTCGAACCAGCAGTCGAGCACCTCGGGAACACGGCGCATCATCGACTTCCCGGTCGGATCGTCCGGATTCGGGCGGACCAGGTCGTCGATCATCGGCCGATGCAGATCGGTCGGACGCACACCGAAGTCTGCCTCCAACTGGTCGAGCGATCCGTACACATCCGTACGCGGGTACTGCGGATCGTCCGACACCCACACCGGGATCGGGCTGCCCCAGTAGCGGTTTCGGCTGATGTTCCAGTCGCGGGCACCTTCGAGCCACTTGCCGAACTGGCCGTCACGGATGTGCTCGGGCACCCAGGTGATGTCCTTGTTCAGCTCGACCATGCGGTCGCGGAACTTGGTGACCGCGACGAACCACGACGGAACCGCCATGTAGATGAGCGGCTGCCCACTGCGCCAACTGTGCGGGTAGGAGTGCTCGATCGTCTCGTGCCGCAGCAGCTTTCCGGCAGCCTTGAGGTCCTTGATGATGACGGGGTTGGCGTCGAAGACCATCAAGCCCTCGTACGGCGGAACCATCGAGGTGAACTTTCCACCCGGATCGAGTGGCTGCACGACCTCGATGCCGTTTGCCGTGGCGACATCCATATCCTCTTCACCGAAAGCCGGTGCGAGGTGGACGATTCCGGTTCCGGAGTCGGTTGTCACGTAGTCGGCCGAGAGCACGACGTGTGCGTTCGGATGTCCGAGGAAGAAGTCGAACGGCGGCGTGTAAGACAGTCCGACCAACTCGGTGCCCTTGTGACGGGACACGACCTCGGGGTCCTCCCCCAGCTCACGTGCGTAATGAGCCACCCGCGCTTCCGCGAGCACATACCGCTTTCCGTCCTCACCGAGCACCTGAACGTAGTCGACCTCGGGATGCACCGCAGTCGCCAAGTTGGACGGCAGGGTCCACGGGGTCGTGGTCCAGATGATCGCGTTTGCGCCGTCGAGGGGTGACCCCGGAGCGACCAGCGGCATGTCGACCGTGACTGCGGGATCCTGACGCATCTTGTACGCGTCGTCGAGGCGAGTCTCCTGATTGGACAGCGGAGTCTGCTCGTACCAGCTGTACGGCAGCACGCGGAAGCCCTGATAGATCAGGCCCTTGTCGTGCAGCTCCTTGAAGGCCCACATGACGGACTCCATGAAGTCGACGTCCAGGGTCTTGTAGTCGTTGTCGAAGTCGACCCAACGTGCCTGGCGAGTGACGTAGTCACGCCACTCGTCGGTGTACTTGAGCACCGAGGCCTTGCAGTACTCGTTGAACTTGGCCAGACCCATGACTTCGATCTCGGCCTTGTCCTTGATGCCGAGTTGCTTCTCCGCTTCGAGTTCCGCGGGCAGGCCGTGGCAATCCCAGCCGAAGCGTCGCTCAACCTTGCGTCCACGCATGGTCTGGAAGCGCGGCACCAGGTCCTTGACGTACCCCGTCAGCAGGTGACCGTAATGCGGCAAACCGTTTGCGAATGGCGGTCCGTCGTAGAAAACG
Organism: Rhodococcus sp. IC4_135; assembly: GCF_011602025.1. Lineage (NCBI taxonomy): Bacteria > Bacillati > Actinomycetota > Actinomycetes > Mycobacteriales > Nocardiaceae > Rhodococcus > Rhodococcus sp. IC4_135. The sequence goes on from NZ_JAAOLG010000006.1 coordinate 142,315, forward strand.
AACTCTTCGTTACCGTCCCGATTGGCAACCGACGCACGGAAGGTGTCGTCGTCGTCCCACTGTTTCAGGACTTTCTGTTCCAGATCGGGGAACTTGACTCCGGTGTCGGCGGGGACACCGTAGTCGACTTTGGGATACCCGTTACTCGCCATGGCGATCTCCTCGTGCCAGTCGGACTCGGCACGGGGACGACGTGGCGCTTGTGCGCCGACACCGCGGTACCACCCCGTTTGCACCCCGCCGATCCGCGCTTGGATCCCGAGGTGCCACTCGATCGAGCTGTGACGGGCCCACCCGTTCGGTTCTACTGAGTTCTCGTCGCCTGAAGCGGCAAGAACCGTTCTTCCGAAAGCTCCCCGGTGATTGCCGGATCAAAGCCAGGTATTCGTGATCGACAGTCTAATACTTGTCCTGCGACGTGTCGGTACTGCCCAGGACTTCGGTACAGCCCAGGACTTCGGTATGGCCCAGGACTTCGGTAGAGCTTAGGTCTTGCCGCCCGACGCTTCGCCATGGTTTCCCGGATTGTCGTCGTTGACAGTGGCTGCATCACCGGTCGAGGAATCCGAGGAACTCTCGCCTCGACCGTACGGCGACGACATGCCACTGCCCGATACCGGGTCATCCAACGAAGGAACCGCCTTCCTGCTGGTCAGCGCACTGACCAGCAGAAGGACGGCACCTGCTACACAAATCGCGATACATGCCCACGCCCAGATCAGCGACCCTGTGGTCAGGGCAACGATCAGGAGTGCGAAGCCAACTCCCGCGAGAACCAACGTCACGACCAGCACGTATCAACCTTTGTCCGGTCCGATAGCTGAGCCGACGGGGCGCTCTCGGTCAGCTGTTCCCCTTGGCGAAGGACGGGCTGTAGGAATCCTGTCCGCCGTCGACCGGAACGGCCGAGCCACGCTGTTCGAGCTCTTCGAGCTGCGATTCCAGGTAGGACTTCAGGCGCACCCGGTACTCACGTTCGAACGTCTTCAGCTGCTCGATACGGCCTTCGAGGACCGAACGCTGCTGGTTGATGGTCGCCATGATTTCGGTGTGCTTCTTCTCGGCGTCCGCCTTGAGAGCGTCTGCCTTCTCCTGAGCCTGGCGAAGCTGGGTCTCGGAGCGGGTCTGAGCGTCGGTGAGCATTGCCTCCGACTTGTTGCGCGCATCCGCGATCATGCCGTCGGCCTTGCTGCGAGCCTCGCTCATGAGCTGCTCGGAGTTGGTGCGAGCACTGCCGAGCAGCTGCTCGGACTCGGTCTTCGCATCGTTGGTGAGGCGATCCGCCATCTCCTGAGCCAGTCCGAGGACCTTCGCGGCCTGCATGTGGGTGTCGCCACTCTGCGGCGCTGCAACGGCAGCGGCGGCGGGAACCGGTGCTGCAACAGGTGCAGGCTTGGGCGGCTCGACGACCCGAGCGGGCTCCGGCTTGGGCTGCGCTGCGACGGGTGCCGCTTGCTGAGCCGGTGCCGGCGACTTCTTGGCAGCCGCGAGCTCCTGATCCAGCTCACCTACGCGCTGGCGCAGGTCCGCATTCTCTTCGATGAGCTGCGACAGCGCCTGTTCGACGAGGTCGAGGAATGCGTCGACCTCGTCCTCGTTGTAGCCACGCTTGCCGATAGGCGGCTTGCTGAACGCAACGTTGTGCACGTCAGCTGGAGTCAGTTGCGGCATGGAAGGATCCCTTCACGCGTCATTTGGCGGTCTAGCAAGCATTCAGTTGCAACACAGTCTACGTAGTGGCGAACCACCGTATGAGTTATGGGTTCCATTCTGGCACACCACTCACTCGGACTGCGCTCAGCGAACAACCGACATCAGGATGATGACGATGAAAAGCAAGACCATGATGGATAGATCCAAGCGAACTCCACCGAGGTTGATCGGGGGGATCAACCTGCGGAGCAGTTTCACCGGAGGATCGGTGATCGTAAAAATGGTTTCGAGAATGACAGCGACCAATCCGGTCGGTCGCCAATCTCTGGCAAACGAACGAACGAACTCGACGATCACTCTGCCGATCAGCAACAGCCAGAAGACAACCAGCACCAGATAGATCACAGAGAGAAGCGCGTCCACACCCTCACTCTGCCTGACTTCTGCGTTGTGTCCAAAACAGACACACCGCAGCAATTCCGGAACCGGTTCGCATCGCGCCCGCCTTGTAACGGCCGGCGATGGGTCCGAATGCGGCGCCCGCCGAGACGGGCCGCCGTTCGAATGTGCTCATGTCACCCCTGCTCAGGGGCCGGACTGCGGTCGAGACCATCATTTCTGGCTGTAGAAACCCGTCTCGGCGATCCGACGGCGTTCCTCAGCGGAAACGTCGATGTCGGCCGGTGAGAGAAGAAACACTTTGGTGGCTACCTTGTCGAAAGAACCACGCAATGCGAACGCCAGGCCGGCCGCGAAATCGACCAGACGCTTCGCGTCGGCGTTGCTCATGTCGACCAGATCCATGATGACGGGAGTGCCGTCGCGGAACCGCTCACCGATGGTGCGGGCCTCTGCGTAGCTCTGCGGACGCAGCGTCGTGATCTTGGCGAGCGGGCCGCCGTCATCGACAACAGGTGCACGTCGCGCTTCGGGACGCTCTGCACGAGCGTCGACCGCGAGGTTGCCGCGGCTTGCCGGGCGCGGCGCCATCGCCGGGCGGCTACTGCGACTGGGAACGGTGTCGACGCGGGGCCGGGAATCGTAGCGATCGAACTCCGCGTCCTCTTCGTCACGACGACTGGGCGCGTAGCTCGCCTTCGAGAAGGCAGGTTCGACGAATTCGCGGTCGTCGCGCTCGGCATAGCCGTCGTGACTACGACGGGGTGCGCGGCGAGCCTGATCGGGCTCCTCCACGTATTCGTCCTCGTAGTCATCGAGGGGAACCATGCCGAAGTAAGCCTTGAACTTATGCAGGTTGCTCATTGATCGACCTTCCTTGGCGCGGCGGAATCAATCCGACTGCGACCGGTCGCAGCGGTGTGGACGGGTTGGGCGATCACCTGAGCGATCACCTCGAGATTACTGGTCGTGAGCCGAGCAGTGCGGTTCCGACACGCACGCAGGTTGATCCATGGCGCACTGCGGCCTCCAGATCACCGGTCATTCCTGCCGAGAGTTCGGTTGCCCGTGGATGCGATTCGAGAATCAAAAGATGTGCCCTGCGGAGGATTTCGAACTGCTCGTCCGGTTCTGACCCAAGCGGCGGGACGGCCATCAGTCCCGCGAATTCGAGACCTTCGGCTGATTCGATCCGCTCGGCAAGAGGGGTTAGCTCTCCCGTCGGAACTCCGCCACGCGCAGGGTCTCCGTCCAGACTTACCTGGATGAGCACCCGCAGCGGCGCTGTGCGCTCTCCGTCGGACAAAGCTCCGAGCGCCGCCCGATCGAGCGCATCGGCCAGTCGCGCACTGTCCACCGAGTGAATTGCGTAGGCCCACTTCGCTACCGAACGCGCTTTGTTGCGCTGCAACTGCCCGATCATGTGCCAGCGAACCGGATCGTCGATCGCGCCGCTCTCTGCAGCGCGGTCGAAGTCCGCAACCTTCTCCACTGCTTCCTGCTCACGAGACTCACCGAATTCACGGCAACCCAGTTCGTACAGGATTCGGGCGTCGGACGCCGGAAAGAATTTGGTAACTGGCAGCAGTGCTACGTCGGAAACTTCACGACCGGCGGCAAGGCAGGCGGCCGCCAGTCGCGCCCTCACCGAGTCGAGTGCCGTCGATATTTCTGTCAGCCGCATATCCGTCTGGCGCATTTCTGCCTAGACGGTTTCCTGCGCTGCGGGCGCTTCCATCCAGATCACTGCAGCTTGACGCCCGGTCAGAGATTCTCGGCGATGACTGAACAACGCGCGATCCTCGATCGTGCACCGGGGGTCCTCGGCGACACCGGACACACCCGCGGCGAGCAACTGCTTACGCAGTCCCGCACGTAGATCGAGTCCCGGCGTGCCCTTCTCGGTGCGAGTTGCGCTGCCCGGCAAGTGCTTTTCCACGTCTGCGCGCATCGCGGCGGGAACCTCGTACTGGCGTCCGCTGGCTGCCGGACCGAGGAAGGCGCCGATACGTGAGACGTCCGCGCCCTGTCGCACCATCTCCGCGAGGACGCGCGGGACGATACCGATGCGGGCACCGATCCGTCCGGCATGAACGGCCGCGATCACACCGGCCTCCTCGTCGGAGAGCAGAACGGGAACACAGTCTGCACTGAGAGTGGCGAGTGCCAGGCCGGGAACGGTGGTGACCAGAGCGTCCGTCACCGGAATCACTTCGTCGGTCGGTTCCGTCACGACAGTGACGTTGCGCGAGTGGATTTGTTCCATCCACACGAGATGGTCAGGCTCGACGCCTATTTCGCGCGCCAGGCGACGGCGATTCGCATCGACGGCCGCCGGATCGTCTCCGACGTGATCGCCGAGATTGAACGACTCGTACGGTGACGCGGAAACACCACCGGCTCGGCTGGTCACGACGCGGCGAATGCGGGTGCGGGTGGTCGACTTCTCGGTACTCAAGATATGTGTGCTCACAAACGTCGAAAGTTGTCGTCCGGCTCAGACGTGACCGGACATCCAGTCAAGAACAGGGTACCCAGAAATTCCGGGCACCCTGTTCGCGAAACTGTTTGTAGCCCTACGTCAGCGACGCATGAAGACCGGCACATCGACGTCGTCGTCGCCGTCGTCTTCCTGGACCGGCGCATGGCGTGGGCCACCGATCGGAGGCAAGCTGCCCGAACCGGTGGTCTCGCGCGCTGCGGAAATCGGCTGCTCGCCAGCAGGTTCGGCGGCCACCGGTGACCGGCCGACCTCACCTGCGCGCCCGGCACCGATTGCTCCACGTCCCTGCGCGGTCGACTCCACGGGACGGCGAGCCGGAGCTCCTCCGTCGAATCCTGCAGCGATGACCGTCACACGAACCTCGTCGCCGAGTGAATCGTCGATGACCGTTCCGAAGATGATGTTGGCGTCGATGTGCGCAGCTTCCTGCACCAGCGAAGCCGCCTCGTTGATCTCGAACAGACCCAGATCGCTGCCGCCGGCGATCGACAGGAGAACGCCGCGGGCGCCTTCCATCGATGCTTCGAGGAGCGGGGAATTGATCGCGGATTCTGCCGCCTTGATAGCGCGTCCCTCACCACGTGAGGATCCGATGCCCATCAAAGCGCTGCCGGCGCCGGACATGACACCCTTGACGTCCGCGAAGTCGACGTTGATCAGGCCCGGGGTGGTGATGAGGTCGGTAATGCCCTGGACGCCGTTGAGGAGAACCTCGTCGGCGCTGCGGAAGGCATCCATGAGGCTGACGGCCGCGTCACCCAGCTGGAGCAGGCGATCGTTGGGAATGACGATCAGCGTGTCGCAGGACTCGCGGAGCGCCTGGATTCCGGTATCCGCCTGTCCCCCACGACGCTTGCCCTCGAAGGAGAACGGCCGAGTCACGACGCCGACGGTGAGTGCGCCCAGCTTCCGGGCGATGCTTGCCACGACAGGGGCACCACCGGTTCCGGTGCCACCACCCTCGCCTGCGGTCACGAACACCATGTCGGCGCCCTTGATGACCTCTTCGATCTCGTCCTTGTGATCTTCGGCTGCCTTGCGACCCACTTCAGGGTCAGCACCGGCGCCGAGGCCACGGGTCAATTCACGACCGACGTCGAGCTTGACGTCGGCGTCACTCATCAGAAGGGCTTGCGCGTCCGTGTTGACCGCGATGAACTCGACTCCCTTGAGTCCCTGTTCGATCATGCGGTTGACTGCGTTCACGCCGCCGCCGCCGATGCCGACGACCTTGATTACGGCGAGGTAGTTGTGCGGGGGCGTCATCGGCTCTCGCCTTCCGTGTCGTGTTTCACGCTGCTTGTCAGTGCTGCTGTCTTTGGTAGTGCTGCTGTCTTTGTAACTGCTGGGTCTTTGTTACTGCTGGTGTTCGAGATAAACTCTAAACCTCAACCACAGGGTTAGAGTTATGTCAAGTATTCGATCTGAAACGAAACGCTATGCACCGTCGTCGCGTTCCGCCATTAGGCGCGCCGGGACACACCGAAGTATTTGCCACGCACCGACGCACGAGTGCACCGTGCGCTATCGGACCGTCGGCAGATCAGGACTGGACACGTCGTACGTCTGCCCCGGCTGAGTCAACAGCGGAAGCGTCACGGCAGCCTTACGATCCGAGTGCTCGACACCGCCCCAGTTTACGACGCGACCGTCGAGCAGGGTCAGCGTGACACTCGAAATCGACCGAGCGGCAACCTCTCCCACCTGAAATCTCAGATCCGGCGGCAACACCGACAACACCTCGAGAGCAGCGAGCGTCGGCTCGTCGTTCCACCCGGGCGTCGGTGTCACCAGACGCGGAACCCCGGGCGGCGGGACGCCCATCTCGAAATCGACACCCTTCTCGTCCAGCAGGTGTGCGCCCTCAGGTGAATCGACGAAGACAACCGGTACCCGTTCGGTGACGGTGACGCGGATGGTCGACGGATACATCCGCTGCACACGAGCAGATGCCACCTTCGGAATCGTCGCGACACGTGCCGCGGCGGCGCCGGTGTCGACCCGCATCAACGGCTGACCGGTCGGTACGGCCAGGAGCGAAAGGATCTGTTCCTCACTGACGGTCGTCGCACCGAGAACTTCGGTGCCCCGGACCGAGAGCACCGGAGACAACCAGGCCGTCAGCGCGATCCCCACCACCAGCACGATTGCCAGCGGGGCCACGATCAGCGGTCGCTTGAACCACTTACGAGTCGGTGTGGGTTCGGGAGCCGGCTCCGTCGACCGCGTCGAGTATCGCGATTCGGTGCGAGTACTACGCCGACGCGTGCTGGTGGCGCGTCTGGCTTGAGGATCTCGGCGCCCGCGCCGACTTCGTGCGTCGGGTGTCATCGCGGCGCGGGATGCGGCGCCGAACGCAAAGCATCGAGGATCTGTTTGCCGAGCATGGTGACGTCGCCGGCACCCATCGTGATGACGATGTCGCCGGGGTGAGCCAACGCCGCAACCTGCTTCGGCGCCTGCGACAGATCAGGTTGATAGTGAACAGGTTTGGTGACCGATTGAGCGACCAGCGCACCGCTGACGCCCGGCATCGGCTCTTCGCGAGCGCCGTAGACGTCGAGAACCACTACCTCGTCGGCCAAGTCCAGTGCCTGCGCGAACTCCTCGGCAAACGCGGCTGTGCGCGAATAGAGATGAGGTTGGAAGACCACGATCACGCGTCCGGCGGCCGAATTGGTCGACGACGAATCGTCTTCCGGTCGAACCAGATCCGCCGCCGCGCCGAGGACCGCGCGAACTTCGGTCGGATGGTGGGCGTAGTCGTCGAACACCCGGACACCACGCTCGCGGCCGGTGAACTGGAATCGGCGGTGGACGCCGCCGAATCCGGCGAGCCCCTCGACGATTTCCTCCGTCTCGGCGCCGGCGTCACGCGCGGCCAGCAGAGCGGCAAGTGCGTTGAGCGCCATGTGACGACCCGGCACTGCCATCCGCACCGTTCGCGCAGCGCTCTCGCCGGCGAGCTGGAACTGCAGGACTCCCCCGACGTCGTGTGCATGGAAGCCAAGTAGTCGGACTCCGACCTCGACGCCGTCGACAGGCTCGAAGGCAGTGCCCGCCTCCACTTCCTGCGCGTCTGCTGATCCGTAACCGAGTACCCGGATGTCCGAACGACCCGAGGCCACGATTCGCTTCGCGAGGTCTGCAGATCCCGGATCGTCGAGGCAGGCTATCAAGAGTCCGCCCGGACGTAGCTTGTCGACAAAATCGTCGAACACCTTCACATAGGCTTCGACGCTGCCGAAGTAGTCGAGGTGATCGGCCTCGATGTTGGTCACGACGATCACGTTGGGGTCGTACTGAAGCAGCGACCCGTCGCTCTCGTCCGCCTCGGCGACGAAGACGTCACCGCTACCGTGATGGGCGTTAGTTCCCGCCTCGTTGAGTTCGCCACCGACGGCGAAAGACGGGTCGAATCCACAGTGCTGCAGGGCGACCACGAGCATCGAGGTCGTCGACGTCTTGCCGTGTGTACCCGAAACCAGGAACGTGCGATTGCCCTGCATGAGCGAAGCAAGGACAGCCGGTCGAAGAATCACCGGGATTCCGCGGCGAGCGGCCTCGACGAGTTCCGGGTTGTCCTTCGGGATGGCTGCGTGCGTCGTGACGACGACGGTCGGACCACCGGGCAGCAGGTCGAGAGCATCGGCGTCGTGGCCGATCCGAACCTGCGCCCCGCGTGCACGAAGCGCCAGGACCCCTCGGCTCTCCTTGGCGTCCGAACCCGATACCAGGCCCCCGCGGGAAAGCAGAATTCGCGCGATGCCGGACATACCGGCACCGCCGATTCCGACCATGTGTACTCGCTCGAGGTGGGCGGGCAGCGCGGTCATCGGTTTCCCCTTGCGTTTTCCTGGACGGCGTTTTCCTTTGCCGCGATGTCGAGCACTATCCGTGCGATCTCGGTTGCCGCCGTGCGGTGTCCGACATTGGCAGCGCCACTGCTCATCTTGTCGAGGCGCGCGCTGTCGCTCAGCATCGGCACGACAGTACCGGCGACGAACGTCGGCGTGAGCTCGTTGTCGGAGACGATGATCGCGCCGCCCGCTGCGACAACGGGTTTCGCGTTGAGCTCCTGCTCACCATTGCCGTGCGGCAGCGGAACGTAGACAGCCGGAAGACCGACGGCAGAGACCTCGGCAACCGTCATCGCGCCGGAACGACAAATGGTCGCGTCGGCTGCGGCGTACGCGAGATCCATCCGTGAAAGATAAGGAACAGCCACGTACGGTGCCGTTTCCGAGTACTGCGTGACCTCGAGAGAGTTCTTGGGACCGTGAGCGTGCAGCACCGAGATCCCGGCCTTGGCCAGTTCTTCCGCTGCTCCGGACACCGCGTCGTTGAGCGACTTCGCGCCCTGCGATCCACCGAAGACGAGCAGAACGGGACCGTCCTGCGGCAGTCCGAAGTACTCGCGCGCTTGCGAGCGGAGACCTGCTCGATCGAAATTCGCGATCGACGCCCGCACCGGAATGCCGACGATCTCGGCGTCCTGATCGCCTCGGTTCTTCACACCCGACCCCGGAACGGCAGCAAGCACACGCGTCGCCAGGCGGGCACCGATCTTGTTCGCGATGCCGGCACTGGCGTTCGCCTCGTGGATGACGATCGGAATCTTGCGGCGGCGCCGAAGAACACCACCGCGGGCGGCAAGGTAGGCCGGAAGCGCGACGTAGCCGCCGAAACCGACGATCACGTCAGCGTCGACGGAATCGAGTACCTCGCGCGTCCTGCGCACCGAGGCCAGGATGCGTGTCGGCAGTTTCACCAGATCCATCGTGGGCTTACGGGGAAGCGGAACCGGCGGAATGAGTTCGAGGGTGTACCCGCGAGCAGGAACCAAGGTGGTTTCGAGACCACGCGCTGTCCCGAGTGCGGTGATCCTGGTATCGGGCTGAGCGGCCTTGACCGCGTCCGCGACCGCAAGTGCGGGTTCGATGTGACCAGCCGTGCCTCCCCCTGCCACCACTACCGACAGAGCCGATTTGTTGCCGCTCACCTACGAATTCCTCGCTCTCGAACTTCTCGTGGATCTTGTGCCCTACGTGTCGGCGCCTGCCGACGCTGACCATTCTGCCCTCCCGCGGTGCGCTTCCGTGACCCAGCGGCCGCACCTCGTGTGGAATCCGCGGATGTGCGAGCACCTTGATCTGCCCGCTTGCGTCGATCACCCATCTCGATCGCGCGCCGGCCGTCGCGTCCGCGTGCCGGTTCGATCTGCCGTGCGGGCTTCGGTCGACGGATCGGCCGACCCCCTGACGGCGGGTGGTACAGCACCGGCTTGGGCAGTCTGAGCAACTTCGAGATCTTGCCGTCCTGCCCGGAGTTCAGAGCGGCAACTGCTTCCGGTTCGTGTCGTGCTGCATTGGCGATGACGCCGAACATGAACAGCGTAATCGCCAGGGACGAACCACCGGCGGAGACCAAGGGCAACTGGAGTCCGGTCACCGGCAGCAGTCCGATGACGTAACCGATGTTGATCATCGCCTGGCCGACGATCCAGGTAGTCGCGGTAGCCGACAGGAGGCGCCAGAACGGATCGATGCTGCGCGCTGCGATTCTCAATCCCGTGTACACGAACACGGCGAACAAACCGATCACGACCGCGCAGCCGACAAATCCCAGCTCTTCCCCGATGATCGCGAAGATGAAGTCGTTGTGCGCGTTGGGTAGGTAGTTCCACTTTGCGACGCTCTGACCGAGTCCGCGTCCGAAAAAGCCCCCGTCGGCGAGCGAATACAAAGCCTGCTTGGCCTGATAGTTGTTGCCCTGCAGGTCGTCGCTCTTGTTGAAGAAGGCCTGAACTCGATCGGAACGATAACCAGCCGTCATGGCCAGCACGCCCGCCACGACGACGCCCGTCACCGCTATCGAGCCGAAAAGTTTCAGTGGCAGCCCACCGAACCACAGCAGGGCGCCGACGATGATTCCCAATGCGATGGTCGTACTGAGGTTCGGCTGCGCGACGACCAGGGCGAAGACCAGCATCGCAGCGGGCACGAGCGGAATCAGGATGGACTTCACAGATCGGTCGTCCGGCCGCCTCGAGGCCAACAGATGCGCGCCCCAGATCGCCAACGCGACCTTCATGATTTCCGACGGCTGCACCGAGAACCCACCGACGTTGAACCAGCGACGCGCGCCCTGCGCTTCGGTGCCGATGCCCGGAATCAGGACGAGTACCAGCATGATGAGCACGACGACGAACAGCGGAAACGAATACTGCCGGAGCACTCTCGCCGGGATGCGCAGCGCGACGTAGAAGAGCACCGCCCCGAGAATCGCGAAGATCAACTGCTGAGTGAACAGCGAATATGCCGATCCACCGGACACGTACTGCTCGACGCTCGACGCCGAGAGAACCATCACGAGCCCCAAGACGGTCAACATCGTGGCAATCGTCACCACCAGGTGGAACGACGCCAACGGCCGCGCCAACCAGGCACCGATTCGGGTCTTGGGACCCTTGGTCATCGCAAGTTCCCGGCTTCGCCAGGCGAATCGGTGAACGGATCGGGTAATGCTGCTACAGCGGCGGCGAAGCTGTCACCACGATGTCCGTAGCTCGCGAACATGTCCAGCGACGCGGCGGCCGGGGCGAGTACAACCGCATCACCGGGGGACGCCAACTCGGCAGCTTCGACTACCACTGCCGCCATGACGGCATCCGCGTCGGCACCCGACGGCAGCCGGATGGTGAGAGTCGAGTTGCTGCTGGTTTCGCTCACCGCTTCATCGTCCCCCGACAGCACGTGCACCACGGGAACATCGGGCGCGTGTCGCGCCAGCGCGTCCTCGATCACACCGGCATCACGGCCGAGAAGTACAGCACCGGACAACCGCGGTCCCACTTCGCTCACCAACTGGTCGACGCTTGCACCCTTGAGCAGACCGCCTGCAACCCAGACGACGCGGTCGTGCGCGAGTATCGACGGTCTGGCTGCGTGCGGGTTGGTGGCCTTGGAATCATCGATGTACACAACGGATCCGACACGGCCGACCAGGGCGCCGCGGTGTGGGCCGACCTTGTGTGCGGCCAGACCGCGTTCGACGACGTCTGCTTCGAATCCGAGTGCCCGCGCCAAGGCTGCAGCGGCAAGCGCGTCCATGACGCCTGCCGGGCCGGCCGGATCGATGGAAGCTGCTTCGGCCAAGCGGACGTGATCGCCGAAAGCGTAGTCCACGAGGTGTCCCGCTTCGACACCCAGTTCTCCTTCGCCCGGTTCACCCAATCTGAATCCGGTGACAACGTCTGCCGTTGCGCGAGTTCCCAGTTCGGAAGCGATTGCGTCATCGAGGCCGACCACCGCAACCTTTCCACTCAGCGCCCGCGACTTGGCCTCGGCGTACGCGCTCATTCCGCCGTGCCAGTCGAGGTGGTCCTCGGCGACATTGAGGACCACGCCGGCATCCGGACGCACCGAAGGTGCCCAGTGCAATTGGAACGACGACAGTTCGACAGCGAGGTACTCCACGCGCGGCGACGTTTCGGCGAGTGCGTCGAGAATCGGCAGTCCGATGTTTCCGCAGGCACGGCCGACGACTCCGGCGGCGTCGAGAATCGAGGCCAGCATCGACGTCGTCGTGGTCTTTCCGTTCGTCCCTGTCACCACGAGCCATTTACGGGGCCCGCCGAAGTGTCCGCTGTGGTCGACGCGCCACGAGAACTCGACGTCTCCCCAGATGGGAATCCCGTGACCGGCGGCAGCTGCAAGGATCGGTGCATCCGGCCGAAAGCCAGGACTGGTGACGACGAGCCCGTACTCGGTGATCGAATCCGGGGCATCCTCGATCGAGGTGGTGGTCACCATGTCCGCACCGAGCTCGGCGCAGCGCTGCGCGAAGTCCAAGGTCGAATCGGCCACTGTCACGACAGCACCGAGAGCGACGAGAGGTTCGATGGTCGCTTGACCGGACACCCGCCCACCGGCGACCAGCACGCGCGTACCGCGGAGCCAGGACAGATCGTTCTCGGAATCCGCTGAGCTGGTCATGGTTTTCAGCCTCCGAGCGCTGCGAGGTATTCGCTGTAGAAGAGTGCCAATCCGATAGCCGACGCAATAGCAGCCAGCAACCAGAATCTGATGATCACCGTGGTTTCAGCCCACCCGGCGAGTTCGAAGTGGTGATGGAACGGCGCCATTCGGAAGACCCGCCGTCGGCTGGACCGGAACACCGCTACCTGGATCACCACCGACGCGGCCTCCGCGACGAACAGCGCACCGATGACAACCATCAACAGTTCCGTGCTGGTGGTGATCGACAATCCGGCGAGCATGCCGCCCAGGGCAAGAGAACCGGTGTCGCCCATGAAGATCTTGGCGGGTGCGGCATTCCACCAGAGGAAACCGATGCACGCGCCGGCGCCGGCCGCGCAGAGCACCGCAAGATCGAGGGGATCTCGGACGTCGTAGCAACCCTTGCCGGGGTTGGTCTCACACGAGTAGCGGAACTGCCAGAACGTGATGATGACGTAGGCGCCGAGAACGAAACTCATTGCTCCGGCGGCCAGTCCGTCGAGGCCGTCGGTCAGGTTGACGGCATTGGACCACGCGCTGACCAGTAGGTAGCAGAAAGCGATGAAGACCACGGACCCGAGTGAGACGGTGGCGATGTCGCGAACGTACGACAGATGAACACTGCCCGGAGTCAGCCCGTCGTCACCGCGGAACTGAAGGGCCAAGATTCCGAAGGCAATGGCAGCGACGAACTGGCCGACCAGCTTCGCTGTCTTGTTCAGTCCGAGATTGCGCTGCTTGCGGATCTTGATGAAGTCGTCGAGGAAACCGACTCCACCGAGCGCGGTGGTCAGACCGAGAACGAGTAGGCCGGACGCCGATGGCCCCTCCGCGTTGTCCATGCCGAGACCGATGAGGTGTGAGCCGAGATAGCCGGCCCAGATTCCGGTCAGGATCGCGACGCCACCCATTGTCGGAGTGCCGCGCTTGGCCTGGTGACTGGCTGGACCTTCGGTTCGGATCTCCTGCCCGAAACCTTGTTTCGAGAACGCCTTGATCAGGATCGGCGTGAGCATGATGGAGACCGCCAGCGCGATGCCTGCGGCGAGAAGAATCTGGATCACTGCGAATCCCCGCCGTTCTCGCCATCGCTGTTCTCGTCACCGGTGTTGTCGCTGTCGGCGCTGGGCGCTGCGGCCAGAATTGCTTCGGCGACCGTCCACAGTTCGACCGACTTGGACGCCTTCACCAGGACGAGATCGCCCGGTTCGAGTTCCGATTCGAGAATGGCGATTGCCGCAGCTGCGTCGGGCACGACGACGGACTCGTCACCCCACGACCCCTCCATCACCGCTCCTTGATGCATCGCACGCGAAGTGCGGCCCGTTCCGACGACGATCAACTTGCTGACATCGAGTCTGACGGCAAGGCGACCGATCGCGTCGTGCTCGACAACCGATTCCGGTCCGAGCTCACCCATCTCACCGAGCACAGCCCAGCTACGGCGCCCGAAGTGCCGATCCGATCGCGCCATGGACACCAACGCCTTGAGGGCGGCGCGCATGGAATCGGGATTGGCGTTGTAACTGTCGTTGACGACGGTGACGCCGTCGGCGCGCTCGGTGACTTCCATCCGCCTCGCGGACGCTGCCCTCGTGCCCTCGAGGACACGTGCGATGTCGGCAACCGTGAGGCCGTTCTCGAGTGCGACGGCCGCAGCGGCAAGAGCATTGCTCACGTGATGTTCGCCGTGAACGGCCAATCGAATACGTGCAGAACCCTGTGAACAGTTCAGCGTGAAGGAAGCCCTGGCCTGATCGTCGACAACCACGTCGGTCGCCCGAACGTCGCAGTCTTCCGACTGACCGACGAATACGATCCGAGCCTTGGTTCGACTCGCCATTGCGGCGACCATGCGATCGTCGGCGTTGAGCACTGCAACTCCACCGTCGGCTGCCGACGGGAGTGCTTCCACCAGTTCACCTTTGGCGACCGCGATCGCTTCACGCGAACCGAACTCACCGAGATGGGCGGTACCCACGTTGAGAACGACGCCGATCTTCGGCGGCGCGATCTTGGTCAGTTCGCCGACGTGACCGACCCCACGGGCCGACATCTCGAGGACGAGGAAGCGGGTCTTCTCGTCGGCGCGGAGCACGGTCCACGGCAGACCCAGTTCGTTGTTGAACGAGCCTGGTGGAGCGACCACCTCGCCGCGCTCGCGAAGCAGCGCCGCAATCAGGTCCTTGGTCGAGGTCTTGCCTGCCGAACCGGTGACACCGACCAGAGTCAGCCCGCCCCCCGAAGCCGACCCCTCTGCCGCCAGTTCGTCAACCACGGCCCTGGCCAGGAGGCCGAGGGCATGCAAGACAGCAGCCCCCGATCCGTCTGTGTCGTGTTCGAGCAACATCACCGCGCTCGGACCGTCGTTCGGTACCGACGGGACAACTATCGCCGGAACCCCGACCGGCCGCGCCGCGAGCACCGCCACAGCACCGGCTGCCACCGCCGCTTCCGCATGATCGTGACCGTCGACGCGTGCGCCGGGGAGTGCGAGGAACAGTCCACCTGGACCAGCCTTGCGCGAATCGAATTCGACGGTTCCTGTCACCTGAGTCGACGGATCGTCGACGTCATGCAGGGTTCCTCCGACGATCTCGGCGATCCGAGAGAGCGTCATCGGGATCATTGCTTGCCTCCATGTGCTGTGTTGATCGCGAATCGGCCGATCATTTCGCCCAACACCTCGCGGTCGTCGAATGGGTGTTTGACCCCGTCGATTTCTTGACCCACTTCGTGGCCTTTGCCTGCGACCAGAACTACGTCGCCTGGCTGCGCCCACCGAACCGCCTGCTCGATCGCGAGCGCCCTGTCCCCCACTTCGCGAACCTCGCCGCGTTCGGATTCGGGAACGTCGACGGCGCCTCGCATCACCGAAGCGCGAATTTTCGCCGGATCCTCGGTGCGCGGGTTGTCGTCGGTGACGATCAGCAGGTCTGCGCCCCTCGCGCCAGCTTCGCCCATGAGGGTGCGTTTGCCGGCGTCGCGGTCACCGCCCGCACCGACGACCACAGCCACTCGACCGGGAACCTGATTGCGCAGGGTGGCGATCACGGCTTCGAGCGCTGCCGGTTTGTGGGCGTAGTCGACCACCGCCAAGAAGCTCTGCCCGCGGTCGATCCGCTGGACGCGTCCGGGGACATCCACCGTTCCGAGTGCTCGAACAGCAGCGTCCGGATCGAGTCCGGCC
Source organism: Rhodococcus sp. IC4_135 (assembly GCF_011602025.1). Classification (NCBI taxonomy): domain Bacteria; kingdom Bacillati; phylum Actinomycetota; class Actinomycetes; order Mycobacteriales; family Nocardiaceae; genus Rhodococcus; species Rhodococcus sp. IC4_135. Next base: position 158,081 of record NZ_JAAOLG010000006.1, read on the forward strand.
GCGAAGCTGACAGTCAGCGCCAAGGCTGCGTTGGCCACGTTGTATCGACCCGGGAGGCGAAGCGAGACGGGCCACGATTGTCCGTCCGGCCCGACCAATTCGAAGGTCTGCGAGCCGTCCTCGGCAACCTCGACTGCGCCGACCTTCCACTCGGCCTCGGCCGTCGAGGTCGAGACCGTGGTCACCGCATCGCTCTCGTCGGTCGCGGCCAGCTCAGCCATCCGTCGACCCCAGACGTCGTCGACACAGACGACGGCATGCTCGGCTCGCACCGTCGACTCGGGATCGAACAACCGAGCCTTGGCCTGGAAGTACTCCTCGAAGTCCCGATGGAAGTCCAGGTGATCCTGCGAAAGATTGGTGAACGCGCCGATGTCGAAGCGGATGCCGTCGACGCGTCCGAGAGCGAGCGCGTGACTGGACACCTCCATGACGACGGTATCGATCCCCTGCTCTGCCATCACGGCGAACAGAGCATGGAGTTGCGGAGCTTCGGGAGTGGTCAGAGCGCTGGGCACCCGACGGCCGTCGATCCGAGTCTCGATGGTGCCAACCAGCCCCGGCTTGCGGCCGGCTCCGGCAATCGCTGCTTCGAGCAAGTACGACGTCGTGGTCTTGCCGGATGTGCCGGTAATGCCGACGACCTGCATCTTCTCCGAGGGCCGTCCGTAGATCTCCGCTGAGATCTCACCGAGCACATCCCGCGGATTCGGATGAACGAGAACCGGGACGGACCGGTCGGGCGCCTTGTCAGCGGCCTCGATCAATTCGAGGCCGGCCTCGTCGGTCAAGATCGCGGTCGCACCACGCCCCAGAGCGTCGACGGCGAACTGAGCGCCGTGGGTCCTTGCGCCGGGCAGAGCGGCGAAGAGGTCATCGCTCACGATTCCTTGCGCACGCAGGTCCACGCCCTTGACGACGACCTCGGACGACTGTGATCCCGGTTGCCCGACCCATTCGAGGCGAGCCCCGGACAGTTCGGAGAGCGCCGTGATCGCGGTAGCAACCGGTTGTGTCGGACGCGTCCCGGGAGCGCCGTCCGAGTTCGACGATTGCAAACGATTCGGCACTGTCACTCGACTCCTGGCAATTGTCGTTGTTCTTTGGCGGTCGCAGCGCAAGCAAAGTTCGGCGTACTGCGATGAATGAGGTTACTGCGACGTTTGAGATTACCGTGTCCGGGATTCACCCGAAGACCGTGTCGAAACCGACACACCGCAATCAGTCCGCCTGCAACACCAACTTGCGACCGGGGTCCGGCGACATCGGGACACTGTCACGCTGGAGCATCCACGACGCGATGTTGTGGAACAGCGGTGCTGCCGATTGACCGCCGCCGCCGTCCACGCCGCGAACCGGTGCGTCGAGCATGATTCCGATCACGAATCGAGGATTGTCCGCAGGCGCGATTCCCGCGAAGGTGATCCAGTAGTTGGAGTTGGAGTAGCACTTGCATGCCGGATCCACCTGCTGCGCGGTACCGGTCTTTCCGCTGACCTGGTATCCCTCGACGCCCGCGGCAACACCGGTTCCTCGTTGGTTGCCGGTGTCTTCCTGAGTGACCGATCGGAACATGTCCCGAACCGTCGCCGCTGTCTGGGCGCTGACCACCTCGACGCCCTCGGGCTGCGGTGTCTCGGTCCGAGTGCCGGAAGAATCGACAGTCGACTTCACGATCCGCGGAGGAATTCGCACGCCGTCGTTGGCAATGGCCTGGTACATCCCGGTCATCTGCAGGGTTGTCATCGAAAGACCCTGCCCGATCGGCAAGTTCGCGAAGGTTCCGCCGGACCACTGGTCACGACTCGGAACGCTGCCCGCGCTCTCGCCGGGAAGCCCGACGTCGGTGCGTTGTCCGAGGCCGAACCTGTTCAGCATGTCTGCGTAGCGATCCTCGCCCACTCGCTGAGCGAGCATCAAGGTGCCGACGTTCGAGGACTTTCCGAACACACCGGTAGAGGTGTACGGAGCCACACCGTGATCCCACGCGTCCTTGACTGTGGCACCGGACATCGTGATGCTGCCCGGGACCTGCAGAACTTCGTCCGGAGTTGTCTTACCGTCCTCGATGGCCGCTGCCGCGGTGACGATCTTGTTCACCGATCCGGGCTCGAACGGCGTACTGACCGACGGATTGCCCATTTCGGCTGTCGGCGCGTTCTTGTCGATGCCGATCGCGGGGTTGAAGGTGCTGTCGTTGGACATGGCCAGCACCTGTCCCGTCTTGGAGTCCATGACCACCACCGAAGCGTTCTTTGCGCCCGACTTGTCCTTGGCGATCTGGACCTGCTGCTGAACGTAGAACTGGAGGTCCGAATCGATGGTCAGCTCGACACCCGAACCGTTGACTGCCGGTTGCTTGTCACGCCAGCTACCGGGGATCACAGCGCCGTCGGAACCGCGGTCGTACGTTTCGGATCCATCGGTTCCGGCGAGCGTGGAGTCCATCGAATCCTCGAGGCCGAGCAAACCGTGCCCGTCCCAGCCGGTCGCGCCGACGAGATTCGCAGCCAGGGAGCCACCGGGGTACTCGCGGATGTCCTGTCGCTCCAGGCCGACCTCCCGGAACTTGTCCGAGATCTCGGCAGCAACTGCCGGGTCCACGCTGCGCGCGAGGTACGTGAACGTCTCGTTGCTGTTCATCTTCTGAAGCAGATCTTTTTCCGGAACGGTATCGCCGAGCTTGGCGTGGATTCCGGCGGCGATCTCAGCGAGGCGATCGCTCACTTCGGGGGCCTGCTTGTCACCCTCGGCACCCTGCTCGATGCTCTTGGCGCGCGCTTCCTCGAGTTCCTTGCGTACCCGCACCGGCTGGAAGGTCAGCGCCTTGGCTTCCATCGTGAATGCGAGAGGGTTTCCGTTGCGATCGGTTATCGAGCCGCGTACGGCAGGATCGACCTGCGTCGTGGTTCGTTGATTGGCAGATTCCGCAGCCAGGCTCGGCGCGTCGATTCCCTGAATCCACAAGAGCTGCAATGCCGCAACGGCGAGCGCACCACACATGGTGATACGACCGACTCGCTGACGAAACGGGAAGGAAGCGGTAGCCGCGCGGCGCGGACGCCGACCGGGGTTGTTACGGGAGTTCTGACTCACCGACGTTCCTCAGGCGGAGCAGGCACCGCCGTCGTGGTGGCGGGTGCTGTCGTCGTGGGGATCACAGGAACCAATTGTTCACTCTGCGCGAGGTTTCGCGTGTTATTCGGAACGCTCGGCGTGGCTCCCGGAACAACGGGTGTCGTTGTGCGCGGGGGCGTCGCGGTCGGTGCGGGCACCGATGTGGGCGCATCGAGCGGCGGCATCGCTCCGGCAGTTGCGGGAGTCGGCGTTCCGACGACCTCGACCGAACCATCGGGATGAACTACCAGGCGTGCAGGGTCCTTGGCGGGGACCATTCCGAGAGCGCTTGCCTGATTTGCCAACTCCGGAGCCGAGTTACGCGACTGGAAGTCGCGTTCGAGCGCTGCTTTCTGCTCGACCAGAGACTGGTTGTATGCACGCGCGTCGCTCAGTTGGTAGGAATCCTCGGCAGCGCGGGTGGTCAGCAGCAGAGTCACCGCGAGACCGATGGACAGAAGTCCGATAACGGAGGCCACGAACGGTACTCGCCCCTTGAGCATCGCCCGAGGAGAGATAGTCGGGCCGGCAGCAGCGACAGTTCCGGTCCGGCCTGCCGCCCGTGCGGTGCGCTTGTCGTATGCGCGTTGCGCTGCACCGGATTTGCCCTGACGACTCATGCCCGCCTCCTGGAAATGCGTTCTGCGGCACGCAAACGCACCGGAGCTGACCGTGGGTTCTCTTCGATTTCCTGCTCTGACGCACGTTCTGCGCCACGGGTGAGAATGCGGAACTCCGGCCCCATACCCGGCAACTCGACCGGTAGACCTTCGGGGCTGGTGGACTTCGAGCGGGGAACCAACTCCGCCTTCACAACTCGATCCTCGAGCGACTGGTAGGACATGAACACCACTCGCCCACCGACTGCCAGTGCGTCGAGTCCGGCAGGAACGGCGGCACGAAGCGAATCCAACTCGGCATTGACTTCGATCCGCAGCGCTTGGAAGGTGCGCTTGGCCGGGTGTCCACCCGTACGCCGTGTGGCTGCCGGGATTGTTCGGTACAGCAATTCGACCAGAGCTGCACTGGTGGTGAATGGTTCACGCTCACGCTGCCGAAGGATCTCGGACGCAATCTTTCCGGCGAACCGCTCTTCCCCGTACGTGCTCAGAATGCGAGCAAGGTCGCCGTGACTGTAGGTGTTCAGGACCTCTGCCGCGGTCAGCCCGACCGTCTGATCCATCCGCATGTCGAGAGGAGCGTCGATCGAGTACGCAAAACCTCGGTCTGCTTCGTCCAACTGCATCGACGACACACCCAGATCGAAAAGGATCGCGTGAACCGACTCCGTCGACGGCAGGCCGGCCTGTTCCAGCGCGTCCTCGATCCCGTCGTACGTGGTGTGTACGAACGTCGTTCGGTCCGCGAACGGCGCCAGACGCTCGGAAGCGATACGGAGTGCGTTGGTGTCGCGATCGAGACCGATGAGGTGAAGGCCGGGGTACTTGCCGAGGAAGAATTCGGAGTGGCCACCGAGCCCCAACGTCGCATCGATCATGTATGCGCCTGCGCCACCGTCGCCAACGGCTGTGATGGCAGGACCGAGAAGATCGTCGGCGCGATGCAGTAGTACGGGGACGTGCGCGAAGCCATCGGCATCCGAGGGTTCGTTCACCTCGTGATCCACCATGATTGCTCCGGCTCCTACTTTCATGATTTCCGATGACTTTTCGAAAAGGTGCTGACTTTCCGAGAAGGCGATGACTGTTCGAGAAGGAGAATGCTTCGAGGTCCCTGCCCGAAGGAGAACCTGGCGCTGGGGAAGTGCGTCAGGGTCTTTCCGGGCAGAGGCCTCGCGGCATTCGCCGGGGGCTCTTCGCTTAGACGATCTCGCTGAGAGATTCGCCTGTTGCCTGCGAATAGTCCTCTTCGTTGTCTCCGAGATACCTCTCCCAGGCTGCTAGATCCCAGATCTCGAGGTAATCGACGGAGCCGGTCACTACGCATTCCTTGGACAGGTTTGCGTAACGCCGATGATCAGCCGAGAGGGTGATTCGCCCCTGGGCATCGGCGTGCTGTTCATCTGTGCCGGCGGCCAGGGCACGTACATACGCCCGAGCTGCCGGATCATTGCGTGGAGCTGCCGCTGCCTTTCGAGCAAGCTTGACGAACTCGTCCCGGGGGTAGATGGCGAGGCTGTGATCCTGACTCTTGGTGATCATCAATCCTCCTGCCAGTTCGTCTCGGAACTTTGCCGGCAACGTGAGCCGACCTTTGTCGTCGAGCTTCGGCGTGAAGGTACCGAGGAACACTCGACACCTCCTGCGAGCTTGCGCTGAAACCCTCCCTATCGAGCGGATCGTGCTTCAGCTCTCCGCCCGAACCCACAGTACCCCACTTTCCCCCACATACAAGGAGCACATGGTCCCTATTCAGCATCATTTGCTGACAAATAGCAGGTCAGCGCAGGTGGGGAGACGTGGGGGAAATTTGTAACCGTGTCCCGGCCCACACCGCCGTCATATCGGCCCCGCACGCCACGATTTGTCGCTCCCCCAGGCAAAATCGCAGTACAAGCGCGGTTTTCGAATAGACGTGAGCGGGACCATGTCTGGTCGTGCGTCGCAGTTCGACCAGGGTGGAGGAAAGTGGAGGGCCGAGTGGAGCGAAGTGGAGGAAGCCCGCGGGAAGGGCTAGAGGCAGCCGGGGTGGCGAGTGATTCGCTCGCGCGTCACTGATTCACTTCGATGGATTGCAGGCACACACGTAAGGCACCCACAACAACGGCGTGTGGCGGTCGGCAACCTTGGTTGCCGACCGCCACACGTGTGGTCGTGCGTGCCCCTACACAGGGCGTCATGTCCGAACTGCATCACTCTCGAAGTACGCCCGACCAAGGGCAGAAGAGCTAGTCCTGCTCGAACCTGCGTTTGAATCGATCTTCCATCCGCGACGAGAATCCGCCGCCGGACTTGCGGCCGCGCCCCCGCCCGGATCCGCCGGCACTACCCCTACCCGGCGGACCGGAGGGATGATTGCCACCCTCGGAAGCGGAGTCGGCAGCCGGCGCGGACTTACGTCCACCACCCCAGAGGAACAACACCCCTGCGCCGAACATGAACAAGAAACCGAACAGGCTGATGATCGGAAAACCGCCCGGCTTGAGCGGGAGGGCAACCCCCGCGATCAGCAGGACCAGACCCAGCACGAATAGAGCCGCTGCTTGGAACCGCCGTCTACTCGACGGCGCCCGCATACGGCCGCCCCTCACATTGGAGGCGAACTTGGGGTCTTCGGCATAGAGAGCGCTCTCGATCTGATCGAGCATGCGCTGCTCGTGCTCGGAGAGTGGCACGGTACCTCCCCCGGCACTGGAAGTTTGGCAACCACCCCACGGTGTGGGGCGGCGGGTAATCAAGTTGGACGATTACCTGTTTTCATAATACGAGCAGTTTAGGTCTCGGACCACCAACTCCGGGTACGAGTTCCGCCACAAGCGTACGTATTCGTGCCGAAGGGCCCCGATTCGGCACCATTTGCCCGTGCGGACCAGGAAATTCCCCGGAAACAACTGCCGACACGGACCATTTGTTCACGACGCTCGCAAATGCTCGGACGTGTCCTGACCGATGAAATCTTCGACCGCCGTGAGAAAACGGCCGACCTCGGCGAAGAATGCGTCGGAATCGGAGTCCGTGATCACGATCGACACACCGGTTTCCACGGCCGCACGCGTAGCGGACCACCCTGCGAAGAACTTCGACCACGCTCCGAACGCAGGCGCTGCGGCGTCCATCAAAACCCACGCGTTTCCGCTTCGCTTGCGCTTCGAGCCGGCACCGGCAGGAGCTGCGGCCAACACTGCCCCGGCACCACGTAACGCGGCCAGGTAGGCACACCGGAACCGGTCGGCAGGATCGCCCGCCCCAATCGCTTCCTCGAGAAGCGCATCCGCCTTCCGGAGCAACCCCCACGCCACACCGGACTTTCCCGCTCGAGCAGTGCGGTGGCTGGCGTCCGTCGCGCCGAAGGACCGCCTCGCCGACATCGGCAATCGAGAAATTGCGGCATCCGACGGACTCGACAATTCGGCAGGAAGAGTTCGTTGGCACTTCACACGTTCAGGCTTCACACGCTCGGACATCGGGGCACCTCCTGCACCGTAAGGATCCAAGACCAGGTGGGCCGGAGATGCCCGCTTCCCTTCGGGCATCTCCGGATCACCCACATCGAACATCTGTTCGACCTATTCAATATAACTGCACCCACCGACACGCCGTCAAGAGAAGAGGTGAGACCGGTCGACCCGCAGATCGCCTGGACACCACATACGGTCGACCTCGATCGCGCAGAATTCGCGAGTCGACTCCACGAGGCACTGGCCGTGTACGTCACTGCGATGGACTATCCGCGAGGAACCGAGTTCCATCGCGCACCGATGTGGCAGGAGCACGCGAACCGGCCTGGCTGGAAGGCCGTCGGCGCATTAGCGGTTCCCCAGCAACCGTCACACGAAAATCTGCCGCTGGTGGGGATCGCTTACGGGTATCGCGGGAGCCCGGACCAATGGTGGCATCAACAGGTACTGCACGGGCTTCGGCGCTCGGGTCGCCCTCAGAGCGAGATCGACGCAATTCTGAGCGACTACTTCGAACTCACCGAACTTCACGTGCATCCGAACGGACAAGGTCACCGATTGGGCGAGTCGCTCTTACGTCATCTCCTCGTCGATCGACCCGAACGTAGCGTTCTGTTGTCGACACCCGAGGTGTACGACGAGGACAATCGTGCCTGGCGGCTGTACCGCCGTCTCGGCTTTCGTGACGTGCTCCGCAGATTTCGTTTCGCCGGCGACAACCGACCGTTCGCAGTCCTCGGCCGTGGACTGCCGCTGTGAGCGCGCTTCTCGACGCCGTCGTCGTCGGCTCCGGACACAACGCGCTCGTTTCGGCCGCCTACCTCGCACGCGAGGGTTGGTCGGTCGAGGTTCTGGAGAAGGACACGGTTCTCGGCGGAGCCGTCTCGACCGTCGAGCGATTTCCCGGATACAAGGTGGACCGGGGTTCGTCGGCGCACCTCATGATCCGACACAGCGGCATCATCGAGGAACTCGGACTCGGCGCGCACGGACTGCGCTACATCGACTGTGACCCGTGGGCGTTCGCGCCGCCCGCCCCGGGCACCGACGGGCCGGGCATCGTGTTTCACCGCGACCTCGACGCAACCTGCCGGTCCATCGAACGAGCATGCGGGACAAAGGACGCCGACTCCTACCGGCGATTCGTCGCCGTCTGGTCGGAGCGCAGTCGACATGTCATGAAAGCGTTTTCCGCACCGCCCACAGGATCGAACCTGATCGGTGCGTTCGGAGGTCTTGCCACCGCACGCGGCAACAGCGAACTGTCGCGGCAGTTCCTCGCGCCTGGCGACGCACTGCTGGACGAGTATTTCGACAGCGAGGCACTCAAGGCTGCGCTGGCGTGGTTCGGCGCCCAGTCCGGGCCTCCGATGTCGGAACCGGGAACCGCTCCGATGGTCGGCTTCGCGGCCCTCATGCACGTCTTGCCGCCAGGGCGAGCAGTCGGTGGGAGCGGCTCACTGAGTGCTGCGTTGGCCTCCCGTATGGCCGTCGACGGCGCCACCGTCGCGCTCGGTGACGGCGTGACGTCGATCCGCCCGAACTCGAATCACTGGACAGCCACAACCGAGAGCGGTCGAGAAGTTCACGCTCGCAAGGTGATCGCCGGGTGCCACATCCTGGCCACGCTCGACCTTCTGGGCCGCGGGGGCTTCGACCGAACCACGCTCGATCACTGGCGGCGGAAAATCAGGGTCGGCCCCGGCATCGGTGCGGTACTGCGATTGGCGACTTCTGCGCTTCCGTCGTACCGCGGAGAGGCCACGACACGGGAAGCTACCTCGGGATTGCAATTGCTCGTTTCCGATCGCGCCCACTTGCGCACTGCACACGGCGCAGCGCTGGCGGGGGAACTTCCTCCTCGCCCTGCGGTTCTCGGAATGAGTTTCAGCGGAATCGATCCCACGATCGCCCCGGCCGGTCGGCATCAGGTGACGCTGTGGTCGCAGTGGCAGCCGTATCACCTCAGCGGTCATCGCGATTGGGCGTCGCTCGCCGAGGCGGAGGCCGACCGGATCGTCGGCGAGATGGAGGCTTGTGCACCCGGATTCGCCGATTCCGTCCTCGACCGCTTCATTCAAACTCCACGCGACATCGAGTCGGAATTGGGGATGATCGGCGGAAATGTCATGCACGTCGAGATGTCACTCGATCAGATGATGTTGTGGCGACCGCTTCCGGAACTGTCCGGCCATCGTGTTCCGGGAGCAGACGGGTTGTATCTGACCGGAGCATCGACACACCCCGGTGGCGGTGTGTCCGGAGCCAGCGGTCGCAGTGCCGCTCGAATCGCACTGTCCGACAGCCGGCGGGGTAAGGCGAGTCGGTGGCTGCGTCGAACGAGCGGGCCCTGAACTCCACCCGCCGAACTTCACCCGCCGACACGCCCCCGCCTCGACGACTGGCTACGCCACGGCTGGCACGATGACCACTGTGCAACAGTCCACCGATCCCGCCGCCAAGCCGACCAGTCGGAAACGTTTCCTGACGGTTGCCGCGCTCGCCCTCATGCTTGTTCCCTTGCTTGCAGGGTGTATTCGCGTGCAGGTGTCGATGGGAGTGTCCGCGAACGATCGTGTGACCGGACAGGTGGTAGCTGCCGCTATTCCGGCGAACGAGGCGGACAAGGGTCCGCAGCTGACCCCGCCTTCGTCACTCGAGGACAAGATACGGGTTCAGGAATACAAGAAGGACGGATACGTCGGCAGCCAGGCGTTCTTCAGCGACCTGTCCTTCGGTGACGTCGCCCAACTGGGCTCCATGTATGCCGAGGGATCCGGGTCGTTCCAGATCACCCTCAAGCGATCCGGGGACACCGTCACGCTCGACGGCAAGGCAGACCTGAAAACGGTCCCAACTCAGGGCGCCGACGTCCAGGTCAGCATCGCCTTCCCGTCACGGGTCGGCACGACCAACGGAACACGAGACGGCGATTCCCGGGTGTCGTGGACCTTGCCCGCCGGCGAGGTGTCGACGATGCGCGCCGAGGTCAACTACGCGGACCCCAGCACCCGAAGCTTCGCCGGGTGGGCGGGAATCATGGCCGGGCTGGCGCTCGGTGTCGCGATTATCGTCGGTGCAATGGCATGGATGGCGCGCAATCGAGCACCGATCAAGCGCGCGCCCGCCGCGAAAGCACCGGCCATGAAGTCACCTGTCACGAAGCACGCTGACCCCGAGAATCCGAAAAACACCACGAAGTAGCGTCTGGCGGCTGCCCGAATATCGTCGATCGGGCAACCGGAGATCAGACGGCTTGGGCTGTCCCGACAGAGGTGTCGGGGGTGAGACCGAGGCGCTCGAGGACTTCACTGGTTGCGCGCGCGAAATTCAACGTGATGAAGTGCAGGCACGGAGCGCCTTCGGCGATCAACCGCTCTCCCATCTCGGTGGCCAGATCGATGCCGAGCTCTCGGACGGCTGCACGGTTCTCTTCCGGGCCGCTTCCGGCCGCGGCGTCGAATCGACGCTCGAGAGCGGGGGGCAACGACGAGCCCGACAGCTCGAGCATGCGCCGCACCGAGCGCAGCGACGTCACCGGCATGATTTCCGGGATGATCGGCTTGGCGCCCTGTTCTGCATCGTAGGCACTCACCCGGTCACGAAGACGCAGGTAGTCCTCCACGTCGAAGAACATCTGAGTGATCGAGTACTCGGCGCCGGCACGCAACTTCGACACCAGGTACTTCGTGTCGTATGCCAAGTCCGGGGCGCGGTAGTGCCCCTCCGGGAACGACGCGACGCCGACGTGGAAGTCGCCCAGGTCACGGACCATCCGCACGAGTTCCTCGGCGTACTCGACGCCTTCGGGATGCTTCTTCCACTCGCCGAGGGGATCGCCGGGCGGATCGCCGCGCAACACGAGGATGTTGCTGATGCCACGATCGGCGTAGGCACCGACCATGGCGCGAAGTTCTTCGGTGCTGTGCGACACGGCAGTCAGGTGAGCAACCGGCAGCAGGGTCGTCTCTTCGGCCAGTTCACCGGTGACGCGCACCGTACGATCGCGCGTCGAGCCACCTGCGCCGTAGGTCATCGAGACGAACGCCGGTCCGAGCCGCTCGAAGGTACGCACCGCACGCCACAGGCGCGCTTCGGCGTCCGCGTCACGCGGCGGCGAAAACTCGACCGAGAACGGAATACGGCTACCTGTCGAGGAAGCGATCCGATCGACGATCGACGGTGTTCGGGTGGCCCACCCCTCGCTGGAGCGGCCCCTGACTGGATCGAATGTCACCGGTCAAGCATATGTTTTCCACCTGCAAACAAGCTCATCGCCCAGGACTGCGTATCCCGAATGTCAGGATCACGCAGTTCACGGCCCGAACCGCCGTTGATTCCAACCCCCACTAAGCTGGGCCCCAAGCTCGCTTCCGTGTAACCCTGCGGCGCGAGAACATACCGATCTTGGAGGCCACCCTGTCCGCAGGAACCGCGCGCGTTGGACAGAGTTCGACCAACACCGCACCGCATCCGACCTCACTCGAACTGCCGGGCCTGTTCGAAGGAGCGCTCCGCGACTTCTTCGATTCACGCCGCGAACTCGTCTCGACCATCGGCGGTGGTTACGAGAAGGCCGTCAGTACCCTCGAGGCCTTCGTCCTGCGCGGAGGAAAGCGCGTTCGGCCGTCCTTCGCCTGGACGGGATGGCTCGGTGCCGGAGGCGACCCGAACGGTAAGGACGCAGACGCTGTGATTCGTGCGTGCGCCGCCCTCGAACTGGTGCAGGCCTGCGCGCTCGTCCACGACGACATCATCGACGCATCAACGACCAGGCGCGGCTTCCCGACCGTTCACGTCGAATTCGAAGACCAGCACCGAGGCCAGGAGTGGAGCGGCGACTCCGCGCACTTCGGCGAGGCCGTCGCCATACTAATCGGCGATCTGGCCTTGGCCTGGGCGGACGACATGATCCGAGAATCCGGGATCAGCCCCGAGGCGGCCGCTCGAGTCAGTCCGGTCTGGTCGGCAATGCGCACCGAGGTTCTCGGTGGCCAATTCCTCGACATCAGCAACGAAGCCCGAGGAGACGAGACCGTCGAGGCAGCCATGCGGGTCAACCGCTACAAAACCGCCGCGTACACGATCGAACGCCCACTGCACCTCGGCGCCGCACTGTTCGGTGCAGACGCCGAGTTGATCGATGCCTACCGGACGTTCGGCACCGACATCGGTGTCGCTTTCCAACTTCGCGACGACTTGCTCGGTGTCTTCGGAGATCCGTCCGTCACGGGCAAACCGTCGGGCGACGATCTCATTGCCGGTAAGCGGACGGTGCTGTTCGCGATGGCGCTCGCCCGCGCCGACGCCGCAGACCCGGCCGCCGCACAACTGCTCCGCAACGGAATCGGCACCCAGTTGACCGACAACGAGGTCGACAGCCTGCGCCAGGCGATCACCGATCTCGGCGCCGTCACCGACGTCGAAACGCAGATCGACGCCCTCGTCGAGGCAGCTGCGAACGCCCTCGGCGCGAGCACGGCAACGGCAGAAGCCAAGTCACGTCTGACCGACATGGCGATCGCGGCCACGAAGCGAAGCTACTGACCGTGGCAGACGTGCACCGCACTCGAACCGTCAGCTCGCCGACCGATCGAGTCGTGATCGTCGGTGCGGGACTCGCGGGACTCTCCGCCGGGTTGTATCTGCGAGGCGCCGGACGCGACGTCACGATTCTCGAGAGCAACAGCTCGGTCGGCGGGCGGGTCGGTGTCTACCAGGGCAGCGACTACAGCATCGACAACGGCGCAACGGTGCTCACGATGCCCGAACTCGTCGACGACGCCCTCGCGGCCGTGGGCGCCGACCCCGACTCGACGAACCCCAAATTCGTTGTGCACAAGCTCGATCCGACGTACCACGCGCGATTCGCAGACGGCACCGCTCTCGATGTTCATGCCGACCCCGAAGACATGGCTGCCGAAGTCTCCCGTGTTTGCGGGCCGGAAGAAGCGCAGCGATACCGCGCCTTGCGCCGATGGCTGAGCCGTATCTTCGACGCCGAATTCGATCGCTTCATGGACGCCGACTTCGATTCTCCCCTCGGACTGGTCAATTCGCGTGACGCAATCAAGGATCTGAGCCGTCTCGTCGCGCTGGGCGGATTCGGGAAACTGGGTGGGCAGGTGGATCGCAAGATCCGCGACCCTCGCCTCCGGCGGATCTTCACCTTCCAAGCGCTGTATGCGGGCGTTGCTCCGTCTCGAGCCCTCGCGGTGTACGGCGCGATCGCTCACATGGACACCTCACTCGGCGTCTACTTTCCTGAAGGTGGGATGCACACGATCGCCGAGTCGATGGCCGACGCCTTCACCGACGCCGGTGGAATTCTGCATCTCGGCCGCACGGTCGAACGCCTCGAAGTGAGCGATCGTCGCGTGCGTGCCGTCCACACACGCGACGGTGAGCGCTTCCACTGTGACGCCGCGGTCCTGACCCCCGACATGGCCGTCACGAACTCGCTCTTGCGTCCCCATACGCGATTGCGACCGCGCCCGGTCCGGACATCGCCGTCGGCTGTCGTGATTCACGGCACTGTTTCCTCTGCGGTCGCCGACGGATGGCCCGCGCAGCGACACCACATGATCGACTTCGGCGAGGCGTGGAAGCGCACCTTCGCCGAGATCACGGCACGCCGCGGCCGCGGGCAATTGATGAGTGATCCGTCACTGCTCGTCACCCGACCGGCACAGACCGATCCGAGTCTGGCCTTCTCGCGAGACGGCCGGATCCGTGAACCGCTGTCAGTCCTCGCGCCGTGCCCGAATCTGGACAGTGCGCCGCTCGACTGGTCGACTCTCGGCCCGGCCTACGTGCGCGAAATCATCCTCACGCTGCAAGAACGTGGCTATACGGGACTGGTCGAGGGGTTCGAGATCGATCACGTCGACACCCCACAGACCTGGCTCGAGAAGGGCATGGCCGCGGGTAGTCCGTTCGCGGCAGCACACACCTTCACCCAGACGGGGCCGTTCCGACGCAAGAACCTCGCCCGGGGTTTCGAGAACGTCGTACTCGCCGGGTCGGGAACCGTTCCGGGGGTAGGGGTACCGACCGTTCTGCTGTCCGGACGGCTCGCTGCCGAACGTATTACCGGTACACGCGAGCGAGCCAGCGCAGTGAGCACTCGTGCGAGCAACTAAACTAGCCCCTCGTAACCGACCATTCATCCACGATTCACCGACTCGGGCGCTGCACGCGCCGATCGACACCGATCTCCTCGGGGGAGGAACCTGCACCGATGACGTCCTCTGCCGCAGCCACTGAAAGACCGTGGCACCTAAGGGCCGCCAACTTCCTTCGGACCCCCGAAGGTCACAGTGCACTGCTCGGCTTCGTCGGCGCCGCCATGATCACTTTCGGCGGATTCGGTGCCGGGAGCGTCCGGCGCCAGGATCCGCTGCTCGAGTCGATGCATCTGTCCTGGCTCCGATTCGGACACGGATCGATTCTGTCGGCGGCGATCGTCTGGATCGGCGTCCTGTGCATGATCGGCGCCTGGGTTCGGCTGGGTCGTTCGACTCTGCGCGGTGACGTCTCGTTGCGCGGTCTGCGTTACGTCGTTCCGGTCTGGACGTTTCCGCTCCTGTTCGCGGTTCCCATGTTCAGCCGCGACGCCTACTCCTACCTGGCACAGGGCGCCTTGTTGCGCAACGGCTTCGACCCGTACGCCGTCGGGCCGGTCGTCAATCCGGGAATCCTGCTCGACAACGTCTCCAACGTGTGGACGACGACAACGACCCCGTACGGTCCGGTTCACCTTCTCCTTGCCGACGCCATCGTTCGCCTGACCGGCGAGAACGTCATCGCCGGCACGATGCTGTTGCGGATCACGATGCTCCCGGGACTTGCCCTGATGATGTGGGCGGTCCCCCATCTCGCAACGAAGCTCGGCGGAAACACCTCGATCGCGCTGTGGCTCGCAGTACTCAATCCCCTCGTTCTGATCCACCTGATCGGCGGCGTTCACAACGAGATGCTCATGGTCGGCCTCATGGCCGCGGGCATTGCGCTCGCTCTCGAACGTAAGCACCTGTTCGGAATAGGGCTCATCGCGCTCGCCGTCGCGATCAAGGCAACCGCGGGCGTCGCACTTCCCTTCATCGTCTGGATCTGGATGATCCACGAGCGGGAGGATGCCGCGGCGGCCGGGCGAGAACCGGCGTCACCGATCCGCTCGTTCGTCAAGACGGCCGGTGCTGGTTTTGCCGTGTTCGTGGCGGTACTCGGATCCACCTCACTGATCGCCGGAGTCGGCCTCGGCTGGACGACGGCACTCTCGGGTTCGGCAAAGATCATCAACTGGCTCTCGCTGCCCACGATCGTGGCGCACATCGGAACCATGGCCACCTCCTGGTTCGCCGGTGACCATTTCAACGACATCCTCGAAGTCTCCCGGACCATCTCGGCGGTTGTGTTGATCGCGATCATCGCCGTCGTGTGGTGGCGTTACCGCAAGACCGAGCGCGACGCCGTCATGGGCATCGTGATCGTGATGGTCGCCATCGTCGTTCTCTCCCCCGCCGCACTCCCCTGGTACTACTCCTGGCCGCTGGCAGTAGCAGCCGGTTTCGCAATGTCGCCGACCACCCTCGCAGTCCTGACCGGACTGTCCACTTGGCTCATGCTGGTATTCCAGCCGGACGGATCCATCGGCCTGTACACGTTCCCGCACGTGGCTCTGGCCGTCTTCGCCGCTGTGGTCGCGGCTCTGTCCTTGCAGACGGAAGATCCACTCCGGCTTCGCGGTCGCCGGCATGAAAAGCCGGCCGAAGTCCCGACAGCGGCCTCGGCGACGTCGACGTCATGATCCGCGTGATTCACGTGTCATGAACACGCTGACCGCGTCCTACGGATTCTGCGAGGGCGTGACGAGGGAACACGGCCGAACGTACTATCTGGCCGCGCGGTTGCTACCCGAGCCTCGACGCCGCGCAGTTTACGCACTCTACGCATTTGCTCGCGTCGTCGACGACATCGTCGACGAACCGTCGGGTCCGCATGAACGCGGCACGGTGCTCGCCGACGTCGAACGTGCAGTCGTCACCGCACTCGACAACGCCACTGTGACAGTTGAATTTCCGTCGACGGTTCCCGCCGCCCTGACACGCGTACTCCCGGCCTTCGCCGATGCTGTGAAGACGTTCGACATCCCGCGCGCATATTTCGACGCCTTCTTCGAGTCCATGCGAATGGACGCCCCCGACACGGCGAAGTTTCGACCCGTCTACAACACGATGGACGAGCTTGCCGAGTACATGTACGGCTCCGCCGTCGTCATCGGTTTGCAGATGCTTCCGATTCTCGGAGTGAGCGTCCCGCAGCAAGAAGCTGTAGTGCCCGCGTCGAATCTCGGTGAGGCATTTCAGCTGACCAACTTCATCCGCGACGTCGGTGAAGACCTAGGTCGAGGACGTCTGTATCTACCGGCAAGCGAGTTCTCCGCGTTCGGCGTCGACATCGAGATGCTCGAGCACGGGCGCAGAACCGGAACGGCGGACCTTCGTGTCAAGCGCGCACTTGCGCACTTCATTGCCGTCACGCGAGGGCGGTATCGGTCTGCCGAATCCGGAATCCCGATGCTCGACCGGCGGGTCCAGCCGTCGATCCGTACCGCCTTCGTGCTGTACGGAGCGATCCTCGACCAGGTCGAGGGCGCCGACTACCGAATACTGCATAGACGCGTATCCGTTCCCGGACGCACGCGACTTCGTGTCGCTGCGCCGGGTCTCGTCCGGTCTGCTACCTACGCGGCGAAAAACCGCATGGGATGAGTTGTCAGAAGGCCGGCATCCCAGAAAGCGGCGGCTCAGAAAGCCATGGCCTGTGCGCGGCGGATGACCTCACGTGCGAGATGTCCGTGGAGTGCGTCTACCGGGCGACCGGGCAGGGAGTCGTCGGCCAGGAACAACCAGCGAAGGATTTCGACGTCGGTGTAGCCGCCGTCGTGCAACACCGCCAGGAGACCGGGCAGCCACTTGACGATCTGGCCGTCCTCACCGAAGAACACTTCGGGAACGCCGAGAACACCGTGACGCTTGACTGCGATGATCTTGTGATCGCGAAGTAGCTGGTGAACCTTGCTCACCGGCAACCCGACGTTCTTCGCCACATCCACCAGTTGGAACAGGGACACCGAAGAATCCAGGACATCATCACAATAAGGAATCGCGCTCACCGCGAGAAGTTTATCCGGTCCGACGAGCCCGCTGTGTACCGCCCGGTGCAGTGCTCGAAACTGCCGCTCCGCTCAGGTCACAGCGCTCTGTGACGTTCTCGAGACTTCCGCGTCGGTATCGCTGGCTACGATGGACGGGATGCGGCGTATCAGTAACCGGGATTTCGCGGTGGATGTGAATCGGTGCCTCACTGCGGGAGCCAGTACGCGGTATACAACCACCCACATTGCTGACAGCTACCACCCAGACCGCAAGCAGACAGATCGCAAGCACGCAGATCGCAAGCACGGAGGAATAGTCATTACGGAGGTCGAGGGTTGATCGGCGAAATGCTCGAGCGCCGCTATCGAGTGGACGCACCGATCGCGCGCGGCGGTATGTCGACCGTGTATCGAGGCCTCGATACACGGTTGGATCGACCTGTCGCGATCAAGGTGATGGACCCGCAATTCGCCGGCGATCCAGCGTTCCTGACTCGTTTCGAGTTCGAGGCCCGGGCTGTGGCCCGGCTCAAGCATCCGGCCCTTGTGGCCGTCTACGACCAAGGCAGCGATCGCAATCACGTGTTCCTCGTGATGGAACTCGTCGACGGTGGAACTTTGCGTGAGCTCCTTCGTGAGCGCGGACCGATGCCGCCTCACGCCGTCGCTGCAGTCGTGGCACCGGTCCTGGACGCGTTGGCGGTGGCGCATCGAGCGGGACTGGTTCACCGTGACGTCAAACCCGAGAACATCTTGATCTCGGACACCGGCGAGGTGAAGATCGCCGACTTCGGATTGGTGCGTGCAGCTGCGGCAGCAACCACCACCTCCAACAGCGTGATTCTCGGCACCGCGGCCTATCTGTCGCCGGAACAGGTGACGTCAGGAATAGCCGACACGCGAAGCGACGTCTACTCCACCGGCGTGTTGATGTTCGAACTTCTCACTGGTACAACACCGTTCACCGGCGATACGTCACTCTCCATCGCCTACCAACGCATCCACGACGATGTCCCGCGCCCAGGTTCACGTATCCCTGGTGTACCGGCGCAGTTCGATCGTCTGGTTGCCGAAGCCACTCACCGTGAGCCGGCACATCGTTTCGCCGACGCCGGTGAGATGGCAGCTGCACTTCGCAGTGTGAGCGAGCAGCTGGAACTTCCGTCGTACCGTGTTCCGGCTCCGCGTCGAAGCGCCCAGCACCAGAGCGCGCAGGTTGCGCCGGCCCGGCCACAACCGGCGCCTGCGCCCCCCACGGATGTACACCCGAACTCTGCTGCGCGCCCGAACCCTGCTGCCACGACGGTATTGGCGTCCGGCGTGGCCCCGGCTGCGGCAGCCACCACGGCACTCGGCACGGCCTCTCCTCCCCCTGGCGGCATTCAGCACACTCGCGCGGTCACCGCACAAACTGCTCGTCCGGCGACTGTCGACGGCGACTCGGATTTCGACGACGGTTCCGATTTCGGCGACGACCACCTGGTACCCGACGATCCGCACGCTCATTTTGTCGAGGCACGACGCAAATCGCGAAGAGCCACTCTGATCTGGCTGCTCGTCATCGCGGTCCTGGCGCTTGCGTTGGGCTTCGGCGGATGGTGGATGGGCTCGGGCCGCTATACAGCTGTTCCCTCGATCGACGGCCTGACCAAGGACACTGCGGTCACCGCGCTGCAGGACGCCGGGCTCTCCCCCGACGTCCAGGGTCAGTATTCCGACGCTCAACCCATCGACACGGTGATCGGGACAGATCCGGCCTCCGGCTCCAGGGTCACCAAAGGCTCGACCGTCGCGCTGCTGACGTCGCTCGGGCGTCCGACTGTCCCGCCCATTCCGGCGGGCGGTGACGTCTCGGCGCTGGGCGCACAACTCGCCGACCGCACTCTCGTCGCGGTCGACGGCGGAGACACCTTCAGCTCCAAGATCCCGATCGGCGGCGTGGCAGCGCTCGACCCGGCACCGGGAACCGAGGTTGCCGTGGGATCCTCGGTCAAGGTCATCACGTCCAAAGGGTCACCGCCCGTGGACATTCCCGATGTGAAGGGCATGTCCGAGAACGCTGCACGCGCCGCCCTCGACAAGGTTGGCATCTCCGTCAGCACCACGAGAACTACGTTCGACGACGCCGTCGAGGGCGGGAACGTGATCGGCACCGATCCCGCAGTCGGCTCCTCCGTCAACGCCGGCACCTCCGTAGTTCTCCTGATCTCCGACTCCGTGAAGGTCCCCTCCCTGATCGGTCGCTCCGTCTCCTCCGCACGCGAAGAACTCGGCCGCCTCGGCCTCGAGATCACCGTGCGTCAGCTCACCCAGAACGACAGCTCGGTAATCATCAGCCAGAGCGTGAAGAACGACCTGGTTGCCAAGGGCACCGATATCAGCGTCGTCGCAATTCCCTGACAGTCCGCTTCGGCCTAGTCTGAATTCATGGCCACGTGGGAACCCGAGAGCCTCGGGATACTCGACTTGCCGTCGGGGAGATCGATTCGGGGTCGAGGACTCCGCAATCCACTTCCTTCCGGACCTCTTCCCACCTTCGGCGTCTATCTGACCGGTAAAGAACCCCCCGCCACCGTGTGGGATTCGGTGTGGGTCCGCTGGCGCGATTTCTGGTTGCCCAGCGATCCCGATGCGCTGCGCAGCGCCCTGCACGAAGTGTGGGTGCGTTCGGAAAGCGAAAGAGTCGAGATCGCGTGCGGAGGTGGATACGGCCGCACCGGAACAGCTTTGGCCGCTCTCGCCATCATGGACGGTGTGTCGAGTAAGGACGCCACCGCGTACGTTCGCGCACACTACTCACCCCGCGCCGTCGAAATGCCCTGGCAGCGCCGATTCGTCACACGATTCACACCATGACGAACGCCCCCACCTGCGCGAGCAGGTGAGGGCGTTTACTGAAAAATCAGCGTCGCGAATCAGATTCGCCGGACCGCAGTGTCAGCCTCGCAGCATCTCGGCCACGAGGAAGGCGAGCTCCAACGACTGTTGGGTGTTCAGGCGCGGGTCACAAGCCGTCTCGTAGCGACCACCGAGATCGAGGTCGGAGATGTCCTGTGCGCCGCCGAGGCACTCGGTGACGTTCTCGCCGGTCAGCTCGACGTGGATGCCACCTGGATGCGTGCCGAGACCGTTGTGCACCTCGAAGAAGCCCTGAACTTCGTCGACGATGCGGTCGAAGTGGCGCGTCTTGTATCCGGTGGAGGCTTCGTGGGTGTTGCCGTGCATCGGATCGCACTGCCAGATGACCTGGTGGCCGGTGGCCTGGACCTTCTCGATGATCGCCGGCAGCAGGTCGCGGACCTTGCCGTTGCCCATGCGCGAAATCAGAGTCAGTCGACCCGGCTTGTTGGTGGGGTCGAGACGCTCGACGTATTCCACCGCCATTTCCGGCGTCGTGCTCGGACCGATCTTGAGGCCGATCGGGTTGGACACCAACTCGGCGAAGGCGATGTGCGCGCCGTCGAGCTGACGGGTGCGGTCGCCGATCCAGAGGAAGTGAGCCGACAGGTCGTAGAGCTTGGGGTGGTCGCTGTCGTTGTCGAGACGCAGCATCGCACGCTCGTAGTCCAGAACCAGTGCCTCGTGGCTGGCGAAGATCTGTGCCTGGTGCAGGCTCGGATCGGTGACGCCGCACGCGTTCATGAACTGCAGGCCGCGGTCGATCTCGGCAGCGAGTTGCTCGTACCGTGCACCGGCGGGCGAGGCCGCGACGAACTCGCGGTTCCAGTCGTGCACCTTGTGCAAATCGGCCATGCCGGCACCGGTGAGCGCGCGGACGAGGTTCATCGCGGCGCTGGCGTTGGCGTACGCACGCACCAGACGCGAAGGATCGTGGGCGCGGACAGCCTCGTCGGCGACGAGCGAATTGATCATGTCGCCGCGGTAGGACTTCAGACCTAGCGAGTCGATGTCGGCAGAGCGCGGCTTGGCGTACTGGCCGGCGATGCGAGCAACCTTGACGACGGGCATCGAGGAACCGTAGGTGAGGACGACGGCCATCTGCAGCAACGTGCGGATGTTTCCCTTGATGTGCGGCTCGGTGTTGTCCGCGAAGGTCTCGGCGCAGTCACCGCCCTGGAGCAGGAACGCCTCACCACGCGCGACCTGCGCGAGACGCTCTTGCAGCGCCTCGACTTCGCTGGCCACCGTGATGGGAGGCACGCTCTCGAGCACAGTCCGCATGGCGGCCGCCTGGTCAGCGGGCCACGAGGGCTGCTGAGCAGCGGGCTTCGCGAGCGCCTCGTCGAGCTGCTTACGCAGTCCGGCAGGCAGCGGCGGGAGTTCGGGCAAGCGGTCGATCGGCACGTCGACAGTCCAGTTCACCTCTACAGGATATTCGCTCGCCCGCCGGCGCGTCACACAGGCTCTCGATCGCAGCCCAATCGGGACACTTCCCGCGCACCGAAACCTGGGTCAGCGAAGTGAACGAGCTGCCGAAATCGCGTCGAACTTCACGAGGTTGTGCCTGGCGTCGGCAAGTGCGTCGTGTGCGTCGGCGGGCGCTGACGGGAGGGCAGGACTGCCGTTGTCTTCCCAGAACTGTCGGAGTTCGCGGGTGTACCGCGGCATCGACTGCGGTAGTTCGGTCATATCGCCCCACAATTGACACAGCGCGACATGGTCGTAGGCGGCGACCCACGCCCAGAGCTCCGGAACGACCATCGGCCGCGGAACGAAGAACTTCAAGAGATCGTCGCGGATCTTCTCGCGT
Organism: Rhodococcus sp. IC4_135; assembly: GCF_011602025.1. Classification (NCBI taxonomy): domain Bacteria; kingdom Bacillati; phylum Actinomycetota; class Actinomycetes; order Mycobacteriales; family Nocardiaceae; genus Rhodococcus; species Rhodococcus sp. IC4_135. Next base: position 180,146 of record NZ_JAAOLG010000006.1, read on the forward strand.
GATTTCCACAGCGGAGACGACGGCTGCGGCAATTTCGGCAGCACGTTCTTGCGCACCCAACTACCGGCGCGGGCAGGATCGAACTCGGTCGAGACCGCGTAGTACTCACGGCCGTCCTCGCAGACGACGCCGATGGACACGAGATCGATGGTTCGACCGTCTTCGATGAATTCGCAGTCGTAGAAGTAGCGCACGTCCGAAAACTATGCCGCACGCGCAGGCTCTGGGGCCAATGCGCGTGCGGCAGGTGTGGGAAATCTCTAGCTGGCCTGTGCGTCCGGGAGCGAATCCTTGTCGGTCTTCGCGGATTCCTTGGACTCGGCCGAGGCCACGAGATCGACAACCGACTCGCTGCTTTCCGCCGAAACGTCGACGGCAGCTTCGGGTTTCGTGGGTGCCTGGTTCTTGAGACTGGCCGCGTAGATGTCCACGTACTCCTGGCCGGAGAGTTTCATCAGCTTGTACATCACCTCGTCGGTCACAGCGCGCTCGACGAAGCGGTTCCCGCCCATGCCTTCGAAGCGGGAGAAATCGATCGGTTCGCCGACGATCACGGTGACCTTGGCCGGACGCCACATCCGTGAGCCGATCGGATTCATCTTGTCGGTACCGACCATCGCAACCGGGATCACCTTGACGCCCGATTCGAGCGCGAGGCGCGCCATTCCGGTCTTGCCCTTGTAGAGGCGACCGTCAGGCGAACGCGTTCCCTCGGGGTAGATACCGAGCAGACTGCCCGAACCGAGAACCTTGAGACCGGCGTTGAGCGCATCCTGCGCTGCGTCCGCGCCGGTTCGGTCGATGGGGACCTGTCCGACCGCGGTGAAGAACCACTTCTGGAATGCGCCCTTGAGACCGGAACCGGTGAAGTACTCGCTCTTGGCAAGGAACGTGATGCGTCGGTTGACGCGAAGCGGAAGGTAGAACGAGTCCAGAACCGCCTGGTGATTGCTGGCCAGGATGGCCGCCCCGTCAGTCGGAATGTTCTCGTGACCCTTGACCGTCGGACGCCCGAGCAGCCAGAGAATCGGCCCCAGCAACACATACTTGAAGAGCCAATACCACACGGCGTCCCTCCCATTCACAGCTGAATTTCGCTGAGTACGACCTTACTGCCGACCCGTAACCCCCGCTACACACGCCCCTGCAGGATCGACCCGATCACAGTCCGGCAGACGTGGTTCCAGCGCCGTCGACCCCACCGAGATCCTGAGGCACCACCGATCGGGCCAAAGCGGCGGCGCCGACCATGCCCGCCGCTTCGCCCAGCTGAGCGGAACGGATTCGGGCCAGTGGTCGGTGCTTCGCCCCGGTCAGCAATGTCGCGTACTGCTCACGGGCGTCGTCGAGAAACAGTGGGGCAGAACTCGCGACGCCACCGGCGATCACCACCAGATCGGGATCGTAGACGTCACCGACCATGGCGAGTCCGACGGCCAGCCAACGGGTGAACTCGGCGATGGTTGCCAGCGCGAGTGGGTCACCGTCCTGCGCGGCGTTCGCGATCCGGCGGCCGGTGAGGGAACCTGGATCCACCGCTACCTCACGCGCCAGAACGGTCGACGCGGCGGGGTCGGCGGCGAGCAGCTCGATGGCCGTGTCGACGAGCGCCGTTCCGCTGCAATAGCGCTCCCAACACCCACGTTTGCCACACGCGCACTGACGCCCGCCCGGAACGACCTGGATGTGGCCCAGTTCGGGGGCGACGCCGTGACTCCCCCGGTACAACTCACCGTTGATCAGCAGCGCACCACCGATTCCGGTCCCGATTGCCACCATCACGACATTTCGGCCCCCGGCAGCCGCTCCGAATCGGTGCTCCGCGAAGGCTGCTGCGTTGGCGTCGTGTTCGAGCACGACCGGCAGCCCGAGTCGCTTGCTCAGGTCACTTCCGACCGGCGCGTCCACCCACGGCAAGTGCGGCGCGAACCGTACCGAGCTTCGATCGGAGGTGATGAAGCCGGCGACCGCCAAGCCCACGGCCGACACCTCGTGCCTGGTGACCAATTCGCGCACGACGCGATCGAGACCGTCTTCGAGTGCCCTGGCCGACTGCGGGGTCGGGGCTTGAATCATCTCGAGCACTTGTCCGTCCACGTCCACGACGGAGGCTCTGATGCTCGTCCCGCCGACGTCGATGCCGACCGTCAAGATGTCGTCCATGGTGGAGTCGGAGACCGCTTTCAAGCGGCGCGCGCTCATCGCGACAATTCCCGCGCGAGCGTCGCCCGCTGGAGTGCGCACCCTGTATCGGTGCCTCGTGCGTCGGTGACCATTGTGTCGATTGTGCTCATCGCGGACCGTTCGCTCTACCCGGGGTACGAAGTCAGTCCTTGACCGTCACGTTGATCGGGACAAATGCCGCAGTCCGAGTTCGCTCCGCACCCGGCGCCGTCGGGCCGCCGTCCGGTCCACGATCGGGGCCTGACGGCCCCCCGAGAAACTCTTCGAGAATCTCGCGAAGCAACGCAAGGAATACCGCTGCTTGACCCGCGAGGAATGCCAACAGTTCGTGGTGCTCACCGCGAACCAGTGCAGCGAGGGCGCACACCGGGCACCAACTGCAGCCGGTGAACACCGGCTGCGTGTCCGCTGACGCCGAGTCACTCGCAACATCGGCCGTCGCTGCTGCGGCCTTGAGCAACACCGGTTCCAGGCGCGTCAGAACGGTTTCCGCCAGCGCGCGAAATTCCGCGACGAGGCGCTCGTGCTCTTCGCTCATACCGGCCACACCGCGGGATCCGGGCTGAACCGAATGATCAGGTAACTGCCGTCCAACTCCGCCCCGTTCACGACACAACGACGCAGCACCGACGCCAAACGAACTCTGCGTCGTACGCCGTCTGCTCCCACCAGCACATCGTCCTCCACCCGGCCCAACGACAACGACGACGGATCCACGAGCGGTAAGTACATCCGCATCACGTACACCGAATCGACTCCGGTCCCCGACTCCAAGGACACCACGATGTTGTCCGCGGTGCCGACGGTGCCCGAATCCGTGCCCGTTCCACCCTCGAACGTGGCCGCGATCTCGCCCAGAGCGGCCAACCCTACCGGTTCGGCGCAGACGCGTTCGACCGTTGTGACGGACATTCCATCGGTTGATTTACGCAATTCGTCGACGACGAGCGCCTGTGACGCCTGGATCGAAGCGAGCCACCGCGCCGCCGGCGAATCGTCGACCGCCTTCCCAGCCGGCGAGTTGAACTGCGGGACAAGGTTGTTGACCACAATCCCGTCCACTCGCAGACCGGCAAGAGCCAGCCCGGACAACGTCCGACGAGTCGCCGCGACCGACACGCCGTCGGCCGACGTCACCACACTCACGCTGGTGTTCGCGCGATCCGAGAGGTGAGTCGCGATTCGATCCACCGACGCGAGCACACGTTCGACAACGGACACGAGTAAGAGCAACCGCATGTCCGTACCCGTCACAGCGACCATCCGCCTGTGCCGCGGCCACAATCGCTCGAGATACTCCGACACCATCGACGGCGAACCGAGTATCCGCAGCGCTTCGGCTGCAGCCGGACAGTCCACGATCACGAGGTCGTAGTCACCGCTGTCCGAGAAGTCGACGATTTCGGCGAGCCCGAGCATGTCCTGGATTCCCAGGGATCCCGTCAACTCTTCCGGTTCCAACCCCTCGAACGACGAACCGTGTTCGTGATCTCCCGCTCCGAAAGTTCCTGCAGCATCGATCAAGCCCGACAATCCTCGGAACTTGTCCTCGAGGAGCGCTGACGTGTCGAGTTGCCGGACGTCGAGGCGCTCGGTGAGAGGTGTAGTCGTTCGCGGATTCGGCACGCCCAGGACATCCGCGAGAGAACCTGCCTGATCGATCGACACCAGCAGCACTCGGGCCCCGGAGGTCGCCGCCGACACAGCCGTCGCCGCGGCAAGCGTCGTCGTGCCTACTCCACCTTTACCGACGAACAGTTGGACGCGCGATCGTTGCTCCGGCACTCAGCCCTCGACTCGCTTCTTCAGTTCCTTCAGAGCTGTGTCGGTGATGATCTTCTCGGCCTTCCGCTTGAAGAGACCGATCATCGGAATCGTCAGGTCGACCGTCAACTCGTAGGTGACCGACGTGGTGCCGTTCGGGCCGGGCTCGAGTGTGTACGAACCGAATTGGGACTTCTGAATCTCACCCGATATCAGCTCCCAACTCACCGCCATACCGTCCGGTGCCCACGAATACTGCAGTTCGTAGGTGTCCTTCACCATCCCCGCGTCGAGGACGAAACGTACTCGGTCCGCGCGGCCGCTCTGCCCCGGCGCCGTCACCTCGACAGACTTCGCCGCGGCCACCCATTCGGGGTATCGCTCGAAATCGGCGATGACGTCCATCACGGCGTCGGCAGGAGCGTCGATGCTGATCAACCCCTTGGTCTTCTCGGCCATACGACTGCGCTACCTTCCTTCGTCAAGAGTCCAGAACCTGCACAACGTTCACTGCTTCGATTATCAGTCCGGTGCTACGCCGGCGGCGCGTCCCGCTTCGAGTTCGCGCTTGAGCTGGAACGACATGACCTTGCCGTCGACCCGACGCTTGCGGTTCATCCCGGCGAGGTCGAGGTTCGCCAGATCGGACGGTGATACGCCGACCGGTTCACAGTGCAGGAAGTAGTGCGCGATCGTCCCGTCCATCACCGGTTCGAGCCACACCTCCATGGTGCCGACCAACTGACCGGATACTCCCCACCGGAATCCCGCGGGACCGCGATCTTCCCGGACTTCGAGCGCAAGATCACTGAACCAGCGACGCCACTGCGCGCGCGAGGACAACAGTTCGGCGACCCGCTCGGGCGGGGCGGCGATGAAAGTCTGGTCTGCGACCTGAATGCTGCTCACCGAAGTAGCTTCACATATCGCGTCGGCGAAGCGTCGAGGGGTGTCGCAACACTACATACCGGACAGACTGTAAGCCTGGCCACAACTGCGTCGGACATGCGACTACAGTAGGAGACGAAAACCCTACTCGTCAGTATTTCGCAGTGTCGGAGGTATTTCGTGCCTGAGTTCAGCGCACCCCAGACGTTCACCATTCCCGAGGATGCCTCCGCGGTCGACTCGGTCTTCGCCTTCGCGAAGACGAAGCCGGCGGCGGTTGTCTACAAGCGCAAAGTCGGAAATGCATGGGTCGATGTCACTGCAGGCGATTTCGCCGCTCAGGTGACTGGCGTCGCCAAGGGCCTGATCGCGATCGGAGTCAAGCAGGGCGATCGCGTCGGCCTCATGTCGGCGACTCGCTTCGAATGGCCGCTCGTCGACTACGCCATCTGGGCGGCCGGCGGCGTGACGGTTCCGATCTACGAAACCTCCGCAGCCGAGCAGGTTCGCTGGATTCTCGAGGACTCCGAAGCAATCGACCTCATCGTCGAGAACGACGCGCATGCCGCGACCGTGAAGGACGTCGCTGCAGCGGCACCCGCGCTGCGCACGGTCTACCAGATCGATGCCGCGGCAGGCGGTAAAGGTGTTGTCGAGGAATTGACCGCACTGGGCGCCGACATCTCCGACGAGGACGTCCACGCCCGCGTCGCTGCACTGAAGGCATCCGATCCCGCGACCCTGATCTACACGTCGGGCACCACAGGCCGACCCAAGGGCTGCCAGCTGACGCACTCCAACCTCATTGCCGAGTCGAAGGGCATCCTCGACTCCAACCTCGGCACGCTGCTCAAGACTCCCGGCGTCAGCACCCTGATGTTCTTGCCGCTCGCGCACGTTCTCGCTCGCGCAGTCAGCATCGCGTCGTTCGACGCCGGTGCAACGTTGGGGCACACGAGCGACATCCCGAACCTCGTTCCGACGTTCGGCGAGTTCAAGCCCGACTTCATCCTCTCGGTGCCGCGAGTGTTCGAGAAGGTCTACAACAGCGCACGTGCCAAGGCGCACGGCGACGGCAAGGGAAAGATCTTCGACGCGGCCGCAGACACCGCTGTTGCCTGGAGCGAGGCGCAGGACAAGGGCGGCGCCGGCATCGTTCTCAAGGCCAAGCACGCTCTCTTCGACAAGCTCGTGTACTCGAAGCTTCGCGCTGCACTCGGCGGGCAGTGCCAGCTGGCCATTTCCGGTGGTGCACCTCTGGGCGCTCGACTCGGCCACTTCTTCCGCGGTATCGGCGTCACGATCTACGAGGGCTACGGACTGACCGAGACCACCGCAGCGTTCGCCGTCAACACCATCGGCGCACAGAAGGTCGGCTCGGTCGGAAAGCCGTTGGCCGGCAACTCCGTTCGCATCGCCGAAGACGGCGAAATCCTCCTCTCGGGACCGGTGGTCTTCACCGGTTACTGGCGCAACGAGAAGGCGACTGCCGAGTCGATCGAGAACGGCTGGTTCCACACCGGCGACCTCGGCACCGTCGACAAGGACGGCTACATCACCATCACCGGCCGCAAGAAGGAAATCATCGTCACGGCGGGCGGCAAGAACGTCTCCCCCGCTCAGCTCGAAGATTCCCTTCGCGCCCACCCACTGATCAGCCAGGCCATCGTGGTCGGCGACCAGAAGCCTTTCATCGGCGCCCTCATCACCATCGACGCCGAAGCTCTTCCCGCTTGGAACGAGCGCAACAACAAGGCCGCGGGAACCACAGCTGCCGACCTGGTTTCGGACGGCGAACTGGTCGGCGAAATCCAGGACGCCATCGACGAGGCCAACAAGCTCGTCTCACACGCCGAGGCGATCAAGAAGTTCCGCATTCTTCCGGTCGACTTCTCCGAGGACACAGGCGAACTCACGCCCACGATGAAGCTCAAGCGCAACGTCGTGCACGAGAGCTTTGCCGCCGACATCGAAAAGATCTACGCCAAGTAGCCTTTCGTCGATCAGTCCTCTGCCGACAGGAACGGCCCGCACCGAATTCGGTGCGGGCCGTTCGCGTTCGAGTCCCGGTAACTCAGCCGAGGAGATTACGCAGCTTCGAAGCGAGCGTGTCCCACTTCCATTCTTCGGCAACCCACGCCCGGCCGGCTGCTCCCATCGCGGCTGCTCGATCACGATCGGACAGCACCTCGATCACGGATTCGGCGACGTCACGAACAGAGGTGCCGTCGACCACGAGCCCGGTCTTGTTCTGCTGCACGGTTTCCGGAGCGCCACCACTGCGCCCGGCGATGACCGGCACACCGGTAGCCGAGGCCTCGAGGTAGACGATTCCCAGCCCTTCGACGTCCAATCCGGCGCCTCGGGTGCGGCACGGCATGGCGAAGACGTCGGCAACAGTGTGGTGAGCCGCCAACTCTGCGGCAGGCACCGTGCCGGTGAAGACGACGTGATCGTCCATCCCGGTCTTGCGCGCCAATTGACGGAGATGGTCCTCGTACGGTCCACCGCCGACGATCACCAGCACTGCTCCGTCGATGCTCTTCCGAATCGTCGGCAGCGCCTTGATAAGCATGTCCTGCCCCTTGCGTGGCACGAGCCGCGACAGGCACAGGATCGTGGGCCGCTCTCCCAACCCGTATCGCTTACGCAGTTCTGCACGGGCAACCGAGTCCGGGTGGAACACCGACGTGTCCACTCCGGATGGAAGGTGCTCGAGCGCCGCTTGCGGGCCGAAAGCCGCCGAGAACCGCCCACGGGTGTACTTGCTGACAAACGTCACCGCATCCGTGTGATCACCGATCACACGCAACGACTGCCGCGCACCGGGAATCATCGACCATCCGACCTCGTGGCCGTGAGTACTCGCGATCACTCGGCTCGCTCCGGCGCGCCGAACAACCGGCGCCAACAACGCCAACGGCGCTGCCGCACCGAACCAGACCGACTCGCAGTCGTGCTTCTTGACCAGCTTCGCAGCCCGACGAGCGACGAAGGGCGACGGCAACATCAGTGTCGTCGGGTGCCGAACGACCTCGAAAGGCTGTGCCGCATCGAACTTCTTGTGCGAGTCGCCCCGCCACCGCGGTGCGTACACCACCAACTTGTCCGGCGGCAGATGCCCGGCGAACGTGTGGAGATAAGACTGGATACCTCCGGGGCGAGGAGGAAAGTCGTTGGTCACCAAGAGGGTCCGGCGCATTCGTCCACCGTAGGGCACGCTGCGCTTCGAGACGTGACAAGGGCACGCTGCGCTTCGAGACATGACAAGGTCACCCTGCCGCTGCTGTCGACCAGCCGCGAACTACTCAGCCCAGATGGCTGTCGGTCCAGTCGACCCATCCGAGTCGCAGTTCCTCGGTTCCGACGCCCAGGACCGCTCGGATTCGCGAGTCGAGATCTTCGGCCGTCATCTTTCCGGAAGCGAGGGCGCGAAAGAGGTCGGTCAGCTTGGCCTCGCCGAATCGATCGGCGATATACGCGTTGACAGACCACGCCGATTCGTACGCCAGCGAACTCACAACCGGGACACCGCCGAACTGTGTGTCGTCCGGAAACTCCGTCGGTGTGTCGCCGGCACGGACCGCTGCTGCCAGAGTCGGCGCTATCTCACCCCAGGCCCGCGAGGATCCACGATTTCCCGCGTACTCGGCGAACCCTTCCAACACCCACATCGGCGACCCGTCACGGGTTTTCGATCGGGCGGCTATGTGCATGAGTTCGTGGCGCAATACCGTTCGCCTGGTGATGTCGGTCAACCTCGAAGCCGCGGCGGGTGAGAAGACCACCCGCTGGCCGCTCACGTCGGAAGACCCGTCCGTCGTTGCATCCGCGACCGACACTGCGGCAATCGAAGCGCCGTCGTGATGAGAGCCGACCAGTGCGGTGAATTCCTCCGAGGACCCCGCCACCATGAGCACCGCGCGCTCGGACCACCACGGCCCCCACAACTGCGTTGTGTTCTCGATGGCTGAGTCCACATCTGCAGCCAAAGCGTCGACGAACGCCTGCTGACCCGGGTGACCGATCACGAGTGCATTGCGCGCGGTGTTTTCGGCGACGGCCAGCGGGCCGAAGTCCCAGGGGCCGTTCCAGGATTCGCCTGCCGTTCGGGCGCCGTCCAGTCCGACGATCGACCCGTCCGCAAGAACCGACCACTGATCGCCGCGTTTCGCGAGCGTCATGGACACTGCCTTGCGAGTGGGCAATGCGTCGACGCCGTCGAGGGCGTACCGAAACAGAACTTGCGCATTCCAGACTTCGACGTCTCCGTCCGGTGCACCGGTTCGCGGCGCCGGAGTCAGGCCGCCGCTGGGGATCTCGTATCCCCAGTCGGAGAAATCGAGCGCTCCCGCTGCAGTGGCTCGTCGAATTTCCGCCTCGAGCACACCGGGTGCGGCAGCATTGTCGACGAACTTCGCCAGCCCCGACGGATCGTCGGACATCTGCGATGCAGCCCATGCGTCGAGAAATGCCTGTACCTGCGCGGTTCGTTCGGCGTCCTGCTCGCTGGCCGCACTTTCGTCGGAATCGGACCTGTTCGTCAGGAAGATCGTCAAACCGAGAACGAGCACCACGGCTACGCCGAGCGCCACGAGTGCTGGATACTCCCATCGGCGTGGTCGATCTGCGCCGACGTCGGGCGTCGTCATCGGTTCAGTCGGCACGGTGCCGAGTGTAGGAGAACTCGACTCGACGCTTCACGGCGGCTGGCCACACGCCGCTCGGGCGCAGCAAGCCGTCAGTAACGACGCGCAGTGGAGAACTCCATGCCTGCCATCGACTGAACCTTCACCGGCACGCCGAACGTCGACGCATGCAGAATGTTTCCGTCGCCGGCATAGATACCGACATGCGAGTTGTCGCTGTAGAAAGTCACGACGTCACCGGGCTGTAGTTGATCCCGCGACACCGGTACACCGCCCTGCGCCTGCGCTTGGCTCGAACGCGGCAGAGTCTTTCCGATCTGCTTGTAGGCCCACACGACCAGACCTGAGCAGTCGAACTCGTTCGGGCCGGTCGCGCCCCAGACGTACGGGTCACCGATCCGCGTGAGGCCTGCCTGAAGCGCTGCAGCACCGGAGCCGGGCGTAAGGTTAGCTAGAATTTTGCTGAGATCGACGTCAGGAGGGAACGGCGTACCGCTCAGTTGGTTACGCTCGTCGTCGGTGAGGTTCTGGAACGCTTTGGTCACATCGGCGATCTGCGTCTGCAGTTCACTCTGCTTGCGCTGCAAGTCGTCACTGAGTGCGCGGGCTTGATCGGCGGCGGTCCGCGCTTCTTCGGCCGAGCGCTTCGATGCTTCCGAGGCCGCACGGGCAGCGGCAGTGGCTTCGTTGAACTGGGAGACCTGCACTGCCGCGTCGTTGGAAATCACGTCGAGCGCCGACATCTGGTCGAGCAACTGCTGCGGCGAATCGCTGACCATCAACGCAAAGAGGCGATTGGTTCGTGCACCCTGGTAATTCGCTGTGGCAATGCGGTTTACCGCCGGCGCGAATTCGGCGACACGTGCCGAAGCCGCGTCGAGAACACCCTGATCGGCTGCCGATCGCGCGTCCGCATCGTTGGCGACGCCCAGCTTCGCGTCGAGATCGATCTGCGCGTTGTGCAGCGCTTCGTTGGTCTGCTCGGATACCCGGGAGAGTTCACCGAGCTTGTCGAGTGCCTCGGTCGGGTTGGTGATGACGGGGTCGGCACCGGCCTGCATCGAAGGCCCTGCGACGAGTCCGAACACCAGCACTCCCACTGTCACTGCGGCGCGTACTCGACTGTTGTTTTTCGATGAAACCACGGAATGCAACTCTCCGTCTCGGTGAAGCGACGTCGACCGGGACCGGTCGACGATCTGTTAGCTGGCTGTCAACTATCTACAGTACCTGTCTCGCCCGCGTAATGTCTCGATAAGGTTACGGAACGGCATACGTTTGTGTCTACTCGCCGGTAGGCGTGTCGGGGTGAAGTACCTGGCGAATTGTCGAGAAACAGAAATGTGGGCCTCGAATCGAAGATTCGAGGCCCACATTCGAAGATCCGGAGCTCCCCCCGAGCTCCGCCGCCTTGCAGCGGCGGATCGTTCCGACTGCCTACCGGAGACAGCCGTCGAGCGTGATCAGAAATCAGTAACGGCGAGCACCGTCGTACGGCATCGAGGACACCGGAGCGAGCTTCACGGGCTGACCAGCGGTCGACGCGTGGATGACATTGCCGTTGCCGGCGTAGATGCCCGAGTGCGATCCGCCGTAGAAGGAGATCACGTCGCCGACCTGAAGATCGGACTGTGCGACGGCAACGCCGGCTGCAGCCTGGTCGTAGCTCGTGCGAGGCAGGTTCAGGCCGGCCTGCTTGTATGCCCACTGGACGAGACCGGAGCAGTCGAATGCGTCCGGGCCGGCTGCGCCGTACACGTACGGGGAGCCCAGCTTGCTCTCTGCGGCGCGAACTGCCTGCTCACCAACACTGGAGATGGGAGCGGCCGGTGCAGCCGGTGCGATGTCGGTGATGCCCGGAATGACCGGCAACTGAGGAATAGAAACACCCGGAACCTCGAACGTGCCGACGCCGGGGATGGTGATGGGGTCTGCCGAGGCAGGTGCAGCGGTTGCAGCGAATGCTCCGACTGCGAGCGCGCCGGCTACCGCCAACTGCGCTGAACGCTTGAAACTCTGTGACGCCACTTAAGGGGTGCTCCATTTCTTCCATTCATCCGCCGACCGAGTTAGCTGACGGGTTCGGGCTGGGAAGATCAGCCCTACCCGCGTGGTCTGCAGCGATCCTGCGTGCTGCACCCCAGGCGGGATTCACCCCAGTGGAAACTTGGGTTCCCGGTTCGGGTTCCTCGCGGAGATCCCGATTAGGCGGTTCCTGACGATGCCGGTCCTGTTTGGTCCGGCAAGACTTCGTTAGGTCTCAGGAAGGTTACGAAATGATCGCGACGATGTCGACCGCTTCGTGACAATCGCGCCCGATTCGCCGGAAAACGTGGTGCCGCGCCCGCGATACGCCCGGCGGGTCACGAGGAGATAACAACAGGTCGGTTCGGCGCCCCACCCTCGGCCCGCAAACGTGCACCCGTTACCCACTGCCAAGGCTCACCAAACCCGACAATCCGATCTTCCGCGCAGTTCAACGACAATTACTTGAAACTAGAACCTGTTCCGTTCACGGGCGCGAAGTCAGCCACCGATCAACGCAGCAAAGGCCCTCCGAATCGCCCTACCGGCAAGTAGGCAGGAGTCCGCATTCGCGAGTTCCCACCGCAAGTGTGATCCTCGTCTCTCATACTTTTGTCGGGGGCCGATCCGCTGCTTTCGCAATGGAAGTCGGAGTGAGCCGGATTCCGCGTCGGCATTCTCCAATTCCTGTCGGGGGGTCCTTCTACTGTCTGCGATGTGAGTCCCGCCTCGGCCCGAGAATTTCCGTCTCCGCCCCCGTTCTCCGACGGGGAGAAAGTCGACGTCGGGCGGCAACTGAGCTTCGACGAGCTGGACACACCGCTGAGCGAGACGACGTTCGTCGTCGTCGACCTCGAGACCACAGGTGGAAGCGCCGACCAGGACTCCATCACCGAGATCGGCGCCGTCAAGATCCGCGGTGGCGAGGTACTCGGTGAAATGGCAACCCTCGTCGATCCCGGCCGGTCCATTCCGCCGTACATCGTCGAACTGACCGGAATCACCACGGCCATGCTGATCGGCGCACCTCCCATCGAACATGTCCTACCAGCTTTTCTCGAATTCGCCGAGGGCGCGGTGCTGGTGGCACACAACGCGCCCTTCGACATCGGCTTTCTCAAAGCAGCGGCGTCACGCAGTGCACGCCCGTGGCCTGCGTTCCGTGTGCTGTGCACTGTCAAGCTCGCCAGGCGCGTGCTCACACGCGACGAGGCGCCTTCGGTCAAACTCTCCGCACTCGCCCACCTCTTCCAGGTAACCACCCAACCGACGCACCGCGCGCTCGACGACGCGCGTGCGACAGTCGATGTCCTCCACGGGTTGATCGACAGAGTCGGGAACCAAGGCGTCCACAGTTACAGCGAACTCGTCGACTACCTGCCCAACATTTCCTCACATCAGCGGGCCAAACGGTCCTTCGCCGCAAATCTGCCGCGAAGCCCCGGTGTCTACCTTTTCCGAGGTCCTTCCGACGAAGCCCTCTATATAGGAACTGCTACCGACCTTCGACGCCGCGTCCGCAACTACTTCACCGGTTCGGAGACCCGCGGCCGAATGAAGGAAATGGTCGCGCTGGCCACCCGTGTGGACCATGTCGAGTGCGCGCACGCTCTCGAAGCCGGGGTGCGTGAACTACGACTGCTGAGCGCGCATGCACCGCCGTACAACCGTCGCTCCAAGTTTCCCAAGCGAGGTTGGTGGATCACCCTCACCGACGAGGCGTTTCCGAGACTGTCCGTGGTTCGCACGCCCACGACCGATTCGATCGGCCCGTTCACCTCTCGCGCCGACGCAGTCGAGGTCGCGGACACCGTCGCAGAGTTCAGTCGTCTGCGCACGTGTACCAAGCGTCTCGGGCGCGGCGCCGTTCACGGCCCTGACTGCCCCGCTCGTGAGCTGGGGGCGTGTCCGGCCTCCTGGACCCCGGAAATCAACGCAGAGGACTACGCGGCCGCCCCTGAGGCCGTGCGTGGTTTCTTCCGAGGAACCAACGACGCTCCCCTTCGACAGATGCAGGCCCGGATAGACGAGCTGTCCGCACACGCGTTGTTCGAGAATGCTGCTCGTCTGCGTGACCGAACGGTCGCAGTCGCTACCGCGGTGCGGCGCACTCAGCGACTCGCCGCAGTCGCTGCGATCGAACAACTCGTACTCGCCCGACCCACCGGGGACGGCGGCTGGGAGCTGTCGGTGATCCGTTCCGGGCGTCTCGCGTCGGCCGGGCTCGCCAGACGTGGGACTCACCCGATGCCCGTCGTCGACGCCATCACCGCGGCGGCCGAAACCGTCCTACCGGACGACGCACCGTTTCGCGGCGCGTCACCCGAAGAACTGGGACTGATCGCACGGTGGCTCGCGTCGGACGGTGTCCGAATCGTGTCGGCGACGTCCGGCTACGTCGAACCTGTAGGCGGCGCCGGCAAGTGGGAAGCCTGGTGCCGACTCGCGCGGGCCGGTACCGAATCCGAACATCGATGACGTAACGAGGGGACGGCACCCCTAAGCTCGATCGAAACCACCGGGTCATCACAACCCACCGGGAAATCGAGGAGAGAAATGATCAACGCCATCGTCATGATTCACGCCGAGTCCGCTCGGATCCCGGAAACCGCGCAGGCCGTCGCCGACCTGTCCGGGGTGACGGAGGTCTACTCGTGCGCAGGTGACGTCGACTTGATCGCCATCGTGAAGGTACGTGACCACGCCCAGATCGCCGACGTCGTCACCGGAGGAATCAACAAGGTGCCCGGCGTTCTCCGAACCGCCACACACATTGCCTTCCAGTCATTTTCCAGCGCAGACGTCGAGGCCGGATTCTCTCTGGGTGAATAGTCCGTCGATCAGGCTTGGTCGGCCAGCTGGGCGGTGAGCGCCGCCCACTTGTGAAGCAGTTCAGCGCCCGCGCCGCTGTCGATCGCGGCAGCGGCTGCAGTCATCCCGGCCGAGATCGCACCCTCGAGATCGTCACCGACACCGTTGAACGCCGCGATAGCCGCTCCCGCGTTCAGCAAGACCGCGTCTCGGACCGGCCCCTTCTGCCCGGACAGCAGCGTTCGGGCGACGGTGGCGTTGATGTCGGCGTCTCCTCCGCGTAACTCTTCGAGAGGAACGCGGTCGATTCCGAGGTCACGCGGATCCAGCGTGACAGTTCGCACACTTCCACCCCCGACGATGTGAACCGTCGAAGTCGTCGATGTGGTCAGTTCGTCGAGTCCGTCGTCGCCACGCACCACCAACGCCGAATTACCGCGCTGCGCAAGGACTCCCGCGACGACCGAGATCAGCTTCGGAAATGCGCACCCGATCAGCCCGGCACGCGGACGAGCCGGATTGGTCAGCGGACCGAGCACGTTGAATGCCGTCGGGATGCCGATTTCCTTGCGAGGTACCGCCGCAAAGCGCAGTGCGGGATGGAAGACCGGCGCGAAACAGAAGCCGATGCCGACCTCTTCGACGCACCTCGCAACCTGCTCCGGCCCGAGGTTGATGCGAACTCCGAGCGCCTCGAGCACGTCAGCGCCACCACTCTTGGACGAAGCAGCGCGGTTGCCGTGCTTGACGACTCGCACACCGGACGCGGCAACCACGATCGAGGCCATCGTCGAGATGTTCACCGTGTTGGAGCGGTCACCACCCGTGCCGACGATGTCGACGACGTCGGAATCAACCGGCACGCGTCTGGAGTGTTCGAGCATCGCGGCGGCGAGCCCTTCCAACTCCGCGGGGGTTTCGCCCTTCATCTTCAAGCCGACGCCGAAAGCAGCGATCTGAGCGGAGGTGGCATTGTCCGACATGATCTCGCCCATCGCCCAGCGACTGTCGGCTTCCGACAAGTCACTGCCGTCCGTGAGCAATCCGAGAATCATCGGCCATGACCGCACCACTGCACTCGAATCGACGTTCACGGCGTTGGTTGCGTCGGTGCCGGCCATAGTGCCTTGGTCCCCTGTCGTCCATGTGGGCTGTGTTCGTGCTGTCATTTCGAGCTGTCGATGACCCTCGCAGCCTAGTCAGTGAGGTAGCGAGGAAACCGAATAGGGCCGCTCAGGACTTTCGGCGACCGCGTTTGGGCGGCGCCTCCGCGAGAACCGGGGGCTGGAGCGCGTCCCACCCGGCGACCGAACCACCGAGCCGCTGCGCCAGACCGGCCATTCGTGAACGCTCCTGGGAGCAATGCAGCGCGTCGAGCACCTGGACCCGCTCGAAGATGACGCGAACCGAATTCTCGACCGCCCGAGCCACGTCCTCGGGCCGACTCGCGCCTCGCACGTATCCGTCCTGGGCGACGATGCTCTCGGCATCGGCAACCAAGTCCTCCGGAAGGTCGAGATGGTGCCGCAGAACCACTTCGGACTCCGCCATGAACTCCGGCTCGGTGGAGGCGGCACGTTCGAGAGCCGTCGAGCTCGCCTCGGCGTCGTCGAAGCCTTCGGCGACGACGACCAGATCCGACCGCCCTGCATCGAGCGGTGTCGGAATCTTCGTGCCGAAAATTCTCAGGAACCACGGTCTACTCTTGTGTGTAGCTGCCATCGCGCCAGCATATTCCGACCACGCCACCAGCGCGTTCGCCGCCCGATCCCGCGAACTCGAGCCGAGCGACGCGCCGATGGTGGACCCGAGTGGTCGTCTCTTACGACGAAGCGTCATACTTCTGTCTGTGACGAGCGCAGTAGGGACTTCAGGATCGGCAATCACCCAACGCGTGCACTCGCTGAACCGGCCGAATATGGTCAGCGTTGGCACCATCGTGTGGTTGTCAAGTGAGCTCATGTTCTTCGCAGGGCTCTTTGCCATGTACTTCGTGGCACGAGCTCAGGCGAACGGAAATTGGCCGCCGGAGCCAACCGAATTGAACCTGTATCTGGCCGTGCCGGTGACTTTGGTGCTTATCGCATCGTCGTTCACCTGCCAGATGGGTGTCTTCGCGGCTGAGCGTGGCGACGTCTTCGGACTTCGTCGCTGGTACACCATCACCTTGGTCATGGGGGCGTTCTTCGTCACCGGCCAGGGTTACGAGTACTACCACCTCGTGCACGAGGGCACCACGATTTCGAGCAGCGTGTACGGCTCGGTGTTCTACATGACCACCGGCTTCCACGGTCTGCACGTCATCGGCGGTCTCATCGCCTTCGTCTTCTTGATCGCACGTACCCGGGTCAGCAAGTTCACGCCCGCCCAGGCCACCGCCGCGATCGTTGTTTCGTACTACTGGCACTTTGTCGACATCGTGTGGATCGCGCTGTTTGCCACGATTTATTTCATCCGTTAATCAGCTGTACGCCCCAGGCAGCCCCTGACGTCCAGTTCCGTCCCGACATACCAAAGGGATACAGATGAGTTCATCCCCCCCTCCCGCATCCGATAACTCAGCGAATGCCGCGAAGTCGCGTCGCCAGCGGAAAATCCGCCGGCGCGTCACTGGCGCGCTCGTATTGATGATGGGATTGATCAGCGCAGGTTTCCTCGCTTCGGCGTTGACACCAGCTCCGCAGGTTGCGACCGCCAGTGACGATTCAGCAGCCCTGATTCGTGAAGGCAAGCAGCTGTACGACACGTCATGCATCACGTGCCACGGCGCGAACTTGCAGGGCGTGCAGGACCGCGGTCCCAGCCTCATCGGCGTCGGCGAAGCAGCCGTGTACTTCCAGGTCTCCTCTGGTCGTATGCCCGCAGCTCGCAACGAGGCCCAGGCTGCACGCAAGGACCCCAAGTTCGATGCTGCGCAGACCGACGCCCTCGGCGCTTTCATCCAGGCCAACGGCGGCGGCCCGACGCTCATCCGCGACGAGAACGGCGAAATCGCCCAGTCCTCGCTGCGCGGTGGCGACGTCGGACGCGGCAGTGAGCTCTTCCGGCTCAACTGCGCGTCGTGCCACAACTTCACCGGCCGCGGTGGCGCACTGTCCTCGGGCAAGTACGCCCCGGTCCTGGATCCGGCCAGCGAGCAGCAGATCTACGCTGCCATGGTTACCGGCCCCCAGAACATGCCGAAGTTCTCGGATCGTCAGCTGACGATCGAGGAGAAGAAGGACATCATCGCCTACGTCAAGTCGTCGGGCGAGTCGAAGGACCCCGGTGGGTACGGGCTCGGTGGCCTCGGTCCGGCCTCTGAGGGTCTCGCCATGTGGGCCGTCGGAATCATCGCTGTCGTCGGTGCAGCATTGTGGATCGGAGCAAGGTCATGAGCGACGCTGGCCAGCATGGCGGCGATACGCCTAAGAAGTACACAGATGAAGAGCTCGACGCGATGTCACGCGACGACCTGGTCAAGCTGGGTACCAATCTCGATGGCGTCGACGTCGTCTACCGCCGTGATCGTTGGTCGGTAAAGGGCACCAGGGCGGAAAAGCGCGCCGAGCGCAACGTCGCCTTCTGGTTCGGCCTCGCCGGCGTTTCGGCGATCGCGTTCATCGCGATCTACCTGTTCTGGCCCTGGGAGTACGCAGGCGCCGGTGACGAGAACTACGGCAAGTACAGCCTGTACACCCCGCTGATCGGCTTGACCATGGGTCTGGCGATCCTCGGCGTCGGCATCGGTGCCGTTCAGTTCACCAAGAAGTTCATCCCCGAAGAGGTCTCGATCCAGGACCGCCACGACGGTGGTTCCACCGAGGTCGATCGTCGCACGATCGTCGCCGAACTCGGCGACACCCTCGAGACGTCCACCCTCCCCCGCCGCAAGGCCATCAAGCGCAGCTTGATGTTCGGTGGCGGCGCACTCGGCGTCATGATGGTCATGCCTCTCGGCGGACTCATCAAGAACCCGTGGGCCAAGGGCGACGACTCACCACTGTGGGTGTCCGGCTGGACCCCGAACTACCCGGGCGAGACCATCTACCTGCGTCGTGACACCGGCCGTCCCGAGGACATCGTCCTCGTTCGCCCGGAAGATCTCGATGCCGGTTCGATGGAAACGGTCTTCCCGTTCCGCGAGTCCGACCGTGGCGACGAGCATGCTCTGCTCGCAGCACTGCGCGGCATTCGTAACTCGGTGATGCTCATCCGCCTCCGCACGGAAGACACCGCACGTGTCACCAAGCGCAAGGGCCAGGAAAGCTTCAACTACGGCGACTACTTCGCGTACTCGAAGATCTGCACCCACCTGGGTTGCCCCACCTCGCTCTACGAACAGCAGAGCAACCGTATTCTGTGCCCCTGCCACCAGTCGCAGTTCGACGCACTGACCTACGGCAAGCCGATCTTCGGTCCCGCTGCTCGCGCACTTCCGCAGTTGCCTATTACAGTGAACGAAGAGGGCTTCCTGGTCGCCGACGGTGACTTCATCGAAGCACTCGGCCCGGCATTTTGGGAGCGTCGACCGTGACCACAACAACAACCAAACCGTCCAAGATCAGCGCGGCAGCGGCTGGACAAGCGGAGGCTATGGACTCCCGCTACCACCTCGCTGCAGGCATGCGCCGGCAGATCAACAAGGTCTTCCCGACGCACTGGTCCTTCATGCTCGGCGAGATCGCGCTCTACAGCTTCGTGATCCTGCTGATCTCCGGTGTGTTCCTGACGCTGTTCTTCGATCCGTCGATGGCACACGTCGTCTACCAGGGCGCGTACCAGCCGCTTCGCGGTGTCACGATGTCTCGCGCCTACGAGACGACCCTGAACATCTCCTTCGAGGTGCGCGGCGGTCTCTTCGTTCGCCAGATTCACCACTGGGCTGCACTGATGTTCGCGGCGTCGATCATCGTTCACCTCGCTCGCATCTTCTTCACCGGCGCATTCCGTCGCCCGCGTGAAGCGAACTGGGTCATCGGCTGCCTGCTGCTCATCCTGGCGATGTTCGAAGGCTTCTTCGGCTACACCATCCCCGACGACCTGCTCTCGGGCACCGGCCTTCGCGCCGCCTTCGGTGGTATCACGATGAGTATCCCGATCGTCGGTACCTGGATGCACTGGCTGATCTTCGACGGCGACTTCCCCGGCGACCTCATCATTCCGCGCCTCTACGTCGCTCACGTGCTGCTGTTCCCGGGCATCATCCTGGCCCTGATCGCCGGCCACCTCGCGTTGGTCTGGTACCAGAAGCACACGCAGTTCCCCGGCCCCGGCCGTACGGAACAGAACGTCGTAGGCGTCCGCATCCTCCCGGTCTTCGCAATGAAGGGTGGCGCGTTCTTCGCCATGACCTTCGGCGTGCTCGCACTGCTCGGTGGTCTGTTCCAGATCAACCCCGTGTGGAACATCGGTCCGTACAACCCGTCTCAGGTCTCGGCTGGTTCCCAGCCCGATATCTACATGATGTGGACGGACGGCCTCGCTCGACTGTGGCCGGCGTGGGAGATCTACCTGTTCAACCGCTACACGATCCCCGCAGTGTTCGCCGTCGCCCTGATCATGGGTCTCGTCTTCGCACTGTTGATCGCGTACCCGTGGATCGAGAAGCGTCTCACCGGAGACGACGCTCACCACAACATCCTGCAGCGCCCGCGCGACGTGCCGGTCCGTACCGCTATCGGTGCGATGTCCATCGCGTTCTACCTGGTGCTCACGATCTCCTGCATCAACGACATCATCGCGTACCACCTGCACATCTCGCTGAACGCAATGACGTGGATCGGCCGAATCGGCATGGTCATCCTTCCGCCCATCGCGTACTTCGTGACGTACCGGTTCTGCATCGGCCTGCAGCGCAGTGACCGTGCAGTCCTCGAGCACGGCATCGAGACCGGCATCATCAAGCGGATGCCGAACGGCCAGTACATCGAGATCCACCAGCCGCTCGGCCCCGTCGACGAGCACGGACACCCGATCCCGCTCGAGTACCAGGGTGCTGCCGTCCCGAAGAAGATGAACAAGCTCGGCCTCGCCGGCAAGCCCGGCAGCGGTAGCCTGATCACCGCTGACCCAGTCGAGGAGAGCGAGGCTCTCGAAGCCGCTCATCACGAAGCTGAGCACGAGCAGCTTCAGATCCTTCTGGACTACCAGAACCGAACCAACGGCAAGTCCGATGGTTCCAGTGGAGAACTCCACTAGGAACGACAGCTGACCAGTGAGGCCCCGAACCGGAATCCGGTTCGGGGCCTCACTCGTTCTCTGAGCAATTCGGTATGGACGACCCCCAGTGGGTCACCACTCCCCCGCCGCGACGTCTGAGTCCCGGCAGCAGCGGGATTTTCACCCTTCTAGGCTTCGAGCACCGGCGAATAGTGCTCCACTGTCGGGAACGGCTCGTAGAAGTGATGGAGGAGTTCTCGCCACCGCTGGTAGCCCGCGGACTGACGGAACCCGACAGTGTGCGATTCCAGGTCGCTCCACTCGACGAGCAGGAGATACCGCTCCGGCGCTTCCAGACAGTGCGAGAGCCGCAGCCTGATGAATCCGGGAACCTCGGCGATGATGGTTCGGGCCACGTCGAACGCGGCCTCGAATTGCGCTGACTGCGACGGATCGACCTGCAGGACGGCATGTTCGAGGATCATCTACGGAGTGTTGCACGTTCTCTCGAGTCCCCTCGAAGCCTTGCCGGCTGGTGAGATACTCGGACCATGACATCTCATGCACGCGGCACCTTCGAGGTCGATCTTCGACCTGCCGATACTGAGCTCTCCGGGCGCGTCGGGCGCTTCGAGTTCGACAAGACGTTCATCGGCGGCATCGAAGGTACATCGACCGGCCTCATGCTGTCCGCCGGCGATCCGAGCAGCGGTGAAGCCGGCTACGTCGCCCTGGAGGTAGTCACCGGGCAGGTCGACGAAGCTGTGGGATCGTTCGCACTGCAGCAGTTCGGTCAGATGATCGACGGAACGCAGAAGCTTCTGTACGAGATCGTGCCGGGGTCCGGAACCGGTGAGCTGAAGGGTATCTCGGGCACTCTCGAGCTCGAGATCGTCGACGGGCTGCATCGCTACGACCTCGAATACGTGCTCCACCATTGAGCGGTTGTCGATCGCACCCTCGTACCACCGAAACTCTCATATACGACAACAGAGGCGCCGTACCCGGGTGGGTGCGGCGCCTCTGTTCGAGTGCGGGTGAAACTAGTGCTTCTCGGGTCCGGTGTAGTACTCGAACACCAGGCCTGCAGCGGCGGCCAGCACACAGACAACTGCGACTGCGATGAGCCACGGCTGGAAGTAGGCCAGCGACACTGCTGCGAGTGCAGCGGCGGCAGCAAGCAGGATCGGCCAGAAGCTACCGGGGCTGAAGAAGCCCAGTTCTCCTGCACCATCCGAGATTTCAGCGTCGTCGTAGTCCTCGGGACGGGTGTCCAGACGACGAGCGACGAAGCGGAAGTAGGTACCCACGATGAGCGTCAGACCTGCAGACAGGACGATGGCCGTCAGTCCGGCCCACTCGATACCTGTGCGTGACAGAGCGGTGAACACTCCGTAGATGATCGCGACGAGAATGAAGAACATCGTCAGGATCTCGAAGAGCTTGGCTTCGATCTTCATATCAGCACTTGTCCTTGTTCAGTGAAGAGGCTGGCCGGCTCAGTTGCCTGCAGTGGCGACGGTTGCCTGACGGTACTCGCGGTCGGTGTTGAACGGCGTGGTCGACGTAGCCACCGGCGACTGACCGATTGCCTGCAGAGCCTCAGCGGTCGTCAGACCACCCTTGCCCTCCGCGTCACCCTTGCGCAGTTCGATGTACTTGGCGAAGTCCTCGGGCGAAACCGCACGAACCTCGAAGTTCATCATCGCGTGGAACGTGCCACACATTTCTGCACAACGCCCGACGAACGCGCCTTCCTTCTCGATCTCACTGATCTGGAAGATGTTGTCCGAGTGGTTCTCCTTGGGGTTCGGGAGAACGTCGCGCTTGAACAGGAACTCAGGCACCCAGAAAGCGTGGATGACGTCCGAGGAAGCGAGTTCGAACTGGATCCGCTTGCCGGTGGGCAGAACGAGGATCGGGATCTCCTGGCTGGAGCCGACGGTCTCGATCTTGTCGTAGTGCAGGTAGCTCAGGTCCTCGGTGCTGTTGCCGTGGATCGGGCCGGGAACTTCTTCGCCGTGATCGTTGACAGTGGAGCCCTCGGTCTTGGCAGCCTCTTCGGCCTCGACGTCGATTCCGTTGTACTTGGCGGAGCCGTCACCGAACTCGATGGAGCGGTAGCCGAACTTCCAGTTCCACTGGAAGGCCGTGACGTCTACGACGACGTCAGGATTGTCCGTCTTGTCCAGAACATGGTTCTGAACGATGACGGTGAAGTAGAAGAGAACCGCGATGATGACGAAGGGAACTGCCGTGTAACCGAGTTCGAGCGGCACGTTGTATGCCGTCTGGCGCGGGAATTCCGGCGAGTCCTTCTTCTTACGGTGGAAGATGACGGCCCAGAAGACCAGCCCCCACACCAGCACACCCATGACGAGGGCGGCTACAACCGACCACGTCCACAGCTCACGCATGCGCGTCGCCTCCGGGGTGATGCCCGAAGGCCACCCGAAACGAAGCACTTCGTTGTCGATGGAGCAACCCGACAGCAGCAAGGCAGCAATGCCCAGAGATACTGCCAGCCCCGCTCGCCGAAGGATCCGACCTTGCGCCACGTTCACGCCTTCCTGATCGCCACAAAATTCAACTAGGGCATGCCCGGAGGGAAGGCCCAATTACTACGCA
Source organism: Rhodococcus sp. IC4_135 (assembly GCF_011602025.1). Classification (NCBI taxonomy): domain Bacteria; kingdom Bacillati; phylum Actinomycetota; class Actinomycetes; order Mycobacteriales; family Nocardiaceae; genus Rhodococcus; species Rhodococcus sp. IC4_135. Next base: position 203,236 of record NZ_JAAOLG010000006.1, read on the forward strand.
GCGTAGACCAAAGCCGGGCGCTATCCATCCTCGGGTCCTCGCCCGTGTCGCGGCGGACGTCACACAGCTCTCTCAGGTGCTGCTCAGGAACGGCTCAGGTCGTTTCGGCGACGCACATCACGTCGATTCGTTCCGCCGCGATCGGCAGGGACGTCGATCTGCGGCATACTTTCGACAAGAGTTCGTTGACCTCTCCCCGACACTCGTGTCCGGGAGCCTTCTGTACAAAAATTCTGAATCGAGGAACCGGACGCTGTGTGTGGACTGCTCGGGCTACTGACATCTGGCGGAACCAGCGAGGACGCCGTCTCGCGGGTCGACCAGGCGATGCATTGCCTTCGTCACCGCGGGCCGGACGAACACGGGACGTGGAATGACGACCACCTCGTCTTCGGGTTCAACCGCCTGGCGATCATCGACATCGCTCATTCCCACCAGCCGCTGCGTTGGGGCCCGCCGGAGAACCCGGAGCGTTATGCGCTCACGTTCAACGGCGAGATCTACAACTACTTGGAGATCCGTGCCGAACTGGTCAAGGACCACGACGCCAAGTTCTTCACCGAGGGCGACTCCGAGGCCATCGTCGCAGCATTCCACTACTGGGGTGAGGATGCGGTCCGGCGCCTGCGCGGAATGTTCGCGTTCGCGATCTGGGACACCGACACACGCGAGCTGTTCATCGCACGCGATCCGTTCGGTATCAAGCCACTCTTCATTGCGACCGGAGCGGGCGGCACCGCGTTCGGCAGTGAGAAGAAGAGCCTTCTCGAACTCACCGATCTGATCGGCATCGGCACCGAGCTGGATCCGCGAGCCATCGAGCACTACACCGTTCTGCAGTACGTACCGGAGCCGGAAACACTGCACAAGGAGATCCGACGCCTGGAGTCGGGCAGCTTCGCTCGGGTGCGTCCGGGCGAGGAGCCCACGTTCACGCGGTACTTCACACCGAAGTTCCCGGCCAAGCCTTTTGCACCGGGCACTGAGAAGGCGCGCTACCAGGAAATCGCCGAAGCACTCGAGGATTCGGTCGCCAAGCACATGCGCGCCGACGTCACCGTCGGCTCGTTCCTCTCCGGCGGTATCGACTCCACCGCGATCGCGGCATTGGCGATGCGCCACAACCCAAACCTGATCACCTTCACGACCGGTTTCGAACGTGAGGGCTATTCCGAGGTCGACGTCGCGGCAGAATCCGCCGCAGCGATCGGCGCGAAGCACGTCGTCAAGGTGGTCTCCCCCGCCGAGTTCGCCGCTGCCATTCCCGAGATCGTCTGGTACCTCGACGACCCGGTGGCCGATCCGGCATTGATTCCGCTGTGGTTCATCGCGAAGGAAGCACGCAAGCACGTCAAGGTCGTGCTGTCCGGCGAGGGCGCCGACGAGCTGTTCGGCGGTTACACGATCTACCGTGAGCCGTTGTCGCTCAAGCCGTTCGAGTACCTTCCCAAGGGATTGCGTCGGGCTGCGGGCAAGTTGTCCGAACGCATCCCGGACGGCACCCGCGGCAAGAGTCTGCTCAACCGCGGTTCGTTGACCCTCGAGGAGCGCTACTACGGCAACGCTCGTAGCTTCAACGACGCTCAGCTCCGCGCCGTCCTGCGCGATTTCCGTCCGGAGTGGACTCACCAGGACGTCACCGCGCCGATCTACGCGCAGTCCCGGGACTGGGATCCGGTTGCCCGGATGCAGCATCTCGACCTGTTCACGTGGCTGCGAGGCGACATCCTCGTCAAGGCCGACAAGATGACGATGGCCAACTCGCTGGAGCTGCGTGTGCCGTTCCTCGATCCCGAGGTCTTCGACGTCGCGTCACGCGTACCGCTCGATCAGAAGATCACGAAGGACACGACCAAGTACGCGCTGCGTCAGGCCTTGGAAGGCATTGTGCCGCACCATGTTCTGCACCGCGCCAAGCTCGGATTCCCGGTTCCGCTTCGCCACTGGCTGCGCGGCACCGAGCTCTTCGACTGGGCACATCTGCAGATCGAGGAGTCGGGAACCGACCACATCTTCGACAAGCAGGCCGTGGTGAAGATGCTCAACGATCACCGAGAGGGCGTGTCCGACCACAGCCGACGCCTGTGGACCGTCCTGACTTTCATGGTCTGGCACGGAATCTTCGTGGAGAAGCGCATCGTGCCGCAGATCCAGGAACCGGTGTACCCGGTCAACATCTAGGCCTTCGGCCCCGTGAGCGGTTAGGGAGTCTCCGGACTCCTCAACCACTCACGGGGCGGAGCGCTACTTCGGCAGGATCGTCGCGATCTCGTCCGCCGCCGCGCTGCCGTACGCCTCCGTGAGACGCTTGAGCGCCTCGTCGCGGTTGAACACCCACTCCTGGGTTCCGACGGTCTCGAGGACCAATACAGCAACCAGAGATCCCAGTTGTGCGGCTCGCTCGAAGCTCAGGCCGGCACCGTGGGCGAGCAGGAAGCCGGCACGGAAGCCGTCGCCGACGCCCGTCGGATCAACCTTGCCGGTCTCGGGCACTACGTCGACGCGCACCCAATTGCCTTCGGCATCAACAATTTCCACACCCTTGGAGCCGAGGGTGGTGACCCGAATACCGACCTGCGCGCGGATCTCTTCTTCGCTCAGACCCGTCTTCTGCTGAAGCAGACCCCACTCGTACTCGTTGGTGAACAGGTACTTCGCGCCGTGGATGAGCGCCTTGGCCTCGTCACCGGACAAGCGGGCAAGCTGCTGCGACGGATCCGCTGCGAACGGAATCCCGAGCGCGCGGCATTCGTCGGTATGGCGAACCATGGCCTCGGGGTCGTTGGCGCCGACCAGTACGAGATCGAGCGCACCCGCGGTCTTGGACACCGCAGCGAGTTCGATCTCGCGGGCCTCGCTCATCGCACCGGGGTAGAACGACGCGATCTGCGCCATGTCCTCGTCGGTGGTGCACACGAAACGCGCGGTGTGCGCCTTGTCCGAAATGCGGACGGCACTGCAGTCGACGCCGTTGTCCTCGAGCCACGTGCGGTATTCGGCGAAGTCCGCACCGACCGCGCCGACGAGCAGCGGCGATCCACCGAGCACGCCCATGGCGTAGGCGATGTTGCCGCCGACGCCACCGCGGCGAATCACGAGGTCGTCCACCAGGAAACTCAGAGAAATGTGGGCGAGCTGATCGGCGAGGAGCTGATCGGCGAAGCGGCCGGGAAAGCGCATCAAGTGGTCGGTGGCGATGGAACCGGTTACCGCAATAGTCACGGATCGTGGCCTTTCAGCGAAGTGAGTACAAGAATGAAAGAGGAGCAAAAGTTCACGTTACCGCCCGTAGCGCCGTCTTCGGCGTCCGAGCCGTCAGTTCGGAACGGTCTACGTACGAGTCACCACAAACAACTGACGCGAAACCGAATGTCGGTTCCGCGTCAGTTGTTCGTGAATTGAGTTGTGATCGACGGACTCAGTTGAACGAGTCACCGCAGGCACAAGAGCCTGTTGCATTGGGGTTGTCGATCGAGAAGCCCTGCTGCTCGATGGTGTCGAGGAAGTCGATGGACGCACCTTCGACGTACGGCGCGCTCATCCGGTCGACAACCAGGTTGACGCCGTTGAAGTCGACGGTGAGGTCACCGTCGAGAGTGCGGTCGTCGAAGAACAGCTGGTACTTCAGTCCGGCACAGCCGCCGGGCTGCACTGCGATACGCAGCGCAAGGTCGTCGCGCCCCTCCTGATCGAAGAGGGCCTTCGCCTTGGCGGATGCGGCCTCGGTCATCTTGACGCCGTGGGTGGCGGTCTCGTTCTGCACAGTCATGGGCTCTCCCTAATGTTCGTACCAACCCGTGAACGCTTCAACGGTACGCCGCTGCCGACTTATTCCCGCCAGTCCTTACCGGGTGCGATTCGTCTTCATCCTATCCGGTCTTCCCGACACGGCAACGGCGCGTCGACGCTCGTGGATCCTCAGCTCGGGCCGCCGCGCCAGATGTTCCACTCGCGTGCCGTGTGTTCGGCGAGTCCCTCGAGACACGCCGACGCTTCCTTCATCGCACGGTCCACCGACCCGGCGAACTCCGTCACCGATTTCGCCGCGGCTATCGAGGTCGACCCATAGTCCGTCTCGTCGAGCGTCACCTGACCGGCAAAGACGAGTGTCGGAACGCTATGCGCCGCCCCGGCCGACGCGAGCGCACTGACGAGTTTGCCTCGCAAAGATTGGTGGTCGAACTTACCTTCACCAGTGATCACCAGGTCAGCCGATGCCAATAGCGCGGCCTGCCCGGTGCGCTCGGCGACGACGTCGGCCCCGGGTCGCCGCTGTGCACCGAGCGCGAACAACGCAGCACCGATACCACCCGCGGCGCCGGCACCCGGAAATTCCGACACTCGCTGTCCGGTGACGGACTCCAATTGCTCGGCCCACGTCGCATTCCGCGCTTCGAGAACGGCAACAGTCGCGGCGTCGGCACCTTTTTGCGGGCCGAACACCGCTGCCGCACCATGCTCGCCGAGAAGAACGTGCTCGACGTCGGTGGCTGCGACCAACCGAACGCCCTCCGTGGCCGCCGTCGCCGCCTCCAAGCCGCCCAACGCCTCCACCAGTCCACGTCCCCCGTCCGTGCAGCAACTCCCGCCGAGTCCGACCACAATCGTCCTCACGCCGGCATCGAGGGCGAGCGCGATCAGTTCTCCGACACCGCGACTGTGCGCGGCGAGCGCACTCTCGCGCGTCGGCGGTCCTTCGAGTAGACCGAGCCCGACGGACTGAGCGGACTCGATGTACGCCGTGCCCGAATCGAACAGCCACTGCGCGTCGACGCGCGAGGTCAACGGTCCGGACACCCGCGCGGACCGGACGGCCCCTCCGGCTGTTGCCAACACGTCGACGAATCCCGGTCCGCCGTCGGATTGTGGCGCGGTGACGACGTCGTCGCCGGGTCGACCGCGCCGCCAACCGGCAGTAATGGACTCGGCCGCCGCGACGGCAGTCAGGGTTTCGCCGAATGAATCCGGAGCAACTATTACCCGCATAACCGAAGTCTAAGAGTCCCGAATGACCCCGATGTTTCACGATCTCGCGCGTTTCAACGTCTCGGGCGATCGAGTTTTTCAGAAAGACCGAGGTCGGTTTCCCAGACCATGCACTTATCCAATAGCCTGGAGGTGTGAAATTGCTACGCCGCGGTGACTCAGACAACTCCGACAAACGTGACGTCGAGGGCACTGAGGCATCCTCGGCCTCCGAAGAGGCGCCCATCGAGCAGGTGGGCAAGGGCCGCCCTACACCCAAGCGTCGCGACGCCGAGGCGAAGAGGCGTGGCCCCGTTGCTCCTGCCCCGCTGACCGCGAAGGAAGCCCGCGCCCGCCGCAAGGCGACCCGCGGCTCCAAGGAGGACCGCAAGGCCGAAGCCGCCGAGCGTCGCGCTTCGTCGGCAGACCGCCGCGCCCGCATGCTCGCCGGCGAGGACAAGTACCTGCTCCCCCGCGACAAGGGGCCGGTTCGCGCCTACGTCCGTGATTTCATCGACGCTCGCCGCAACCTCGTCGGGCTGTTCATGCCGCTCGCGTTGATCCTCATCATGACGATGTTCGTCACGCCCGCGCTCCAGCAGATCGTCACGCTGGCAATGCTCGTGATGATGCTCTTCATGGTCGGTGAAGGCATCTGGCTCGGTCGCATGATCAACAACCGCGTCGCCGAGCGCTTCCCCGACAGCACCGACGGCGGATTCAAGCTCGGCTGGTACGCGTTCGTTCGCGCGTCGCAGATCCGTAAGCTGCGCGCACCGAAGCCTCGTGTGGGGCCGGGCGACGCAATCTGAGCGTGACGAACACGTATAGAACTTTGGTCCTCGGCGGCGCGCGGTCTGGTAAGTCCGCGCACGCCGAGGATTTGGTTTGTGCAGGCCAAATACCCGAGCGTTCGGTGCCGATCCGGTACCTGGCGACAGCCAGACGCGATGTCTCCGACGCAGACTGGGAAAGCCGGATCGACCAGCACCGCAACAGACGGCCTTCTCATTGGTCGACGGTCGAAACCGCAGACGCAGGTGACCTCGCGGCGCAACTCGAAAGCGATCCACACACAGCGACGTTGGTCGACGATCTGGGAACGTGGCTGACCACGGAATTCGATCGTCAGAGCGCCTGGGACGCACCGCGCGGCACCATCACTCCCGCGGCGGACAGCCTTGTCGCCAGCGTCGAGAACTACCGCGGTCCCCTGGTGCTGGTCAGCCCCGAAGTGGGTTTGGCCGTCATCCCCGAGACTCGGTCGGGACGATTGTTCCGCGACGAGATCGGCACCCTCAACGCTCGTATCGCCGCGGTGTGCGATCGTGTCGTACTAGTGGTTGCAGGGTTACCGCTCATCTTGAAAGATACTGCTGCACAACCGGAAGGCGCGATGTGAGTACCGAGGCCAGTCCAGATGCCAACCCTGACGTCGCTCCGGTCAGTAGCGCCGACTTCGAACCCGTCACCCCACCCGACCGTGACGTGCGCGCGCAGGCCGACGCACGACAACGTGATCTGACCAAGCCGGCCGGCTCGTTGGGCCGATTGGAGGCTCTCGCCGGTTGGGCATCAGCCTGCCAAGGTGTTTGTCCCCCACATGCTTTCACCCGGCCTCGCGTCGTCGTCTTCGCCGGCGATCACGGAATCGCCCGCAACGGTGTCTCCGCCTATCCCCCGGAAGTGACCGCACAGATGGTCGCGAACTTCCTCGGAGGCGGCGCGGCAGTCAACGTCCTCGCCGAGGTTGCCGGTGCCACTGTTCGCGTCGTCGACATCGCAGTGGACGGCGATACCGATCCGTCCGTCTCGAGCCACAAGGTACGCAGATCTTCCGGGTCCATCGACCGCGAAGACGCCATGTCGAACGAGGAAACACTGAAGGCCATCGCCGCCGGCCGAGCGATCGCGGACGAGGAAATCGACGGGGGCGCAGATCTTCTCATCGCCGGCGACATGGGCATCGGCAACACGACGCCCGCCACCGTACTCATCGCCGCCCTCACGGACAGCGAACCTGTCGCGGTCGTGGGTCGAGGTACCGGTATCGACGACGCCGGGTGGATCCGCAAGACCGCCGCAATTCGCGACGCTCTCCGGCGCGCCCGTCCGCACGTTCGCGACACAGTCGCGCTGCTGCGCACGTCTTCGGGTGCCGACCTCGCTGCAATGGCCGGCTTCCTGGCCCAGGCAGCTTCGCGTCGTACACCGGTGATCCTCGACGGTGTAGTCGTCACCGCAGCCGCCATGGTCGCCGACGAGTTGGCTTTCGGCGCACGTGAATGGTGGGTCGCCGGGCATCGCTCCACCGAACCCGCACACACCATCGCATTGACGCGAATGGGTCTCGACCCGATCGTCGAGTTCGACATGCGACTCGGCGAAGGTTCAGGTGCAGTGACTGCGCTCCCGATTCTTCAGGGCGCCGTGGCAATCCTGAGCAAGATGGCGACATTCTCCGAAGCCGGTGTCAGCACTCAGGGCAGCGCACCCGCCGACGAATCCGAGTCGATCGACCTGACCAAGACCGATACGGCGGAGTGAGCGTGGCGGGCCCGCTGTCCGGAGTGCCGCTCGCATTCTCGTGGCTGACGGTTCTTCCGGTTCGCGGCCCCTCCGACATCGATCGCACGGCCGGTCGTCGCGCCATCGCGGCAGCTCCGCTCACCGGAATCGCTCTCGGCATTGCCGCGGCGTTCGTCCTCTGGGGCACAACCAGTATCGGCCTGAATCCCTATCTCGCAGGCTTGCTGACAGTAGGTGCGCTCGCTCTCGGCACCCGCGGGATGCACGTGGACGGACTGGCAGACTCCGTCGACGGACTGGGTTGTTACGGTCCCCCGGAGCGCGCCCGCGAAGTCATGCACAGCGGCGGTGCCGGACCGTTCGGGGTCGCGGCACTGTTCATCTTCCTCGGGCTGCAATCGGTCTCCTTCGGCGTCCTCGCTGTTGCCGACTCCCCCACGCAGTGGATCGCGGTGCTCGTATCTGTCGCCGCGGGTCGTGTGGCCGTCGTGTTCGCCTGCCGCCGAGGCATTCTCGCATCGAGCCCGAGCGGATTCGGTGCGCTCGTCGCCGATTCGCAACCGCTGTGGGCCGCAATCGTATGGTCGGTTCCGCTGATCGCCGCTTCTGCCTTTGCCACCGACCGGTGGTGGCTCGGCCCTCTCGTGACCGCGTCGGCGCTGCTGGTCAGTGTGCTGTGCGTGCGTCACTGCGTCCGCAGATTCGGCGGACTCAACGGAGATGTTCTCGGATTCGCGCTCGAACTCACGGTGACGCTGACGGCCGTCGGCCTCACTCTCGGACTGTGATCCGACGTCGTGCGAGTCGGAGTCCTTGCGTACGAAGGTTGCCTGGCGGCCGAGATCTTCGTTCTCACCGACCTTCTCCTGATCGCCAATCGCGTCGCTGATGGAGCATCCACCGACCCCTTCGCGGTATCGGTCATCTCGGCGTCCGGCACGTCCGTCGTTGCGGCAGGCGGATTTTCGATCGGCGCACAGGAGTGGCATCACGACTTCGATCACCTGGTGGTGCCAGGGTTCGAGCTCGTACCGTCCGAAGACCCCGCGACGCGTTTGTCCCTGTGGGACAGAGAAATCGAGTTCATCCGTGCCAGCGAGGCTCGCGGCGTTCGGGTGTCGTCGGTCTGCGTCGGCGCGTATCTACTGGGCGAGGCCGGACTGCTCGACGGACGCCGATGTACGACGTCGTGGCTGTACGGTACCGACCTCGCGAGTCGGTACCCCGGTGCGACGGTTCGAACCGAGTCACTGATCGTCCATGACGACGGCGTCACCACCACTGCGGCGTTCACTGCCGCGCTCGACCTCGCAACGGCACTCGTGCGCGAGCATCTCGGCGACACGATTGCGCGAACGACCGCAAGAATTACTCTGGCGCCGGAAAACCGAACCAGTCAATCTCCGTACATCGTCGACTCGATACTGCCCGTCGAACACACACAGTTCGCCGACGACGTCGGAAGCTGGCTGGTCGAACGGATCGCGGAGCCCTACGACCTGGATCTGCTGTCGGATGCTTTTCACCTCAGCACCCGAACAATGCTTCGGAAGTTCAAGGACGAGGCCGGGGAGTCGCCGCGCAGCTACCTGCGGCGTGCACGGATCCGAAAAGCGAAACGGTTGTTGGAATCGACCGACTTGCCTCTCGGAAAGATCCTGGGACACATCGGCTATCAGGATCCTGGAACCTTCCGTCGCCTGTTCACCGACCGCGTCGGCATGAGCCCGGCCGACTACCGAAAGCGATTCCGCAACGGCGGCGCCGGATAGGCCCTACGTGGCGAGCCCGCCCGAAAACGTGGCGAACCGCCCTCTTCTGTAGTTGATCCCTCGCCGAAAGACTGTGCAGAGGAATTGTTTCGACTACCGAGAGGGCTCACCGTGCCGAACCGGAGCATGACCAGAGACGATCCGCTCGACGACTTCGACCGTCGAACGATCACCATCGACGCAGTGACGAAGTCCGTGTACGTGGCGGGCACCGGTCCCGCGGTAATTGTCATGCCGGAAATGCCGGGCATCAGCCCGCATATTGCACGATTCGCCCGCTGGGTGCGCGACGCCGGCTTCACTGTCTTTGTTCCGTCACTGTTCGGCCGCGACGGAGCAGTCCCCACAGTGGACGAGGGTCTGACGGTATTCAAGAGGGCCTGCGTCAGTGCGGAGTTTCGCGCCCTCGCTGCCGACGAACCGAGCCCGGCGGTCCGTTGGCTGCGTTCACTCGCCGCTTCGGCCCATGTGGAATGCGGAGGCCCTGGCGTCGGAGTGATCGGGATGTGCTTCACCGGTAACTTCGCGTTGTCGATGATGCTAGAACCTTCGGTCGTTGCACCGGTTCTCGCCCAACCGTCGTTACCGCTCGATCGACCGGACGAAACCGACAGCGGGCCAGAAGAACTCGAAGCCGTGCGCTCCAGACTCGAGGCCGAAGACCTCACGGTGCTGGCATACCGCTTTCAAGGTGACCCGTTCTGCCGCGCACAACGATTCGCGGCCTACTCGAAGGCCTTGGGCGAGCGCTTCGTCGGGACGGCACTCCCCGACGAAGCGGCCAACGCGACAACGTCACCGTTCTTCGAACACGTCATCGCCAATCCACACAGCGTGGTGACGGCTCATCTCGTCGACGAGGCAGGGTCGCCCACCACCGTCGCTCGAGACGAGATTCTGCTGTTCTTCCGCGAGCGATTGCTCGCGGAACGAACCAGCGATCAGTGAAGCTTGGTCATCCAGCCGTGAGTGTCGGCGAAGGTGCCGCGCTGAATACCCGTGAGGGTGTCGCGCAGTGCCATCGTCACTTCACCCGGCTCGCCGTCGGCGATGGTGAACTCACCCTCGGCGGACTTGACGCGTCCGACGGGGGTGATGACTGCTGCTGTGCCACAAGCGAAGACCTCGGTGATTTCTCCGCTCTTGCACTTGGTCCGCCATTCGTCGGTGCTGATCTTGCGCTCTTCGACGGCAAAGCCGGAATCGGCAGCGAGGGCGAGCAGCGAGTTGCGCGTGATGCCGGGCAGCAACGAACCGGACAGCGACGGCGTTACGAGGCGAGCGTCGGGACCGGAACCGAAGACGAAGAACAGGTTCATTCCACCCATTTCCTCGACGTACGTGCGCTCGATGGCGTCGAGCCAGACCACCTGGTCGCAACCCTCGTCGGCAGCTTGCGCCTGGGCGAGGAGCGAAGCGGCGTAGTTGCCTGCGAACTTGGCTGCGCCGGTCCCGCCGGGGGCCGCGCGAACGTATTCGGTGGACAGCCACACACTGACCGGCTTCACCCCACGCGGGAAGTACGCCCCGGCGGGCGAGGCGATCAGCAGGTAGCGGTACTCGTCGGCGGGACGGACGCCGAGTCCGGCTTCGGTGGAGAACATGAACGGACGGAGGTAGAGCGCGTCCTCGCCGCCGGCAGCGGGAACCCAGTCGAGATCGACGTCGATCAGTTCGGTGATGGAATCGATGAACATCTGCGCCGGCAGTTCGGGCATGGCGAGACGGCGCGCAGATGCTGCGAAACGCTCGGCGTTGGCCTCGACGCGGAACGAGCTGATCTCGCCACCCGGCTGGCGGTATGCCTTGAGGCCCTCGAAGATGGCCTGTCCGTAGTGCAAAACCATTGCGGCCGGATCGAGCTCGATGTTTCCGTACGGCAACACCTGGGCGTCGTGCCAGCCCTCGCCCGCGGTGTAGTCGATCGAGACCATGTGGTCGGTGAAGTGCCGCCCGAAGCCGGGCGCCGCCAAAATGTCACGGCGCTCGGCGTCGGACTTCGGGGACGAGCTCTGAACACGAACGAAATCGGCGGCACCTGTCATGGGCGCAATCCTATCGAACGTGAAAAAGCTCTCTACTTGGTGTTGGTCTCCACGAACGGAGGAGAGACCACGACGCACCGAAGAGCGCGACCACGGACGTCGACTTCGATCTCGTCACCGGCCGCGACATTGGCTCCGGAATCCAGGAGCGCCAACGCAATTCCCACTTTGAGGGACGGTGAAAACGTTCCAGAGGTGGTCTCGCCGATTGCCTCGCCGTCACGCAGAACACCGAGGCCGGCCCGCAGCACACCGCGATCGAGAGCCTTGATCCCCCAGAGTTTGCGAGCCGGGCCGGCGGCCTTCTCGTCGGTCAAGGTCTCTTTGCCCCAGAATGTCGGCTTCTTCCAACCGATCGCCCATCCGCAGCGCGCTTCGAGCGGAGAAATCTCGAGCGAAAGCTCATGCCCGTGCAGCGGATAACCCATCTCGGTACGAAGAGTGTCACGGGCGCCAAGTCCGGCGGCCTGCCCACCCTCGGCGCGCACTGCCTCGAGAAGCGCGCGGAACAACGGCTCGCTGTCCTCCCACCGCGGCAGGAGTTCGTAGCCGACCTCACCGGTGTAACCGCTGCGGCACACACGCACGGGCACGCCGTTCCATTCCGCATCTTCGTACGCCATGTACTCGATCTCGGTGGGAAGTCCCAGCGCCGTCAGAACAGCCACCGATTTCGGACCCTGAACAGCCAGCACACCGTAGGCACGATGCTGATCCTCGACGGTGATTCCGTCCGGTGCCACAGCGACCAGCGCCGCAACGACGTCCGCGGTATTGGCAGCATTCGGGACGAGGAAGATCTCGTCGTCGCTGACGTAGTACGCGATGAGGTCGTCGATGACGCCACCGGACTCGTTGCAGCACAACGTGTACTGAGCCTTGCCCGGCCCGATCTTGTTCAGATCGTTGGTCAGTGCGGAGTTCACGAATTCTGCGGCGCCCGCGCCACGCACGACGGCCTTGCCGAGGTGACTGACGTCGAAGAGTCCGACATTCTCACGCACAGAGGTGTGTTCGGCCACGACGCCGGCGTAGGAAACCGGCATCTGCCAACCCCCGAACGGCGCGAACGTCGCACCGAGTTCGACGTGGACGGGGTGGATCGGGCCCTGCAACAGTTGTTCGTCGGTCATGGCCCACAACCTATCGGACTTCGCCGATCGAAACATGTCCGCAGCGAGAGCTCACCCGGCCGAGACGATCGCCCGTCCGCAAACTGCAAAGGGCCTAACATCGACTCAGGCATCCGCCAGAACCGGACGCATCGCACACTCACCTCACAGGAGACACCTTGAGCACTCGCACAGCCCGATCGTTGGGACCCGACCTCGTTCTCGCCGGCACAGTCGCCAAGCGCGCAGAGATATTGGTCGTCGGCCTGACGTCGGGTCCGGACGGCCCCGAAATCGCACTCAGCGAAGGCATCGTCGACGAGGACGTGCTTGCCGAGATCCTCGACAGCCTCATCGCCGTCGGCGCCACCGGCAAGCCCGAGCAGCTCACTCGCGTCCCGGCACCGAGCGCGCTGTCGGTCACCAGCGTCCTCGCCGTCGGACTCGGCTCCGCCGACAGGCTCGGCAGTGAACAGATCCGCAAGTCCGCCGGCGCTGCAGCTCGCTCGCTGTCCGGCATCGACACCGTCGCAACCACGCTCTCGATCCTCGACCTCGGTGCCGCTGCCGAGGGATTTGCGTTGGGCGCGTACAGCTTCACCGAATTCAAGTCCTCGATGACGGCTCCCGGCCCTGATTCGCAGCCACTCGCCCGCGTCGAACTTCTGGTGCCATCGCCGCGCACGAAGGAGACCAAGGCAACGCTGGCACGGTCGGCTGCCATCGCCGAAGCCGTCGCCACCGCACGCGAGTTCGTCAACACTCCCCCGAGCCACCTCTACCCCGCCGAGTTCGCCGCGCGCGCGAAGGCACTGGGCGTCGAGGCCGGGCTCACCGTCCAGGTTCTCGACGAGAAGGCACTCGAGAAGGGTGGCTACGGCGGAATCATCGGCGTCGGCAAGGGCTCGTCACGCCAGCCTCGTCTCGTCCGCCTCGAATACGCGTCGAAGAAGCGTGGCGCCCGCAAGGTCGCGCTGGTGGGTAAGGGCATCACCTTCGACACCGGCGGAATCTCCATCAAGCCTGCCGCAGGTATGGAGAACATGACTTCGGACATGGGCGGCGCCGCAGCCGTCATCTCCACCGTCGTGCTTGCAGCCAAGCTCGGCCTGCCCGTCAACGTCGTCGCATACGTTCCGATGGCCGAGAACATGCCGTCCGCGACCGCGCAGCGTCCCGGCGACGTGTTGACCCAGTACGGCGGAATCACCATCGAGGTCGTCAACACCGACGCCGAGGGCCGTTTGATTCTTGCCGACGCGATGGTTCGCGCGGGTGAGGACAACCCCGACTACATGATCGACACCGCCACCCTGACCGGTGCGCAGATGGTCGCGCTCGGCAACCGCACCCCCGGCGTCATGGGCACGGACGAGTTCCGTGACCGTGTCGCCTCCATCTCGCAGAGCGTCGGCGAGAACGGCTGGGCCATGCCCCTGCCCGAAGAACTGCGCGGAGATCTCGACTCCAAGGTCGCCGACATGGCCAACGTCACCCCGCACCGCTGGGGCGGCATGCTGGTCGCAGCTCACTACCTCAAGGAATTCGTTCCCGAGGGTGTCCAGTGGGCGCACATCGACGTCGCAGGTCCGGCGTACAACACGTCAGGGCCGTGGGGTTACACCGGCAAGGGCGGTACCGGCGTTCCCGTTCGCACGATGATCTCGGTCCTGGAGGACATCGCGGTCAACGGCTGACCACCTGCTGTGCGCCTTTATCAACCCCCCGCGGTTAATAAAGGCGCACAGCAGTTCAGGCACCGTCGCGCAATTCCTGCTCGCGAGCACGCTTGCGCTCGATGCGCTTACGCTCGTCGTGATCGCGCATACGCTGCGGATATCCCGTTTTGCGGACGTCGTAGACCGGGATCTTCAAGTCCTGTCCCAATTTGCGGGCACCGCGCTCGCCGCCGACTCGGCGACGAGTCCACTCCCCGTCCTTCGCTACGAGCACGACGGTCACCTCGGTCACCGTCGTCTGAGGTTCCACGTACGCCTCTACGCCTTCGTGCGAGTGCGCCCAATTCGCCAGATGATCCGCATCACTCTGCGCTGCGGCCTGAGCCGCACTCGGCGGACGCTTGAAACGATCGAACAGTCCCACGGTCGTACCCTCCTCGGTACCGACGCCGCGGATGCACCCCGGCGATATGTCAAGTTTGCCAGGCGATGTCCGTTGTGCCTGCGCACGACATACCGTTTGGTCCGCTTACGACGTTACAGTCGGACCCCCGACGCATACCTACTCGCCAGTAGCCGACACACCCGAAACGGACGGCATCCCCCTCATCGGACACGCCCGGCGTATCAATGGAAAGATGAACGACGGTGACGCCGCGCCCGCGCGTCGACATCGGCAAAATAGCTACAAGTAGCCGCACGTCGCGCGCCACTCGAGCACAATGCATTACGACCACAAGTCGACAAAATTCAACAACCCGAACACAACTGTCGAGGAGTCAAAAGACATGGCCTTCTCCGTCCAGATGCCAGCCCTAGGTGAGAGCGTCACCGAGGGAACTGTCACACGGTGGCTCAAGCAGGAAGGAGACACGGTCGAAGTCGACGAACCCTTGCTCGAAGTCTCCACGGACAAGGTCGACACCGAGATTCCGTCTCCCGTCGCCGGCGTCCTGACCAAGATCGTCGCGCAGGAAGACGACACCGTGGAAATCGGTGGCGAGCTCGCCCAGATCGGTGAAGCCGGCGAAGCCGCAGCACCCGATGCAGAAGCACCCGCTCCCGCCGCAGAAGAAGCTCCCGCCGAGGAAGCCCCGGCTGCCGAGGCACCCGCCGAAGAAGCTCCCGCTGCCGAGGCACCCGCTGCTTCCGGTGGTTCCGCTGAAGGCACCGCCGTGACGATGCCCGCCCTCGGCGAGTCCGTCACCGAAGGCACCGTCACCCGCTGGCTCAAGGCCGTCGGCGACGAAGTTGCCGTCGACGAGGCGCTGCTCGAAGTCTCGACCGACAAGGTCGACACCGAGATTCCGTCTCCCGTCGCCGGAATCCTGCTCGAGATCAATGCGCAGGAAGACGACACCGTCGAGATCGGTGGCCAGCTGGCCGTCGTCGGATCCGGCGCACCCGCCGCGGCTCCGGCACCCAAGGCTGCACCGGCCGCACCGCCGGCGCCCAAGGCTGAAGCACCCAAGGCCGAAGCACCGAAGGCCGAAGCACCCAAGCCTGCTGCCGCACCGGCTGCACCCGCTCCGAAGCCTGCTGCAGCTCCCGCACCGGCGGCTGCCCCCGCAGCTTCCGGCGACAGCAGCCCGTACGTCACCCCGCTCGTGCGCAAGCTCGCGACGGACAACGGCGTCGACCTCGCGACCGTCACCGGCACCGGCGTCGGCGGCCGCATCCGCAAGCAGGACGTGCTCGCCGCTGCGGAGGCCAAGAAGGCTCCCGCCGCCGCTGCTCCTGCTGCTGCAGCACCCGCGGCCGCACCGGCCGCCACCGCAGCCGCAGGCGTCCGACCGGAACTGGCACACCTGCGCGGAACCACGCAGAAGGCCAACCGCATTCGGCAGATCACGGCCACCAAGACACGTGAGTCGCTGCAGAACACCGCTCAGCTCACGCAGACCTTCGAGGTGGACGTCACCAAGATCGTCGCCCTGCGGGCCCGCGCCAAGGCCGGCTTCATCGAGCGCGAAGGCGTCAACCTGACGTTCCTTCCGTTCTTCGCCAAGGCAGTCGTCGAGGCGCTGAAGTCGCACCCGAACATCAACGCCAGCTACGACGAGGCTGCCAAGCAGATCACCTACTACGACGCTGAGCACCTCGGCATCGCGGTGGACACCGATCAGGGCTTGCTCTCCCCCGTCATCCACAACGCCGGCGATCTCGGCCTTGCCGGCTTGGCCCGCGCCATAGCCGACATCGCGAAGCGTGCACGCTCGGGTGGCCTGAAGCCGGACGAGCTCTCGGGTGGAACGTTCACCATCACCAACATCGGCAGCCAGGGCGCGCTGTTCGACACCCCGATCCTGGTACCGCCGCAGGCGGCCATGCTCGGAACCGGCGCTATTGTCAAGCGTCCGATGGTGGTCACCGACGAGAACGGCAACGAGTCCATCGGCGTTCGCTCGATGATCTACTTGCCGCTCACCTACGATCACCGTCTCGTCGACGGTGCCGACGCGGGCCGATTCCTCACCACTGTGAAGCAGCGGTTGGAAGAAGCCTCGTTCGAAGCTGATCTGGGCTTGTAAGCATCTGCTCGGCCGGCCGGGGCGTCATCTCCATCAGGAGGTGGCGCCCCGGCTTTTTCAGTACGGTCGGATATATACGTTCGGATATCGAAGCAGGCTGAATCGAAGGAGGCTTTCCGAATGCGAGTAGTCATCGCCGGCTCGTCCGGTTTGATCGGAACGGCCTTGGTGTCATCGTTGCGCTCCGACAACCACGACGTAGTACGTCTGGTGCGACGGTCGACCGCCGGCCCCGACGAATCGCGTTGGGACCCGGACCACGACCGTCTGGACCTCTCCGTCTTGCAAGGCGCTGACGCCGTCGTGAACCTCTGCGGCGTCGGCATCGGCGACAAACGGTGGTCGGGTTCCTACAAGCAAGCGATTCGTGACAGCCGCATCGTCGCGACCGATGTCCTGGCCGAAGCTGTCGCAAGTCAGAAGGTTCCCGTACTCGCCAACGCAAGCGCCGTCGGCTATTACGGCGACACCGGCGACAACATCGTCGACGAGGATTCGCCGGCAGGTACCGACTTCCTCGCCACGACGTGTCGCGATTGGGAACTTGCCACCGAGCCCGCGCGCAAGGCGGGAGCCCGCGTGGTCAATCTGCGCTCGGGCGTCGTGATTTCACCCCACGGCGGCATGCTCGGTCGGCTTCGACGCATCTATTCGTTCGGTCTCGGCGGACGACTGGGCAACGGTCGCCAGTACTTTCCGTGGATCTCACTCGAGGACGAGTGCGACGCGATCAAGTTCGCGCTCACGAATTCCGAACTCTCCGGTCCCGTCAACCTGACTGGTCCGGCCCCTGTCACCAACGCCCAGTTCAATGACGCCATGTCCCGTGCGGTCCACCGACCGGCTCCCTGGATCGTTCCCGGGTTCGCTCTCGAAGCGTTGATCGGAGAATTCGCCAAGAGCGGCATCCTCGGTGGCCAGCGAGCCATTCCCGCGGCTTTGGAAAAGGCGGGATTCTCCTTCCGCCACAACACGATCGGCGAAGCGCTGGCGGCCGCACTCGGATGATTCCGAAGTCGGGCGTAATCTCTACGTCCATGAGCAGCGCTGCCGTTTCCGCCCGGTTCTCGAAACTGCCGATCGCCGTCGAGCAACTCGGTTTGATCGACTACAACGCCGCGTGGGACCGCCAGCGTGAGCTCGCGGCAGCGCGGGCAGACGACATCGGACCGGACACGCTACTGCTCCTCGAACACCCGCCGGTGTACACGGCAGGACGACGCACGGAACCCGAAGATCGTCCCGTCGACGGCACACCTGTCATCGATGTCGACCGCGGCGGGAAGATCACCTGGCACGGCCCCGGCCAGCTGGTCGGATATCCGATCGTGAAACTGGCCGAGCCCATCGACGTGGTGCGATATGTCCGACGCATCGAAGAAGCACTGATCACGGTGTGCACGGACCTCGGCCTGAACTGCGGGCGCATCGACGGCCGCTCCGGCGTCTGGCTGCCTGCCGACACTGCGAACGGACAATGGAAGCCCGAGCGCAAGGTGTCCGCCATCGGCGTGCGCGTCCAACGGGGCGTGGCACTGCACGGCTTCGCCCTGAACTGCAACTCGGTCCTGACCGGATTCGACAACATCATTCCCTGCGGCATCCGTGACGCCGGGGTGACAACGCTGTCGCAGGAACTCGGTCGCGACGTCACCGTGGACGAAGTTACTCCCGCCGTGACCGAGGCAGTGATCGCTGCTCTCGACGGAACCATGCCCGTTACCGAACGGAACGTCGAGCGCGTCACCTTCGAAAGCGCCTCGCCTACTCCGACTTTTACTACCGTTCAGTACAGCTGACGGGCTCGCCCGAACCCCGTTGCAGTAATCACCCGGCGTAGGATCACTGTCGTGACTATCGCCCCAGAAGGACGTAAGCTGCTCCGTCTCGAGATCCGAAACGCGGAGACGCCCATCGAACGCAAACCCAACTGGATCAAGACCCGCGCAAAGATGGGCCCCGAGTACACGGAGCTCAAGGGCCTGGTCAAGCGTGAAGGTTTGCACACCGTCTGCGAGGAAGCAGGCTGCCCCAACATCTACGAGTGCTGGGAAGACCGCGAAGCCACCTTCCTGATCGGCGGCGAGCAGTGCACACGCCGCTGCGACTTCTGCCAGATCGACACCGGCAAGCCCGAAGCCCTCGACCGCGACGAGCCCCGTCGCGTCGCCGAAAGCGTTCAGGCCATGGGACTTCGGTACTCCACGATCACCGGCGTCGCCCGCGACGACCTCCCCGACGGCGGCGCCTGGCTCTACGCCGAGACCGTCCGCAAGATTCACGAACTCAACCCGGGCACCGGCGTCGAGAACCTGGTTCCGGACTTCAACGGCAAGCCCGAACTGCTCGACGAGGTCTTCGCCTCACGCCCCGAGGTCCTCGCACACAACCTCGAGACCGTCCCCCGCATCTTCAAGCGGATCCGTCCGGCCTTCCGGTACCAGCGCAGCCTCGACGTCATCACCGCAGCGCGCGACTACGGACTGGTCACTAAGTCCAACCTGATCCTCGGTATGGGCGAAACCCCGGAAGAGGTCACCGAGGCGATGGCAGATCTCCACGCCGCCGGTTGCGACATCCTTACCATCACCCAGTACCTGCGCCCCTCGCCACGGCACCACCCCGTCGAGCGGTGGGTCAAGCCCGAGGAGTTCGTCGCACACTCCAAGGCTGCAGAAGAGATGGGCTTCGCGGGTGTCATGGCCGGCCCGTTGGTTCGCTCGTCGTACCGCGCCGGGCGCCTGTATGCGCAGGCCATGGCACATCACGGCCGTGAACTTCCCGAGGCGCAGCGTCATCTGACCGAGGGCGGAGCCGCTTCGCAGGAAGCCAGCTCGCTCATGGCGCGCCTGAATCGCTGATCCACTTTTTGCTGTGCGCCTTTATTAACCGCGGGCGGTTAGTAAAGGCGCACAGCAATGGACGTATCCTGGGTACATGGCGAACGGCAGCAAATCCGGTAAGGGCAAACCCACCAAAGAGGCAAAGGCTGCAGCGAAGGCTGCCCGCAAGCAGGCTTCCAAGGAACGTAGAACTCAGCTCTGGCAGGCATTCCAGATGCAGCGCAAGGACGACAAGCTCCTCCTGCCGCTGATGATCGGCACCCTCGTCGGTGCGGCTCTGGTCTTCTTCCTGGTCGGTCTCATCTGGGGCCTTCAGTGGTTCCTGCTGCCGATCGGCATCGTTCTCGGTCTCCTCGGTGCCTTCATCATCTTCGGTCGCCGCGTCCAGAAATCGGTGTACAAGAAAGCTGAAGGTCAGGCCGGTGCGGCTGCGTGGGCCCTCGACAACATGCAGGGCGCGTGGCGCGTCACGAACGCCGTCGCCGGCACCACCCAACTCGACGCCGTTCACCGCGTCGTCGGACGGCCGGGTGTCATCCTCGTCGCCGAGGGTTCGCCGCAACGCGTCAAGGGCCTCCTCGCTCAGGAGAAGAAGAAGACCGCTCGCCTCATCGGCGACACCCCGATCTACGACATCATCATCGGCAACGACGAGGGCCAAGTTCCGCTCTCGCAGCTTCAGCGTTACCTGAACAAGCTGCCTCGCAACATCGACACAAAGCGTATGGACAACATCGAAGGTCGCCTCGCTGCGCTGAGCGCACGCGGCGGCGGAGCAGCGCTTCCCAAGGGCCCGATGCCCGGAGGCGCGAAGATGAAGGGAATGCAGCGAACCATTCGTCGTCGCTGACACTCCCCCACAGCAAAACGAAAGACCCGGGCCCATACGGACCCGGGTCTTTCTTCGTTCGAGAAGTTTGTGTCAGCGCGACTTCACGAGCAAAGTGCCGGTCGCGCGGTCCTGCATACCGCGTCCGTCGATGTCGGTGATGGTCGCGGGAATGACGAACACCAGCAGCGCCTGACGTCCCAACGCGCGCAGGAAGCCCACTCGGATCGGGCCTTCGATTCGCGCGACCTGAAGTCCGAGGACGAACTGCCCCGGGGTGAAGTTGAACAGCGCCACGGTGACGACACCGACGGCGAACCACACCATCAGCGTGACCGTCGAGGTCATGCCGTCGAAGAAGTCACCGGTGATGAGCGAGGCCACTCCCACGGCCATCACCCAATCCACCAACAGTGCCGCAATACGACGGCCCGAACCGACCAGCGAACCCGGACCCTCCTGAGGGAAACCGAGGAGCTCGCCGCGGTACGACTGCTCACGGCCGTCCGCGCTCTTCGGCAAAGCTGCTTGTGGCCCAGAGAGCCAACTTCCGGTGATACGTGCCATGCTGTCCAGGATAGGCGTCGCAGCACCGTAGTCCAGATTTGCCGGGTTTTAACTGTGTGGCCGGTCACATGGACTTCGGAAATCCCCAGGATGCTGCGACGCGTAACACTGCCGAAACAAAGGGTTGACGAGCGGGCAACACCAGCTCCCTACCGTCTGCCTCGACGGATTCAACCGACATCACTTGGCTGAAGCGACTTAAGGAGCACAAGCGTGGCGTTCACCACGGCCGAAGAGGTCATCAAGTACATCGCGGACGAGAACATCGAGTACGTCGACATTCGGTTCAGCGACCTGCCCGGCGTCCAGCAGCACTTCTCGATCCCGGCGTCTGCTTTCAACCAGGACGTGTTCGAGGACGGCCTCGCATTCGACGGATCTTCGGTCCGCGGATTCCAGTCGATCCACGAGTCCGACATGATGTTGCTTCCCGACGTCACCACGGCGCAGATCGACCCCTTCCGCAAGGCGAAGACCCTCAACATCAACTTCTTCGTGCACGACCCGTTCACCCGTGAGTCCTACAGCCGCGACCCGCGCAACGTTGCCCGCAAGGCCGAGGAGTACTTGGTCAGCACCGGCATCGCGGACACCGCATTCTTCGGCGCCGAGGCCGAGTTCTACATCTTCGACTCGGTTCGCTACGACTCCGGCATGAACTCCGCATTCTACGAGCTGGATTCCATCTCCGGTTCCTGGAACACCGGCGCAGAGACCAACGCCGACGGCTCCCCGAACCTCGGCTACAAGGTTCGCGCCAAGGGCGGCTACTTCCCCGTCGCTCCGTACGACCACTACGTGGACCTGCGCGACGAGATCTCCACCAACCTGACCAACGCAGGCTTCGAGCTCGAGCGCGGCCACCACGAGGTCGGCACCGGCGGACAGCAGGAGATCAACTACAAGTTCAACACGCTGCTCGCAGCTGCTGACGACCTGCAGCTGTTCAAGTACATCGTCAAGAACACCTGCTGGCAGCACGGCAAGTCCGCGACCTTCATGCCGAAGCCGCTCTTCGGTGACAACGGCTCGGGCATGCACGTCCACCAGTCCCTGTGGAAGGACGGCAAGCCCCTCTTCCACGATGAGTCCGGCTACGCAGGCCTCTCGGACATGGCTCGCCACTACATCGGCGGCATCCTGCACCACGCTCCGTCGCTGTTGGCCTTCACCAACCCGACGATCAACTCGTACCACCGTCTGGTGCCGGGCTACGAAGCTCCCATCAACCTCGTGTACAGCCAGCGCAACCGCTCGGCAGCTGTCCGTATCCCGATCACGGGCAACAACCCGAAGGCAAAGCGTCTCGAGTTCCGCGCACCCGACTCCTCGGGTAACCCGTACCTCAACTTCGCTGCACAGATGATGGCCGGCCTGGACGGCATCAAGAACAAGATCGAGCCGATGGCGCCGGTCGACAAGGACCTCTACGAGCTTCCCCCGGAGGAGGCTCGCAACATCCCGCAGGCTCCGACCAGCCTCGAGACGGTCATCAACCGCCTCGAAGCCGATCACGAGTACCTGACCGAGGGTGGCGTCTTCACCACCGACCTGATCGAGACCTGGATCTCGCTCAAGCGTGAGCAGGAAATCGCTCCGGTCAACCTGCGTCCGCACCCGTACGAGTTCGAGCTCTACTACGACGTGTGATCCGCATCCTGACGTAAGTCAGACCTGCGAGTACCAAGTGCACCCGTCCCGCGCCTGCGGGGCGGGTGCACTTGTTCCGGTCCGATCGAATGTGTCCGCCACACATGTTCCCGTAGGTGTCGTGTCGTCTTCGCACTCGGCCGCATCCGATGCTGAACTGTCTTGATATCAGCTCCCGACGCGATGAGCAGCGAGGGCGAGAAAGTGCCGCAAATCGTGGAAGCTGACCTCGTTGAAATGTCAATCCGATTCAGGTCCAGCACGGCGGCTTGATCCGGACCCGTCGTGATGCACGGATCAGGAAGATTGATGAGCTCGGGTTTGAGCGAGGCGGGAGGAGTCCGTGCCAGGTTCGATGATGTTGCAATGACCGGCCTCCATACCGGACGCGGTCGAATCGCGGATCAGCCGCGGGCACGTTGCCCGATGGCCGCTTTGTTGACGATATGGGCGATTCGAACTGCCCGTGTTTCGTCTCGAGCGGCACAGACGATCCACCACAGCATCTGTTTGCGGGCGCTGGGCGGAAAACTGTCCCAGTTGCTTCGACTTTGCGGGTCCCGGTCCAGCGCCGCCTGCAAGTCAGATGGTTCCTCGAGGTCTTCGACTTGGTCGAGAATCGTCCACCAACCAGTGGATTTCGCGGCAGCAATGGCACCACGACCAGCAGCGGTCATAAGGCCACGCGCCTCCATATCAGCTGCGCGTTCGCGGTTGAGTCGGGTCCAGGAACTCTTGCGTCTGCGAGGCGTGAACAGTTGCAAATTGCGCTCTTCGTCGAAGACGGTGTTGGTGGAATCGATCCAACCAAAGCAGATGGCTTCCTCAACTGCCTGAGGGTAGGGGCAGCGTGGTCGGCCGGTGGTGGTGCGCCAGGAGCACAACCACACACCTCGGCCTGACGTGTGATTGTCAGTCAACCACGTTCGCCACTGTTCCCGAGTCTCGGCGTGGATGATCGGATAGTCGAACTTCCACGTCGGGGGGTGGACGGAAGCCGGTGGCGATGATTTCGAATTGGTCACTTACTCTCCAAGCTCAGAGGGAAACGGATACGTGCCTCAATAGACGAGGGGACGGCGCAGGGAACACGCCCCGCGGCAACCTGGACATGAATGGTCTTGTCGCGCAATCGTCTTCTGACTGTCATGGTGGCGAGACCCTGAGATGGAGGGCGAGCCGACTGACGGTGTCGGCGAGCTCGGTTGGTTCGATGACGACCACTGGGGCGGTGAGCGCAATGCGCGCAACAGTCATGGCGAGCCTGCCGAGATCTTCGCTGCGGATCTGGACAAGGCAGCGGTCCGCTGCCACCTCGATCGGTGTGTGGTCAATCCATCTGAATACGCCTTCGAGGTCGGCGAAAGTGGCTTCGATGGCGAGTTTTGCATCGTGGCGACGGGGCGGCGAGCCGACTGATCTCGCGACGAAGCCTGCCGCGTCACCGCCCGGGATCTCGCGTGGCGTGAAATGACTGCCTGCCAGCCAAGGCTCCGAGAGCCGGTCCAGTCGAAATGTTCGCCAATCCGCACGATGGTGGTCCCATGCTACGAGATACCAACGACGTCCCGCCGTGACAAGGCGGTGCGACTCGACGAGCCGTCTGCTGCTCTCGCCGTCACCTCGCCGGTAGTCGAAACGAACGTGCTCGTGGTCACGACATGCCGCAGCGAGCACACTGAGTGCTTCGGGGTCGACGATGTCGTCGTCGGCCCGCCGCATGGAACTGACGCTCGAATGCAGTGCCGACACACGTCGGCGTAGTCGATGGGGCAGGAGTGTTTCGATCTTCGTCAGCGCGCGTAGCGACGTTTCTTCGATTCCTCCGATGGCGGCCTCGGCGGCGTAGCGCAGTCCGACGGCTACCGCCACGGACTCGTCATCGTCGAGGATCAAGGGTGGCACGTGCGCCCCCGTTGCAAGTCGGTAGCCCCCGTATTTTCCGGACGTGGAATCGACCGGATAGCCAAGGTCGCGTAGGCGATCGATGTCGCGGCGCACCGTCCGCTGCGTGACATCGAGTCGTGCGGCAAGTTCGGCACAGTGCCAGAAGCGATGGGTCTGAAGGAGCGAGAGCAGTTGCAGTGCTCGGCCTGTGGGATCGTTCCGCATTTCTTCAGATTGCCAGCGATCTAGGACTTTATGTGTCCACGATGCTCCCTATCGTCGGAGCAACCGGTCGATTCAGACACGAGATCGGTACTCAACTCGAAGGAGCATCCGTGAATTCATCCGACTTCCCCAGGCCCGTCCTTATCCCAGTCAACGGCGTGGAACTCGAAGTCTTCGAAGCAGGGCGACACAATGCCGGGAGACCTCTCGTGCTGTGTCACGGATGGCCAGAGCACGCCTATTCTTGGCGATACCAGGTGCCCGCCCTTGTCGAGGCGGGCTATCACGTCATCGTCCCGAACCAGCGCGGCTACGGCAATTCATCACGTCCGACCGAAGTGACGGACTATGACATTGAACATTTGGCGGGTGATCTCATCGCACTTCTCGATCACTACGGCTACGACGATGCCACCTTTGTCGGTCACGATTGGGGCGCCTTTGTCGTGTGGGGCCTGACCCTGTTGCACCCGGACCGGGTAAACAAAGTGATCAACCTGAGCCTGCCCTACCAGGATCGCGGAGAGCAGCCCTGGATCGAGTTCATGGAAGCCGTGCTTGGCGGTGACTTCTACTTCGTCCACTTCAATCGACAGCCGGGCGTCGCGGACGCCGTGTTCGAAGACAACACCTTCCGGTTCCTTCGCAACCTGTACCGGAAGAACGAACCCCCCAGGGAGCCTCAGCCGGGTATGGCGCTGATCGATCTCGCCAGAGCAGAGACGCCACTCGGTGAGCCTCTGATGAGCGATAGCGAATTGGCCGTTTTCGTCTCCGCCTTCGAATCGACAGGATTCACGGGCAGCGTGAACTGGTACAGGAACCTTGACCGCAACTGGCATTTGCTGGCGGAGGTGGACCCGATTATCCAACAGCCCGCACTCATGATCTACGGCGACCGTGACGCGATCGCGAGGGCTGAGAACCTGACAGAGTTCGTGCCCAATGTGGAAGTAGTCAATCTCGACTGCGGTCATTGGATCCAGCAAGAAAGACCCGATGAAACCAACCAAGCGATCTTGAACTGGCTGGAACGGCAGGATGCCACATAGTTTCAAGGCTGGGTGCGGTCTCGGTGAAAATGTCGGTCTCATTCAGGTCCAGTAAGGAGCTTGATCCGGACCCACCTCGTGTGTGCAAAGCGGATTGCTGAACTCGGGTATGGGCGAGCCGGTAAGAGTCGGTGCCGATTTCGATGATGTTGTCGCCGAAGGTGAGCCGATCCACGATGGCGGCGCAAAGTCGTGGGTCGGTGAACATTGTCGTCCAGCCGGAGAACAATTCGTTGGAGGCGATTGCGACGGCGCTCTTTCCGCCCGTTCGGGCAACACCTCGAAAAGCTGCTCGGCGCCTCGTTTGTCGAGTTCCATGTAACCGAGTTCGTCGATGCAAGCCCACACGGCCGTAGCGGGCGATCGTGCGGGCGAGTTGCTTCTCGTCGGCGACTTCGACTTGCCGGGAGCGTCGGCGGAGATACCGATCAAGACCTCGCTCGCCGCGGACAACGCAGCCGACAGCGCGCGGCCCCGACCACCCACTGCCAGTTGGCCCAGGCCCAACCAGTTCCAGCATGGCCTGGATAGACGTTGTCGCCTGCAGCATCGACAAGAGCCTCTCGCCAGATTCCAAATCGCTACTGATACAACAAGTTACCGGGCTCCGCAAACGCGGCTGTCTCCCGGCTCCACTTTCGAGAATTAACGAGAGCGTCGGAAAACAAGCCACGCACCCAACCCGGCGATGGGCACAAGCCAAATCCCGACAGAGAAGACGACAGCGCGCCACACACCGATTCGACGGGACACGGAAACCACATCGGCTGTTCCGACAAGGCACAGGGAAATCCATGTCAAGGCGAGAATGAATCCGCCGACGTACAGAAGAACGAACGCCCCAAATCCGTCCATACAGTCCATTCCACTGTCGGCGCAGTCCTGAAGCCCCGCCGCACCGAGTAGGGAAATCTTCACAGTGGCGATGCTACGGAGCAAGGCGTCCCGAACGGCCGAACAACCCGGCAGATTCGGCGATGCGAACGCCGGTCAGTCCGAACAAAGTAGAAGCCCCACCCCCGTGGGGAGGGTGGGGCTTCCTTCGATCCGGCGCTCACGCACAGTGGGAGGGTGGTGGGCATGCCGGATCGACGACACGGCAGGGAGTCAAGCTGCCGCGCCCAAGCGCTGACCGGAAGGAATGCGCCTGAGATCGTGGTTACGAGAACCATCAAACCAGACAAACTGGACGCATGTTCAGGAATCGAAAGATTCGATCCCACCCGTCAGAAAGATCTCACTGCACCCGATAGATTTCGCTGCGGCCAGGATCCACCAACCGCCGCATGATCTCGTACGCACGGTCCGGATCCGTGTACGGCGGAATCATCATGAGAACGAGTTGACGGCCGTGGATGTCGTCGAGATACATCAAATCGTGAGGCTGGCCAGGGTACGGACCCCGCACTTCAAGACCGTCGACCTCGTCGATACGTCGCTGGGCGCTGCTGATCGTGTTCCAGTCGAACGCAACCCGCGCGATCGGCCCCAACCTCAGCGAAAGTGCGGATATCAGATCGTGAAGCTCCGCCGTGACGTTCGTGGTCCACGGGAACCACGCGCCGTCCACCGATGCCTTGACGGCACCTTGTCCGCGAAGCAGGAATCGCGGAGTCCGCGTCGGCGACGGGAAAGGTTGCCCGACATGGCGCTGCGGCGCTTCCGTTGTATAGTCGAGAGTGCTGATGTGCGCCATGACGACGCTCCTTAACGGAGGATTCGTGGAACCGTCAGGCAGAGGCGCCCGGTCGTGGGTTCCATACCTTCAGGCTACTCCGACGCGCAATACCGACTACGCGTCGACGGAAATGATCACGCCGGTATCGCCGTACGGGAACGGCCCCTTGCCGATGTGGCCGAGAGTGTTGAAGAATTTCGAAATAGGCACCATCACACCGTATTTCGCTTTCACTTTGCTGCGAATCTCGTCGAATTCAGCTCCACCGCTCACCAACTGAGCTGTCCCGGCGACCGGCGACGTACCGTCGGTCACCTTTCCGCGGTTGTTGCACGGCACGACGGTGACGCGTGGGTTGTTCCGCAGCCGCTTGGCCTTGCCCGATTTCGAGGATGTCCAGAAGCCGATACGTCCGCCAGAGAGCGGTACGACCCACGTCGGAGTGGCCACGCCGTCACCACTCTTACGGAAGGTGGTGACCGAGATCGTCTTCTCTTCGCCCAGGGACATGAGACGAGCGTATGCCTCCACACACTCGACGACCATGCACGCGAATGAACTTTCTCTGCCCCAGGCGTTTCAAAACGGACAATTATCCGGACGAAGATGAACAACAGGTGCCGAATGGTGGAAATGTCGCGGAACGACCCCGCCTCAGGTCGATTTGTGGCCCGCCGATGTTGGAACATGACTTCTCGTGAATGCGGAACTCATCGTTCTCCTCGTCGTCGTCGTAACCGCTCTGGGGTTCGACTTCACCAACGGTTTTCATGACACTGGCAACGCTATGGCCACGTCGATTGCAACCGGCGCCCTCAAGCCCAAGGTGGCAGTCGCTCTGTCTGCTTCCTTGAACCTGGTCGGAGCTTTCCTCTCGGTAGAGGTTGCTGCCACCGTGGCCAAGGGCGTGGTGAACCTCGGAAATGTGGGTGGCCAAGCGCTGCTCACCATCGTCTTCGCCGGCCTTGTCGGCGGCATCATCTGGAACCTGGCAACGTGGTTGCTCGGCATCCCCTCGAGTTCCTCACATGCGCTGTTCGGCGGATTGATCGGCGCCGCCATCGCGTCCCTCGGAATGAGCGGTGTCGCCTGGAGCGGCGTCCTCAGCAAGGTTGTCATCCCCGCAGTTCTCGCCCCCGTCGTAGCCGGCTTGGTTGCAGCGGCCGGAACCTGGCTCATCTACCGCATCACCTCCAACGTCGGTGAGGAAACCAAGGACAAGGGTTTCCGACTCGGCCAGATCGGTTCGGCTTCACTCGTTTCCCTCGCCCACGGCACCAACGACGCTCAGAAGACCATGGGCGTCATCTTCCTCGCCCTGGTCGCCCACGGAACCATCTCCGCCGACGCGGACATGCCGTTCTGGGTCAAGCTCACGTGCGCACTCGCGATCGCTGCCGGAACCTACCTCGGCGGGTGGCGAGTCATCCGCACGCTCGGCAAGGGTCTTGTCGAGATCGCCGCACCCCAGGGCATGGCGGCCGAAGCATCTTCTGCTGCAATCATTCTCACCTCCAGCCACCTCGGCCTTCCCCTCTCGACCACCCATGTGGCGACGGGTTCCATCATGGGAACCGGTCTGGGACGCAAGGGTGCCGAGGTTCGTTGGGGCGTCGCCGGACGTATGGCGGTCGCCTGGTTGATCACTCTCCCGTCCGCTGCGATCGTCGGCGCTCTGTGCTGGGGCCTGGCCAACATCGTCGGCGGCCTGCCCGGTGTCCTGGTCGTCTTCGCTGTGCTCATCGCCTTGGCCGGTTGGATGTACCTGCGCTCCCGCAAGGAGCCCATCGATCCGAGCAACGTCAACGCCGAGTGGGACGGCGGCCTGGTGCCTGCAGAGGTCCCCGGTCCGGACGCCCGCGTCACCACCGACGTCAAAGCCTGAAAGAGGGAATCGACATGGATATCTTGAAAAACACCGTCGACTCGCTCTGGCAGGTCGTACTGGTCGGCCTCCTGCTGGGCGCCGGACTTCCCGCGATCTTCGCAATCGGCCTGAAGTCCCTCGACGCCGGGCAACGTGGCAGTGGCGGCGGGAGCACTGCCGTCGCGGCTCGCAGTCCCTTGGCCGTGGCAGGCGCAGTGGTGTGCTTCGCAGTAGTGCTCATCGCGATCGTCACCGGAATCCTCTTCATCATGCAGGGCTTCCTCAGCCACACATTCGGCATCGAGATCTTCTGATCCCGTGCGCCCTCACGAGCGGAAAGACATCACCGTGACTGCACCGACTCCATCCCTTCCGCAATCCATTCTGGAATGGCTTCGCGCCGGCTACCCCGAAGGCATACCGCCCAAGGATCGCATTCCGCTGGTCGCATTGCTTCGACGCAAGCTCTCGGACGCGCAAATTCGAGACATTGCCATCGGCGCTGCGCTCGCAGAACTGAGCGATGTCAACAGCGACCAGGTGATCTCGAGCGACGAGATCAGCGCTCAGATCGCCGATCTGACGAGCCAGACTCCCTCGGACGACGATATTGCGCGCGTTGCCTCCGTCCTGGCCGCCGCCGGGTGGCCCCTCGCTGATCTCGACAACGACTGAAGCTCGATTCGTTGAGTCTTCCACCACTTCTGGCTTCGATACTCGGCTGGCTGCGTGCCGGGTATCCGAACGGTGTGCCGGAGCAGGACTACGTCCCTTTGATGGCCTTGCTCCGGCGACAACTGTCCGACGACGAGATCGCCGTTCTTGCCGACGATCTCGTCGCCGAGTTTCCGGTCCCTGTCGATCCGATCGACATCGGCGTCCTCATCACCAAGGTCACCGACGATATTCCGCACGAAGCAGACGTCGCACGGGTACGTGAACACTTGATTCGTGGAGGTTGGAAAATCGAGGCGCAGCCTCCGGTTGACGACGCCTGACGGCACTTCGTAAATCGGACCAGTTTGATAACGAACCGGTAACGGTGCCGTCGAGGTCAATACAGACCACTTAGTGTCATAAGGAATTCCGCGCCTCGGGGGGCTCGGTCGGATTTCGGTGTGCAAGCACCTTTGGGGCGGGAGTGATTCATGCACGAGATACACACAGGCCTTGCAAACAGCCGAGATTCTTCGAAGAAGCAGATTTCGAAACGAATCAAGCGTCGGATCCTCGGCCTCGCCGCGACAGCACTCGCACTCCCCCTGACCGCAGGCCTGATCAGCGGATCAGTAGCGACCGCAGCGCCCGCGCGTACCGCCCCGGCCGGTGGCTACGAGGATGTGTTCGTCGACTCCTCGATGGGGCCGATCAAGGTCCAGATCCAGTGGGCTTCGCGCGGCGGCAACGCGGCGCTCTATCTTCTCGATGGTCTACGAGCACGCGACGACCGAAACGCATGGAGTTTCGAGACCAACGCTCTCGAGCAGTACCGCGGCGACAACGTCACCCTGGTCATGCCGGTCGGCGGGCAGTCCAGCTTCTACTCGGACTGGTATGCGAACAGCAATTTGAATCGCCAGCCGGTCACGTACAAATGGGAAACCTTCCTCACCCAGGAACTTCCCGCCTATCTGGAATCGCGTGGCGTCTCCCGAACCAACAACGGTGTGCTCGGATTGTCCATGGGTGGCAGCGCGGCCCTGACGCTCGCCGCCTATCACCGCGATCAGTTCAAGTTCGCCGGATCGCTCTCGGGGTACCTCAACATCTCAGCTCCAGGCATGCGTGAAGCGATCCGCGTGGCCATGGTCAGCGCCGGGTCCTTCAATGTCGATGCCATGTGGGGACCGCCGTGGAACCCCGCTTGGCTCCGCAACGACCCCTTCGTGTTTGCACCCGAACTGGCCGGGCTCTCCCTGTACATTTCCGCCGCGAGCGGCCTACCCGGACAGTTCGATCAACCGCGTCGACCCGTCGACTTCGTGAATACCGGTAGCGCCATCGGCCTCGAAGCCCTTGCCCTGATGAACTCACGCGCATTTCAGTTGCGCATGAACTCCCTGGGAATTCCGGCAACGTACAGCTTCCCGGCCAACGGCACTCACTCGTGGCCGTACTGGGGCGCGGAACTGTGGAAGGCGCGAGGCCAGATCCTCGACACCCTCGACGCTTGGTGAACTGACAACGACTCGATCACCGACAATCGCAGGCCCCGACCGAATTTCGGTCGGGGCCTGCGTCGTTCGAAATCAGAGCGAGGCAAAGAGATCCACGGTGTTGCCGTCGGGATCGAGCAGGACGGCGTAACGCTGGCCCCACACCGCATCGAACGGTGCCTTGTGCCCGGGGAAGTCGGCTGTGATGCGCTGATACGCCTCGTCGACGGCGGCGGGTGTCCCGAAATCGAAGGCCAAAGCGACGGGGTGTCGACCTTCCCCGACCGCGAAGTCAGGATCGAAGCTCGCAATGGTGGACAGCGCGTCCCAGGCCAGCCGAAGGCCACCGTCGAAAGTGAACTCCACATGCGGAGCGTCAGCGGGTGTTTCCGGAATGTCGAGCCCGAGCGTTCGGTAGAACGCGAGGGAACGAGCGAGATCGTTGGTGACGATTCCGACGAGATCGAGTCTCGGAGAGACGGACACGGTATTTCTCCTGTTTCGGGTCGAGAAGTGATCGGCGAGTGTGTGACGATGATCTGATGACCGGCACTGACACCCTCGCTCTCGACGGTAGTCGGACGATGGCGTCGAGTCTTGAACAAAACGGCCACACCTATGTCGAAACTCGGATCACCGATTCGGCCGGCCTCTTCAGTTGCACGTGGAAAAGCACTACCGAAGCCCATACGCCAACGGAAGCAAAACGAATTCTTCCCGATCTCTGCGCAGACTTCATCGTCGACAGCACCGGAAAGTCGTGGCTCGTCGGACCTGCCACCAGTGCCGATCTGGTTTCGGTCGCCGCCGGGACAACCATGTGGGGCATCCGGATCAATCCACCGGCTCTGCGGAGCCTGCTCGGCGCAGCGGCCGACGCGGTGCAGGATTCGAAGATCGCCTTCGACGACATCCTCACTTCCAGACAGGCGCGGGTGCTTGCCGACGCACTCCGTCACGAAGCAGTCGACGCTCGCCTACTGGGCGAGCTGTGGCGGGGACTGGAACCCGACCACGGAATCGAGCGTGGTTACTCCGCGCTCATCTCCTCCCCTTCGACTCCGATACGAGAGATCTCCGCAGACCTCGGTGTTTCCGAACGTCATTTTCGACGCTCGATCACGTCGTCGATCGGGCTGTCCCCCAAAATGATTCAGAAAGTGCAACGTATCCAGGACCTGTTGACCCTCAGCCGCGATGCTGATCTCACGCTGTCGTCGCTGGCGGGTCGCGCCGGCTACGCCGACCAAGCCCACCTCGCGCGCGATACGCGAGCGCTGACAGCCCTGACACCGACTCAGCTACTGCGCGAGCACCGGTAACGATGAGCGAAGACCTGTTCTCCGCCCTCGATCACCTGGCTGCCACGTCAACTGTCGTGATCGATCGCCCCCGAGGGTCGGCACACCCGCGTTACCCCGCTGCGATTTACCCGCTCGATTACGGCTATCTCGACGGGACCGTCAGCGCGGACGGCGACGGGATCGATCTGTTCCGAGGCTCTGCCGTCGGCAACGGCGTTGTTGCCATGGCCGTTATTGCCGACATCGACAAGAAGGACGTGGAAGTCAAGATCCTTCTCGAATGCACTGCCGATGAAATCGGCACTGCTGCAGCATTTCTCCGCGACACTTTAGGCCTCGGCGCCACTGTCTTGCGGCGCGAAGTCAGCTGAGTTCGTCGAATCGCGGAACAAGATGCTCCGCAACCCACTTCGCTTCCTCGATCAGAGGCCAACCGGCCAGGATCAGTGCAGTCAAACCGGTTCGGCTGCGAAGCGTGCGCACCGAGTCCGTGATCGAATCCGGATCGCCGACGTAGTACACCGCCGATGACCCGGTGCCGAAGATGTCGAGGGGTGACCACGCTGTGATACCCGCGTACAACCCGTCACCGACGTACAACTCCTCTGGTTCAGGAAGTCGGCCGGAGGCAATCTTGTCCGCCCAGCCCTGCCGCTGTGCGTCGCGGGCGGTGAAAGTTTTGAGGTCCTGCTTCCCCTGAGTACGACGACGCACTGCGTTGTCCAGGACATGAGCGATCTGCTCGACGCCAGTCTTCTCGAACAACGAACGGAACCGGTCGTGCGCCTGCGCTTTGGTGGGGCGAACGATCACACCGGTCAGCGCACCGAAATCGGTGAACTCACGTCCGGCTGCCTCCGCTGCCGCCCGCGCGGCAGAGAATTTGTCTTCGATGAACGACGTCTCGCGCAACATCGCCAAGTAGGTATCGAGAACCTTGCCTGAATTCGCCAGGCCTGCAGGCGAATCACCGGTGCCCCACAGCGGAACCTGATGCCCCGTGGGCGCATCGATACGCAGTGGTGTGTTGGGAAAGTTCGACTCGGTCCCTTCGGAGTAGATGCGGCGGAAGTCTGCCCAGTACTGCTCCCCCAACTCGTAACGCTCGTCGTGAGGCACGTTCATGTCGTACTTGGTCAGGATGTTCTCGCGTCCGTTGACCGAGTTGATCAACAGTCGGCCACCGCTGAAGGCGTCGAAGGTCAACGCCTTCTCTGCCAGCAGTCTCGCCGGCGTCATGTTCGCGTAGACGGCGACGAGGAACTTCATGCGCGTGGTGTGCGCTGCAGCCCAGGTCGCCGAGATGAACGGATCGTTCGGCCAGGTGGCAACAAGAGCACCTTCGAATCCGCCGTCGTCGATCGTCTTCGCGAGCTCGATCTGCCTGGCCCCGTCCACGGGGAACAGTCCGCCGGGGCTCCACGGGTAGTCCCCGTCGGCCTGGGTGAGATACCAGAATGTCTTGACGCCCATCAGTTCTGCACTCCAGCCGGCAGGTCGAACGATTCGATTCGGGCACGCGAGCGGATGGTGTCTGCATTCACGTTGTAGAGCGCGTCGAGGTACGCGACCGCGAAAGAACCGGGGCCCGAGGCATTTTCCTCGGCGATCTCCGACGCCACGGCAACATGCGTGTGCGCGGCAACCAATCCGTCCAGCGCGGTCGGCGTCACGGCGAGGTAGGCCGCAACAAGGCCGCCCAGAGAGCAACCGGTACTGGTCACGCGCGGCAACAGTGCGCTGCCACCGGAAACTCGGACACCCCGAACGTCGCCGCCACTATCGCGGCCCACGATGTAGTCGACCGGGCCTGATGCCGACACCGCGTCCGCATGCTTCAGGAGTGCCAGAGCGGCGGGCACTGCGTCGGCGGAGTCGGACGCACTGTCGACGCCACGGGTGTCACCGCCGAGTCCCGCCAGCGCGATGATCTCCGACGCGTTCCCTCGGATCGCGCTGGGGTGAAAGCGCAGCAAGTCCACAGCGATACCGCTCCTCCAGGGCAGTCCGCCTACACCGACCGGATCCAAAACCCATGGCGTACCGGCAGTTCGGGCCGCTTCAGCGGCTACCAGGAAGGCTTCGGCCGTTCCGTCGTCCGGCGTTCCGAGGTTGACGAGCACTCCCCCGGCGATGGCAGCGAACCCACCTGCCTCGTGAACATTGTCGATGTGAGCGTTGCTTGCGCCGGCAGCGAGCAGAACATTGGTCAAGAAATTCGCCGAAACGATGTTGGTCAGCGACTGGACGAGCGGCACCTGGTCGCGGAGTGCGTCGATCGCAGAGGCGACGGTTTCGACAGAGACAGTGTCAGACATAAGATTTCCTTCAAAGCGGATGGTGGTATCGGGACTACGGCGATTCAGGATCGCTGACATCGATCGTCCGGAATCGCGCTTTCGGACTCACGGCCGACAACCATCGGCAAAGCCGGAACTGCAGTCCATTCCTCCAACGAACCGTCGTACACTTTGACGTCCTCGTAGCCGCTGCGGATCAGCGCAAGCGCCGTCAAGCACGCCGAAACGCCACCGCCGCAATAGATCACGACAGGTTCGGCGACGGCAGGCACAACCTCGGCAGATCTCGACAGAAGATCGTCCACCGGAAGCATCCTGGCATCGGCGTCGAGAAGACTCTTCGCGGACAGATTCACACTCGACGGGATATGCCCGCGTCGCGAGTATCGCGTCTTCTCCGTTCCCTCGTACTGCTCAGGCGAGAGAGCACACACCAGCGTGCCGGCTACTTCTCCCGAGGACAGTGAGGCAACGCGCGGTAGATCGACCCATAGGCCGAGGTCCGTCACGCTCCAACGCGCCGAAGCCGACGTATGAATTACGTCGTCGCCGCTCGCGAGAGCGAAGCCGCGTCGAGTCCATTCGGCGAGGCCACCGTCGAGGACTCTCGCTTCGATGCCGACATTGCGAAACACCCACCAGAGCCGTGACGCCCAGGTGGTCGAACCCTGGTCGTAGATCACGATTGTCGCGCCAGGCTCGATACCACTGGATTGGAGATCGGAAACCAACTGCTCCGTTGACGGGTGTGTGAAATGCAGCGCCGCTTCCCTTTCGGAGAAGACGTCCATGAGGTCGATGTGCCGAGAACCCGGGATGTGCGAGGAGGCCCAGCCGTCGTACCCGGATTCCGGGCGGTAGTCACCGTCGAATCGCGCAGGGGGAAAATGAACCGTCGCGTCGAGCACAGCGACGCCTCCCTCACGCAGCATCGCGTCGAGTTCAGCGGCACCCACCAGCGGCGACGCGGTCTCTCCAGCCACTTCGGACCCTCTCCCTCGGAATCGAACAACCACGAACCTAAATGAGTACTAGCGTATACGCAAGTACTCACTCGTAGTCGATGGCATAATCGAACGCGTTCTACTTGAACGCACAGGAATGGGGACACATGGAACTCGACGCCGATACGAGCACCACCGATCTGCTGGTGCCGGAGGCTGCGCTGGGCCGGTCCGATCAGACTTCGAGGCAGTACCTGCGCCTGCGGGCCGACATCCTGGCCGGCAAGTTCCCCCAGGGCGCTCCGCTGCACGAGACTCAATTGTGCGAATCGTACGGCGCATCGCGTACCCCGATCCGGGAAGCACTCAACTGGCTCGCGCACGACGGTCTACTCGAGCGAGCCGCCCGCGGTTTTCGTGTCCGCTCCGGCACACCCGAGGACGTCATCGAAATCTACGCAGCGCGGGTGGCCCTCGAATCGGAAGCTGCCGGTGCTGCCGCACTCCGCCACAGCGATCTCGACCTTGCCCGCCTGGACGGATTGCACGAGTTCTGCTGCACTGCAACAGAAGGAACCGAGGTTCGTTCCGGGAACTTCAAGTTTCACGAGGCCCTGTGGCAAGCCGCCCACAATTCCACCATCACCTCACTGCTGATCCGCCTCACCACCCAATTGCGAATCTACGACAGCGGCCCGCCGTCGAACTACGGAGAACCGGACCTACTCAATTCGGAACATCACGAGATCTTGAACGCCATCCGCGCCAGGGACGAATCGTCCGCACGTGGCCACATGCGCAACCATCTCGAACGCAGCCGCGACCAGCGGATAAGGATGTTCGCCAGCCGCTGACTTCGGACAGCCGAGAGTTGCACACCGCCGCTTACGTCGCCGTCAGTCAGCCGGGGAGCGGGCCGATCTCGACGTCGTACACACTCTCGGCCGGGCTCGACATCACGCGGTCCGCCATCTCCTGCTTGAGCACTGTCAGCCGCGCTTCGTCTTCGGCCGTCCGGTCAGCCTTACGGGAAAGAGCGATGAACTCGTCGACGACAAATCCCTCACGAACAGTCAGCGTGACGCTCGCACCACGATAGTCGACTCGAAAGACGTACAGTGCGAGCGTATTTCCTCGTTCCGGCCGGGCCAGGGAGCTGTCGACGGTGTACCGCCCTTCGGTCACCGCGCGCGTGACCAACTCGAACGCGTCGCGCACGCCTGGTCCGCGATGTGCGGTGGCCACGACCAGGTCACGACGCTCGACGGAGCCCTCCCCGCCGAGCACCTCGAGTGCGCGCTCGAGAACCTTGTAAGCATGCGCCACGCCTCCCGGAGCCTGCGGACCGTGATAGCGCAGAGCATCCTCGTGCGTGAATTCGAGCGTCGTCCCGTGATCGGTCACGGTGAGCGTGCTGGTCATCATGGGCGTCCTTGCCGGTCAGCGCTGGCGGTCGATCGGATTGTTCCGCGAGACGATGAGCGGATCGATCGGGGTGAAAGGAAATTCCGGCAGATCGCGTTCCGGAACACCGAACGAGGCCGAGAGAACGCCGCGCGAGAACGCGGAAGCCGTTGCACGGTAGCCTATGTCGCCTGGAGTCGGCTGGTCGAAGAAGATGAGGAAGTTGATGTCCTCGTCACCTAGAACCTCGATGTGATGGGGATAGGCACGCGGAACGAAATACACCTGACCCGGCTCGAGTAGATAGGTGTCGAGCGACCCGTCCGGATCGAGAACCGTCATCCGCCCGTGACCACGATGCACGTATCCCATTTCAGCAGTGACGGGATGCCAGTGTGGCTCACGCATCCCACTCTCGCGAATAGTCAACGAGTACATCGAAAGATCCTCCAGCGCCGCCCAATACTGCTTGCGCGCCACCTTCGCCTGTCCGTACGGATAAGCGAGAGGGGCGATCTGGCCTTCGAGGTCGAAGAGATGCGCGTTGGGAAAGCCGGCGGTGTCGGGAACGACGGCGGCGCCGTCCCGCCGCACTATCTGCGACGCATCGGCCCTACCCAAGACGTCAAAGGCCGACGCGGCGAGGTCGTAGGTATTGCCGAGCACCGCGTTCGACATTGCGCTTACGCTGCTCTGCAATGAAAAGTGCTGTGGGAGAGAAGTTCGCAAGGCAGCAATGATCTCCGCTTCCCCCTCTCCGACATTCTCGATGTGATAAATCGCGCCGGATTCGACGTGATACATCTGCCCCGTTCGCACCACGAAACTGGCGAACTCGTCGGCATTGCCCAGCAACGAGACGAGCACGGTTCCGCTGGTGACGTAAGCGATCTGGTTCGCGTTGACGTTCCATTGTGGTTCGCGGATCGCGCCGGGGCCGAGAACAATTCGTTTGATCGACAGACCGGACAGGATGGGCAACGAACTCGAGTCGAGCTGCGAGATCGATCCGAGTTCGTTCTCGAAAACGCTGGGACCATCGCGCAACGTGGCAACGTGTGTAGACATGGCTGTGGGTCCTTTCGACTCTGGTCCTTCCGCCTCGCTGACGTCAGTCCTCGATGAACGCGAGAATGTCCTGGTCGAGTGTCTCTTGATATGAGCCGTAGATGCCGTGCGGTGCGCCGGGATACACCTTCAGCGTCCCCTTCTTCACCAACTTGATCGCCTTCTCCGCCGCCGCGCCGATCGGCACGATCTGATCGTCGTCCCCCTGAGCGATGAGGAACGGAACGTCGATGGCTTCGAGATCGGAAGTCTGGTCTGTCTCGGAGAATGCCTTGACGCAGTCGTAGGCCGCGGCGAGGTTGACCAACATCCCCTGCCTCCAGAAGTCGTCCTTCGCGCCTTGCGAGACGTCGGCCCCTTCGCGGTTCGCACCGTAGAAGCTCTCGCTGAGATCCTTGTAGAACTGCGATCGGTCTCGCAGAACTCCCTCACGAATGCCGTCGAACACCTCGATCGGTGTGCCTTCGGGGTTGCCGTCCGACTTGACCATGATCGGCGGAACGGCGCCGGCGGTGATCACCTTGGCCACGCGCCCTTTGCCGTGCTGCGCCGCATAACGGACCACTTCCCCGCCGCCGGTCGAATGGCCCACCAGGATCAGGTCTTTCAGGTCGAGTGTGTCGATCAGCTCAGCCAGGTCCTTGGCGTATGTATCCATGTCATTGCCGGTGTACGTCTTCGACGAGCGACCGTGTCCTCGACGATCGTGCGCGACAGTCCGGTATCCGGCGTCGGCGAACAGCTTCATCTCGACCTGCCACGCGTCGGAACTCAGCGGCCACCCGTGGCTCAGGACGATCGGCCGGCCGGTGCCGTGCTCGGTGTAGTAGATCTCGGTTCCGTCGGAGGTGGTGATGTAGGGCATGTTCTGCTCTTCTCTGTCGAGTCATGGAGTGAGGTCCGGACACGGTGCCCGGTACCCGCACTCTGCGAGTGCCCACTACGGGGGCAGTCGACTCATCGATCGACAGAAATCTGCGGGGGGCAGAAGACTGCGGCCCGGCACCACGAAGCGTGGTGCCGGGCCGGACCCTTATGCCAGAGGGAAACGATCAGTAATCGTCCTCCGTGTAGACGATCATGCCGCGCAGGTTCTTTCCCTCGAGCATGTCTGCGTAGCCCTCGTTGATCTCCTCGAGCTTGTAGGTCTTGGTCACCAACTCGTCGAGTTTGAGTGCGCCGCTTCGGTAGTGATCGAGCAACTTGGGAATCTGAGACCGTGGTCCTACCCCGCCGAAGATGGCTCCCTGCAAACGCTTCTGCAGAAGGGTCAGCTCGAAGAGGCTGAGCGTCACCTGCGAATCCGCGTAATGCCCCATTCCGACGACCACAACCTGACCACCCTTACCCGTCGCACTGAGCGCGGGCTGAATGATGTCGCCGTGGATTTCTCCCACGGTGATCACGGTGACGTCGGCCATCTTGCCCCAGGTGATCTCACCGATCACCGGTAACGCTTCCTCGAGTGAGGCAAACGTGTGTGTGGCGCCGAATTCCTTTGCCTTGTCGCGCTTGAATTCGACGGGATCGATCGCGATCACAAAGCGCGCTCCAGCGGACGCCGCGCCCTGCACCGAGTTGATTCCGACGCCGCCGACGCCGACGACCACAACCGTGTCACCGACCTTGGCTCCGCCGATCGCGGTGGCCGATCCCCAACCGGTGGCAACACCGCAGCCGAGCAAGGCCGCCTTGTCGAGCGGGATGTCCTTCTCGATCTTGATCACGGACGCCTCGTTGACGGTCACGTACGGCGAAAAAGTTCCGAGCAGGCACATCTGGATGACCGGTTCGTCGTTGAGCGTTACGCGATAGGTCTTGTCGGAGATCGCCTGCCCGGTCAGCAGGCCGGCTCCCTCGTCGCAGATGTTCTGCAGACCCTTCGCACAGGACGGACAACGTCCGCACGCGGGGATGAAGGCGAGAACCACGTGGTCGCCTTCTTCGACGCTCGTGACGCCCGGGCCGACCTTCGTCACCACTCCGGCACCTTCGTGCCCGCCGAGGGCCGGGAAGAAGGGCAGCGGGCTGGCACCCGTACGCAAATGTTCGTCCGAATGGCACAGTCCCGATGCGGCGAGTCGGACCTGCACCTCACCCGAGACCGGGTCCCCCAGCTCGACCTCTTCGATCTCCCACGCCTGACCTGGCGCCTTGACTACCGCTGCCTTGACCTTCACCTGCACTCCTCGAAAATCTTCGTGATGCACGGACGACGAAAGAACGCGCCGGCATTTGTGTCGCCGATCACACTCCATGTACGAGTGTGCCTGAAGTAGCCCGAGAATACCGCCGGTCCGCGCGCCTTTTTGGTAGCCGCCTCTACCGGAAAGGCACACGGCTAATATGGACACAGTGGCCAAGGGAACTCGCAAGACCAGAACTCGCAGCAGTACTCCCGAGCGAGGCGAGTCCGGCCCGGTCGCCGGCACTTTCCCCATCGATACCGGGACGTGCGAACTAGTCCGCGATCAATACTCCGACGACAGCTGGATCATCCAGATCAACGGAGTGCCCAGTTCCCACGTGAACGTCGCAGATCCGACGGTGCTCGATTTCGAGTACATGCGGTGGATCGCGCATCTGGTCGATTCCGAACGTGACAAGGCCGAGCGCCTTCGGGTTCTGCACCTCGGCGGCGGAGCCTGCTCCATGGCCAGGTACTTCGCCGCCACCTACCCCGACGCGCGTCAGGTGGTTGTCGAAATCGACGGCGCCCTGGCCGAACTCGTGCGCGATTGGTTCGACCTTCCGCGCGCACCACTGCTGCGCATCCGCGTCGGCGAGGCCCGCGCCGTCACCGAAACTCTCACCGAGTCCACCCGGGACATAGTGATTCGGGATGTCTTCGCCGGCAGCACAACTCCGACACCACTGACGACGGCGCAATTCACCACCCACGTACGACGCGTACTCGCACCGGGCGGCATCTACATCGTCAACTGCGGCGACACCCCGGATCTCCAGGGCGCGCGCAGTGAGGCCGCGACCATCGGCGCCCAATTCGAACACATGGCGATCATCGCCGATCCCGCAATGCTCAAGGGCCGCCGCTACGGCAACATGATCATCGCCGGCAGCGACGTACCGATCGGCGGGCAACCGTCGCTCGCGCGCGAACTACTCGGCGGCGGAGTGCCCGCCCACGTCTGGCAGGACGCCGAAGTCCGCAAGTTCGCCGCGAACGCGCCGGTTCGACAGGACTGACCGACGGCACTACTCGCCGCCGAACACCCTCTCCACCACAGCCTTTGCCCGTCGTGTGATGCGCAGGTAGTTGTCGAGGAACTCCCCTGCGTCGTCGCCGTATCCGGCGACCTGCGCCACCGCCGCGAGGACACGGCCAGGGCCGGGAAGCTGGTCTGTCGGCTTGCCCCGCACCAGAACGAGGCAGTTGCGTGCCTTCGTCGCGGTGATCCAGGCGTCACGCAGCAGTTCGACGTCGCCTTCGCTGAGCAGTTCCGCGGCCCCGATAGCGTCGAGAGTTTCCAGCGTCGACGTGTTGTGCAACGACTCGATCTTGTCGGCGTGGCGCAGCTGCAGCAGTTGCACAGTCCACTCGATGTCGGCCAGGCCGCCGCGACCCAGTTTGGTGTGCGTGGCCGGATCGGCTCCGCGCGGGAGCCTTTCGGAATCGACGCGCGCCTTGATGCGCCGGATCTCGCGCACCGCCGCGTCACTGACGCCGCCTTCGGGGTAGCGGGTCTTGTCGATCATGTGCAGGAACCGCAGTCCCAGTTCAGGGTCACCGGCAACCGGATGCGCACGTAGGAGCGCTTGGATCTCCCACGCCTGAGCCCACTTCGCGTAGTACGCGTCGTAGGACTCGAGAGTGCGCACCATCGGTCCGTTACGACCTTCCGGGCGCAGTCCGGTGTCGACTTCGAGCGGCGGATCGGTACTCGGAGCACCGAGAAGCTTGCGCACCTTGTCGGCAATGCTGTTGGCCCACTTGACCGCAACGGTCTCGTCGACGCCCTCACGGGGTTCGCACACGAACAGCACGTCGGCATCGGATCCATAGCCGAGTTCGCCGCCGCCGAGTCGACCCATGCCGATGACGGAGAAGCTGGCCGGCGCCTCGGTTCCGAGTTCGGTGACGCTGGCCTTGATCACCGCGGAGAGCGACGCGTTGAGCACCGCGGCCCACACCGAGGACAGCGCCTTGCAGACGGCGGGCACATCGAGCATGCCGAGGATGTCGGCCGAAGCGATGCGTGCAAGTTCGTGTCGCCGCAGCGAGCGGGCCGCGGCCACAGCACGATTGGGATCACTGTGTCGGCCGGAGGCGGTGAGGATTCCGCGAGCGACGTCTTCGGGCTTCGGCTCGACCAGGCGCGGACCACTCGGTGAATCCGCGAACAAACGGATCACGTCGGGTGCCTTGATGAGCAGATCAGGTAGATACGCCGACGAGCCCAGTACGGTCATCAGACGCTCGGCGACTGCAGCCTCGTCGCGGAGCAGGCGCAGGAACCAGGTCTGGTCGACGAGCGCGTCCGAGAGCCTACGGTATGCAAGCAGACCTGCATCGGGATCCGTTGTGTCAGCGAGTGATTCGAGCAGAGTCGGCAGTAGAAGCGCTTGAATCCGACCCTTACGTGAAGCGCCACTCGTCAGTGCTGTCAGATGTCCGAGTGCATGCTCGGGTGCCGTGTAACCCAGAGCTGCCAACTGCCGAACCGCCGCTTCGGGTCCCAGGACCAGTGCTTCCTTGTCCATCCGCGCCACCGATTCGAGAAGCGGGCGGTAGAACAGTTTGGCGTGCAGGCGGCGAATACGATGTGAATTCCGCTTGATCTCGGCGCGCAGGACTCCGAGGGAATCCAGACGCCCGTCGGGCCGCATGTGCGCGGCGCGGGCCAGCCAACGCAGCGCTTCCTCGTCGTCCGGCGGCGGCAGGGTGTGCGTGCGCTTGAGCTTCTGCAACTGCAGACGGTGCTCGAGAAGGCGCAGGAATTCGTACGACGCGGTCAGGTTGGCGGCGTCGTCGCGGCCGACGTATCCACCCGCCGCCAATGCGGTCAGTGCATCGACCGTGCTCTGGACGTGCAACGAACGGTCAGCCCGGCCGTGCACCAATTGCAGGAGCTGGACGGCGAATTCGACGTCGCGCAAACTTCCGCGGCCGAGTTTGAGTTCACGCTCGCGCAGTTCGGGCGGAACCATTTCCTCGACGCGTCGACGCATGGCCTGAACTTCGGGAACGAAGTCCTCGCGCTCGGAGGCGATCCACACCATCGGGCTCATCGCCTCGGAGTACTGGCGACCGAGCTCCATGTCGCCGGTCATCGGACGAGCCTTGAGCAGTGCCTGGAACTCCCAGGTCTTGGCCCAGCGCTTGTAGTACGTGATGTGGGATTCGAGGGAGCGGACCAACTCTCCGCGCTTGCCTTCGGGACGCAGCGCAGCGTCGACCTCGAAGAAAGCGGAAGTACCGATGCGCATCATCTCACCGGCAACGCGGCTGGCCGTCGCATC
This sequence comes from Rhodococcus sp. IC4_135, assembly GCF_011602025.1. NCBI lineage: Bacteria > Bacillati > Actinomycetota > Actinomycetes > Mycobacteriales > Nocardiaceae > Rhodococcus > Rhodococcus sp. IC4_135. The sequence goes on from NZ_JAAOLG010000006.1 coordinate 247,124, forward strand.
GGCCGGTTCGGCGACGAACACGACGTCGACGTCGGAGACGTAGTTCAGCTCGCGCGCACCACATTTGCCCATGGCGATCACGGCGAGCCGGATCGGACAGCTGCCCTCGGGGCACACCGTTGCGATAGCCACCGCCAGTGCGGCGGTCAGGGCAGCGTCCGCGAGATCGGAAAGCTGGTGACCCACAGTCTGATACGGCACTACGGGCTCGTTCTCGACGGTCGCTGCAAGATCAGCCGCAGCCAGCAGCATCAACTGGTCCTTGTAGCTCTTACGCAGAGCAACAACAGCTTCCGGCCCGGTCAGGGTGGCGCGGTAGGTCAGTGAGCCTTCGGTAGCGCCCTCGTCGAGGGTGGCGCCCACGGCTTCGAGCAAAGCAGCGGTGGCCTCGTCCTTGGTCGGCAGAGAGGTGCCGTCGAGTAGTTTCCAGCCGATCGGATCCGCGGCCAGATGATCGCCGAAGGCCGAAGACGCACCCACCAGTGCGAACAACCGGCCCCGCAAGCTTTTGTCCTTGCGCAATGCCTGATCGAGCTCGCGCCACCCGTCGTCGAGCCCGTCCTTGATCCGGACAAGGGTGCGCAGAGCGAGGTCGGCATTCGCGGCACGCGAAAGCGACCACAAGAGTTCGATACTCTCGGCGTCGACCCAACCGAGCTGACGCAACTCGTCGGCAGCGGTGGGCTCGACCAGCCCGAGTCGACCCGGTCCTGGGACTGCTGACCTCGCAGCGGGCGGTTTCACCGTCACAGACCGAGGTAGGTCTTGAGCTCGAACGGCGTCACGTGGCTGCGGTATTCCTCCCACTCACGACGCTTGTTGCGCAGGAAGAAATCGAAGACGTGTTCGCCGAGTGCTTCGGCCACCAGCTCCGACTTCTCCATCTCGCGCAGAGCGCTGTCCAAGTTGCTCGGCAGTTCCTTGTAGCCCATGGCGCGACGCTCGGCGGAGGTCAACGACCACACGTCGTCTTCTGCCTCGGGCGGCAAGGTGTAGCCCTTCTCGATGCCTCGAAGACCGGCAGCAAGCAGGACCGCGAAAGTCAGGTACGGGTTGCAGGCCGAGTCTGGGCTTCGGATCTCGACGCGACGTGACGACGCCTTGTTTGGCGTGTACATCGGAACGCGGATGAGAGCCGATCGGTTGGACGGGCCCCACGACGCAGCTGTGGGTGCCTCTCCCCCGTGAACGAGTCGCTTGTACGAGTTGACCCACTGGTTCGTGACCGCACTGATCTCGTTGGCGTGCTCGAGGATGCCGGCGATGAACGCTTTGCCGGTCTCGGAGAGCTGCATCGGATCGTCCGGATTGTGGAAGGCGTTGGTGTCGCCCTCGAACAGGCTCATGTGGGTGTGCATCGCGGAGCCGGCCTGATCACTGAACGGCTTGGGCATGAAGCTCGCCCGGACGCCTTCACCGATCGCGACCTCCTTCACGACGTACCGGAACGTCATGACGTTGTCGGCCATCGAGAGTGCGTCGGCGTAGCGCAGATCGATCTCCTGCTGACCCGGCGCGGCCTCGTGGTGACTGAACTCGACCGAGATGCCCATCGACTCGAGTGCGTCGATGGCGTGGCGGCGGAAGTTCGGAGCCGAATCGTGCACTGCCTGGTCGAAGTATCCGCCCGAGTCGGCCGGGATCGGCGGAGTGCCGTCGATCGGACCGTTCTCCAGAAGGAAGAACTCGATTTCCGGGTGGACGTAGCAGCTGAAGCCCAAGTCGCTGGCCTTGCTCAACTGGCGACGCAGGACGTGGCGCGGATCGGCCCACGACGGCGAACCGTCGGGCATCGTGATGTCACAGAACATGCGCGCGGAATGCTGCGCACCGTCCTTGTGGGCCCACGGCAGGATCTGGAATGTCGAGGCGTCGGGCCGAGCGACGGTGTCGGCTTCGGAGACTCGTGAGAATCCCTCGATGGCGGAACCGTCGAATCCGATTCCCTCCTCGAAGGCGCCTTCGAGTTCGGCGGGGGCGATCGCCACCGATTTGAGGTACCCGAGAACGTCGGTGAACCACAAGCGGACAAACCGAATGTCGCGCTCTTCCAGGGTACGAAGCACGAATTCTTTTTGGCGATCCATGCACGCGAGACTAAGCAAGCCACGTTAAATCTGTGTTACATCAGTGGTCCCGGTTAACAGAGTGATTGGTCACCATCGAATAGGCGCAGCGTACGGCGCCGCGCCGACTAACATGTCTGGCCCTCTTCCGGCGCCTTCAAGTACACGAAGTAGTCGACGACGGCATCGTCGACGCAGGAGTTTCCGTCCAGAACGACCGTGTGCTGGGTTCCGTCGAAGGTGATCAGGGCAGCGCCCAACTGCTTCGCGAGATCCACTCCGGCCTGATACGGCGTAGCCGGATCCTGCGTCGTGGACACGACGACCAGCTGAGGCAGGCCGGCATCCGCGAGGGCCTGGGGGTCGAGCGCGTGGGGGCTGCCGGTTGCCGGAACGGGCCAGAACGCGCACAGGTCGAGCGGCGCTTGACCGGTCCCTCGGCCGTCGTCGAGGAACGGGGCCGCTTCGCGGTACCGGGTATCGGACTCGCCGGCCTCGGCGCGGTCGGTGGTTGCCGGATCGTCCACGCAGCGAATGGCGTTGAACGCGTCGTTGATGTTGGAGTAGCTGCCGTCGTCCTCACGGCCTTCGTACATGTCGGCGAGATTGAGCAGCGAGTCGCCGCGTCCGTCGGCCAGACTCGACAGACCCCCACGCAGCGGCGTCCACAACTGTGGCGAATACAGAGCCTGCTGGACGCCCGTGATCGCGTCGGAATAACTCAGCCCGCGCGGATCGGTGGTCTGTGCCGGCTTCTCGATCAACGGATCGACGAGTGCCTGAAAGCGCGCTTGCGCCTGCGCCGGATCGTCACCGAGCGGGCAGTCCGTTCGCGAGACACAGTCGGCGACAAAGGCGTCGAACGCGCCTTGGAAACCCTGACCTTGCAGGACCACTTCGTCGACCGGATCCTGTTCGGGGTCGAGCGCGCCGTCGAGGACCATCGCTCGGACGTTCTGCGGAAAGGTTTCCGCGTAAGTGGATCCGAGCCGGGTTCCGTACGAGAACCCGAGGTAGTTCATCTTCGGATCGCCGAGAACGCCACGAATGACGTCCATGTCTCGAACCACCTCGTAGGTACCGACATGCGCGAGGAACTCCGTACCGGTCCGCTCAGCGCACTTGGCGGCGTAGTCCTTGCTGTCCGCCTCGGCGAGGGCAATGCCCTCCGGTGTCATGTCGACGTTGACCTCCGCACGCTCCGCGTCTGTCTCCTCCGGCGTCAAACACCGAACCTGCGGCGTCGACGCGCCGATCCCCCGCGGATCGAAGCCGATCATGTCGAAACGCTCCTGCAGTTCGGTGCCCGAACCCGACGTGGCCATCGACAGCCCGGACCCACCCGGCCCGCCGGGGTTCAGCAACAGCGAGCCGATGCGGTCACCGGTGGCCTTCGAACGCGAGATCACCACCTTCGCGGTATCGCCGCTCGGATTCGCGTAGTCGACGGGAACGCTCACCTCGGCGCAGTCGACCCCTCGCCCCAGCGGCGCAGTTCCTTCTTCGACGAACTGGTCGCACGAACCCCAGTCGAGCGTCTGCTCGTAGAATTTCTCCAGGCCGGACGGCACCGCGGACGCGGCGGAACCAGCGGGTTCCACCGATTCGGGAGTGCCTTCCGAACTGGTGCAACCGACAACCAACACGAGCACTGCTGCGCTTCCGGCGAGGGCACCGGAGAGGCGAACGAACTTCGACATGCCATCGATGGTGCCAGGAAACCGCGATAGCCAGCGGTTCGCCTCATCTCGGCACCTACCTGATACGCGCGCGGTGATGTGACCCATTGCACCCCGTCAACTATTCGTGTCGGCGATGTCCGGTGGCAGACTGAACACGTCATCACCCACACCCGGGGACCCGAAGGCGATCAACGCTCAGGGCCTCGAGGCCAGAAAGGGACAACGATGTCCGAAACACCTCTCTACGGTTCTGTACCCACTGCAGGCTCTGTACCCACTGCAGGCTCTACCGATGCACCGAAGCGCAAGACGCGCATTCACCACCTCGCCGAGATGAAGCAGAACGGCGAACGCTGGTCGATGCTCACCGCTTACGACTACTCCACGGCACGCATCTTCGAAGACGCAGGCATCCCGGTGCTGCTCGTCGGCGACTCGGCCGCCAACGTCGTCTACGGCTACGACACCACCGTGCCGATCACCGTCGACGAACTGCTCCCGCTCGTGCGCGGCGTCGTTCGCGGCGCACCGCACGCGCTCGTCGTCGCCGATCTCCCCTTCGGCACCTACGAGGGTTCCGCCGAGCAGGCCCTGGCGACTGCCACACGGTTCATGAAGGAAGGCCTCGCGCACGCCGTCAAGCTCGAGGGCGGCGAGCGGATGAGCAAGCAGATCGCGGCAATCACCTCGGCCGGCATCCCCGTCATGGCTCACGTCGGATTCACCCCGCAGAGCGTGAACTCGCTCGGCGGTTTCCGCGTCCAGGGTCGCGGCGACGCGGCCGAGCAGCTTGTGGCGGACGCCATTGCAGTCCAGGAAGCCGGGGCGTTCTCCGTCGTCATGGAAATGGTTCCGGCCGAGATCGCGGGCCAGGTCAGCCGCAAACTCACCATCCCCACCGTCGGCATCGGGGCCGGTTCCGAATGCGACGCTCAGGTACTCGTCTGGCAGGACATGGCGGGTTACACGAGCGGTAAGACAGCCAAGTTCGTCAAGCGTTTCGGTAACGTCGGTGACGAACTGCGTTCCGCAGCCGCAGCCTATGCATCAGAAGTTCGCACTGGCGCTTTCCCGGCCGCAGAACACAGTTTCTGATCCGAGACCGGCGAACGCCGCCTGTCTCTCAACCAGCCAGGGGTGCGTTCAATGATCGGTAACCGTCGAAGTTCTACTGCCGCAGCTGTAGTCGGTGCGGCAGCTCTCGTCACGGTGCTGAGCGGATGCGCGGGAGGGTCCACAAACTCTCCCGCGCCCAGCAGCACTACGCCCGCGAGTTCCACCACGACGGCGCCGGCAACAAGCTCCGCGTCCGGTTCGACGTTCACCGACGCTCAGGTCCAGCAGTTGTGCTCGGATATGGAAGGGCAGCTGCAGAACTGGCGGACCGTCACCCCGACGCTCGGCAAGGGTGGACTGAACACGATCGTCATCACGTGGGCGACGCAGAACAGCATCAACCTGCTCGATCTCGCCCAGAACCGCGAAAGCATCGACGCGGCAACCTCGGCCGCGTGCCCCGATGTCCGGAGCGGCGCGATTTCCGCACTCGAGATCCCCGATCTCGCCTCCGGACTGGTGGGCTTCTGATGACCGACACGTCAGCCACTTCAGGGCAGCCGTCGGCTCTTCGGAGTCTGTATCCCCCGATCGAGCCCTTTGTCACCGGTTTCCTCGATGTCGGTGACGGCCAGAGCATGTACTGGGAAGTCAGCGGCAATCCGGACGGCAAGCCAGTGGTGTTCCTGCACGGTGGCCCCGGTGGCGGTGCACAACCGGCGGTGCGCCAGTTCTTCGATCCGGCCGCATACCGAATTGTTCTCCTCGACCAGCGCGGCTGCGGGCGATCCACCCCGCACGTTGCCGACGGCGCCGACCTGTCGGTGAACACGACCGACAAGCTGCTGGCCGACATCGAAGCCCTGCGTGAACATCTGTCGATCGACAAGTGGATGGTCTTCGGCGGGTCCTGGGGTTCCACGCTTTCCATCGCCTACGCCGAAACGTTTCCCACGCGCGTCACGGAACTGGTCCTGCGCGGGATCTTCCTCCTGCGTCGCAGCGAGATCGACTGGTACTACAACGGCGGCGCCGGAAACATCTTTCCGGAGCGCTGGGACAAGTTCCTCGAACCGGTGCCCGAGGCGCAGCGCGGTGAAGACCTCGTCGCGGTCTATCACCAATTGCTCCATTCCGAAGACCCCGACGTCGCAGCCCGGGCAGCGATCGCCTGGTCTGCCTGGGAAGGATCGACGAGTTACCTGTATCCACAGGCGGACAAGATCGAACAGAACTCCGAGACCAGGTTCGCCTTGGCCTTCGCTCGCATCGAGAATCACTACTTCGTCAACGGCGGATTCTTCGACGAGGGTCAGCTCCTACGCAAAAGCTCCGCACTGCACGGCATTCCGGGGACGATCGTCCAGGGCCGCTACGACGTCGTCTGCCCCGCCACCAGTGCCTGGGCACTGCACAAGGCGTGGCCCGAATCCAAGCTCGTGATCGTCGACGACGCCGGACACTCCGCGATGGAGCCCGGCATCGCACATCACTTGGTGGAAGCCACCGATTCGTACCGGTAGCTCCCTACGCCGGGAACGTGAATTCCACCGTCCGTTTGACGGTGTCGACGGCGGTGAGTCGCACCTTTGCGCGCTCACCGTCGTCGGGCGTTCCGACGCATTTCGCAATCACGGCGACCGACGGGACAAACACTTCCGCCGAGCGCTTTCCGTCCTTGGCGCGCATCACCACCGCGTCGAAGACCTCGCCGACCCGGCCGTCGAGCAGCGTGGACTCGGTCAGATCGATGCACGCGCGGTCGACCTTGTTCGCCAGTGAGTCGGACCCACTCATGATGTCGGGCAACTCGGGAAGGGCGGTGCGCACCCATTCCGGTACCGCCGTACCAGCTGTGATCGCCAGACACACCTCGGTGCTGAAACGATCGGACAGGCGGCGTAGCGGAGCCGTGACGTGAGCGTAGGGCGCTCCGATCCCCGCATGCACCGTCAACTCCGGTAATCGGCCGTCGAAGGCCGCGTAGTCTGCGCCGCGCAGCAACGACGGCGCAACCGACATCAGCGCCATCGTCGACGGCTCGCCCGAGTCGAGGCCGGCAAGAATCTGCCCGACGCTTTCCCCCTCCGGCCACGTGATACCCAGCGCCACTGCAGTTCTCCGCAAGGTCCGAACCGCGGACTCCTCGGCGGGCGGCAGCGTGCGAAGCAACCCGATACCTGCGTCGATCATCATGCGGCCGGCACACATCCCGGTCAGTAGCGACACTTCTGCGTTCCAGTCGTCCGCTTCGGTGCGTGGCTCCAACTCGATCCGCCAGCGAACCGAGGACTCGTCCTCCGGCTGCTCCCGAACCACTGACTGCTCGGGCAGTTTCAGCTCGATGGCGCCCCTGGCAACCGCTGAGGCACTGCGCAATCGTCCGAACTCCGGTAGTGCGGCGATCGACGGATGCAAGGTGCCCGCGTCCGCGTCGCGCTGCACGGTCGAATAATCCAGACGCGCCACAGATTTCACCAGAGCTCGCCTCACCTGCCACGACGTGGGCTCGGCTTGGGCATCCAACTCGATACGCCACAGCGCGGCGGGGCGAACCACGTCCGGCAGCAGGCTCGCCGATCCCTCCGACAACGCCCGAGGATGCAGCGGAACGGAACCGTCCGGGAGATAGAAGGTTTGGCCACGTTTGCGGGTTTCGATGTCGAGCGCACCACCTGGCGACACCACCGCCGCGACGTCGGCGATCGCGTAGTGCACGACGTACCCGGTCGACGTCTTCTCGATGTGTACTGCCTGGTCGAGGTCCATCGATCCGGGAGGGTCGATGGTCACGAAGGCGATACCCGTTTCGTCGACACGCCCGGCACCGAAACGATCCACGGCATTCTCGGCCTCGGCCTGCGCCGCGGCCGAGAATGCTCCTGGCAAATCGAATTCCGCCCGAACCACTCCGAAGTCGATTCCCTGCACCATCATTCGACCCGCGGGCACGCGTCCTCCATGATCGGTTCGGGCCGGTCCAGCAGCTGTACCGGTCCCAGTTGTTCCAGTCTCAGTTGTTCCAGTCTTCGTCTGCCCGATCGGCGGCTTTGTTGCGTTCGGCCGCGATCTTCAATGCATGCTCGGCAGAGTCCCGATCAGGGTACGGCCCCATCCTCGTCAGCGAGGACGCACCCTTTCCCTGCGTGACGGAACCGTCGGACACGTCGAAGTACCAGAGTCGATCTTCATCAGTCATATCCACAGTGTGACATCAGAGTGAGATAGAAGCTTGTAGATCGCTGTGAGACTGATATTCTTTCTACTTGGCCTGGCAGGTGAGAACCGGACATTCGAACGGTGAGTTCTGCTTGAATGCCCAACACAAGCTACGAACAGAAAATGGAGTGCGCATGTCCGCAATTCTTTACGATTACCTCCTCCCGCTCATGGGCCATGACGCGGCAACGTACTGGGCTACGCTGCTGGTCATCAAGCCTGTCTGACAGCTTTCGACCAAAAAAGGAAGACCCCCACCGATCCGGTGGGGGTCTTCCTTTTTGCTCTCTTGCAGATCGCGGGCGGACGAGTCGGCGTGTAAGCCGGATCCTGTCCTGCGACACCGAAGTGCCGAGTGGCGACCATCCATCTGGGCACACCGTCGCCGGGTGCCTCGAGCGGTTCACCCGCAGGCTCGGGCGAGCAGCCCTCGAACACCTGCGCAGCCGCACCGCGGGCGATGCGACCTTCAACCTTGCTCCGGGCGGGGTTTACCTAGCCACCCCGGTCACCCGAGGTGCTGGTGCGCTCTTACCGCACCGTTTCACCCTTACCTGCCTCGAAAGGCAGGCGGTCTGTTTTCTGTGGCACTGTCCCGCGAGTTGCCTCGGGTTGCCGTTAACAACCGCCCTGCTCTGTGGAGTCCGGACTTTCCTCGGCCCCAGGCCTGTGCGTGGTTCACGCTGGTTCCAGAAGCCGCGGCCGCCCGGCCAACTCGTCCGCCCCCGTATGCTACCGGGCGCCTGTCGGTGGTCGGCACTATGGTCACCTTATGACTCGGTACGTGGCCCTGCTACGCGGTATCAACGTGGGCGGCATCAACATCAAGATGGCGGACCTGGCGAGAGTCTTCGGTGACCTCGGATTCGAAGGCGTGAAAACCGTCCTGGCCTCCGGCAACGTTCTGTTCGACAGTCCGAGCACCGACATCCCGTCGTTGAAGAAACAGATCGAATCCGCCCTTGCCCGCGAGTTCGGCTACGAGGCTTGGGTATTCGTCCTCGACATTCCGACACTGCGAGCGATCGTGGACAACTACCCGTTCGAGCGCGAACGCGAGGGTTGGCATGCTTACGCGATGGTTGCCTCCGAGCCTGAAATCCTCGAGGAATTGAGCGCTGCGGCAGCGCAACTCGATGCCTCGGTCGAACGCGTGGTGGCCGGCGACGGAGTCCTGTACTGGGAGGTCGAGAAGGGGCAGACCGTCAAGAGCGCGTTCGGCAGGAACACCGGAAAACCGAAGTTCAAGGCCTTCACCACAACCCGAAATCTGAACACGCTCTACAAACTGCTCAAATGACGCTCGCCCCGACACGGAGCACCAACGCGTGACTCTTCTACCGATCCTGCTCGTCGCCCTCGTCCTCGTCTTTGCGATCGTGCGTCCACGCGGGCTCCCCGAGATCGTCATCGCCGGGCCGGCAGCCGTCGTCGTTCTCCTGACCGGCATCGTCACTCTCGACGAAGCCCGCGAAGAACTGACGAGCATGGCACCCACCGTCGTCTTCCTGGTTGCCGTGCTGGTTCTCGCTCATGCCGCGGACGCTCTCGGCGTCTTTCGCTGGGTCAGCCAGATCCTGCAGCAAAAATCCCTTGCCGATCCGCAGCGGTTGCTGATGTACGTATTCGGCGCCGCTGCCCTGACCACGGCTGTCCTGAGCCTCGACGCCACCGTCGTGCTGCTGACGCCCGCAGTGATCGCGGCCGCACGATCCATCGGAGCAAGTCCGCGGCCCCATTCCTATGCCAGTGCGCACCTGTCGAACTCGGCGTCGACGCTCCTGCCGGTGTCGAACCTGACCAACCTCATCGCTTTTGCTGCAACAGGTTTGACGTTCTTGCACTTCACCGCATTGATGGCGTTGCCGTGGGTCGTGACGATCGCTGTCGAATATCTGATCTTTCGACTGTTCTTTCGTTCGGAACTCGTGCGGGACGACAGTGCAGATCCGCCTGCGGCAGCCAGATCTGCGCCTGCGCCGATTCTGCCGCTGACGGTGATCGGACTGACGCTGCTCGGTTTCGCGGTTTCGGGTTTCTTCGGGATCGAACCCGCCTGGATCGCCGTGGTGGGTGCGAGTGTCCTGGGAGCGATCGCTCTGGCTCGGCACCGTACGACCGCCGCCAAGATGATCTACGCTGCCGACCTCTGGTTCTGCGCGTTCGTCCTGGTTCTCGGGATCATCGTCGCCGGCGTCGCGAACGGGCCGGTGGGCGAATGGATTGCGCAGATCCTGCCAGGCGACACCAGCTACGGCTCACTGCTCTTTGTCGCCGCGGTAGCGGCGGTTGCGTCCAATCTCGTCAACAACCTGCCGGCAACCTTGCTGATGATCGCGGCGCTCGGAACGGCGGCACCTCCAGCTCTGGTGCTCGCGATGTTGATCGGCGTCAACCTCGGCCCCAACCTCACCTACGTGGGCTCTCTCGCCACTATGCTCTGGCGACGAGTTGCCACCAGCGCGGGCGCACCGCCCACGCTGGCGACATTCACTCTGCTCGGGATCATCACGACGCCACTGACGCTGCTCGCCGCCGTGAGTGCCCTGTGGTTGGTGATCTGATCAGAGGCTGATCAGAGGCTGATCAGCCGTCAGGGTTCTTTCAGCGAAGGTGTGACGTGTCGTTGACCAACCGGACCGAAGCTCCCCCGTCGGGGTAGAACTCGGTGATGCTCAGCGACGCCAGGTCCAGATGCAAGCGGTACAGCAACGACGGCCCGGCATCGAGCGCCAACTGCACCAAAGTCTTGATCGGGGTGACGTGAGAGACGACCAACAGCGTCGCGCCGCCGTAGGTCGAGATCAGGTCGTCGCGCGCGGCGACGACTCGTTCTCGCACCTCGTCGAAACTCTCGCCGCCGGGTGGACGCACCGAAGTGTCCGAGAGCCATTCGCGATGCAGGTCCGGGTCGCGCTCGGCTGCCTCGCGGAACGTGAGTCCGTCCCAGTCGCCGAAATCGGTTTCGATCAAACCCTTGTGCTCGACGACGGGAAGACCGAGCACGCGCGCCGATGCCTCTGCCGTCTCACGGGTTCTGCCGAGGGGTGAGCAGACGATGGCGTCGATACCGCCGCGGTTCCCGAAGCGTCCGGCCGCGCCGGCAGCCTGCGCGCGGCCCAGTTCCGTGAGCTCCGGATTGCCGCGCCCGGAGTAGCGGCGATCGACCGACATCGCTGTCTGTCCGTGACGTAGCAACAACATTCGCGTCGGCTTGCCGGTGGTGGCGATCCATCCGGGAGAGCCGGCGATCTGAGGCTCCGACGTCTCTTCGGACGGCGCGGCGGGTGCAACAGGTGCGGGGGCCGCGCTTTCGATGCCGGCAGCCGCGTCCATCGCCTCGTTGGCAAGACGATCGGCATGAGAATTCTCGCCGCGCGGAATCCACGTGTAGGTCACTCGCGAGAACTGCGTCGCCAACTCGGCAGCGCGTCGCTGCAGCGGAATCATGTCCGGGTGCTTGACCTTCCATCGCCCGGACATCTGCTCGACGACCAGCTTGGAGTCCATGCGGACGTCGACCGTCGACGCTCCGAGTTCACCGGCGGCAGTCAACCCTGCGATCAGTCCGCGGTACTCGGCGACGTTGTTGGTCGCGATTCCGATGCTTTCCTTGCGTTCGGCCAACACCGAGCGGTTGGAGTCGAAGACCACGGCACCGTAGCCGGCCGGGCCGGGGTTGCCGCGCGATCCACCGTCGGCCTCGACGATGACCTGCGTGGGACTCACAGACCGGACTCCTTGGTACGCACCATGATTGCATTGCACTCAGGGCAACGAACGACGACATCGGCGGGCGTCGCGGCGATTCGGGAGATCTCGCCGCGGTCGATCTCGATCCGGCAAGCGCCACATCGGCGTGCCTGCAGAAGCGCTGCGCCCGGTCCGCCCAGGGTGCGCTGCTTCTCGTACACAGCAAGGAAATCGGCGGGGAATTCGCCGACGAGTCGTTCGCGATCGGCGGCGCAACGCTCCTGCGCCTTGTCCAGATCGGCGACGGCGTCGTCGCGGCGACGCTTGGCGTCGATCAGCTCTTCTTCGGCCTGGGACAGCTGGGCACCGGCGTGATCGTGATCGGCCTGCAATGCCTCACGCTGCTCCATCACTTCGAGCAACTCGTCCTCGAGGAGCCCCTGCCGCCTGACCAGGCTGCCGAGTTCGTGTTCGAGTTCGGTGAGCTGCTTCGCCCCGACCGACCCACTCTGCAACAGCGTGCGGTCACGATCCTCACGCTGACGAACAGCGTCGACCTCGCCTTCGAGCTTGCGAATGTCGCGATCGATGTCGTCGATCTGGATTTCGACGGCTACGGACGCGTCTTTACGGCTGATTCGCTCGGCCTCGAGACGTTCGACTTCCTGCTGCTCGGGAAGCGCTCCGCGTCGGTGGGTGATCCGAGTGAGCTCAGCATCCACCCCGGCGAGGTCGAGAAGCTTGGACTGCACCTGTGGTTCGACGTTCACGCTGTATAACTCCTGCTGTAAGTCCGATGTCGGCAGTGCTCGCGAAGGACGGCTCTCGAAGAACTGCTCTTGAATTGTTCGTGCAACCGTACCTTGCAGAGCGCTGCACTAATGCGCACTCAAACACCAAGGATCGGTGCGAATTGTCGAAACCCGGCTTTCCCACCCCGGATTGTCGGCAAACGCGGCGTCGAGCACCGATTTCGCCTGTGCACACCACGGGTATTCACTCGCCCAATGGGCGACGTCGACCAGAGCCGGGCCACCGGCACGTAGGTGCTCGTCCGCAGGATGATGCCGCAGGTCCGCAGTGACGTAGACGTCGGCGCCCAGTCCCGCCACCACGTCGAGATACGAGTCGCCGGAACCGCCGCACACCGCCACGGTACGAACGGTTGCGTCTGGATCTCCGGCCGCGCGAACACCCCACTCGGTCGAGGGCAATGAGCGCGCTACTCGCGCGGTGAACTCCCGCAAGGTTTCGGGGTGGTCGAGCTCACCCAACCGCCCCAGTCCGAGCGAACTGGGGAACGCTGCGAGCTCGAAGACATCGAAGGCCGGTTCCTCGTACGGGTGGGCCGCCCGCAATGCGCCCAGCACCGCACTTCGCTTTCCGCGTGGGGCAATCACTTCCACACGATCCTCGCGAACCTGCTCCACAGCGCCCACAGTCCCGATCGTCGGATTCGCACCGTCGGCTGGCAAGAACTGACCCGTACCGGTGACCGTCCAACTGCACTGGCTGTAGTCACCGATCCGCCCAGCCCCGGCCTCGAAAAGTGCATCCTGCACGGCCGATGCATTCTCCACCGGAACCATGACGACCCACTTGTCGAGCGGCTGCGTCGGCTTGGGTTCGATCGGGCGCAGCACGGTCAGGCCCAGAGCCTGCGCCAACGCGTCAGACACTCCAGGGTCGGCGGAGTCCGCATTGGTGTGCGCCGAGAACAGCGCACACCCGGCCTTGATGAGTTTGTGGACCAGCGCACCCTTGGGCGTGTGAGCGCCGACGGTGTCCACCCCACGCAGCAGAAGTGGATGGTGAACGACCAGAAGGTCGGCACCGGAGGCGATGGCGTCGTCGACCACTGCCTCGGTCGGATCCACCGCGAAAACCACTCGCGTCACCGCGTCGGCCGGATCGCCGCAGACCAGACCGACCGAATCCCACGATTCCGCCAGGGCCGGCGGGTAAGCGGATTCCAGCACGGCTATGACGTCCGCAAGAGTTGCGCCGCTCACAAGATCTCCTTCATCGCTTCGATCAGTACCGAAACCTGCTCGGCTGGACGGACGGCCACACGCAACTGATCCGGGCCGAGTCCGGGAAAGGTGTCGCACCGGCGGACGGCGATACCGCGGACACGCAGGTGCTCCCGCATCGCGGCGCCGTCACGGACGTCGATGAGCACGAACGGCCCCGCAGCGGGTTCGTGCACGGCGATCCCGATCTCGGTCAGTCGCCGGGACATGTCTCGGCGGTCCACGGCAATCGCTTCGGCTTTGATCCTCGACTGCTCGACCGCGAACGGTTCGCAGCATGCCGTGATGGCCTCGATCTGCAGACTGCCCAATGGCCAGTGGGCTCGGCCGTGAGTGAGTCGAGCGAGAAGATCCGGAGAGCCGATCGCGTACCCACACCGCAATCCGGCGAGCGCCCACGTCTTGGTCAGGCTCCGAAGCACCAGTACATCCGCCGACTCGACACCGGCGACGCTCTCCGTTTCGCCGGGCACCGCATCGCCGAAGGCCTCGTCCACCACCAGGATCCGGCCCGGCCGACGCAATGCCAACACATCGGCCTTGGGGTGAAGCACGGACGTCGGGTTGGTCGGATTGCCGAGAACGACAAGGTCCGCGGATTCGGGTATCTGTGCGGTCCGAAGCTCGAAAGGCGGCTCCAGAATCACCTGCGTCACCGGCACACCGGCCTCTCGCAGCGCCAATTCCGGCTCGGTGAACGACGGATGGATCAGCGCTGCCGAACGAGAGCCCAGGCGCGGCAGCATCGCGAATCCCTCGGCACCGCCCGAGAGCAACAACACCTCTTCGGGCCGGCGCCCGTGCCGCTGCGCGACCGTTTCGCGGGCTTTCAGTTCCGCTGCAGCCGACGGGTACGAACCGAGCGTCGACAGCCCTGCGGCCAGCCGATCCCGCAACCACTTCGGTGGGCCGGAGCCTTGGACGTTGACGGCAAAATCGAGCAACCCGGGCTCCGCTTCGACATCGCCATGATGTCTCAAGCTCTCCAGGTCAACCGTTCCGGTACTCACCCGGTCAGCCTACGGTCGAGCACCGTGCGCGGACATCACCCCTGCCGTCCGGGACAATGAGTGCCGTGACGACACCACCCCTCGACCGTTTTCCGGTAGTTCTGTTCGATCTGGACGGAACCATCACCGATTCCGCTCCCGGCATCCACGGCGGCTTCCGACATGCGTTGGCAACTGTCGGCCATCCGGAGCCGACGGAAGCGATGTTGGCATCGGTGATCGGCCCACCGATGGTCGACACCTTCAGGTCACTCGGTATGGCCCCGGCGGACGTGGACCGGGCGATCGCCGCGTACATCGAGCGCTATGACGCGACCGGGTGGCAGGAGAACTCGGTGTACGAGGGCATGGACGTCGTCCTGGGTAAGGCTCGCGCGAGCGGCACCCGACTGGCCGTCGCGACTTCGAAGTCGGAGCGGTTCGCCATTCGTATCCTCGAGCATTTCGGTCTGGCCGAGCACTTCGAGTTCATCGGCGGCGCAAGTGACGACGGAACTCGACGGGCGAAACCCGATGTGATCGCACACTCGCTGACCTCACTCGGGATCACACCCGTCCTCGCCGCCGACGGCGGAACCCCCGACGTGTTGATGATCGGCGATCGTGATCACGACGTCCTCGGCGCCGCGAAGTACGGCATCCCCACCGTCGTCGTCGAATGGGGCTACGGTTCCGCCGAGGAAGCGCGGCAAGCGTTTCGCTCCGTATCGTCGGCATCCGAACTGGGAGGACTTCTCGATGGCCGCCACTGAACCACTCCATGTGACGTTTGTGTGCACCGGCAATATCTGCCGGTCACCGATGGCCGAAAAGATCTTGCTCGCGCATCTGGGCCGCGAAGGCCTCGCCGACCGGGTCCGTGTCAGCAGCGCCGGTACCGAGGGCTTTCACACCGGCAGTGACGCCGACGAGCGGACCAACGTCGTGCTCCGAGCGGCCGGATATCCGACGGGCCACAGCGCCGCGCAGGTCAACGCAGATCATCTCGCAGCCGATCTCGTCGTCGCCCTCGACACGGGGCACGAACGTGAGCTTGCTCATCTCGGCGTGCCCACCGAGCGCCGGCGCCTACTGCGATCGTTCGACCCCGAGGCGGACGGAGAATCGGTTCCGGACCCGTACTACGGGGATCAGGAGGACTTCGAACTGGTTCGAGACCAGATCGAAGCGGCCATTCCCGACATACTCGACTGGATCCGCGAGCGAGCCTGAACCCGGAGCAAAATTCACTCCCGTTCGGGCAACGGATACCGTGGACGTGTGCGAAGACTGAAATTCCTGTTGCGGCCCGGTTGGTTGGTACTGGCAGCTGTGGTCGGGCTCTTCGCCTACCTGTGCTTCACCGTGCTCGCTCCGTGGCAACTCGGCAAGAACACGAAGACCGAGCATCGCAATGATCTGATCTCGAACTCGATCAACGCGGAGACCGTGCCGATCGGTGACGTCATCGCCGATTCGACGATCGCACCGGACGACGAATGGCGAAACATCACCGCGGCAGGTACCTATCTGCCCGACGCCGACATCCTCGTACGACTGCAGTCCATCGAGGGCGCACCGTCGTACGAGATCCTGACGCCTTTCCTTCTGGACGACGGCCGCACGATCCTCGTCAATCGCGGATACGTTCGGCCGATCAACGGCGCCGAGGCACCGCCCATCGCTGCTCCGCCGACCGAGCCGGTCACCCTCAACGGCCGCGTGCGCCTGTCGGAAGGCACTGCGCCCGGCCGAGTTCCGATGTTCGAGGACGGCGCCAAACAGGTCTACTCCATCGACGCACGACCGATCGGCGAGTTCATCGGAACGGACCTGATCGACGCGTACATCCAACTCGAACCCGACCAGCCCGGCGGCCTGGGGACGATCCCTCTCCCCCAGCTCGACGCGGGCCCGTACCTCTCGTACGGGTTCCAGTGGCTGGCGTTCGGCATCATGGCGCCGCTCGGACTGGCCTACTTCATTCGCGCGGAGTGGCGCGAACGTCGCAAGGAAAAGGCGGCTCAAGCAGCTGTCGACGGCTTCGCAGCGGACGACGCCGCGACCGAGAAGACTCCAGATGCGGCAGCGACCGCGCCTGCCGCACCCCCCGCCGAACCGGCTCGTACCTTCAGCCGTCGCAAGAAGCCGGAACCGGAATCAGTGCCCCTGACGGCGCAGGAAGCCAAACTTGCCGATCGATACGGCAATACCCGCTGACATACCCGCCGACACCACTGCCGCACTGATCTGCACCGCCGACGAGAGCCTCGACGCGCGGCGCAGATCGTTCGGCGTCGGCACGGGCCCGCGGCCGAGGACGGGACGCATCTCCACCCCGTGCGCGTACTCGGTCCGGCCGCCCAACGAAATGCCCAACGCCCCTGCCGCCGACGCTTCCGCGACGCCCGCATTGGGGCTTGGATGAGCCGCTGCGTCGCGTTTCCACGCTGCCAGTGATTCCTGAACCGAGCCGCCCACCACCGGTGCACACGCAGCCGTCAGCGCGCCGGTCAGCCGAGCCGGGATGATGTTGACCAGGTCGTCGAACCTCGCCGCAGCCCACCCGAATCTGAGGTATTTCTCGGAGCGATAGCCGATCATCGCGTCGAGTGTGTTGACCGCGCGGTAGGCGAACAGACCCGGCACACCCGCAACCGCACCCCAGAATACTGCGCCGACACTGGCGTCGGAGGTGTTCTCGGCGACCGACTCCAGCGCAGCTCGAGCGAGGCCCTCTTCGCCCAACACCGAGGGATCACGTCCACACAGTGAAGGAAGAAGCTCACGCGCTTTCGTCAGGTCGCCGTCGACCTGTGACGCCTCCAATCGAGCGGCCATGTCGATGCCGGTGCGTGCAAGCGACGTCCCGCCGAGCACGGCCCAGGTGGCTATCGCCGTCGTACCCGTGACGGCCATCCAACCGGCCCGGCGCGAGGCTGCTTCGGCTGCGAGGCCGAGCCCAGCGGCGCCGGCCACGAGCACGGCGACATGAAGCGCTCCGGCCGTCCGCGAATCTCGGTAGGACATCTTCTGCAGCGCGACAGCTGCGGTTCCGAAGCCGGCAACGGGATGGAACTGCCCCGGATCGGCGAATGCCCGATCCGCAACGTAGCCGAGGAGAAGCCCGGCGGCTCGCGCATTGAATCGAGATTGGGACGAACGAACCGAAATCTGCACGAGCGTAGTTGTAGCAGCGACGCTCGTTCTCTGGCCAACCGTCACGTGTCTGCCCGAGCTGAGCACTACCGGTCCCAGTCGATCGTCAGATAGATCAAGCGGTGCATTCGGTTGATTTCCCAGACACGGGCAATCCCGGTCGCCAGCGCGTCGCTTTGGGAACGAACCCGGATCGTCTGCCCCGCGAACAACGCAACACTGAGACTGGGCATCTCGGCGATGTGTATGTGCGGACGGGTGGGATGCACGCGCGTCGGGTCGACGGCTACTTCGATCACAGAACTGGACATGCGTCCAGAATGGCGTATTGCGGACAATTCGTTGTCGAAAACGAAAAACCCCGATCTGCATCGACATGCAGATCGGGGTTCAAATACTTCGGTGGGCGCGGAGGGTTTCGAACCCCCGACCGCTGGTGTGTAAAACCAGAGCTCTACCACTGAGCTACACGCCCGAACTCCCGGTGAGACCCTCACCGGGAGTGCTCTAAGACTCTAGCGCGGCAAGCGCGTTTGCCCAAAGTCCGTGGTCACGAGCTTCTCCGGGGCCGTTCATCTCGGCAAAACGAATGATTCCGTCTTTGTCGATGACGAAGGTGCCACGATTGGCGAAGCCCAACTTGTCGTTGAACACCTCGTACTTCTGAGCGACTTCACCGTGCGGCCAGAAGTCCGACAGCAAGGGAAATGTGTACCCCTGCTCGGCCGACCAGATTTTGTGCGTCGGCGAAGCACCGACAGAAATCGCGAGAATGGCAGTGTCGTCGTTCTCGAACTTCGGAAGCTCGTCACGGACCTTGCAGAGTTCCCCCTGACAAGTCCCGGTGAAGGCCAACGGATAGAAGACCAACAGAACATTCTTCTTACCGCGGAAATCTGCGAGCGAAACTTCCTGGTTGTTCTGATCCTTCAAGGTGAAATCCGGTGCCTGGGCACCAACTTCGAGAGGCATGTGCGATTCCTTGGGAAAGTGCGGAAAGGACCGGGTCAGCGCTTGTTGGCCGGACGAGCCTTCGGCTGAACCAGTCGACTTCCCGACCAGTCACCGAGGTTGGCTGCCGATGTCTGCGTCAGGCCGGCAGTCGGCGCCGATTCGGCGATCTCGCTGGGCTCGACATGTCCGTCGAGACCGGTCTTGGGAGTGAGAACCCACACGAAGCCTTCGTCGGCGAGGGGCCCGATGGCATCCATCAGGGCGTCCACCAGGTCACCGTCCTCGTCGCGCCACCACAGCAGCACGACGTCGATGACCTCGTCGGAATCCTCGTCGAGCATTTCCCCGCCGATGGTTTCCTCAACCGCGGCACGAATGCCGTCGTCGGTATCCTCATCCCAGCCCAGTTCCTGCACCACCATGTCAGTGGTAATCCCGAGTTTCTGAGCGTAGTTCTGGGCATCCGCCGCGGCGACCACGGTGGGGTCCTCCTTTTGTTGATGGTGTGTGGCGACCCCGCACACCTACCGTTTGACGATCAATTAGGGAAAGCGAACATGGTCTGAGGCGTTAGCGCAAGCCGACCACGCCGAAAACTTTCACCAAAGATCGTCTTCTGACACACGCCGAACCTTACGCCTGCGGATTACCGCAGGTCACAGGGATCCACATTCATCGAAGATCGACTTGCGAATCGAATTGCTCGCATCGCTGATCGAATTGATTTCATCCGCCGAATGATCACTCTCGATGACGACGGCAGATGAACGCAGGTTCGCGGCCAATTCGTCGAACAGTCCGGAAAGTTGCGCCGGAAGTTCACTCGAGACCGAGTCGAACCACGAGGCGGTATCGCGTGCCGACGAAGCAGCGGCGCCGGCTTCAGCCCTCAGATCCGTCTCACCGTGATTTCCGGCGTCGACGTAGGCATTGAACGCGACAACGTCGTCCTTCGATCGAGAGACCGCTTCCTCACAGATCGCGAAAGCCGCCTCCGCCGCATCTGCCGCCGCTTTCGACGAGGACGCCGCGGCCACCGAGACACTCACCTCGGATCGGTATGCAGCCACTTGCGCTTCATTGGGTACCGCCGATCCGGTCACCGCCGCCGAGCACCCCACGATCACTGACAGTCCCACTGCGATCGATCCGATCGAAACCCACGCCCCGACCCTGCCGTAATTGATTTCTTTGTTTATTTTTTCCCACCCCTTCATACGTTCCGATCGATCCCCCAAGCCTGTGACTACGGGGAACCATCACACCCCTGCGTCACGCCGAAAAACGCTACCCGAGAGTAACCAGAGGCGAGGTGTGCCGGACCGACCGGGATGGTGAAAGATGAGGTACGCGCCATATTCACGATGGAAGTGCGTCGGACCTAACAAGGCCTCGATCACCTATGTAAGGACGCCCCACCACGCGTCCCCAAACCAATGAGGAGCACACGTTGTCTGACCTGATCCAGGGTCCCGCGTCCGGGCAGAACGCCGATTCCGGCGCCGCCGGCGAGTCGGGTTCGCCCGCATCGAACACGCCGGGGGGAACCGACGGTCGCGTTCGCGTCATTCGCGAAGGTGTTGCGTCGTACCTGCCGGACATCGATCCGGACGAGACCACCGAATGGCTCGAATCATTCGACGGACTTCTGGATCGATCCGGACCCACGCGTGCCCGCTACCTCATGCTCCGCATGCTCGAACGCGCCGGTGAGAAGCACGTCGCACTCCCCGCGCTCACCTCGACCGACTACGTCAACACGATTCCGACCGAAAACGAGCCGTGGTTCCCCGGCGACGAAGAGGTCGAGCGCCGATACCGCGCCTGGATCCGTTGGAACGCCGCGATCATGGTCCACCGCGCCCAGCGACCGGGCGTCGGCGTCGGCGGTCACATCTCCACCTACGCATCCTCGGCAGCGTTGTACGAGGTCGGCTTCAACCACTTCTTCCGCGGCAAGGACCACCCGGGCGGAGGCGACCACATCTTCATCCAGGGTCACGCCTCCCCCGGCATCTACGCGCGCGCCTTCCTCGAGGGCCGCATCCCCGCGGAACAGCTCGACGGATTCCGCCAGGAGAAGTCGCACGCGGACTTCGGCGGCGCACTGCCGTCCTACCCGCACCCACGGCTGCTTCCCGACTTCTGGGAATTCCCGACGGTTTCGATGGGCCTCGGCCCGATGAACGCCATCTACCAGGCCCGGTTCAACCACTACCTCAACGACCGCGGCATCAAGGACACCACCGATCAGCATGTGTGGGCGTTCCTCGGCGACGGCGAAATGGACGAGCCCGAATCACGCGGCCTCGCTCACGTCGCGGCAACCGAAGGCCTCGACAACCTCACGTTCGTCGTGAACTGCAACCTCCAACGCCTCGACGGCCCGGTCCGCGGCAACGGAAAGATCATCCAGGAACTGGAATCGTTCTTCCGCGGTGCCGGCTGGAACGTCATCAAGGTCGTCTGGGGTCGCGAGTGGGATGCACTGCTGCATGCCGATCGCGACGGCGCACTGGTCAACCTGATGAACGTGACGCCGGACGGTGACTACCAGACGTACAAGGCCAACGACGGCGCGTTCGTACGCGATCACTTCTTCGGACGTGACCCCCGCACCAAGGAACTGGTCAAGGACCTCACCGACCAGGAAATCTGGAACCTCAAGCGTGGTGGCCACGACTACCGCAAGGTCCACGCCGCCTACGCAGCCGCCATGGCACACAAGGGCCAGCCGACGGTCATCCTCGCGCACACCATCAAGGGCTACACCCTCGGCAAGCACTTCGAGGGCCGTAACGCCACACACCAGATGAAGAAGCTGACGCTGGACGATCTCAAGGCATTCCGCGACATGCAGCACATCCCGATCTCGGACGCCGAGCTCGAGAAGGATCCGTACCTGCCTCCGTACTACCACCCGGGCGCGGACGCTCCCGAGATCAAGTACATGCTCGACCGTCGTAAAGCACTCGGCGGATTCCTGCCGTCCCGTAACACCGACGCTGCTCCGCTCAAGCTCCCCGAGGACAAGACGTACGACGTCATCCGCAAGGGTTCGGGCAAGCAGGAAGTCGCCACCACCATGGCGATCGTGCGCATCCTCAAGGAACTGTTGCGCGACAAGGAGATCGGCAAGCGAATCGTGCCGATCATCCCGGACGAGGCTCGCACCTTCGGTATGGACTCGTGGTTCCCGTCACTGAAGATCTACAACCGCAACGGACAGCTCTACACCTCCGTCGACGCCGAACTCATGCTCGCCTACAAGGAGAGCCCGATCGGCCAGATCCTGCACGAGGGCATCAACGAGGCAGGTTCGACGGCTTCGTTCACCGCAGTCGGCACGTCGTACGCCACCCACGGCGAACCGATGATTCCGCTGTACATCTTCTACTCGATGTTCGGTTTCCAGCGCACCGGCGACGGCCTGTGGGCGGCCGCCGACCAGATGGCTCGCGGATTCGTTCTCGGCGCGACCGCCGGTCGTACCACCCTGACCGGCGAAGGTCTCCAGCACGCCGACGGTCACTCGCTGCTGCTGGCATCGACCAACCCGGCCGCTGTCACGTACGACGCCGCGTTCTCGTACGAGTTGGCGCACATCGTCAAGGACGGCTTGCGCCGCATGTACGGCGGCACCGAGGGCGTCGACGGTTTCGGTGGCGAGAACATCTTCTACTACCTGACCATCTACAACGAGCCGTACGTTCAGCCGGCCGAGCCCGAAGGTCTCGACGTGGAGGGATTGCTCAAGGGCATCTACCTCTACAAGACGTCCGAAGCAACCGGCCCGAAGGCACAGATCCTCGTCTCCGGTGTCGCGATGCCCGAGGGGCTGCGGGCGCAGAAATTGCTCGCCGACGAATGGGGCGTCTCGGCCGACGTCTGGTCGGTCACGTCCTGGGGTGAGCTGCGCCGCGAAGGCGTCGAGTGCGAACGTCAGGCGCTGCTCAATCCGTCCGAGGATGCTCCCGTTCCCTTCGTCACCACGGCGTTGTCCTCGGCGCAGGGCCCTGTCGTCGCGGCTTCGGACTGGATGCGGGCGGTCTCGGATCAGATTCGTCAGTGGGTTCCCGGCGACTACACCACGCTCGGCACGGACGGGTTCGGATTCTCCGACACCCGCACTGCAGCGCGTCGCTACTTCAACGTCGATGCCGAGTCCATCGTCGTCGCGGTGCTCATCGGTTTGGCGAAGGAAGGATCGATCGAGCGGTCGAAGGCCGTCGAAGCAGCGAGCCGATACCGCATCGACGACGTGAATGCCGCTCCCGAGCAGACCGGGGACACCGGTAGCGCTTAAGTCGCAGCGCACCAGTCCGCGCGATCGAAAACAGACCTACGCCCATCGCCGCGGGTGTCATCTCGACATCCGCTGCGGCGATGGGCGTAGGTTTTTCTCATGCCCGAACCTGATCCCGAGAAACCCGAAGAGGGCGTACGCCGCACTCGACCACAGTCGTCCGGGTTGCAGGCTGTCCTCGCCCGCCGTCGTCAGGTTCGCGATCCGCTTCCCGAGGCCTTGCTCCGCCGCGTCAAACAGTTCTCCGGTCGGCTCTCCACCGAGGCCGTGACCGTGATGGAGGAGCAGCTTCCGTTCTTCGACAGTCTCGACGCTTCGCAACGTGCCGACGTTCAGCTCCTGGTTCAGACGTCGGTGGTGAATTTCCTCGAATGGCTGCGGCAACTCGACTCGGAGATCAGCTTCGGATACGAGTCTTTTCCGGTCATCCCTCAGGATCTTGCTCGACAGCTCACGCTGCGCCAGACCGTCGACATGGTCCGGGTGGCGATGGAGTTCTTCGAGAAGTGGCTACCGGCTCTCGCCCGCAACGATCAACAGCTGATCGCGCTGACAGAAGCCGTCCTGCGCTACGGGCGTGAACTGGGCTTCGCAGCGGCGACGGTGTACGCAAGCGCCGCCGAATCTCGTGGCGCGCTGGACACGCGGCTGGAAGCGCTCGTCGTCGACGCCGTCGTGCAAGGAGACACCGGATCGGACATGCTTTCCCGTGCCGCGACGTTGAACTGGGATGCGACGGCTCCGGCCACCGTCATCGTCGGGTCTCCCCCGCCGGACGAGCGCGTCTCGGTTGCCGGCACCGTCCACGCGACCGCCGCCGCGCACGGGCGCGCTGTTCTTGCCGTGGTGCAGGGTCCGCGACTGGTGATGATCGTCAGCGGCGAGCTGAGCAGCAAGACGGAGGGCAGCCAATTCCTTCAGGATCTGCTCATGAGTTTCGCCGACGAGCCGGTGGTGATCGGCCCGACCACGCCCTCGTTGAGCGCCGCGCACTTCAGTGCATCCGAAGCTCTGGCGGGAATCAAGGCCGTCGCCGGGTGGCGCGGCGCACCTCGTCCGGTTTTTGCGACTGAACTACTCCCCGAACGGGCACTACTGGGAGACGCCGCTGCCGTAAAGGCTCTCCGCGATTTCCTGGTCGCACCTTTAGCTGAATCCGGCACAGTCTTGACCGATACTTTAGACAGCTATCTCGACTGTGGAGGTGCGGTTGAGACTTGTGCACGCCTTCTGTTTGTTCATCCAAATACCGTTCGGTACCGCTTGAAGCGGATCGCCGAAGTTACCGGCCGGGATCCGACGAATCCACGCGACGCGTACGTACTACGAATCGCCGCTACCGTGGGCCGATTGACACAAATCGATCTCAAATCGAACAATTCGGTTACTTCAGTCACATCTTTAACATCCGGACAAACAAACCTGTAACCCCGGAGCGTCCAATTTCGATGGCCAAGCGCGACGTGGGATTTTGTAGGAACCCTACAAAACACTTCGCCAGAGTTCATCGCGACCGACATCTCGCAGGTCACTCGCGGCGGTGTTCTCTTAATAAGTGATTTCGTTGCTCGCCCCGGGACAGGGCTCTCAGACACCCGGCATGCTCAGCCCCTGGCTGGCACTGCCCGGAGCGCAAGACCGCCTCGAAGTGTGGTCGAAGGCAGCCGGCCTGGACCTCGTTCGACTCGGCACGACCGCGACTGCCGAAGAAATCACCGACACCTCGGTAACCCAGCCCCTCGTCGTTGCCGCTGCTCTGCTGGCATATGAGGAAATCGAATCACGTGGGCTCCTCGGCGCCGACGTCATCGCTGCCGGCCATTCGGTGGGTGAACTTGCCGCTGCTGCGGTCGCCGGTGTCATTTCCGCCGACGACGCCGTCGCGCTTGCCGCCCTCCGCGGCGCCGAGATGGCCAAGGCCTGTGCGCTAGAGCCCACCGGCATGTCAGCCGTTCTCGGTGGCGACGAAGCCGAAGTGCTCGCACGACTCGAAGAACTCGGATTGGAACCGGCCAACCGCAATGCGGCCGGCCAGATCGTGGCTGCCGGACTGCTCACCGCGCTCGAAGAACTCGCAGCAAACGCACCTGAGAAGGCCCGCGTCCGCGCACTGCCCGTCGCCGGCGCTTTCCACACCCGGTTCATGGCACCTGCCCAGGAAGCCGTCGCAGCTGCTGCCGCCAAGATCACCCCGTCCGATCCGACGCGCACGCTGCTTTCCAACTCCGACGGCGCACCCGTTTCCTCGGGCGCCGACGCCCTCACCAAACTTGCCGCGCAGGTAACCCGCCCCGTTCGTTGGGACCTCTGCTCCGCGTCGTTGCGGACAGCCGAAGTCACCGCGATCGTGGAACTCCCGCCGGCCGGAACCCTCGTCGGAATTGCCAAGCGCGAAATGCGTGGCACACCGACGGTGGCCCTCAAGAACCCGGAGGATATCTCCGCACTGTCCGAGCTGACCTAGCTCGGGCGCCCACCCGGCCGATCAGCCCGAACGGCGGCCGGACGTTTCACCCCACCTCAATCGATCAAGAAGGGAGCCACACCAGTGGCCCACACTCAGGAAGAAATCATCGCGGAACTCGGCCAGATCGTGGAGGAGGTCACCGGTATCGAGCCTTCCGAGGTCACCGTTGACAAGTCCTTCGTGGACGACCTCGATATCGACTCCCTGTCCATGGTCGAGATCGCTGTTCAGACCGAAGACAAGTACGGCGTGAAGGTCCCCGACGAGGATCTCGCAGGCCTGCGCACCGTCGGCGACATCGTCGCGTACATCCAGAAGCTCGAAGCCGAAGGCGCCGAAGCCAAGAACGCAGAGTGAGCCGACCGTGACTTCCGCTTCTACCCGCAAAGGGAAATTCCCCGACATCGTCGTCACGAGCCTCGCGACGTCGACCTCGGTGGCTGGTGATGTGGATGGCACGTGGAAGGCGCTACTCGCCGGCGAAAGCGGCATCGGAATCCTCGATGACCCGTTCATCGACGAGTTCGACCTTCCCATTCGCATCGGCGGGCACCTGAAGGTTTCACCGGACGAGGGCTTGTCCCGCGTCGAAATTCGACGGATGAGCTGGGTGGAACGCCTTGCCCTCACGTTGAGTCGCACGGTCTGGAGCAACGCCGGCAGCCCCGAAGTCGATCAGGACCGCCTCGCGGTTGTCATCGGCACCGGACTCGGCGGCGGCGACACGCTCATCGACGCCGTCGACAAGCTCCGTGGCGGCGGATACCGCAAGGTGTCCCCGTTCTCGGTGCAGATGGTCATGCCCAACGGACCAGCCGCAACGGTCGGGCTCGAACTCGGGGCCCGCGGTGGCGTCATCACCCCGGTTTCGGCATGTTCGTCGGGATCCGAGGCAATTGCTCACGCTCACCGCATGCTTGTCATGGGTGACGCGGACATGGTTGTGGCCGGTGGAGTCGAGAGCTTCATCGACGCGGTTCCGATCGCGAGCTTCGCCATGATGCGTGCGATGAGCACCAACAACGACAATCCGGCCGCAGCTTCACGTCCTTTCGACAAGGACCGCGACGGATTTGTCTTCGGCGAAGCCGGCGCACTGATGATCCTCGAAACCGAGGAACATGCAAAGGCACGCGGGGCAACGATTCACGCCCGCCTCCTCGGTTCCGGAATCACTTCGGACGGGTACCACATCGTGGCACCGCATCCGGAAGGCCTGGGCGCGGCGCGAGCCATGACCCGAGCAATCGAGATGGCCGGACTGACGAAGTCCGACATCAAGCACATCAACGCCCACGCCACTGCGACGCCGATCGGTGACATCGCAGAGGCAAAGGCAATCAACGCAGCGGTCGGCAATCACGCTGCGGTGTACGGCCCGAAATCCGCGCTGGGACACTCGATCGGCGCTGTCGGCGCCCTCGAATCAGTCCTGACGGTTCTGGCAGTGCGTGACGGGATCATCCCGCCCACGCTCAACGTTGACAGCCAGGATCCAGAAATCGATCTCGATGTCGTCAAGGGTGAACCCCGAACCGGCTCTTTCGATTTCGCACTGAACAACTCGTTCGGTTTCGGTGGGCACAATGTCGCGCTCGCCTTCGGTCGGGCCTAGCCCGAACCGCGGTTTGCACCTGTCCGCGGGTGTCGTTGCACCACAACGTCACCCGCGGACAACACCGACCTTTCGTTCCACCCAAGGCTCGTACTGAAGGAGGACGCGATGACCATCCTGGCCCCCGTGACAAAGTCCGAATCATCGACAGACCCGCGCGATCCTCTTGCGCGCCTGGAAAATCTGTTCGACCCCGGCACGACAGTGCCGCTCCACGCCCGCGACCAGTCCGGCGTGCTCGCTGCGTCCGGAAACATCGACGGCGTGCGCACCATCGCATACTGCTCCGACGCCACCGTCATGGGCGGCGCCATGGGCGTCGACGGTTGCAAACACCTCGTCAAAGCCATCGATACCGCCATCGAGGAAGAGTCCCCCATCGTGGGCCTCTGGCACTCCGGTGGCGCGCGTCTGGCTGAAGGCGTCGAAGCGCTCCACGCCGTCGGACTTGTCTTCGAGGCCATGGTCCGCGCGTCGGGTCTCATACCTCAAATTTCGGTCGTGCTCGGCTTTGCCGCCGGTGGAGCCGCGTACGGTCCAGCCCTCACCGATGTCGTGATCATGGCGCCGGAAGGCCGAGTGTTCGTCACCGGCCCAGACGTAGTTCGCAGTGTCACCGGCGAACAGGTAGACATGGTGTCACTCGGCGGCCCGGACACACACACCAAGAAGTCGGGTGTCGCGCACATCGCCGCACACGACGAGGCCGACGCATTGCACCGCGCGCGCCGCCTGGTCTCGATGATGTGCGAGCAGGGCGAATTCGATCAGCGGGCAGCGGAACTCGGCGACAGTGATCTGCGCGCCATGATGCCTGCATCCGCAAAACGTGCATACGACGTTCGTCCGATCGTTCACGAAATGCTCGACAACGTCGAAGGTGAGTCGAGTTTCGAAGAACTGCAAGGTAATTACGCCCGGAGCATCGTCACCGGTTTCGGTCGGATGGCCGGACGCACCGTTGGTGTCATCGCGAACAACCCACTCCGACTCGGCGGGTGCCTGAACTCCGAAAGCGCCGAGAAGGCCGCTCGATTCGTGCGACTGTGCAACGCATTCGGCGTGCCGCTCGTGGTCGTCGTCGATGTTCCCGGGTATCTGCCGGGCGTGTCGATGGAGTGGGAAGGTGTGGTTCGGCGCGGAGCGAAGTTGCTTCACGCCTTCGCCGAGGCAACTGTCCCCCGCGTCACCGTCGTTACTCGAAAGATCTACGGCGGCGCCTACATAGCAATGAACTCGCGAGCACTCGGTGCCACGGCCGTATTCGCTTGGCCCAACTCCGAAGTAGCCGTGATGGGCGCGAAGGCCGCGGTCGGCATCCTGCACAAGCGGGCTCTCGCTGCGGCACCGGACGACGAGCGTGAAGCATTGCACGACCGTCTCGCCGCCGAACACGAGGCGATCGCGGGCGGCGTAGACCGCGCGGTTGAAATCGGCGTCGTCGACGAGGAAATCGACCCGGCGAAGACTCGCAGCATCGTGACCGCTGCGCTCGCATCTGCACCATCTGTCCGCGCGCGGCACAAGAACATTCCGCTCTGACAACCCTTGACAGCAAGGTGGGCCTCGCCGATACGGCGGGGCCCACCTTTTGTCATTCAAGTCTTGGTCGTTCAACTCTGTGTCGTTCAACTCTGTGTCGTTCAAGCCGAAAGGTTCACTCCGGGTTCAGGATGGACCTGGATCAGCTGACACGCCTCCGCAGCCAGGTTACTTCTGCACCTTCGCCGGAACTCCGGAAGGGTTCGAGTTCTTCGTCCCACGGTGCGCCTATCGCCCGATCGATTTCCGCGGCGATGTCTCCTCCGGAATTCATGATGGACCGTAGCTTCATCTCCCCGACGACGACATCACCATTCGCACTGGTGGATCCGCGCCACAAGCCGAGACCGGGTACATGGCTGTACCGTTCGCCGTCGACGCCATGACTCGGGTCCTCGGTGACCTCGAACCGCAACATCGGCCAGGCGCGTAGCGAATCGACCAGGCGGGCACAGGTTCCGACGGGACCTGTCCAGTCCGTCGTCGCCCGGAGAAGCCCGTCGTAGGCGGGCTGTGAGGTCCATCTGAGCTTGGCAGGGCTGTCCAACGTGGCGGACAGAGCCCAATCCACGTGCGGGCACAGCGCCGCGGGCGACGAGTGGATGTACACCACACCAGTCGTCACGTCCGCGAATTGATTCATCTCGCGCACTCGAGCCTCCTGCTTCGACGAGGGACGTCTTCCCCAACGACCTCTGTCGAGTTCGTGCAGCACGCTCGATTGAACAGTGTGCCTTGTGTTACCCGTGTTGCGCCAGTGGAAGGAGAGAAATTTGTGCTCTATCGGGAAACTTCGCCGATCACACCATCGGACAATTCAGTCCACAAAGGCTTGGCCCAATCACCGAAATCACGATCGGTCAGCACGACGCACGCAGTGTGGATCGTGGGATCGACCCACAGGAACGTCCCCGACTGGCCGAAATGACCGAAGGTTGCAGCCGAGTTCTCGAGCCCCGTCCAGTGCGGACGCTTGTCGGCGCGGATTTCGAATCCGAGTCCCCAGTCGTTGGGGCGCTGAGAGCCGTAACCCGGAAGAATTCCGTTGAGCCCCGGGAACTGCACGGTTGTCGCCTCTGCGAACGTCTGCGTCGAGATCAGCGTCGGCGAGAGCAGTTCGGCCGCGAACTTGGCCAAGTCGTCTGCCGATGCCTGCGCACCGTGGCCGGCCGGACCGACAAGAGCCGCGCTGGTCATCCCCAACGGCGCGAACACCGCCTCGGCCAGGTAATCGGCAAACTCGATCTCGGTCTCCCGGGAAACCAACTCGGCAAGAACTTCGAAACCCGCACTCGAATAAATCCGCTTCGACGCCACCGGCGCCTGAACGACACGTTCGGCGAATGCCAACCCCGAGGCATGCGCGAGGAGGTGACGAACGGTCGACCCCTCGGGCCCGGCCGGCCCATCCAGCTCGACCGCCCCTTCCTCCACTGCCACGAGAATCGCGTAGGCGCACAACAGTTTTGTCACCGAAGCCAGGGGGAAAACGTGCGACTGGTCGCCGCTTAAACCACGAACGCGGTCGCCCTCTACCGGATTCTTCCCGGAGAGGACGACCGCTGCCGCGTTGTCGACCGGCCACTGCTGGATTACGTCGAGACTGTGAGTACTGGGCACCCGATCAGACTACTGGCACAAGAGTTGCGAGCTTCCGATCACCAGTCAGCTTCGGTGTAGCGGATGACGCCGCGGATGTTCTTGCCATCCAACATGTCCTGGTAGCCGTCGTTCACGCCTTCGAGCGTGTAGGTCCGAGTGACCATGTCGTCGAGGTTCAGCTTGCCCGCCTTGTACATCGCGAGAAGGTTCGGGACGTCCTGGCGAGCGTTGCCACCACCGAAGATGTTGCCCTGAAGATCCTTCTGAAGCATCGACATCAGGAACAGGTTCAGCTTCACATCCATGTCCGTCAGATGCCCCATTGCGGTGACAACACAACGGCCAGCCTTGGCCGTCAGAATCATCGCTTCTTCGACGTACTCACCCTTCATTTCGCCGACGGTGATGATCGTCTTCTGCGCCATGCGTCCATACGTAGCGTCGATGATCGGCTGAATGGCCGCGGCGGCGCTTTCGAAAGCATGCGTTGCACCGAACTTCAGAGCCTGCTCACGCTTCCACGGCACCGGGTCGATGGCAAAGATGTACCGAGCACCCGAGGCAACTGCACCCTGCAGGGCACTGATACCGACGCCGCCGACACCCATGATCACCACGTCTTCGCCCGGCTTCACATCGGCGATGTGGGTTGCCGATCCCCAACCGGTGGGAACACCGCAACCGACGAGTGCGGCAACCTCGAACGGGATGTCCTTGTCGATCTTCACCACTGACGACTGGTTCACGACCATGTAGGGCGAGAACGTCCCTAGCAGGCACATCGGGATCACGTTTTCGCCGCGAGCCTGGATCCGGTACGTGCCGTCGCTGATGGCCTGGCCGCTGAGGAGGCCCATCCCGAGGTCACACAGATTCTGATGTCCGGCCGAACACGCCGGACAGGTTCCACAAGCCGGAATGAAGGACAGAACGACGTGGTCGCCGACCTCCAGGCCCTTGACCTCCGGGCCGAGCTTGGTGATGACGCCCGAACCCTCGTGCCCGCCCATGACGGGGAACGACGGCATCGGAGTCGCGCCGGTGACGATGTGGTGATCGGAGTGGCACATTCCGGCCGCTTCCATGCGAATTTGAACTTCGCCGGCTACCGGTTCGCCGATCTCGATCTCCTCGACGGACCACTTTTCGTTGAGGCCCCACAGGATTGCACCCTTGGTCTTCACGTCACTTCACCCTTTCATTCGCACACCCGCATCTATCTCTGTGACCATAGCCACAAATCCGCGAAATTGGAACGTGTTCTAACGAAAGATTTTGCACTGCAGGTCAGACGTCCAAATGACCTGGCACAATCGGCGCGGCGAGCACGTAAATAACGACCCACTGAGTGGGACAACGGCACTGTCTCTCCCCGAAAGCACGGCACCTCCGAAAGCACGGCACCCCGGAAAGCACAGCCCCACTGAAAGCAATCCCCAACGAAGGCACGCTCCCTGGGCTCCGCCTCCAACAGATAAGTCGGACGCGGAGCCTGGCCGTGTTCTGTTGTGCCTGAGGTTCGTCCTCAGGTTGTGAAGGTGGTGTTCGCCGGCCGCGGGTGCCGCTGCGGGTCGATCGAGGGCGGTGGGATGAACCAGGGTTTGTTGTCGATGCCGATCCGGATTTCCCATTTTCCGACGAACCCCGTTTTTCGGTGCATCAACCGGTGATGTGAACGGCACAGCAGGACCAGGTTGTTCATCACCGTCGGGCCGCCGTTGGCCCAGTGCCGGATATGGTGCGCATCCGTCCACGCCGGCACACACGTACAGTCGGGGAACGCGCAGCCTTTGTCTCTCGCGATCAGCGCGACGCGTTGTTCGGCGGTGACCAATCGTTTCCCTGGTTTCGCATCGAGCGGCGCTCCGTGATCATCGAGCAGAACGGTTGACAGGAAGCAGTCGCACCCGAGAAGCCTGGTTTGCGAGATCGACAGTGGTCCGAGCCAGGGCATGTGGCCTACATCGAGATCCGACACAGACCCACCACCATCAGTGGGTGTCGCGGCGCAGTCCCGGTGCTCAGCCAGATCACGGGCATTGATGTGCACGTTCACGTGCGGCCGCTGACCACCGTCGGTGCCGGTCTTGGCGCAGTCCAGGTAGCGGCGGATCAGTTCGGTGAACCCGTCCGCGGTCCGCTTCGCCGCCGACCGGGCATCCGGGGTTCCATCGGGTGCCGGGGTGGGCATCGTCAGATTCGACAACGCCGACAGCAGCATTTCGCCGGTGAGGGCATCGAAATCCCCGCGCACCACCACTCGACCATTCAACGTCGACGCGATCCTCAACTCGTTGCGGTCGATATCTTCGGCGGGCGGAATTTCATCGGATTCGAAGATTCGCTCCAACGTCGCGATGACGTTCCGCACCTTCGTCGTCGTCGCCTCCACACCGGACGCGGCAGCCAACAACAAGTCGATGCACTTCGGTAGCGCTTCGTCCGGCATTCCCTTCGGTGGTGACTCGCAGAACGCCACGATCAACGCGGCGTGCTCGAACGAGCAATCCCCGCAATCGAACCGAGCCGCCACTGCCGGAAACGGCCGCAGCGCAGCACCCAACGCGGCGATCTTCTTCCCGTCCCGAACCTGCAGCATCGTGTTCGACGCCAACCACGCACCGACTCCGCGGCTGGCGATCACCTGATCATCGGGACGCACCGACAACTCGTCCACCACCGCCACCCGAACAGCCTCGAGACGCAGAATCTCCGCACTCGCCGACACCGCAGCAGCCCGCAACTCAGCAGCCGTCAACTGCCACAGACGTCCACGCAACCCCACCGCAGAACCAGCCACCACATCCGACAACAAGACACTCATTGAACCCCCCGATCCCCTGAATCACAGGGTACTCGAACACCCGTTCGAGTCAAGAGTTTCTCGAGTCAATCCACCGAACGTCCCGGAACGACCAAACCGCATTGATAGGCCAGAACCACCAGTTGCGCGCGGTCACGGACATCCAGTTTTGTCATCGCCCGGTTCACGTGCGTTTTTGCGGTGACAGCGCTGATCACCAACTCCGCGGCGATTTCGTCGTTGGACATCCCCAGGGCAACGAGAGTTACCACTTCGAGTTCACGTGGGGTCAATTGACCGAAAATCCCAGACGTCGAGTCGGCCCGCGACGGGGTGGAAAGGAATCGAGAAATCAACGCACTGGTCGCAATCGGCGACAACAAGGAGTTCCCACTCGCGACCGTCCGCACGGCATCGAGCAGGTCTTCAGCCCGGATTCCTTTGCCGATGAACCCGCTGGCTCCCGCCCGAATCGCCTGTGCCACATGCTCGTCCACTTCGAAGGTCGTCAGGATCAACACATGTACGTCGGAGAGATCCGGATGATCGGCAATCATTGCCGTTGCTTCGACGCCGCTGGTGCCCGGCATGCGAATGTCCATCAGTACGACGTCGGGTCGGTGCGCGAGCGCCGCCTGGAATGCCTGCTCTCCGTCTGCTGCCTCGGCGACCACCTCCATGTCGTCTTCCGAACCGATCAGCAGCGCAAGCGTTTGACGGAAGAGTGCCTGATCGTCTGCCACCACCACCCGAATACTCACGACTCCTCACGCTCCGAACCGCTTGACACCGAGACAAGCGGTAGTTGGGCGTCCACACGAAATCCCCCGTCCGCGCGGAATCCTGCCGAAACCTCGCCTCCCATCGCTTGCGCCCTCTCCTTCATTCCCAGCAGTCCGTACCCGGGTGGCGAAGTCGAAGGCACTGCCGTTCCGGCGTTTTCGACCGTCAGGACCAGAACCTCGGCTTCGTACGACAACGTCACGGTGACGGCACCGGGCAGCGCGTGCTTGCTCGCATTCACGAGTGCTTCCTGGATGATTCGGTACGCCGTGAGGTCTACCGCAGGCCCGAGAGGGCGCAGCGAACCCACAGCGCGCACGTCGATTTCCATTCCTGCACTGACGAATTGATCCACCAGCGCCGGTAGATCCGACAGCCCTGGGGCCGGCTTCATCGAGCGATCGCTGTCCTGAGCATCACGGAGAACTCCAACCGTAGCCCGAATTTCGTCGAGTGCCGCCTTGGACGTTTCCTCCACGCCGCGTAGTGCAGTCGTCGCCTTCTCCGGGTCTTTCCCGATCAAGTGCGACGCGACCCCGACTTGCAGGTTGACCAAGGCAATGTGGTGCGCGACAACATCGTGCAGGTCCCGCGCAATCCGCATCCTTTCTTCCACGACACGATGTCGAGCCTCGTCCTCGCGCATTCTTTCCGCTTGCACCGCGCGCGCCTCGACGGACTCCAGATAGGCGCGGCGAGAACGGACCTCGGCGCCGGCAAAACTCGCCATCAACAACCAAGCCAACAGCCCCAGGGCCTCCTGCAGGAGATTGTTCCCGACTCCCAGGAAGATCGTGACGAGCATCAGCGAGCTGACGGTGCTCGCCGCTGCGAAAAAGGTCCTCCGGCGGTCACTCGTGCTGGCAACGTAATAGAGGCACACCATCGCTGCGGAACCTGTACCGGCATTCGGCGGCGCTGACAGTGCAATCATCAACACGCCGAGGAGTACTGCCACCGCCAGCGCCGAGAACGGATAGCGCCTGCGGAACACGATGGTTGCCGCTGCGATCGCTGTTACAAGGACTCCTACAACTGTTACTTCGCGGGTGTCATTGCCATCGAGCGCGATGCGGTGCGCCGTCCACGTGGCAAGGAGCACGAGAATCGTCAGTGCCAAGTCGATGGTGCGCGGGTGTTCCGCACACCATCGACCCCACGTCGATGTCGAAGTCATCGATCTACCGTATCCGGGTCACACCGACAGCTTGTCGCTCGTGGGCTCACTGGATTCCCTCGAATCAGCGAGCAGCGCAGTCAACTGCTCCCCCTCGACATCCACGTTCGGGACCAACCGGTCCAGCCAGGCGGGGAACCACCATGCCTTCGAGCCCAACAGCGACATGACGGCGGGCACGACGGTCATACGAATCACGAAGGCGTCGAACAGAACCGCGAACGAGAGCCCGAGTCCGATCTGCATGATGAAGGCGTCGCCACCGAAGATGAAACCTGCGAAAACGGCGATCATGATCAGCGCGGCGGCCGTGACCACTCGGGCGCCCTGGTCGAAGCCCTTCACGACTGCTTCGTCCGGTCCGTCACCGTGGACGAACGCTTCACGCATTCTGGTCACCAGGAACACCTGGTAGTCCATCGCCAACCCGAAGACGATGCCGATCATGAAGATGGGCAACATCGCGACAACTGACCCGGTTTGACCTTCGATTCCGAGAATGCCGGCGAACCAGCCCCACTGGAAGATGGCAACCAGCACACCGAACGTCGCGCCGATGGAGAGCAGAAATCCGAGAGTTGCCTTGAGCGGTACCAAGATCGAGCGGAACACCAACATGAGGAGAACGAAGGCGAGGCCGACGACCAATGCGAGGTAGGGAACGAGGGCATCGGCAAGACGGTCCGATACGTCGATCGTCAACGCTGTCTGCCCGGTGACCGACATCGTGGCCCCGGTCTCGTCCGTCAGCGATCCGGCAACCTCACGTATATCTGCGACGAGCGCCTTTGTTGCCTCGGTTTCGGGGCCGCTCGACGGAACCACCGTGATGACTGCTGTGTCACCGGCCTGATTGAGTGCCGGCGGCGTCACTGCTGCTATGTCGGGCAGAGCACCGAGTTTTTCCTGGGCCCCACTCAATGCCGATGCCGGATCCGCAGCGTCGGCAACGTCGACGACCACCATGAGTGGACCACTGAACCCGGCACCGAATCCCTCGGAAAGTCGGTCGGTGGCTCGGGCCGCAGTGGTATCGGGGACAGGTGGGCTCGCCAGGCTCAGGTTGATGCCGAAGGTGGGGATTGCCAGCAATCCCAGCCCGAGGACCGACGCGAGCAAAACCGGAACTCGACGCCGGATCACGAACTTGGCCCATCGCGATCCTGCGCCCTCTTTCGTTTTGCGATGCGTCAACTCCCCACCGGATGCAAGCAATCGACGGTCGGAGCGACTCAGAACGCGCGATCCTGCAAAACCCAGCGTGGCCGGTAGCAGAGTCAGTGAAATGACCACTGCAACAGCAACTGCGAACGCTGCAGCCAGACCCATGCTCGTCAGGAACGGGATATTCACGACGAACAATCCCGCCAAGGCGATGAGCACGGTCAATCCCGCGAATACTACTGCCGAACCCGCTGTCCCGGCTGCACGGCCCGCTGCGATTTCGGGATCGTGCCCGTCACGTAGTTCCGCGCGGTAACGCGAGACGATGAACAGCGAGTAGTCGATCGCTACTGCCAACCCCAGCATCATTGCCAGGACGGTTGTGCTCGAACCCAATTCGATGAAGCCCGTTGCGATGGTGATCGTGCAGATCGCGATACCGATACCGATGAGCGCGCTGATCAACGGAAGCCCTGCCGCCACCAACGAACCGAAGGTGACCGTCAGCACCACCGCGGCGATCGCGACTCCGATCACCTCTCCCATGGATTCGGCGCTGCTTTCCATCAGCACGTTGCCGGCAACATCGACTGCCAGTCCTGAATCCGAGGCGTCATGGACAGCAGACTCGAGAAGTTCCTTCGAACTGTCCGGCAAGTCCATCGAGTCGGCAGTATAGGAGACCTGCATGTATCCGATCGTCCCAGTCGGCGACACACCGCCGGAGGCATACGGATCCGACACCGCTGCAACCTCGGGGTCCTTCCCGAGCACAGAGACCAATTCACCGACAGATCGTTGAATGGCCGGATCGGCGAGCGTTGTGCCCGCGGGAGATTCGAAGACGATGCGAGCACTGGCTCCACCAGTGGACGATTCCGGGAACCGTTCAGCCAGAAGGTCTTGCGCAGCTTGCGATTCGGTTCCCGGAATCGACAATGTATTGACGGTCGGGCCGGACAGCGTTGCTGCGCCTACTCCACCCGCCACCAGCAGGACGACCCAGAAGCCCACCATTGCCCAGCGGCGACGGAACGCGAATCGCGAGAGTTTGTACAGGAATATCGACATGCGTATCACTGTGCCGATACACGGGCCCGTCGCACATCGTGCACAGGTAGGCAGTTCGACGTACTGCGCTCGCAGTAGGGCGGTGGTCCCCAGGGCTAGACGGGCAGGCCCAACTCCCTTGACCACGGCGGATCCGCCCCGGGTCGTGACACAGTAACGGCTGCCGCACGTGCCGCAAAGGTCAATGCGGCCGACCAATCTGCCTCGGAGAACCCACGCACAACGGCGGCGTCGAGTGCGTCGTGACGATCGAGATAGGCCAACAGGGCTCCATGTACCGTATCGCCCGCACCGATCGTGTCCGCGACGTCGACCGCGGGCGCCGGAACCGAAACATCGAGTTCCTTGGTGATCAACCTCAATCCATCGCCGCCACGGGTGAGTAGGACGGCGCCGACGCCTTCGTCGAGCCACTCGGCGCCGTCGACCGAACCCAACCACTTCGCGTCGTCGTCGCTCACTTTGAGAATATCGATGGCGGGCAACCACGATCGAAACCGTCGTCGATATGCGTCCGGGTCGGAGATCACCGCCGGACGAATGTTGGGGTCCACCATGGTGAGTCGACCGCGAGAGTGCGCTTCGTGCAGCATCGCTTCGTAAGCGGAGGCCCCGGGCTCGAGCACCAGCGACAGCGTCCCGAACGAGAACGCCCGAGCAGAGGGAAGTTTCGGCAGCGCGAACTGTCGATCCGCCGTTCCCTCGAGGTAAAAGGAATACCGCGCACCTCCGTCCGCTGCAAGGTTCACGACGGCCAGAGTTGTCGGCTCTGGCCCACGCTCGACTCCGGTTGTGTCGACATTCGACGCGGCCAGCGAGTCGATCATCCGATCTCCGAACGCGTCGAGGGACAAGCGCGAGACGAATCCCACGTCGGATCCCAGTCGCCCCAGTGCGATCGCAACGTTGAACGGTCCACCGCCCAACTTAGGTGAGAAGTTCTCCCCCACCGGAACCAGATCGACCAGTCCCTCACCACACACCACGACGGATCGTTCGCGTGTATCACTCATCGGTAGACCCTAACCTTCTCACCAGTCGAAGATGGATGTGACCTGCTCGGTACGAACGAGTTCGGGTGCCGAGCAGGTCACGATTGTGGTGGGATTCAGCTACCCACGCGCTCACCCGTAGTCGGGTCGAAGAGGTGAACAGGACCGTCCACCCGCTCGAAGCCCAGCGTCTGGCCGTACTGCAACTTCGATCGCCCGCCGGTGCGGGCAACGAGCGAAATCGGGTCGGCTTCGGTACCAGGCACGTGTGCGTAGATGTACGACTCGTTACCCAGTTCCTCTACCAGGTCGATCTGAGCTGCGATTCCGTCTCCGGCAGCGACCACCTGGAATTGCTCGGGCCGAATTCCCACTGTGACCGAGGCCAGACCGGCCGCGGCGATTGCCGCCATCTGCTCGCGGTCCAGCGGAACCTCGACGTCACCGAAACGCACCCCACCCGAACTGACCGGCGCCGTTACCAAGTTCATCCCTGGAGATCCGATGAAGCCTGCAACAAACGCATTGGCCGGCCGATCGTAAAGTTCTGTGGGAGAAGCGAATTGTTGCAACTTCCCGCCCTTGAGCACTGCCACGCGGTCACCCATCGTCATCGCTTCCACCTGATCGTGCGTGACGTAGACGGTGGTGGTTCCGAGACGACGCTGCAACGCTGCGATCTGCGTTCGGGTCTGCACACGTAGCTTTGCGTCGAGGTTGGAGAGCGGCTCGTCCATGCAGAACACCTGTGGTTCGCGAACGATGGCGCGGCCCATGGCAACTCGTTGCCGTTGACCACCGGAAAGCTTGGCCGGCTTGCGGTCGAGATACTCCGTCAGGTCAAGCAGTTTGGCCGCTTCGGCAACTTTCTTCTTACGCTCCTCGACGGGCACACCGCGCATCTTCAACGCAAACCCCATGTTTTCGCCGACGGTTTTGTTGGGGTACAGCGCATAGTTCTGAAAGACCATTGCGATGTCGCGATCCTTCGACGGGACATCGGTCATGTCCTTACCGTTAATGGTGATCGCCCCGGAATCGATGTCCTCGAGCCCTGCCAACATGCGCAAGGCCGTGGACTTTCCGGAACCTGACGGACCGACGAGCACGATGAACTCGCCGTCCTTGATATCAAGATCGAGTGAATCGACAGCGAGGGTCCCAGCACCTTCGTAGATGCAAGACGCTTTCTGGTACGAGATTTCAGCCATGACGAACTCCTGAGAGGGTGAGGAGAATTACTTGATTGCACCGAAGGACAGGCCACGCACCAGTTTGTTCTGGGCGAACCAACCGGCCAGGATGACGGGCAATGCCGCCATGGTCGCTGCCGCGGAGAGCCGAGCCCAGTACAGGCCCTCGCCCGTGATGAACCCGACCAGGAAGACCGGAATCGTCTGCGCTTGAACAGCTGTCAGATTGACTGCGAAGAAGAATTCGTTCCACGAGAAGATCACGCAGATCAGCGCAGTCGCAGCAATTCCGGGCGAGATCAGCGGGAGTATCACCTCGCGAACGGAAGTCCACAAACTCGCGCCGTCCATGCTGGCGGCTTCGAGAAGTTCTCCGGGGACTTCGAGAAAGAACGAACGCATCATCCACACTGCGATCGGCAGATTCATCGATGTGTACAAGATGACCAGCGCCCAGATGTTGTCGAGCAATCCGATGTCGTTGACGATCACGTACAGCGGCACGATTGCGGCGACGACTGGGAGCATCTTGGTGCTGATGAAGAAGAACAGAACATCCTGAGTCTTGGCAACCGGGCGAAGCGACAATGCAAACGCAGCCGGAACACCGAGTAGCAGAACAAGAATCGTCGACATGGCCGTTGCAAATGCAGAGTTTGCCAACGTCGTGCCGAGACCGGAGTCGAGGACGGCACGGAATTGTTCGAGGGTGGGAGTGAAGAACAGCTTCGGCGGATCCGTGTAGGCGTCTGCCTCGGTCTTGAACGCGGTCAGGACCATCCAGAAGACCGGGAAGAAGAACCCGAGAGCGGCGATCCACGCCACAACGGACCACGGACTGAACTTGCTGCTCTTCTTTTTCTTGACGACGGGCTTGTCGGCCGTCGCGCTTGTCGTCTCTACGGCAGTCATCACGCCGCCTCCTCGTTGCCGGTGAAGCTCTTGAAGATCAATCGGAGCGCAAGTGTCGACACGATGATGGTCGCGATCACTGTCACGACACCCATCGCCGCAGCTTGACCTACGTCGAAGCCGAGGAACGCGCGCTGGTAGATGTAGAACGGCAGGTTCGAGCTGGCCACGCCGGGCCCACCCGAGGTCATCATGTACACCGCGTCAAAGGTGTTCACGAGGTAAATCGCACCGAGAACTGCACCGAGTTCGATGAAGCGGCGCAGGTGCGGCAACGTCAGTTCGCGGAACATCGCAAACGGCTTGGCTCCGTCCACCCGTGCGGCTTCGAGAATGTCTCGGGGCATGGACTGCAAACCGGCCAGAATGAGCAGCATCATGAAGGGCGTCCACTGCCAGATCAGATTGATCATGACGGCGGCGAGCGGAAACTTGCTGACCCAGTCGACCTGGCCGACACCGAAAGGCTGGAGGACGAAGTTCACGATACCGAATACCGGGTCGAACATTGTTGTCTTCCAGAGCAATGCGCCAGCGACGGGGGTGATGAGAAATGGCGTGATCAGCAGTGTCCGCACGATCCCGCGACCGAGGAAGGCTCTGTCGAGTAGCAGTGCCAACGCGAGTCCGAGGATCACCGAAACGATGACCGTACCCACGATCATGATGACCGTGTTGACCGCGACTTCCCGAAACTGACTGTCCTTGAAAACCTCGATGTAGTTGTCGAACCCGTTGAAGTGCCGCGATCCCGGACGGACAAGGTTCCACGACTGCGTCGAGTAGTAGAGGGTGAACAGAAACGGAATCTGGGTGACGACGATCGAGAAGATCAACGCCGGCAACAGGGGACCTCTACGACGCCAACCCTCGGCGCGGGAGATCTTTTTTTCGACACGGACCGGTGGCGCGTCGTCCACCGTGGTTCTGGGTTCGGCAACCGTAGTCATCGGTTCTCCTGATAGGTCTTGCCGACCACCTCGGCATACTGCTGGGATTGTTCGAGTGCTTCTTTCACGCTCTTCTGACCCGCGATGGCAGCACTGATCTGCTGGCTGACGCGAGTGCCGAGGTCCTGAAACTCAGGGATGGTGAGGAACTGGACGCCGGTGTACGGAACCGGTTGCACTGTCGGGTTTTTCGGATCTGCATTGTTGATCGATTCGAGGGTGATCGGACCGAATGCCTGTGCGGCCTCTTGATACTCCGGAATCTCGTAGGTCGAAAGGCGACTTCCCGGAGGAACTCTCGACCAGCCGAGTTCGGTTCCGACCTTCTGGATGTAGTCCTTGTTCGTCATCCAGGAAATGAACTTCCAGGCGTCGTCTTTGTTCTGTGCCGACTCCGGGATTCCGAGCGCCCAGGTGTAGAGCCAACCAGGATCCGACTTCTCGACCTTCGGCGCCTTCGCGTATCCGATGTTGCCGACTACCTTCGACGACGCAGGGTCCTCGAGAACCGACACAGCCGAAGTCGCGTCGTACCACATCGCCGTGTTCCCTTGCGCGAATTGTGTTGCACATTCACCGAATCCGCTTGTGGCAGGACCCGGCTGACCGTGCTCCTTGACAGTATCCACGTAGAACTGGACCGCATCCTCGACCTGCGGACTGGTCAACTGCGCATTCCAATTTTCGTCGTACCAGCGTCCGCCGAAGGTGTTGATCACGGTGTTCAGCGGTGCGAGTACCTCACCCCAGCCAGGCTTTCCACGCAAGCAGATTCCCGCCATCTTGGCGTCTGGGTTGTCGAATTGCGCTGCCCAACCTGCAACTTCTTGCCACGTCGGGTCTTCGGGAACTGTTATCCCCGCCTGATCGAACAGATCCTTGCGGTACATCAGGAACGACGACTCCCCGTAGAACGGGACCGCGTACATACTGTCCTCGTACGACAGAGAAGTCTTGATCGACGGTATGAAGTCGTCCTCGTCGTAACCGGGCGTCTTGTCTGCATACTCGGACAGGTTCGTGAGCCAACCGTTGGCGGCCCACTGAGGTGTCTCGTAGTTGCTGATCATCACGACGTCGAACTCACCGCCGCCGGTTGCCGTCGACGCCGTGATCTTGGCG
This sequence comes from Rhodococcus sp. IC4_135, assembly GCF_011602025.1. Lineage (NCBI taxonomy): Bacteria > Bacillati > Actinomycetota > Actinomycetes > Mycobacteriales > Nocardiaceae > Rhodococcus > Rhodococcus sp. IC4_135. The sequence goes on from NZ_JAAOLG010000006.1 coordinate 289,674, forward strand.
CGCGCCTGGTTCTCGGAAAGGCTGACGAATTTGAGGTCGATGCCAGGGTTCTCGGCTTCGAAAGCCGGCGCCAGTTTGATGGCGTCCTGCATCTGCGAGTTCGACACCATCGCGATGGTGACTGTTCGTTCGCCGGAACCACCGAGCGCACCAGCGCCCGCACATCCCGACACCAGGAGGCAGAGCGCCGCCGCGGCAGCGCCCCACACTCGTCTTCCTGTTTTCACGGATTACCTTCCTTCACACTTGCGTGTCAGTCGCGCGCTCGGACAGCGAAACTCGTGAGATTGCTAGCCTTCGAGCAGCCACTGGGCGCACTCGACGTCGGTGACGAGTACGTTTGCCAAACCTCCGCGCAATGCGCCCAGAACGGCCTGGCGTTTGTGTGTTCCCCCCGAAATCAGAATCGTCTGATCGCAGGATTTCACTGCGTCGAGCGATACGGAGACCGTTCGCTCAGGCAGTGGCCCCTCCACTGGATTGCCGTCGATCGTGTAGAAACGGCCGCCGATTTCACCGACAGCGCCTCGACTTTCCAACTCGTCCAGCATGGTCGAGTCGACGAAGCTACCGGCAAACAAGGTCGTGGCAGTCGATACGGCACCGACTCCGAAAACCATGATGTCGGAATCAGATCCAGCTTTCAGCGCCTTCGAGATGACCGAGTCGTTTCGCATCGACTCCACAGTCGCCGGGTCGGCATACAGCGGAGCATTGAGGCGAATAGGATTGGCCTGCAACTGTTGTGCACATCGGCCGATAGTGAAGTCGACACCGGTTTGGTAGTCGGTCACCGTCATGGAGCCGTCAAGTTGTACCACAGCCGAGCACTTCGCCGCCTTGTCTGGCAAAGATCCTGCAACCGCAACGGTTTCCGGGCCCCAGGTGAACCCGAGAACACTCGATGGCTGCAGACGACGAACCAGAACTTCCGCTGCTCGTCGGCCGAGCGCGTCGAAGTCCGGATCGTCCGAGTCCGAATTCGCTTCGGGCACAATCAACACTTCGGCCAACCCGAAGTGCTTCTCCAGCTTCGATTCCAACTCCGTGTTCACCGAACCTTCGAGCTCGGGCGGTACCAAAATCTCGACCCTGACCAAACCTTGGGTCCGCGCCCTGGCCAACAGTCGCCCGGCCGTAGGCCGCGAGACACCCAACTTCGCTGCGATCTCCGCCTGAGTAGCGCCTTCGAGGTGATACATGGTCGCCGCTCGCAACGCGAGCCGCACATCCTCGGAAGCAGGCAACTTCGACGACTTGAGTCCTGCGGGCTGAGCCGACTGGTTCACGCGGTCTCCTTGTGCATCGGGTTCAAAGTTTCTCGATCGTGAGCAAATGCTCACTAGATGTTCTTATGCTCATTAAGCTAACATCTAGGTTGTGACACACACAACAGTTTCCGGAGAATCCATCGATCTACCTGCGACAATTCGGGCAAACGTCCTCGTCGAAACCGGAAAGATGCAGATGGTCGAGAGACCACGACCGTCCCCGAAGGCCGGCGAAGTCCTCGTTCGCATCCATGCCGTGGGCGTGTGCGGGTCGGACGCGCACTACTTTCGTGAAGGTCGCATCGGCCCTTACGTGGTCAACGCGCCCCTTGTTCTCGGACATGAGGCATCGGGACGCATCGCCGCAGTCGGCGTCGGCGTCGACCCGGGACGCATCGGGCAACGCGTGTCCATCGAGCCTCAGAAACCTGATCCGACAAGCCCCGAATCCAAGGCAGGCAGATACAACCTCTGCCCCCATATGGAGTTCTTCGCGACGCCGCCGATCGACGGAGCACTGACCGACTACGTCACAATCGGTGCCGATTTCGCCCATCCCATCGCAGATTCCGTGTCCTACGAGGCAGCTGCGCTGTTCGAGCCACTCTCCGTGGGGATTGCCTCAGCCCAGAAGGCGGGAATCACGGCAGGCTCTCGTGTGTTGATCGCCGGCGCCGGCCCGGTGGGGATCGTGACGACGCAGGTGGCCAAGGCATTCGGCGCGACGGAGGTCATCGTCTCGGACATCGATGCGGCCCGGCGTGATGTGGCACTGAAATTCGGCGCAACAACCGTCGTGGACCCCCGCGAAAGCGACGTACGCTCGCTGGCCGTCGACGCCTTCATCGACGCCTCGGGTGCCACGGCCGCCGTGATCGACGGGATTCACGCAGTTCGGCCCGCTGGGACCGTCGTTCTGGTCGGGATGGGTGCCGACGAGATACCGTTGCCGGTCCCGATCATTCAGAATCGCGAACTGGTGCTGACCGGAGTGTTCCGATACGCCAACACATGGCCGATCGCCGCCGCACTGGTCGCTGCCGGGCGCGTCGACCTGGATTCGATGGTCACAGCGCGCTTTTCACTCGAACAGTCGCAAGAGGCCCTGGTGGCCGATCGCATTCCCGGCAGCATCAAAGCCGTAGTCATCGTCGCCGAAGGAGACTAGAACTTTCATGGAACTCAACACGAAGACCTTGCTCGACTTCGATGCTGCACTCGAAGTGCCGAACTACGACCGGAGCAAAGTCACCACCGGCATAGTGCATTTCGGGGTCGGAGGCTTTCACCGCGCACACCAGGCCATGTACATCGATAATCTCCTGCGACGCGGTGAGGGCTTCGACTGGGGAATCTGCGGAGTGGGAGTGATGCCGTCGGACAAGCGAATGAAAGACGCACTCCGCGCGCAGGACGGCCTCTACACACTGGCGCTCAAGCATGCGGACGGAACCCTCGAGGGCCGGGTCATCGGATCGATCGTCGAGTACCTGTTCGCTCCGGACGATCCGGAGGCGGTGATCGAGAAGATGGCGGCCGAATCGACGAAGATCGTCTCACTCACCATTACCGAGGGCGGGTACAACATCTCGCACACCACGGGTGAGTTCGACGCGTCGAATCCCGATGTGGTGCACGATCTCGAGCCGGGAACGCTCCCCCGCACCACCTTCGGTTTGATGTGCGCTGCCCTCGTACTCCGTCGAGACCGCGGCCTGCCACCATTCACGATCATGAGTTGCGACAACATCGAAGGCAACGGATCAGTCGCGAGGACGGCCGTCGGAGCCTTCGCCGCCCTGAAGGATCCCGAACTTGCGGAGTGGATCGACGAGAACGGCGCCTTCCCCAACTCCATGGTCGACCGGATCACACCCGTCACGACAGCCGAGGTGACCGCAGAGATCGCCGAAACGTTTGGCGTGGACGATCAGTGGCCGGTCGCGGCCGAGCCGTTCACCGCATGGTTCCTCGAGGACGAGTTCACCTCAGGCCGGCCGCCTCTGGAGAATGCCGGCGTCAATCTCGTGCCGGATGTTCGCCCCTACGAACTGATGAAACTGCGACTTCTCAATGCCAGCCATCAAGGCATCGCGTACTTCGGTTACCTTGCCGGATACCGCCTGGTCCACGAGGCGTGCCAGGACGAACTCTTGTCAGGGTTCCTGCTCGACTACATGAATCTCGAAGCGACGCCGACCCTTGATCCGGTACCCGGTGTCGATCTCGATCAGTACAAGAAGACCCTCATCGAAAGATTCTCGAACCCCCAGGTCCGCGACACGATTGCACGTCTGTGTGCCGAGTCGTCCGATCGAATTCCCAAGTGGCTGTTGCCCGTCATCCGGACCCAACTCGACACTGGCGGACCGATCAACCTGTCCACCGCCATAGTCGCGAGCTGGGCCCGCTACGCCGAGGGCACAGACGAGAACGGTGATCCCATCACCGTCGTCGATCAGCTGTCCGACACTCTTGTGCCGCTCGCCCGGAAGCAGTCGAGCGACCCGTTGGCGTTCATCGGGTACCGCCAAGTGTTCGGCGATCTCGTGGACGATCGCCGATTTGTCGCAAGCTTCCGAAAGACGCTCGACTCGTTGCACTCCGTCGGAGCCAGAAGAACCCTCGAGGAGGTACGCGGGCTCTGACTACGCAGAGACGTCGTGCAAGTGATGGATCGGATCGTGAATGAAGTATGCCGCCAACGATTCGACGGTGAACGCCGATCCGTCACTGCGGAGACCCCGTCGTTGGCGGCTGCCCTCCGGCACGGTTTCGAAGGCGTTCGCGACCTCCGCCGCGGCGTCCGCCAACTCCGATGCGACCGTTGCCGGATCTTGGTCGTTGTACCGCTCGGACTCAGCTGTTGCGTCCTGATCCCAGTTCTCGAATGTCGGATCGTCGAATTGGAGCATCTGTTCCAACCGCACCTTGAAGATCCTGAACACGTCGCGCACGTGGGCGGAATACTCCAGCGCTGACCATGTTTCACTGTCCGGTCGCTCCGTCACATTCTCGCGTTCCAGCACCTCAACCCACGATGTGGCGTTGCCACGCACCAGATCAGGAACATCCGTGAACGCGACGGTGGACGAATCGAACCCGCACTCGGCGCAGGGGCGTTCGAGGACCCAGGTCCAGTTCTTTGTATCCGGGGTGATCGGCATGGATCGAGAATAGTCCGCCAGGGCGGAGTCGGTCTGCTCTGATTGGCCGATGAAGCGAATCATGCTCGGTGTCGCGATTCCACTTGCGCTCACGCTGACTGCGTGTGGCGGGGCAGTGGGCGACGCCGAGCCGCGCGAACTCGCCTTTACGTGTGACGACGCGTATGCATTGCTCGAGGCATTCGGAACCGTGGAAGCGACGTTGGCACGGCTGCAGAGCCCTGGATGGAACGACGTACCGGCTCTCGCTGATTCAGACAGCATGTGGGATATGTACACACCGCGACAGCAGACAGTGGTCGTCAATTCACTTCATGCGGCGGCGCGAGGTACGTGTTGATCCGTGATCGGCTGCCACCGGCTCTCGTGACACGCACCTGGCTCGACGCTCGCCTGGCGAGCCTGTGTCGTTGTGGACGAAGCTCCCACTGACCTCGTCAACCCTCGTGGGAGGGAAGCGGGTCGACGAATTTCCCTTCGGAACGCAGTAAATGTTCGGCCGCCAAGATCAACAGGGAGAAGGATTCGTAGGAGAGTCCCTCGGTTGCACGCAGCAACCTTTCGGGCGCCGAAATCGACCGGTCACCCGCCGAATCCTCGGATCGCTGCGCATAAAGCACGGTCGAGAGTTCTCGTTGATCGACAACCCGACCTGTCCTGTTCGCTTGCTCGAACATGGTATTCAGCCGCTCGACCAGAGCCTCACCCTCAGCTGATCGAATCGTGTTGCTGAACAGCCTGTTTCCGTGATCGTCCATAAAACCAGGCGCGATCGAGTTCTTGATTGTCACAGTACGTTCTCCGTTACTTTGGTCCGTGGGATCAGGGGTCCAACCCGGCACAGTTCGCCGAATCCGTGTTGCGGCGCACAGCGGCGTCACCACCCATCGACAGCACACCGATATCCCCCGGCGCCCGTCGGCGTCCGGTAATGCGGCCTCGAAGTTGCTGTTGACTATCAGCATGTCGTTACACTTTATCAACAAATGTAACTCTTCGACAAGTGTTTTGTTCCGATTGCCCGGTTTTTGCATCCGATCGAGGTAACTACTGAGCGCTCGCGGACTGTGGATTCCACGATTGACGGAGCACGGAAAAACGACAATCGAGCCCGAGTCACCACCGAAGTACACAAGGATGGAATCGGAACATAGAAATGTTTCCCGTCACCCTGATCAAACAACTGAACGAGACCGAGCACAAAGTCCTCGACGTTGAAAGCCCTCGTCCGACAACGCTTTTCAGACAAGGAAATGGGCCCCGCACTTGCGGGGCCCATTTCCGTTTCTATTCCTCGCATTGAGTGGGTACCGACGGTCTGCTCCCGGTCGACGCGTCGATGAAACGTAGCGTGTATTGCTCGGCAGTCGAACGGATTTCGATCGTTCACGTTGAACGCAGTCTCGGACTGAAGTCGGCTGTCCATGATGGGGCCGGTGATCACACCTGTGGCGTCGGACAACCGAGCTGTAGCTACACGTACGATCCCGAGTCGCATCCAACCCCGAGTCGGAACTTGCAGTCGCCCGTTCTAACGCGGCCATTCGGGCCCGATGCCGCCTGTTGGTGGCAGCCGAGCCGCGGGGGGACGGCTCGACTGCCTTGTACCTACACCGGTAGGCACATCTAAAGCGCTATGTGTCAAGTCAAGTGAGACAGTGACGTTCAGTTGATCTGCGATTCCGAGACCGGTTCGTTGATGAAGAATACGGTCGGCATCTCGGGCGGACTTGGCCGGCGCGAAAACCGGGCAGGGTTC
>NZ_JAAOLG010000070.1:0-9984 GCF_011602025.1 Rhodococcus sp. IC4_135
TCCCTCAGATCGGCCGGTTCCTGCGTAAATCCGGCGGTATCCGGCCGCTCCCACGTCGTCGGCGAGCATCTCATCTCACGGCCGGGGAGCGTGAAGAGATTTCCCGTGGGATCGCCGCCGGTGACAGCGCTCGGACGATCGCCGACAAACTCGGAAGATCCCCGTCCACGATCGCACGGGAGATCGCCCGCAACGGCGGCCGCGAACACTATCGGGCGACCCCGGCGGATGCCGCAGCGTATGTCCGCGCACGCCGCCCTCAAATCTCGACCCTCTCCACCAGGCATTTTCTGCGGGAGATTGTCACAGGGAAGCTGAGTGAGCAGTGGTCACCGCAGCAGATCTCCGCCTGGCTCCGACGCGAGTACCCGTCCGATCCGCAGATGTGGGTTTCGCACGAGACGATTTACCGCTGCCTCTACATACCGTCGCGACAAGTATTCGACGATACAAAATTTCACGAACTGCGTACCGATCGGCGGATCCGCCGCCCTCGTGGGAAGAAACGCTCCCACGGGCGCGGACAGATACGGAACAGAGTCTCCATCGAGCTTCGAGGAGCTGCGGCCGGCGATCGTAGCGAGCCCGGACACCTCGAAGGTGATCTCGTGTTCGGCACCCGCCCGTCGGCGGTCGCGACGCTGGTAGATCGGCAATCCCGCGCCGTGCATGTGGTCGCATTGCCGGACGGGTACCGGGCCGAGACGGTTGCGGACGCCTTGATCGCCTATCTGGGCCGGTTGCCTGCGCATCTGCGTCGGTCGTTGACGTGGGATCGGGGACTGGAAATGGCCGCGCACGAGCGCATCACCGCAGCACTCGACCTGCCCATCTACTTTTGCGCCCCGCATCATCCGTGGCAACGAGGGACGAACGAAAATACGAACGGGCTCCTGCGCCAGTACCTGCGCAAGAACGCTGACCTGCGCACTTTCAGCCAGGAGGACCTGAATTCGATCGCGGTAAGACTCAACAATCGGCCTCGTCGGGTGCTCGACTGGAACAGTCCACGCCAACGAGAAGACCAGGTGCTCGGTTCCTCCGCAGTTGGATAGCAAAGCTGGCCATAACGGCGGTTGGCATGATGATGGTCATGGCTGCCACCGGACTCCCCGAACTCGATGTCGCCCGTATCGTGAAGTACTGCGCCAGTAGAGTTCCCGATCGTCTGCGTCATGAGATTCGGGTCGAATGCGACATCGCGCCGCGCCATGTCACGATCTGCGAATGCCGGCCGCCGTGGCGCGAGGACTTCGGACCGGAGTGGACGCGATTCCCGATCGCCCGCCTGTCTTACACGAAGAAAACCGGGCTGTGGACTCTGTATTGGCGGGACCGGAACCTCAAATTTCACCGTTACCAGTTCTTGGCGCCGAGCCCTCACGTTCAGGATTTGCTCGATCACATCGAAAACGGTGGCGATCCGATCTTCTGGGGCTGATCCGTTATCGTCGGTGATGCGTTGACCTATTGAGACCAAGATGATTTTCGGGCAACGAAACAGCCCCCACCCACCAGCACACGCCAGCAGATGAGGGCCGTTGCACGGTCCAGGGACTACACCCCGCACCGTTCCTCACGGTGATAATCCTCGGCCCGGTCGAGCACGCTGGACCACATCACGCCCAACGCGTCCGCCAAATGATGCAGGTCACCGACCAGATCAGCGATCTGCGATTCGAATTCGTCGGTAGCGGTACCGCTACCGCGCCACGTACGGCACCAGTCCCGCGCCCGCTAATAACCCTCGCAGTGCGTTCGACTCCACCGCCTCGGCAACCGAGTCCGCAGACGGCGCGCTGACGCTGCACAGCGCCGCCAGCTCCCCGATAGTGGCGATCTCACTCAACGCCACCGCCGTCGCCGTCACGACTGCTCCACCTTCGCCACCGCGTAACCGAGACTGTCGGCAAGCATCCGCATCAGTTCCTCACCGTCGGGTAATCCGATACCGGACATCACTTTCAGAACGCCCGCGCACTCGTCGGGGCGCTCACACTGGCATTCTTCGGTGACAGGACCGTCGTCGTAGTCCGAGTACAGCGGTTCACCGAACGTCGTCGGATCGATCACCCACGTATTCGACCCGTCCAGATCACGCATCAGGTACACCCGCACCGCCTCCTCGACGTAATGCGCGCCCTTGAGAGCCGCGCGGTCCGACGCACTCAGGTACGGGGCCGGGGCGCTCATACGGACACACCAGCAGCGTGCAAGGCGCTCAATTCGCGCGCCGCATCCACCAACGCGGACCGATCAGCGTCCGGCAAGCTCACCGTCTCCCCCTCATCGTCGGAAGACGCGAACACCGCCACCCCGACGTACTTCTGCCACACGAACCCGTAAGCCCACGCAATCGCCGTCGCTACCGTGTTCACCACCGGATCAGCGGTAAACAGCCCTTCGTCGTCGATCCACATATCCAGACCGGGAGCTAACCGGACCACATCGAACCCACGGCACTCGATTGCCGCCCGCAGTCCCGCGCCCGTGTCCTGCCCCAAGTCGATCTCCGAGACAGTTCCGTCGATTCCCACCCGCACAGCTACAACACTCATCGCTTACGCCTCTTCCGTGTTCTCGACGGTCCAGTCATCGATATCGACATCGACATATCCCGCGATCCCGTACTTGTCGCGCAACGCCGATTCCACCTCGCTCGTGTCCACCGAATCGGCAGCATTGTCGCCACTGGACGCCGACACCGAAACATTCACCGTCGTACGGATATTGACCTCAACCTCCACGTCGTACATGCGCAAGCGCCCCGGAAGATCATGCTCGATCATGAAGTTGTCGAACTGCGAGCACAGACTGTTGTCATCGGCCCACTCGTGCGCCGATGCCACCAACGCGTCAATCCATCTCGTGTGCTTCGCCGCCAACTCCGACGTACCGTCCTCGGCGGTGCGCTGCGCCTCCCGCGCCGCCCCCGCGTCGCGGCGTGCGGTCATCGTCTCCACGATCAGCGGGGCCACCCGCGACCACCACACCGGCTGAACGCCGGGAGCTTCCAAAGAGACCTGGTCAGGGGTCACGCGCCCCTCCCACACCGCCGCGTCAGCCGACACCGGCATCACAACAACAGCAGCCCAGTTCTCCGGCGGCGTCGGCTTCTGCGACGAATCCACGACAACCCACCCCCGCAACCACTCCGTACCGGTATCGACCCGCACGAACTCACCATCAGCAGGCGGGAACACCACACCGTCAATCGCGCTTTCCACGCGATCAGCGACAACAACATCAACAGCGTCGATAGACATCAGAAAAAACTCCGAACCCCCGAAACCAACGCTTCGGGAAAGGGTCGCGGGCCAGGGTGGTCAACCCCCGCCCCGCATCAACTGGGAACGCCAAAAACATAACCCACCCCACCGACAGACGCAACACACGAAAACACCTGTGTCGCAAACAAATAGACTGGAATTCGACCCACAAACATCACCCGAAAGCAAGCATCCGAGACCCCCGAAAACCACCGGCCCATCCGGTGGCGGGGCACCGGATGGGCAGCTTCGCCGCAAGAAGGAACCGCCCCCGAAATCGGGTGCCGTGGTACACATCCGGGCATGGACTTCACCGCTCTGCACCGGCTCCTCGGCCTGCCGCCGCAACCGATCACCGACGAGATGATCGACGCGGCCGTTGCCGACGGCATCAGCGAAACCGGGGATCTCGATTGGAAGTCCGAGCTGCCGCCGATCAAGGCACTGCCGCAATCGGATTTTCCGAAGGACATCGCCGCGATGGCCAACACCGGCGGCGGCGTCATCGTCTACGGGATCACAGAAACCCAGAAAGCGGCCACCGGCAGGCGCGACGTCGGCGGGCTGACCCAGGAACTCGAACGCGCCCTACGCAGTGCGGCCGTCACCGCGATCTCCCCGCCCGTCTTCGGACTCGGTATCCACCAGATCGGAGCGATCGGCAACCAGGTCGTGGCGATCGTCGTCGACGCCAGCGTCGACGGCCCCCACCTGATCTACCGGGGCGAGTACTTCGGTGCACCTATCCGCAACGACGCCGACACCGTGTGGATGAAAGAACGCCAGATCGAACTCATGTACCGCGCTCGCTTCGACGAACGTCGCAACAGCGCCGAAGCTCTCGACACTCTCTACGCCGAACAAGCCGCCGGCAAAGTCACCGACCAACACGCCTGGTTCATCGCCGTCGCCCAGCCTCGAATACCAGCATCGATCACGACACGAGCCACTCTCGAGCAAGCCAAGGCCATGTTCGAGACCGCCAATCGTCACACCTACACACGATCAGGGGTCGCGCCGTTGGGGCATATCGGGCGACACGATCCCCATCCGGGGCTTAGGCGGTGGGTCGCATCCAGTCGCAATCGCAGTGACAAGGACAGGTGGAGGACGCGGGCAGCGTTTCACCACAACGGCGCTGTCAGCATTGCATTTGTCATCGGCACCCACTCCTCGAGGTCGGCCGAACTTCTGAGCAACCAGGTCGACTCCGCTGTGATCGAAAACGCTGTCGCGGACTTCATGGCCCTCGTTCGAACTGCTGGCGAGTGGTACGGAACAGGCGAGTACGAGACGCGAGTCGGCATCGAGTGGAACGGCTCACGTCCCCTCATCATTCAGTCGCCCGACCAATGGGAGTGGGGTCCTCACGGCGGGGATGCAGCCACTACGGGGGTGTACGGCCCGATCGCTTCCACCGTCCGAGCCGGCGCCGGTGAGACCGACTACCGCGGACAGGTGAAGACCCTCGCCGAAGATGCGGTCAATCAAGGCGGTGTCAGCACCTTGCATGCCATCGAGGGCCATGAAACCCATTAGATTCCGGGCGGCGTCCCTGGTTCGGCTGCACCTGCCACCGGAAACATCGGCTCTGAGAGGGTTGTGGAGGATTGGACGAGAGCGGCTATTCGAACACGTTCGGGCCGACGTAATAGATAGCCAGTTCCGGTCCAGCGTCCGTGGTGTTGATGCGCCACAGGAAGCACCAGTCCTCACCACCGGCCGGGTCGTGCACGATGTAGGCATACCGGCTCGGCGGCCTCAAAAACTTCGAGCGGCGCATGTGGCGCGGGTCTGACGGATCTTCCATGATCTCGTCGATGATGTCCTCGATGCGATCGCACATAGCCGGGTTCGATGCCCAGAGTTCGTTCATCGCCTCGTCGGCTTCGTCAAGCACTCGTAATCTCGCCACGCGGCCAACAGTACTGTATTGCACCGACGTTACAGTGGTGCCGTTGGTGCATTCGGTTCATGCGCAACATTGCACCACATGCTTCTGATGGGTATGGTTCAGGTACAGCACTCGTACAGAAGTGGTACACCCAGAAGTGGGTTTCCCCTGATGAAACACCCAATCGAACGCTCACCAACATGAACAAACATCCCCAGATTCACCGACAAGACTTGACGAGGCACTGATGAGTGACCTGCACGTGGAACTTGACAGCCGCAACCGAATCAGCTTGGGCAAGGTGAAGAACCGAGCCGAAAGGTACCGAATCATGGAAGAGTCAGACGGCACCCTCATTCTCGAACCCGTAGACATGCTCACCAGAAACGAGCAGATCTATCTCGCGAATCCGCAGATGGTGGCAGCTGTCCAGCGAGCCGACGAGCACCCGGAGCTGATGCGGCCTTACACCCGCAAGTCCCCCCGGCGCTGACACCGCTTCAGAACAGTTGCACGAAAAATGGCTCGCCCGATGGGCGGGCCATTTTGATGTTGTTCACCTCGCGCGACGGTCAACTCACATTTCGTGGGGGCGGTAGATCAACGGATCTTTCCTGAGGTCGAGCCGGTACTTGGTGCACTCCTGCGCGGTGGCCGGCCTCATACCTTCGCTGATGTACATCGCCCGCAACTTCGGTTCCACCGCACTCGTCGTGAGAACGGTGCCAATCGTCGCATCAGCCATATCTTTCAGGTCTCCGCGGAGTTCTTCGGCCACCGTATCTGTTGATTCTGACTTCCTGATCGGCCATTTTCCCAGGCCGTGAATTTCGTGGCGCCCGGACTTCTTCCGGGCGATTCGAAGTGCGGCGAATGCAGAACCTTGACGGCGCCAGATAATCCTGTGCCCCAACAATCGATCTGCGCTCATTTGCACGCCTACCGTTCCGATAGCGGACACGAGAGACACCAGCGGAACGGACGCGGCCCGTACCCCGACCTGCGCGGCCCCGGACTCAACCGGCCACCACGCGATGAACGCTGATCCCACTTGCCATATCGCCCACAACAACATTGCGAGTACAACGACAAGTTCGATTGATGCACGTAGCGCCCTCGACCACAGTCGCCATCGTTTCTTCGACGTCTGTGCTCTACCGGCGCGGATTTGCCCCGGAACGGACTTCAGTGCCCCATAGATCTGAACCAGATCCCACCGCATCATCAGCCGCAGCGTCGGGCCTCTCGTCAGATAGCTGGCGATCGCCTCGTCGAACGAGCCCGTTGGCGTGATCTTGTCGGCCATGGTCTTCCCCTTCATTCAGATTGCAGCGCATTTTCCCTGTGCGGAGAACGTAGCGGCCGATCAATACACTTCAGACGAGCGAGGAATTCCCTCAGGTGAAACAAACAAGGATCCCGTCGGGTCAAACCCCTGCATACAGGCTTTCGCTCTGGTTGAGACAGCCCAGATGGCCCCATCACGGAGAGCGGTACGAAGCCCCACCCGGGGGGCAGTTGCGAGTACTCCCTGGCGCTCTGTCGAGGACGCATGCTCCGGCAGTGGGAATGTCCGCAGTACGGATCCGTTCGGCTTCACTCTCGGGTTTGATGTCGACGGACGGGTGGAAGGATGAACGCATGCTCTCTGAGAGGTTCGTCGCCGATTATCTTCAGGGCCTCGAGGCTTTGAGCGGGGTCTACCCCGACGAGTCGGACGTGATCACTTCTCACGGTGTGGTCGTCGCGCTCGACGACGACGACGCATTCGTGATCCTGCTCCGTTTGGTTGGTCCCGCAGCTCCGCCGTTTGCAGACGAACTGTGGCAGCTGATCAGCACGTTCCTCAACAACAGACGTGCAGAAGAGTTGTTCGGTGGCCCAGAGGACGTCGGGCGGACGCATCTGAACACTGTGAGACGACCGCGATACATTCCCCCAGCCACCCGGCCGGTAATCCCGCGGTGATCTGACAACGTCGTCAGTCGTACATGCCGGCAGCGCATTCGGGTAGGCGCGCGCCCTCAGATGGCGGGCAGGAACACTTCTGCGGCTCTGGCGCGGTGCATGTACGGCGGGCGCACACCCATCACCGCCGCACCACCCGTGGCCACCTCGGGGCGATGTTCGAGGCATGCTGCGGGAGCGGTGCGGCCGAGCCGCCCGTCCGGGTGCAGATGCGAATACTCCCAGGCGTCGCCGTCGGGGTTTGCGGTGACGGTCCAGTCGAGGACCATGCCGTTGCCGGCGGCGCGTTTCTTCCCGATCGTGGTGATGCCGGCAAGTAGGGCGGCGACCTGGTCACGGTTGCCGACGGCGCGCCAGGTCAGGGCTCGGGCGATGGTCAGCGGTAGCGGCATGACCGCGGCCCGGTAGCGGCCCTGGCGCGGGGAGAGGTGCGCGGGAAGGGTGTCGGAGATCTGGGAGAGTGCGTGCTGATCGGGGCGGGCGCTCCAGTACTGGACGTGCGGGCCGGGAATTTCGCCTTCAGGCCACGCGAAAGTCGCTGCCCAATGCCAATCGTCGCCTCCGGCGCGGGTGCATCGGGCAAGTGGGAGGTCGAGATCTCGCGGCGGCGCCTCGGAATCGTAGGGGATGTAGTCGGTTCCGGATTCGCGTGCGGCGGCTTTCTCGTTCTCGCGGATCTGTGAGGCGAGCAGTCCGTCGAGGCTGATGCCCCACGGTGGTGCGTGGCCGACTCCGGAGCCGAGTCGGGCGCGCACCAGCAGCGGCTGCATCGCCGCATTCGGGCGGGCGGTTTTCATGCCGGCAGCGAGATCAACGCGTCGAGCGCTTCTTGGCGGCGGGCGGCGACAATGGCGCGCCAGTCGAGGTCGATGCCGTCAGCGGGATCGGGGGTGATGGCGGCGCCGACCTGGCCGTGGCCGATGGCCGACCTGCCGCCGAGCCATCCTCGCCGGGTGAACTCGGTCAGGACGTCCGCGGTAAATGCTTCGTCGAGTGCGCTGCCCCGGTCGAGTTGGACCCAGGATTCGAACCTGGTTCCCGGGGAGAGGGTTTCGATGTCGTAGCGCATCAACGGCGACGTAGTGTTCCCTGTCGACGGTGTGGGGTTGTCGCGGGCGGTGCTCACGTCGTCGAGGTGACTGTAGCTTTCGCGGGCTTCGACGTCGAAGCTGCTCGGCAGCGGGCCTTCGTAGTCGAAGCGCAGCACCGGTGCGGCTTCGGTGACGATCGGCACCACGTGACCCACGCGTAGGCAGCCGCTGATCGGGGCGGCTCCGACCGCGCCGCCGAAGACACTGAGCAGGGGTACCAGCTCGCGTAGTTCGTTGAGGCGTCGGCCGGTGACGGGTTCGGCTTTAGTCTTCACGATCGAGCCGCCGTTGCGCAGGGTGTGTGCCACGGGCAGCGGAAGTTGGTTGTCGTAGCCGAGGACATCGCGCAGCATTTCTTCCCCGATGCGGCGCAACACTCCGCGGAACGAGTTCCCGGACACCACCGGTACCAGCTCGATCGATCCGTCGGGCTGGATGATCTTCATGCGCCGAAACAGTGCAGTGCCGCCGATGGTTTCGCCCTGATGGGAGATCGGTGATCGGGCAACCATCTCGATTTCCCAGACGCGGCTGATGCTCACCGATCGACCTCGTCGGCGGGTGTGCGATCGGCGCGGACAGCGTCGGTGATGATCTTCGTGCGCAAGGTCAGGGCGGCGGTTTGATCGCGCATCGCCTGCAGGACACGTTTCGGATGTTCGGTGGCGAGCAGGACGGCCAACTCGATTTCCTGCGCCCGAGTTCTGGGTGTGGATCCCAGGTGCCCGGATACCTTCGTCCACCACCGGTTCAGGTTCCCTCCGCTGGTGTAGGCGGCGTCTTGGATCCGTTCGGGTAGATACTGATTCCAGTAGTAGTCGCCGCTTCGCGTGGAGAGCCAGTTGTGCTCCGAGCGGTCGACGCCGTAGTGCAGCAACAAGATCAGACGATCGGCGATCACGGCATCAGGGTCAAGGGGCCGGGGTAGAAATGGTGCCGCGGCCAGCCACCGCTCCGTCGCCGCCGACGGCGCTGTGGTGGTCATCGAGTTGTCTCCGCTGTGTTTGGTTCTCGCACCTACGTTTCGGCCGTTCACTGAGCAGTGCCCCTCCCCCTGTTTCGCCCGGATCGTTCTCGACCAGGCCATCCCATTGTCGTTCATGTCCGCCTGTGGTCAGGTTCGCTGGCTCGGGCCGCAGTGATCCACCACGATGAGGCGCTGCGCCACGGGGCCAACGTCTGCCAATCCTCGAGGATCTGGGCCCACAGCCGGTGTTCGAGGGTGCGGAGCACTCGGTGCGGCGGTGCCGGCGCCCGGAGATCCCGTTCGGTGAACCCCAACTCTCGCAGTGCGGACATCACCGCCAGGCGTTGTGCGTCATCGGTGCGCCAGGTGATGTTCACCCCGTCGACGTTGATCTGCCCCCAGCGGGCATCCGGGAGAAGGTGTTTGCGCCAGAGCGGCGCGGGGACGGTGACCGCGATTCCGGCCGGTAGCGGCTGCGACAGGACCTTCTGCAGCTGTGTGGGGTTGGCTTCGAGCATGGTGGGCGGGTGTGCGGTGATGATGTGCGCGCAGCTGCGCAGTGGCAGGTGCCGGTATGCCCACACGCAGACCTCGCACAGGACCCGGCTGGAGAGGTTCGTCCAGGTTTCGTAGCCGGTGAACCTGCGTGAGACCACCTGCCCGGTCGGGGTCATCGTCTCGGCGCTACCAGCGCAGCGCGCACACCCGCCGGCGGACCGGTGCAGCGAGTACGGGCGCCCGACCGCGCCCGTGTATGCGGCGGCGGTGACGTCGAGAGCGGTCATGGGTATCCGA
>NZ_JAAOLG010000071.1:0-9255 GCF_011602025.1 Rhodococcus sp. IC4_135
GTGGTGCGCCGGCACCCAAAACGCCGGCGCACCACACACCCCCAACAACCACCCCCGGGGACATGTCATCACCGCAGGTCAAACCCTAAAACACCAACACCGAACCCACCCACACCAACCAAACACCCCCACACCGACATCCCCCATCCCAGACTCCGGAGGCCATCCGCATGTCGTCGCGCCGTCAACCGGCCGGACGACCTTAGCCTTAGCTCATGGCGACGACAGAGCAACTCCACGGACAATGGTGGGTACCCGACTCGAACGGCCCTTCTCGCACCGTGCCGGGCGTTCTCACGCTCAGTGATTCCACAGAGCCGCGACTCGACTTGCACGGCGATTTGTACGATATTCACGAGCTGGGATTTCGCACTGTCCATGGCAATTCCGGTGGGCGCGCGGTGTCCCTGTTCGAGACGTACATCGATTCGGAAAAGGGTGGATTCACAAATGGCCAGAAGTACACCGACCAAACGATAAAGCTGTCAGGGCTCGTCATCGGAGACTCCCACGTCAACGACGCCGACGAACTCGCATTCACCGAGTCCGTCATCGAACTGGACTACCTCACCTACTGGGCCCGTGGCGTCAAGATCGCCGTATCCCACCCTGAAAAGTCCAACGAGCCCTATATTTTCACTATCCCGGTCAGCGCGCCCCTCTCGGGAAAATACGGCAACGTCGAGGTCACGGTTTCCACGTCCAGCCATTACGCATCCGGCGGTCAATTCTCCCGCGGTGGTATGTCCATTCCTGCACACTTTCGGACAGCATTTCGAGTGACCAGCGCCGAACCCCTTTCGATCAACGCCCACATCGAAATCTCTCGGCGGCTGGCAGACCTGATCACGCTGGCGATGCATCGGCCCGCCCACGTACGGCGCATCAAGTTCTCCCGCAATCCCACAAGCGCATCGGCAGTTCGACTGGTGGAGCTCGGACCTGATCAGCGAGGACACCGACCTCGATGATTCGGGCACGACGCTTATCAACTTCACACTCGACGATGTGGATCTGCCGACCCTCCTCGAAGGCTGGCACGAACTGCACCAGAAGGCGAACTACGGGACGCTGTCCGTCATCGCACTTCAACGCGAATCGAGTATGTACTACGAAACCAAGCTACTTGGACTGTGCGGCGCAATCGAGGCACTGCACAAGGGTTTTCACCCAAAATCTCTCGACTACCGCGAACGCTGCGTCGCCCTCGCACAGATCCCTCCACCGGCCGCGGTACGTCAGGTCATTCCCGACATCGAGGTATGGGCTAAGAACATCAAAAATGCTCGGAACCATCTCGCACACGGCGACGAACCTCACAAGCGCAAAATGTCCGAAACCGTCTGGTACAACCTCTATGAACCTGGGGTCGCCCTGCTGGTGCTCGTCGCGATGACCAAACTCGGCGTCCCGGAGCGGACACAGTTGAAATCGCTCAGACAAGGCGCATTGAAGCGCGCAGTCCTCGGCGCTAGGGCGTCCCGTCCTGGACCATGAACGCTACGGCAACGCCCTGTCCCCTAGCTCTGAGAGACCCGACCGGCCGAACCTGTACCGCGCCAGAGGGCTGGTTTCAGAACATCCGGCGCGCATTTAGGCCCTTTGACATGGCTAAACGACACGTCCCCCATGCGAAAAAATACGTGACATCTACAGCCCGGCGGGGCCAGCATCTGCCAGCAGATTCAATCGGCCAGAAGCCTGTTGTACGTAGCGGTGATAATCGTCAACGCTTCGACTTCGTCCGGCGCTGAATTCTTGGCGCGAAGTTCGTCCGCAAGCTCCGCCGCATCCTTGATTCGACTGGGCACTCGTACATACCAGTCGAAACCGCTGGGGAACTTCGCGATTCCCGCCAGCTGAAGGCCGAAATTGACGAACTCATCGATCGTTCTTTGATCGTCGTCGGTGAACTCCTCGAAGTGACTCTCTCGCTGGCCAGTCCGCGGGTTTGTGTGAGTGACCTTGACCGGGGGGCGAGCCGAGATCGGGACGGCAACACGGAAAGCGCGGGCCGGTCCTGCCGCCCACACGGTCATCAGATCGTGGCTGGTCATTGCGACTCGCACATAGTGCCCACCCTCGACGGTATCCGGCAGACTGCTCGGCTCGTGGGAGACCGGGAAATCGCTCCACTGCTGGCTCATCAGTAGGACCTCCTGACATCACCTCGACGGCACACACCATCAGAGTGTGTGCCGCCGAGGTGAGCTTGTCGACTACCCGATCTGGAATTGGCCGATTGTCTCGCCCTCTCGCGAAAGAAGCGGCACAATTCTCGTGGTCGCGGTATCGGTGGACGGTTGCGCCGTCAGATCACTGGCACGGACGAATCCGGCTTGCAGGTCGGATCCGATAGCACTGACCAAGTCAGGCAGCTCAGCGTCGCTTTGAACGTTCAGCGCGTCCCCGTAACTCTCGCCCCTTGCGTTGACTCCGCTCTCGCCCGCCGTGAGAGCTGGCTGGCGCTGAAGAGCTGAGGGCGCAGGGAACTGGAGCGGATCGGTCGGGAACGTGACGTATTCGTTGATGGCGCCGTTCGACTGGTTGAGAACTGCTACGAATCCGTGACTGTTGTAAAAGCCTGCACCGCAGTCCCTTTGCGTGCTGGCAACTTGGGAGTTGGAGATGAGGGCATTGAACCGGTAATCGGTGGCACTGCACAGGGCGCCCTCGCGGAACAGCCGCGCCTTCGCTCCCATGATGCCCGGGGAGACCACGTTGGCGAACGAGGTGTAGATCCGACTGCTCGCGATGGGCACTCCCCCGTTGTCGATAGTCGAGGTGTGGAGGAAGATCGTGCCGTTGACCGGTGGAGTGGGTCCGATCCAACCGGTGCGCACCTCCGCTTGAGCTGGGGACGCACCTACCAGTGCAAGAACAGCTGCTGCGGCGATCGCTCCTGGAATGATTTTTCGTAGAGATGTCATACCTTTGTCCTTTGCTTGGTTGTCAGGCAGAGACATTGACGTGCAGGGGGTTTCGGATCAGCGATTGAAATAGCAGACTCGGTTTTGGGTGGGGCAGATAAATCGTTCGCTCTGTGGCCCAGGACCCCATACTGAAGCCGTTGTCGGGATCGACCAGACATAGTCGTAGCCGGATGGCTGAAACTGCATACGCCCTTCGATGAAGTACGTGCCGGCATCGACGATGTTCGACCCTTGAGCTGGTCCGTAGTTGAATCTGGGGCTCGCCTCCGAGACAGTGAACGGTGATCCCATGTAGTTGATTCCGCAACTCGTATCCAGGATCGGTCCGGGAACCACTTCACGGCAATGGGCGTCGTGCCGAATGAAATTCAGCGAAGGTCCTTCGTCATGGATCACTGTTGTAGTGATTCGTGTGGACCGTCCGTTCAAATTCAAATGAACGATCCAATCGAAGGTTCCCACCACACCGTCTTCGTCGCCGTAGATCATGTTGCTCTTCGCTTCCGACTGGTACTGGGCGATTTCCCTGATGCATGGGGAACTCGAATCCGGTTCACACCAGAGGTCGTAGTCAGGATCATCATTTAGCCGTGACTGCGGATTCGGAGGTGGCACCGGCTCCACAAGGTCAGGGCGAGGGACGACCGGAAGCACCTCCTGGCCGTCGGGAGTAATCAACATCGCTCCGTTGCAGACCCAGTTGGAGATGTTGCGCTCGAGCGCAGTATTGACACACTGCTGCCCAGCACCGGGAACTTGCATCATTTCCGGAGGAAGATCAGTCGAGGGATATTCCTCTACAGCGGGCGACTCAGGGGCAGGTTGGTCGAGTGTGTCTGGCGAGGCGCCGGCCACAGGTGCAACAGCCAGGGATAGCACCATGAGTACGACCGAGACCAGTGTGCGACGTTTCCACAAATTCGTTTTGACCACGCGGAGTACCTCCAGTGAGGTGCAGCAGCTCAGCGAAATGGCTGCCTGCGAAATTGACCGGTTAGCTAAGGCCAGCAAGTGATTCCGTGTGAGACTAACCGACCGCGCGGTTTCAAGCTAGGGCTTCACTGGAAAAATTTCGAGAGAGAACCCCTTTGGCGATTACATCAAAGATGTTTTGCCGCAATGGAAAACAGATCCCGGACCGGGTTTCCCCTCAGGATTGAGCTGGTTTGCCGCTATGTTGTTGAGGGTGAGGAGTTTTCGACAGAATCGAGTGTGCGCCTCTCGCGCGAGGAGAGTATTGAACTGGCTCGGGCTGTGACGACAGCGCCTATTGCGCCGCCGTGTACCCGATCCGCTTCCCGTGTCGCGCACACCGAACTTCTGCGGGCCGATGGATCGGGTGGAGCGACGGTGTTTGTCGAACTCGACGGTTGTGGGCGTGTGTATCTCGATGGCTATCGCACGTTGGTCCCTGATCAGGTGGCGATCCTGTCTCGATGAAGTTGGGTGCCGTCGGTATCTACAGCCGCGCATCCGACGAGGTGGGCGCGCACCGGGGTCCTGGGGGTCAACGAGGCATCGGATCCGCCTTGTTTCAGACGAGAAGGCTTGCTTAGTGCAGAGAACTGAGGAGCGCCCACGCATAGAGCTTTTTGGCATGGTGCCTTCGAGGCGGAGTCCTCCGGCGAGTACGCGCAGAGGGAGCTTGTCGGGGCGCGTGGCGTTCTTCGCCAAGGGCAGGGCGCGGTTCGTTTCGACGATGACCGGCTGGGGCTGTGGGAGTAGTGGGCGCAGGGTCGGGGTCAGTGGCCACGGCTCCTGCCAGCCGTTGAAGTCCGGGGCGGTCATAGCGCCTGCGGAAGTGGAAGCGGAGCCGATTGTTCGGGAGCGTGGGCCGTCCACCCCACTGCCCGGGCTGTGGGGCTCAGATCGAACCTGCCGGACCGGGGCGTATCCCCCGGCCCACTTGACCTCGATATCGACGGAGAAGCCTGTGATGCGGCCATAGCCCTGCCCGATCCCCGTGTAATTGGTGACGTGGGAGTCGATGCGGATATCCGCACCGTCCCATCGCCCTTCGGTGACCACCAGGCAGGAACCTTTGCTGCGTGCACGGGCGACCACCGCGCGCGCTCTGGTCGGCGGAACGGCGGCACCGGCCAGCCCGAGGACAACTAAGTCCATTCCGTCGAGCAGGATCGCTGCACATTCTCTTGGGGTACAGCGCCGTCTCAGATATTTGGGAACACGGTCGTTGCAGCTCAAAGGCTTTCACCGCGAACCTAGCAGATTGCAACAGGTGTCGCGCAGTAGAAACAACAGCCACCGGCCCCAGAACCGCGAGCGGCGCTATTTCTCAAGTCCTTTCATGGCGAACGAACAGTTGAGCTAGTCGCGCCAGATCGCTGTGAACTCGTACCAGGGGCCGCCGAGATGCGTTGCAGAGAAGTGGCCGAACCCAGAAAGTGTCCCGCTGGGTGAGTACACCCACCCCCGCGTCGTGGTGAACATGCTGCCGTTGTCGATGAAATAGACCTCATCAGGAGGTACGACACGGGTGCGACGAATATCGAACGAGCCGATCTCCAACTGTTCGGCAACAGTTCCCGCATTCTTGAGGAGGTCGAGTGCGATGGTCTCGAATTCTCCGCTCTTGTCGAGGAAAGACACCTGAGGCACCAACATCACCACAGCGACCGCGGCGGTGACGACGAGCGGCGCAGGCAGGATCCACCACGACCAGCGCCGGTCCTGACCCACGACGTACAGCGTGCGGATCGCCCACACCAACCCCACCATCACCAGAATGACCAACGCCGCAGCAGAAACGAGCAAAGGATCCAACCATCGGAAACCCCCGAACGGGGAAGGCCACCACCCGTAATGCCTACACATCAACACAAGAACCGGAACAACAGTGAACGCAAGAAGAATCGGCCCCGGAGGCTTCGACGATGCAGGCGGATCAGCTGCTACCCATTCACCCAACGACCTCAGCTTTCGCATCGCCTCACCGTATCGCTATGTAGAAGGGCGGACCTCAGCGATGCCACCCTCGGACCGACCCAGAGCGCTGCGGGCATCCATCGCGCCCGCGGTCGATCCCCTCGTTGTTTTTCAAGTTGTTTCCCCAATGTTCTCCGCGCACTCATTTCAAGCGGCGGATGTTGATCTCCAACAGGATCACCAATATCAGTGTCACAGCCGAAGCAATCAACAACGGTGTGCGGACATACTCGCTCTCCGACCACACGGAAACAGCCACCACGACAATGAGCACGAACAAAGCCAACACCGAGATCTGAAGATTTCGCATTTCCCCTCACATTGGTAGACGAGCACATTTCGCACGCTGCGCCACGCGTTACAAGACCCAGCTGCGTTGAGATCTCATAGGTCCAGACAAGACCTCTAGGTGCCCTGCTCGAAGGAAAACCAGTTCTCAGCAACGGGTTTGAGCCGGCGGAACCGATCCAAATTCGGAGTGCAATTCGCTGTGTACAACCACCCCACGACCTCAGTGGGGGTGCTCCGCCTGCTATCGACGAAGTACACACAGTTGTCCACCCGGATGAAGACAGTGGAGAATTCGTAACCGTCGATCTCGGTGGGGCCGAGATGCTCGGTACCGTCACGCAGCATCGAGTCCGCAAGCTCCGCCATCTCTGGATTGGCTCGATCGAAAGCGCGATCCGTTGGCGTTTGCACCGTGAAGAACACGAGAGCAGTCGCTACCACGACCAGAGGGGCAGGTCCCATCCGCCACGACAGGCGCTGCTCCCGTTTCCAGAAACCGTAGGACCGGACAACCCAGAACACCCCGATGGCAAGGAGTCCCAGGAGCGCGAAACATACCGTGGCGGGTTCGAGGAAAATGACTGCGGCTGTGGGGTACTGCCACCAGTCGTAGCGGACTCCCGCAATTATCGCGAGAAAGGGCACGGCAGCGAGGGCGGTGCCCAGCGCAGGCGGACGCACTAGTCGAGCATCATTGCCGGCGCTACCGAACACCTGTCCCCCTCCTTCTTCGATCCCCGATCGTCGATCGCCTGCACACCCACCATTCACGGACGGTTGAGACTAACGGAATCGATCTGCGTAACAGTGGTTTCGACCTGACCTGCTGCGCAATCCCGCCCGGCAACAGCGTGGTCGCGCGGAGGCAGGGCGGTTCGGTCGTTCACCTCCGTTCGGTTCGAGGAGTTCCGGCCGCAGCCGGCCAAGACCTTCAGATGCTGGCCTTTACAGCCAG
Source organism: Rhodococcus sp. IC4_135 (assembly GCF_011602025.1). NCBI lineage: Bacteria > Bacillati > Actinomycetota > Actinomycetes > Mycobacteriales > Nocardiaceae > Rhodococcus > Rhodococcus sp. IC4_135. The sequence continues at coordinate 7,126 of NZ_JAAOLG010000071.1, forward strand.
CGTTTTCGGCGGAACAAGGTGAACAACGACACCGCGCCGGTCACCGCGATGATCCACCACAGCAGGTACCCGTATCGCCATCGCAGTTCCGGCATGTCCTGAAAGTTCATGCCGTAGATCCCGGCGAACGCAGTCACGAACGCCGCCACCGACGCCCACGCGGTGATCTTGCGCAAATCGGTGTTCTGCTGAACATTGACCCGAGCAAGAGTCGCAGCGACGAGAGAGCTGATGACATCGTCGAACTCGACGATCCGTTCCGCCACCGCGGCGTGGTGTTCGGCGACATCACGCAGATGCCGGTGTACGTCCTTGGGAATCGGCTCCGGCAACGCAGTGGCGGCAGCGAGCGTGGACAGCGCCGCAGCGAGGGGGTTGACCGAACGCCGTAATTCGAGCACTTCGCGTTTGACGAGGTAGATCTGCTCGATAGGGGTGTGACGATCGGGGCTGAGCAGTTCCACTTCCAAAGTGTCGATATCGACGTCGACCGATCCGACCACTCCCAGGTAACCGTCGACGATCCGGTCGATCACCGCGTGCAGGACAGCCCACGGCCCGATTTGCAGGTGTTCCGGCGATCCTTCGAGTTCGGCGCGCACGCCCGCCAACGCGGTATGCGCGCCGTGCCGGACGGTGACGATGAAATCCGACCCGACAGCAGCGAGAATCTCACCGGTTTCGACGATGTCGTCGGCGGTGCGGATCGAGGTCGGTGAAAGGTAGTGGGCCGTGCGCATCACCAACACGGTCACCTTGTCGTATTGTTCGAGTTTGGGGCGTTGATGCGCGTGCACCGAGTCCTCGGCGACCAATTCGTGCAGGCCGTACGTCTGGGCGATTGCCGTCATCTGCTCGAAGGTCGGTGCGAACAACCCGAGCCACACGAACCCCGAACCCCGACGCCGAACCTCATCCAACGCACTCTCCGGTGTGTGAGTGCCGGGGAGTCGCACCCCGTCGACATAGACGGCGCAGTCGACCACAGCAGCGGCAGCACTCGATGGTGGTTGTCGATCCATCCCCGCAGCTCACCGTCCCTGTGCTTCCCTGCCCATGCAGAAGAGGGCGACTCAGGATAGCGGCTGACCGCGCACCGAACGCGATCAGCGCTGCGACGGAAACCGATCAGCTGCGGAAAGAATGTGCGGCAGGCACTTCCGCGGGCACATTGGCGGTAGGAAACCGGCGTGTCAGTTGCTCGACAAGAGCGTGCACCCGATGAAGGTCCTTACGCAGAGCCGCCGCATCGGTGCGCGCCGCCGACGCCAACTCAGGTGCGACCGGGCGCGTACCCCGCACCAGGCGCAGCGCGGATTCGATCCGCTCCGACAACTCGTCGATCTCCGAATTCAACAGAGCCAGAAACACTCTCGCCTGCGCAATATCGGACTCTTCGGCCGCGGACACGGCCTTTATGAAGCGACCAGCGAGGAAAGTTTCTCCCCCGCCATGCGCTCGACGAGCAGAGGAACGAAATCACGCACCTTGTCGTCGAAATGAGCATGAGCAGACGCCACAGCGTCCGCCACGACATCAGCCGAGATCGACGGATACTTCGCAGACAACCTACTCACCGCATGAGCGATCAGACGCTCTTCCTCTTCGGTCTTCATCTGTAAATACTGCGCCCCACCTGCCCATAGTTCAACACGAGAGACGACTATCGGCCGCGGCGACAATCAGCACGTAGTCACGCTCTGCTGCCACGAGTCGAACCCGACCGGCCGAGTTCGCCCCACACCGGCAAACGGGTGCGCGGAACCGGGATGCGATCCTCACGCAATCTCTCACCCTGAAACCATGAGCACCGTCCCGTCGTCGTGACCGAACACGGCCGCAACGCCGCGTTCTGCGGCCTGATGGCGCGCGCCGCAGCTTCCGCGGAGGGCTCGGCCTTTTTCTTCGTCATATCTTCCAATGTCGTCATCACGGCACCTCCCTCGCTGAGCGTTTACTCAGCGGCTCGGGCCGAAACACCGAATAAGAAACAGTCCCCGCGGGGGACTGTAAGAACAACGGTGTAACTCTGAAAGGAGATACGCCACTATGACTGATGTGATTGATCGTGAGACAGAGACGAACTCGGCTCAGCCGGGTATCAGCGATGCGCGGCTCAAAGAGCTGGTC
>NZ_JAAOLG010000072.1:0-9114 GCF_011602025.1 Rhodococcus sp. IC4_135
GCCGCAGCTTCCGCGGAGGGCTCGGCCCTCTTCTTCGTAACATTCTCCAGTGTCGTCATCTCGGCACCTCCTCGCCGAGCATTCACTCAGCGTCTCGGGCCAAAACACCGATTACGAAACAGTCCCCGTTCGGTACGTTCGGGTGTCATGACGGTTGGGCGGGCACCGTGTCGGCTTTGGCGCCGGACGGCTTCGAGGCCGGCGTGAGCGCATTCGACGATCATGTGGTGCCCACCTTTGGGCGAGAGCGGCCATGATGCGGGAGAAGAATTCACGACCCCGCCGGTGGTTGTGCCGAATCCTTCTGCGAAAGAACGGAATACGGAGCAGTGTTCGCAAAGAATGTGGACGTGCCGATGAGGCGACAAACGGATCGTCCGAGCCTGTCGAGTTCAGACCACGAGGACGACACCGCCATTCCCGCGTAGGTAGCTCAGGCGTTCGGCGAGCTGGGGTCGCTGCGTTTTCGAGCCGGATTCGCAGTCGGTGAAGATACAGATCGCTCCGGCTTGGCGGAGTGCGTACTGCTGCAGTTCGGGGTTTGTTCTAAGACACCGGTGTATCCGATGGTGCTCACAGTCTCAGTCCTTCTCCTCTGCTGCCATGTGTGGGACGGTGCGGCTATTCATGAGCTGGTGACCGATCTCAGGACTCCAAGAAGGTGCGCAACTTGGCCGAGTTCGGGTTTTGCTGTGATGCTTCGGGTTTGATCGAACTCGACCACGTGTAGGTCTGTTGAGGCATGGTGTCGTAGTGCTCGGAGAAGGCCATGGCGGCACCGCGGGGTGCCGCAGCGATCACTGCGGCACGTCGATGACTGGTTTGATCGCGAGCCGTAGGACGCCGCGAGGATAGTTCCGCCATCTAAATAGGCGAAGTTGCAGCAACCTGGACGGCGTCGACACTGAGATCACCTAGCGACCATCCGACGTCGCGGGCTGCCGGTCGGAGTCTGTTGATCGCCAGGTAATTGGGTATCCACACCGAAACGAACTATTCGAGAGGTTTTGCGGTGAAGGATGTCAGGCGAGGAATGACGGATTCCGAGCTGGTCGAGGAAGCTGCCCGGCTCGCTGAGCAGAAGGATCGGACTCGATGCGACGAAATCCGGTTGGCACTCGTTCAGGACGAGCTCGAGTCCCGGCGCCACGCATTCCGACGAGCACGGAACGGCGAGGAGACATCAACGATGAACTTTCTGCTGATCTGGTCGCGTGTGTCTTCCGGGCTCATGCCGGAGGATGTGCGTGTCTGCGGTCCGAGACAACGCTCCGTGCCGGCCCGGTGGGCACTGCCGATGAATCCCCGTCGTTGATGTTGGATTTGGAGCTGTTCGTCGGCCCGCCCTTCGCTGCCGCATTCCGTGCGGCAGTCCACTGGCTCGTCTTCGTCGGCGTTCTCTGACCACGTGCGGCAGGTGACGGTTTGGGGAAGACGGCTGATTCGCGCGATCAGCGTCTCGATCACATCGGGAATCCGAGCGAAGTCGTCGGGCGTTGAGGACGGTGCCGTTGAGGGCGATACTCTCCGGCGTCTACTGCAGGGACGTGCGAGCGCCTCGGCGGCTGTGCTCGAGTTCTTTGGTGAGGGTGCGCGCGTCATAGCTTCCGATTATTCGGCAGCCTTCGACGAAAAAGGTCGGTGTTTCTCGGGCACCACTGGACTGGGCACTGGAAATGTCACGTTGTACGCGCTCGGCGACCGCGTCGCTGTCGAGGTCCGCGACGAACTGGTCGACGTCGAGTCCTATCTCGGCTGCATAGCCGATGAGATCGGTTCGCGCGAGCGCGTTCTGGCGGGTGAACACGAAGTCCAGCCATTCCCAGAACATGTGCTGCCGTGCGGCGGCCTCTGCTGCATGTGCGGCAACCAGTGCGTGTGGATGGATGTCCACCAGCGGTAGGTGACGGACCACGTAGCGCAGATCGTCGCCGAAGTGGACGTGCAGGTCGTCCCATCCTCCGGTGGCATGTGCGCAGAATCCACATTCGAAGTCGACGAACTCTACAAGGGTCAGCTGGGCGTCTTCGGGTCCACGAATGTGGTCGATCTCGGGATCTACGTGAGGTTCCAGCACGATGGGGAGATCGGCTTCGGCCTCACCCAGCTTGGTCGCTGCCACGCGGAAGATCAACGCACCCAGTACTGCAGCCAGCACCATGGCGACGAGCACGCCGACGGTCGCCTGCCCGGCCAGTTCGGGAGATGTGCCGAAAGCCAAACCTATGATCAGCAGCGATACGGTGAATCCCATCCCCGATAGCGCAGATCCGCCCATCACACTGCCCATGCCGACCCCCTGCGGTAATCGGCCCGCTCCGAATCGGACAGCGATGTATGTGGCTGCTCCGATGCCGAGGAGCTTGCCGAGAACCAGGCCAAGCACAACTCCCCAGGTCACACGGGCACTGAACGCTTCAATGAGCAGTCCGCCACGCAGGTCGACGCCGGCGTTGGCGAGAGCGAAGATCGGTACCACGATCAGCGCGGTGGGTACCCGGAGGTATTCGTGTATCCGCTCGTTGACGGCTGTGCCTTTGGCCAGTCCACGTGATACTGCACGACCTGACGCGGCGCTCGGAGACTGCCAGAAGTCACGAAACAGTTCTCGAGCCGCCTCCACCTTGTGCCGCTGTGTCGGGTACGCGGGAATCAGAAGGCCGGCGACCATTCCGGCAAGCGAGGGATGAACACCCGACTCGATCGTGCTGAACCACAGCACGATCACCACGAGAATGTATGGCGCGGCTCGCCACTGTCGCGCCCGCCCGAGTAGCCACAATGCTGTCAGGCATGCCAGGGAAACGAGCAGTGGAATCAGGCGAATGTTTTCGCTGTATACGAATCCGATGATGGACACCGCGAGGAAGTCGTCGACCACCGTGACGGTAAGGAGAAACACTCGCAGTTGGCCTGATCGTGCGGGCCCGAGGAGCGCCAAGGCCCCGAGCATGAAGGCGGTATCGGTGCCGACGACCACCCCCAACCCTGCAGGCTGTCTCCGCTGCCGACGATCACGGCGTAGATGACGGCGGGTAGACACACCCCCGCGACTCCGGCGATCACGGCGATACGAGTGCGGGTTCGATCACGTAATGACCCGTGGGCGAACTCTTGGCGTACCTCGAGCCCGATCAGAAAGAAGAAGACGACCATCAACCCGTCGTTGATCCAATGGTGAAGGCTCATGTGCAACGCCACCGGGCCGAGTTCGAATCCGGCGCCTTGATGCCAGAGGTCGAAGTACGCACCCGAAGCCGACGAATTTGCCCACAGCAGGGCGGTCACGGTTACCACCAGCAGCAGCACCGCGGAGCCGGACTCACGCCGGAGAGAGGCCGGAGAGAGTTGGAGAGCTGATTACGCAGGCCTTGGGGTTTCGGTGCCTGTCGTGCCATCGCTAGTTGATCCTTATCGCCGTTCAGTCCAGGCGGTGGTGCGCGGTCAGGTCAGTGTTGTGTGGTGCCGGCGCCTGTGTTTTCCAGCGCCGCTCGTAGATAGGGGGCAGTCGCACTGTCGGCAGTGGCAGCTACCTGCTCGGGGGAACCGGTGGCGACGATACGTCCGCCGTCGGCGCCCGCTCCCGGTCCGAGGTCGATGACGTGGTCGGCCTGGGCGACGACGCGCATGTCGAGTTCGACCATGACGACGGTGTTGTCGGCGTCGACGAGCCCCTGCGCGTGAGCGAGCAGTCTGTCGCTGTCGGACGGGTGGAGCCCAGCAGTGGGCTCGTCGAGGATGTAGAGCGTGTCGCCGCGTTGAGCACGCTGGAGTTCGGATGCCAGCTTGACACGCTGAGCTTCGCCGCCGGACAGCTCGGTGGCGGGTTGTCCGAGTCGCAGGTAACCCAACCCGACCTCGCGTAGGACGGTGAGCGAGCGAAGAACGTCGTTCTCACTGGTGAAGAAGGCGTGGGCTTCGTCGATGCTCATCGCGAGAACGTCGGCGATGTTGCGGTCCCGCCAGGTGATTTCGAGTGTGCTCTGCGTGTAACGAGTGCCGTTGCAGTCCGGGCACGGACTGTAGACGCTGGGCAGGAAAAGCAGCTCGACCATCACGAAGCCTTCACCTTCGCAGGTCGGACAGCGGCCACCGGCGACATTGAAGGAGAACCGCCCCGGTTTGTAGTTCCGTTTCTTGGCCGCAGGTGTTGCGGCGAACAGCTTGCGGATGTGGTCGAACATGCCGGTGTAGGTTGCAACATTGGATCGGGGTGTGCGCCCGATAGGGCGCTGATCGATGGCGACCACCCGACGGAGCCCTCCCAAGGTGCCCTCGATGCGGCCGCGGACCGCGCCCTGATCTCCGGTGAGCAGCAGATCGGTGTCGTCGCGCGGTTCGACGTTGGCATCGGGCGCGGCGGGCCGGCCCAGTTCAGCGTTGATCAACGCTGGTAGAGCCTGGCTGACGAGGCTCGATTTCCCCGAACCGGAGACTCCGGTGACCGCGGTCAAGACCCCGAGAGGGAAAGACACGGTGAGGTCGCGGAGACTGTTGCGCTCGACGCCTTCGACGCGAAGCCACCCGCGGGGGGTACGCCGCTGGCGGCGCACCTGCTCCGACGTGTCGAAGAGATAGCGTGCGGTGACCGAGTCCGGTACGTCGGCCAGCCCGGCGGGTGTTCCACTGTAGAGCACGCGTCCACCGTTCTCGCCGGCACCGGGACCGATATCGACCAGCCAGTCCGCTTCTCGGATGACGGGTAGGGAGTGCTCGACGACGAGGACGCTGTTTCCTCGCTCACGAAGTCCGTGCAGAATTCTCAGCAGCGCCGTCAAGTCGCCGGGGTGCAGTCCCGCCGAAGGTTCGTCGAGGATGTAGGCGACGCCGAACAGCTTCGAGGACAGCTGCGTCGCCAGGCGCAGTCGTTGCAGCTCTCCGCCGGAGAGTGTGGGCGTCGTCCGGTCCAGTGACAGATATCCCAGCCCGAGGTCGATGATGGGTTGGATTCTTTCGAGGAGGTCGTCGAGCAGGCGCCGCGCCGCCACCTGTTTTTCCGCTGACACGTTCGGGGTGCGTCGCACGTCGGGAGCGGCGGTGTGCGCCGATCCTCCCGATGCGACACGTCGTCGCGTGGCCTCGGCTCGTCGGGTTTCGTCGAGAGCTTCTCCTGCCGCCTCGGGTAGCCAGTCGCTGGACACAACAGTGCGCGCGATCTCTGCCAGTCGTGCCAGGGGCAAGGACGCGAACTCGGCGATATCCAGGCCCTCGAAGGTGACCGAGAGCGCCTCCGCCTTGACCCGCTTGCCCTGGCACATCGGGCATACCTCGCTGGTGACGAACTCAGAGACCCGCTTCTTGACGATAGAGCTCTTGGTGTTCGCGAAGGTATCGAGCACGAACCGCCGGGCGCCGACGAAATTGCCCTCGTAACTGGGTTCGGTTCCGGCTTTGATCGCTCGCCGAGTCTGTGCCGGGGTAAATCCCGAGTACACAGGAACGGTGGGGCGGTCCTCGGTGAACAGGATCCAGTCGCGATGTTTCTTCGGCAGCTTCTTCCACGGAGAGTCGACGTCGTATCCCAGTGACACCAGGATGTCGCGAAGGTTGCCACCCGGCCAGCCCGGCGGCCACGAAGCGATCGCGCGCTCCCGGATGCTGAGTGTGGGATCGGGGACCATCTTGTCGACATCGACCTCGTAGACGCGCCCGATGCCATGGCAGGTCGGACATGCGCCCTGCACGGTGTTCGGCGAGAAGTCCTCCGCGTAGAGCATCGGTTGGTCATCTGGGTAAGACCCGGCACGGGAATAGAGCATCCGCACGAGACTGCCCAATGTCGTCACGCTGGCGACATTCGATCGAGCATTACCGATGCCTCGGTGCTGCTGCAGTGCAACCGCCGGTGGCAGTCCCTCGACGACGTCGACATCGGGTACACCGACCTGGTCGATCAGCCGACGGGCATACGGTGCCACCGACTCCAGATAGCGCCGCTGCGATTCCGCGAACAGTGTCCCGAACGCCAGCGAGGATTTCCCCGAGCCGGACACACCGGTGAACACCACCAGACGGTCTCGAGGAACATCGAGATCGACGTCGGCGAGATTGTTCTGCCGAGCTCCCCGCACCACGACACCCTGCCTCCAGCGATCATCGGCCTCGGCGAGATGTTCGGAACGGTTTGTCATGCCGGTGACCATAACGAAGGAAGGGAGCCTTGCGGCAGACCCCACAGCACTCCTGGCACACATCGTCACTCAGTTGACACGCAAGGTCACTGACACGTATCGCCACGTGCGCATACGTTCGAAAGGTCCCCCGGTGGCCACGCCACCACAACCGGGTCCCGAATCGCAGCGTGCAGGGATCCCCCAGGTTAGGAGCGACAGCATGGCAGACAGCAACCGCGCAGTGGTGTTCGAGAGCCCCGGCACCATGAAGGTCGAGAAACTCGACTTCCCCAAGCTGGAGATGCCGAACGGACGAAAAGCGCCCCACGGCGTCATCCTGAAAATCGTCGCTACCAACATTTGCGGCAGCGACCTGCACATTTACCGAGGGTCCTTCCCCGTCCCCCAGGGTATGGTCATGGGCCACGAGATGACCGGAGAGATCATCGAGGTCGGCTCCGACGTGGAGTTCCTCAAAGAAGGCGATCTCGTCTCGGTCCCCTTCAACGTCGCCTGTGGACGATGCCGCAACTGTAAAGCTCGCCGCACAGATGTCTGTGAAACCGTCAATCCTGCAGTCTCCTGCGGCGCATACGGTTTCAATCTCGGCGACTGGGTGGGCGGACAAGCCGAATACCTGTTCGTCCCGTACGCGGACTTCCAACTCCTCCGTTTCCCGGACAAGGACCAGGCCATGGACAAGATCCTCGATCTTGCCCTGCTCTCGGACATCCTTCCCACCGCCTTTCACGGACTCATCGAGGCAGGGGCCAAACCAGGTTCAACGGTGTACATCGCCGGCGCCGGGCCGGTCGGACGCTGCGGCGCAGCAGCAGCACGCCTTCTCGGCGCATCCTGCATCATCGTCGGCGACTACTATCAGGACCGACTCGACCTGGTCAAGAACAACGGCTGCGAGACCATCGACCTGAGCCAGGACATCCCCTTGCCCGACCAGATCGAGGCCATCCTCGGTGAGCGCGAAGTCGATTGTGGCGTCGACTATGTCGGCTCCGAAGCACACGGCATCGGCTCGGAGTCCAATCAGCCTCAGCCGGCAGGTGCCATCAACGACGTCCTCGAAGCCACCCGTGCCGGCGGCGCCACCGGCGTCATCGGCGTCTACGGCCCCGACCCTCTGGCACCGACAAAGGCCGAACAGGAAGGCATCTTCCCGCTCGAATTCGGCAAGGCCTGGATCAAGTCACCGCGCCTGTCCGCGGGGCAGGCACCGATCATGCATTACAACCGCGAGTTGATGATGTCGATCCTGTGGGACCGCATGCCGTATCTGAGCGCAATGCTCAACACCAAGGTCATCGGCCTCGACGAAGCACCCGCCGCCTACGAGACCTTCGATCAGGGGTCATCGAGCAAGTTCATCATCGACCCACACGGAATGATTCCAGCCTGAGCACGATCCAGCACGGAAAGCTCACGGTCTGAGCACAATACAGCACGGAATGCTCACGGCCTGAGCGTTTTGCAGCACGCGTAGATTTCCGGCCCTGTGATCGCCCCCCGACTGGCGGACACAGGGCCGGCTCGCTCTCTCCCCGACCCGCAGGACTTTCCCGCGCGGCTCAGTAAACTCAGTGGTATCCGAAAGGCAGGTGATCCGGCCATGGCTGATGCAGACGAGCCCTCATTGCCACACTTCGAAACGTTGTCGACCTCGCGGGCGCCGGACGACGGTGTCATCGACTACTGGCGAGAGGCCCGGCGCCATGCCTACGTCGACGTCAGCACCGACCCCGCCGACCCCGACTTCTACGGCGATGTCCGTCTCGGCCGATACACGAACTTCACTCTGTCCACGAAACGAGCCACCGCCGAGCAGACACACCGCAATCGCAGCCGAATCGCCCAAGGGCGGGAACAGGACGAGTATCTGTTCGCCACATTCCAGACGCGCGGAAGTTGCGTCATCGAACAGGCCGGACACACTGCAGTAGTCCCGCCAGGATCCATGGTCATCTACGACAGTTCCCTGCCCTTCGCTTTCCGAGCCGATGCACCCTACGAACAGGTCATCGTCAAGGTGCCCGCCGATCGAGCCTTCGCGCTCGCCGGCATCGACCGGACCACAGACATCCTGGCCACGACCATGAGCTGTGCAGGAGCGATGTCCGCCGTCGCAGCCTTTTTCACCCAACTGGCCCAACACCAAGACAGCGATCCCCACGGCGCCGCACAGCTCGAGACTCACGCCTCTTCACTGGCCACATCACTACTGAGTCTCGTCACACCGGTTCGCTCTGCCGCCGAAATACCCGCCTTCCTACGACGAGATCAGGTTCTGGCCTACATCCATGCCCACCTTGCAGACCCCGACCTCGACGCCGAACGCATCGCCACCACGATGCGACTCTCCCGCCGCAGCCTCTACCGCCTGTTCCAGGGAACCGACCACACAGTCATGGGATATCTCCGCGCAGCGCGCATCCAGTCCGCCCAGCACCTACTACGAAAATACCCTTCCCGGCCCGTCTCCCTCATCGCTCGACAAACAGGATTCTCCGACCCCCGCACCTTCTACCGAGCGTTCCGCGACACCACCGGCATGACACCCAACGAACACCGAGAACGCCTCGATTGACAACGCACTGCACATATCCGCTCTACAGCTCAACGAGGCCGCCGGACGGGTCAACAACGACCGGCTCGGGCGAATCATGGCCCGCATACGACAGGTGGCCAGAAATGTCCGGAGTACGGGAAATTCGACAAACCGACGATGTGCACACACAGTGGATCCTCGAAATAGCCGGACAAACACGAGAATTCGACGCCACCATCACCGAACAGCACCCGGACGAACGCATCGCGTGGAAATCGGACGCAGGCCTCGCAGTCCTGGTGGGCTGTACACTTCGGGACTGTTTCGTAATCGGTGTTTTGGCCCGAGACGCTGAGTGAATGCTCGGCGAGGAGGTGCCGAGATGACGACACTGGAGAATGTTACGAAGAAGAGGGCCGAGCCCTCCGCGGAAGCTGCGGC
>NZ_JAAOLG010000073.1:0-8922 GCF_011602025.1 Rhodococcus sp. IC4_135
GACCCACGAAGCAACGACTGAATCTTTGACACCCGAACTCGAAACCGCATAACCTACAACACGACTCGTTGATCACGAACCTGATGGTTCACCGATCCGAAGTACACCACTCCATGGGACGCTATCCCCTGAAATCAGGAAATCCTTGTGCAGTAGTGGGTTTCGCAGTTATGTTTCCTGTGGGCGCCCGTCGACCGGCTGGTCACTCGACGGGAGGCGGGACGCCCGTCTCCCGTCGACTGCAAACGCGTCCTGTTCCTCTCGGCGTTCGTCGTGCTGCACGATTCTGCCAGTCGCACCTACTACGACCGAAAACGAGTCGAAGGAAAGAAGCACACCGCCGCCCATCTGCCTCGCCGGAAGTCGCTGCGATGTTCTCTACGCCATGCTCAAGAACCATGAACCCTATCGATTACTCGCCGTGACTGCCGCTTGACGAAGACAACATGGCCCCCGGCAACTCATCGTCCGACGCTCCGAACCGTCGAACGCCCGTCGGTTTCCCAACTGCACTGCACCAACTCCAGTGCCACGAGCGCCGTCAGGTTGGTCACTTGATCGTGCAAAGCGGCGCGAGTCCAACGGCGCTGGGAACGCCCATCGCCCGCGCGCATCCCCCGCCCGGAAGCGTGTGCCTGATGTTTCGAAGCTGCGCGTTTCCAGGTAAGTCAATCGGCAGGATCATGGCGCTCTCGTCGTCATCGGCGCAATCGTGGCAGCCGTGATCGTTCTGCGCCCGTCACCGGGCAACTCGAACGTGGACAATCCAGCCGCCGCTGGCAGCACATCCTCAACGACCACGACTGCCGGACCGGTCACCGACGCCGACACCGTCAAAGCGGCCCTCCCCACAGCTTTGAGCAGTGCCTCCGAAAACTGTCGCCAATCCACCTTCACCACCGACGGTGCCCTCGTGATCAGCTGCGATATCAAAAAATCCAATCAACTCGCCGAAAGCTTCTCCGAATACGGCAATCGCTTCACAGCCAGCCTCGACCTGAAACAAGCGAAAAAGACACTTCTCGGATACGGCGAATACGACTACGGGAACACACCCTGGTCGAAAACGACTCCCGCACAGCAGGAGTCAACATCAGTGACGGCGCCACCGGACAAGTATCGGGAAGTTACGTCAACATGGAAACCGGCCTCACAATCGACGTCTACAGCATGACCGACAACGCTGCTGTCACTAGCTTCTTCAAAAAGACAGGGCTCCTCTGATTGTCCAGTCCACCAAAAGCCGAGCCACGCAGGACGAATGTTTGACCACCACGATCCCGCGATTCCCATCCCGAAAGACTCTTCCCACCCGCGCCTCACCTAGCACGATCACGCTCGCCCGGCCTGCCGGCTGGCACTCCACCACGTCGTGAACAGACCAAGCCATCACCACGGACGAAGAAACAACCGGCGCTCGAAGTAAAGAGACCGAAGACATGAGATGCCCGCCAGCTTTCGTCTCGACTGTGCCCGCCGCACATCACGAAGCGCTTTGGCAGATGATCCATTGGCGGTCATACCAAGTTCCTCACTCTCCGACGAGGGCCGGGTCTGTACCGTCGCCACGCACCCGACATATTCGGAACGTGTGACAATCGGGACGAGGTAGAAGCCCGCCGCCCCCGGCGAGTGGACAGCCGGAGGGCAGGTCCTGCGCGGACGAACTGACCACTCAGAATCACCGCAGCAACAAGATGCTAACCAAATTCGAACCCGAAATGCCAGTTTTCCTGCAGTGCTCAATGTTTGGGATCTTCGTCCACTATTCCGACGACAGACGTGATAGGTCAGGAGTGCACACTGAATGAGGGGTGCATCCGCGAATCCGTCGATGACTCAGAGGTCCGAGAGAAGCGATTACAGGACAGGCGGGCAGTATGGCGGTGGTGCACCCGATACCGGACACGCGGTGTACGTGCCGAACCAAGGACGATGAAACCCGAATCCGAAATGACCGTCGCTCAAGGTGGCAACCACACCAACGAAAACCCTGGTGATTCAGCCGATACCGAGTCAGAGGCCAGCGCCGTACCCGTGGACGCGATGACCGCTGAGTGTCCATCGCGGCATCGGCGTAGGAGCAGCATCCTGAGTCGGTGTCGGAACGACTCGACTAGCCACCGAGCTTTTCGCACCATCACGACAGAAGTACTGTCGTCAAAACTCACGCTCCCCCCCGGGAGAATTCAGTAAGCAGCGCCACACCGATATCGAGTCCACGAATCCATGAAAAAATTCAGGCCATGCGGACAGGATTCGGAGTGTGGATTCGTGATCAGATCGATGCTCGGGGCTACGAGAGCACCGAGGAGGCTGCCCGGGCGCTAGGGGTGTATCCGTCGTTGCTGCGTCATTGGGCAACGATCGTGCGATCGCCGTCCCCGCAAGTTCTTCGGCAGGTCGCAGTGTTGTTCGATGCGCCCATACAAGACGTGCTGATCGCCGCCGGCTACATGACCGAAGAAGAGAACCGCCCTCTCTCCCCGACCAGGATGTCGCTGCAACAAATGTCGAACAAGCAAATCCTCGACGAGATATGCCGCCGCACAGTAGGAGACACCGGAGGACCCCCTATTCCAGTGCGAGTGAACGGAGTACTTCACACCCCAGACGGATGGACCAGCACACCTTAGGCGTTCCGCCCCTCGGTTCGTTCGCTGTATCGAGACCAATTGCTAGCAAGCCGAGTCGTCCTGCCGCTCGTCGGACGCACTCTCACTGCCGCGCTGGCAAGGGAAGCAAGCAGCGAGTGGGCAGAGCAGACCACGTAGGGTCTTCGGCAACCGCACCCCGACGATCGAGGCGATCACCCGGCCGCAACAGCACCAAGTTACTGCAGATCGAGGTGCAGCCGCAGCGCGTCCTCGAGTGCGGCGAAAGTCTCCATCCCGACCTTGCCGACAGGTTCAGGATCCAGACGCCGAACCGATACCGAACGCACTTGCTCCGCTTGCGCTTTCGACGCTCGCGCCAAACCTGACTCGTCGGACTCGACAATCACCTGAAACGGAAACACGTGCGCGGTATTGGTAGTCAACGGAACCACGGTGATCACGCCCCTGCCGAGATTTTCTGCAGTAGCGTTGGCCCGGTCGTTGCTCACCACCACCGCCGGTCGTCGTTTCGCCGCTTCACTGCCCTGCGCCGGATCGAGATCCACCCAGTGAATGTGCGCGCGGCGAATCATTCGGTGTCTGCCGTGACAGCGTCCCACACTTCATCTACGTCACCTTCAGCAAACGCTGCAGCGTAGTCACGTTCGAGTCCGGACGTCGAGAGTAGGCGGAGTGCGGCTCGAATTCCTGCCGACCGGCCACGAAGTCCGTGATCACGCACATACTCGTCGAGTAGGTGCGCATCCTCGTCAGGCAGACTTATGGTAAATTTCGTGGTCATACTTTAAGCGTACCAAAGTATGATCTGGCGGTAACCCGCGAAAACGGCTACACCGCCTCACCAGCAAGAAAGAGCCCATTCAAGGAGGCAACCACCCCGACGCGTCTCCCTCATAGCCACCTCAGAGCCATTGGTCGTCGCGCATTTTCGCCCAGAATTTCAATTCAGATAGCGACCTCCGTCGAAACTGGTTGTTGCACAGTCACTTAAGAACTGACATAACTTGCAGTTGCCGATGAGATATTTCGACTGTTACCGCTCGTTATCCCGGCAATAACCACGGACTATCGGATCCCCGTCGCATGCCGAAAGACGTGCGGGCCAATCCACATGATCAACTGTCTGCGCCGCCTCGGATATCGTCGCGGTGCAGGGACGCGAGTTCGGGGAGGTGAGTTCCGACCCGATCAAGCGGGGACACCGACCGTGACGAGATCGCGAGAACCTCGTCCTGCACCTATCCCACCGTATAGGTCGGCAGATGCACACAATGGCCTAACGTCGACCACGTCCAGTGCCGTCGTCTCGACAGCAGGACCCACACCACCATCAAATACCGAGAGCTGCGTGCATGGTGCGATATTGAGTGCCCCTTTCGCCCTTCCGGACTTACCCGTGGACGTGCAGACTCATACAGTTACTGTGGACGCGCAGTCACACTTAGTTTACTGTGGGCACATCTGAGATAGATGCCACAAAGGAGCCCGAAATGCAGTTCCTAACACTTCGCCACACGCGGCGTAACGCGCCATCTGTCCGCTCAACTACGGGGCGCAATACAATCAACGAACGCCGCGATTACCACGACACTCTGCGCACACTGTCCGAGGCATCCTCGACAGGGCTCCACTTCGAGGCGTTCAAAGACATCGCCTGGAATTCGCCCGAGTTCGCCGCCCCCGCGGACGACCCGAGATGGACACTCCCCGCGGTCGACCCCTTGTCCCACACCGACTGGTACCGCGCGCTCTCACCCCAGGAACAACGGCGGGTTGCCCGGATTCGGCTCGCATCTATAACAAAGACCGGCTCCCAGTTCGAGCAACTGCTCCTTCTCGGCGGTACCCAGTTCTTGATGGGCCTGGCGAACGAAAACCCCGAATTCCGCTACTTCATGCACGAACTCACCGAAGAGACACACCACATCCAGATGTTTCAGGAGTTCACCAACCGGGTGGCTCCGGAGGTACACGGTGCCCCAACGTGGCTTGTCAAGGCCTTCCCCTGGTCGGGTCGCTGGGATCGCTGTGGCCCAGTTTCTTCTTTCAGATCATCCTCGCTGGAGAGGAGCCCATCGACCACATCCAGAAGAGCATCATGCGCGGCGGTGGCATCCACCCGCTCACCGACCGCATCATGCAGATCCATCTCGCCGAGGAAGCACGTCACATCGGGTTCGCCCATGCATGGTTGCGCCATCACGCTCCGCGCATGAGCCGATTCAACCGCCTCGCACTCGGCATCACCACGCCTGTTGTCATGCGCATAGGGTTTTGGTCCATCGTCGTCCCGAGCCGGCAGGACGCGACGTTGCTGGGTATCCCCCGCAATGTTCTGCGCGAGACCTACTCGATGCGCAACCCCGATTTCCGGCGACTTCTTGCAGAGTCCTGCGCAGACGTCCGGAGCCTCGCCGACGCCAACGGAATGCGCACCCGGCTCACCCTCTGGTCCTGGCGGCTTACCGGAACCGACGGCCGGCTGTCGCGGTACCGCAACGAGCCGTCGAGGGCCGCGGCTTGACGATCTGCAACCCGCGACGCAGCTGCCCCTCTCCCACTTCGACAGACAGCTGCGTTACCCGCTCACCGCGGTCGAGGCAATGGCGCACAGATATCAGCGCGCCAACCACAGGCCCACACCCGAATCGCCCCATCGAATTGTAGGAAGCGGATCCATCGAGGCCGAACCGGCGACATCAGTGCCGGCGAAGACGCAACATTTCCAATGACATAGCGAATTCACTTTTGCTACTACAGGTTTCGGCACAACGTACTGCGAGCGACGTTCAGCACTTCCGCGATTCGGTCATGGATACGCCTCGCCGTTCATCTTGGTCCGGCAATAGAGTCACAGGCCGACTGCGCCGAGGAGAGCTTCTCCTGGATCGACGACTGCCACTACGGCCGCGACGAACAGCAGCGTCATCGCAATGGTCATCACAGCACCGAGCGATCCGAGGGCGACGAACATCCGACGGTGGGCACCGTTTGTCGTGTCCGACGGTCTGTAGCGTCGGACGGCGATGACGGTTCCGGTTGCGACTACAGCGATCACCACGGCGGTAGCGACAATCGCCGCCCAGTTGTAGTGCTCGACCTGTGTGAGCAACTCGAGCAGTGGCGGCCCGGAGTCTCCGCTCTGCACACCGTTCTCGATCAGAAACTGCGCTGTCTGCCCGTCCGCGTTGTCAGCGGAGAGCATCGGAAGCAGCGCGACTACGGGTGCGGCCGTCGACTGGATGTTGAGCACAGCCACAAACACCGAAAACAATGACAGAACAGTCGTAGTGGTCGCCGCGACCACGCAACCGACGCCGGCCGTCAGAGATCGTCGCCACAGAGTCGCCGCGAGCAGGCACAGAACCGTGGTCAGCAGCACCGAGATGACGATCTTGATCACGTGCCACTCGAACCAGTAGTCCACTATCTCCGCCAAGCCTCGAGGATAGGTGCGGACTCCGCTACCCCAGTAGTCGACCAAGCCGCGGCCGAGCAGCTCACTCATGACGGATTGATCCTGGAACTGCGGATAGCGTCCGCGTAACAACGCGGCCGGACCCAGAACGAACGCGGCCACCAATGCCGCTCCGGCGCATGACAACGCAACGATCGACCAGCGGCTTCGGTTGACGGACGTACTCATTGACGACTCCCTTCCGAGAGAGAGTCAATCAGCAGGTACTCGACTGCACATCCATCTGCAGTACTACATCTGACGAACGAGGTACCAGGTCAGGATTCGATGCTCTATCGCCGTCCGCGCCGGACTCTGGCAATCATCGCGCACGGCCAGGATCAACCCTGCACCCGTGATGAAGTCGGATTCGGCAACCCCATATCTGCAGCGACCGCGTTGTTGTGCACCGTTTTTGTCTCCACGTCCTCACTGGACGCAAATCGTGAGTCGCTCCCGCCGCGCCATCCATACCGTCGCAGGAGGCGACCGTGATGCGATTAAGTAAGCGCCAAGAACAGATCATCGAACGGGTCGCCGAAGGCTATTCCGGAAAAGTAATAGCACGCTTACTCGAAATTTCACCCAAAACCGTGAGTCCCACCTTCACGCGTAATCGATCGAACGGTCTGCAGGAATGCAGTTTTGAAGCGATCAGCGCTTATCGCGAACATCGAGTTGACCGCCACCGAGCGGGACACTGAAAGCGTCCCGACACTCGGAACTCGCCCGTCAATCGTTCCGTCACAGCCGCGGCCGACCATTTCTACCGAGCACTGGGCCACAAAGTTCCGAGAGTCACAGCGTCGATTCGGATCGATTCGTCGGCCGACTACGATCTTAATCTCAACAGGGTCAGCGCATCACTACTGGTGAGATGATGCATGACCGTGGATGGGCAGTAAGGCACTGAAGTTCTCGGTGAAGCACTAGAAGGTGATCTGGGATTTTCACTGCTGCGGCGAAACACTACGAGAGATCGGGCGGGCCCTCGGCCAAACGATCATGTGTTCTGTGAATCTTCCTGCTCAGGCAGCGACCTGTGCCGAGGGGACGGTTACGCGAACAGTACGCCACAGCCACACCCGCATAACCCTCTTAGGGCGGGTATGGCTGTGGCGCAACTACATTCCGGGTCAGGGAGTGACGGTGATGCCGGGCGTGGAATTGAACTTGAGCGCCCCGGTCATCTTCGCTGTTCCGGCCCCTGCTGCCGGGCATGATGCGCTTCCCCCGTTGGAGGTGAAGTTCACCGTTCCGGTGTTGTTGGCGGTCACGGTATGTGTTGTGTTGCTGTAGGGCACGGGGCCGGCAGTACTGGCGGTGACGTCGATGACGCAGCTACCAGCGACTACGTGAGCTCCACCGGTGGGGATTTTGATACTTCCCATCGGTGATCCACTGTCGGCGTTGACGTTCAGAGCCCAGGAACCCGACGTGGTGATCGTTGCCGGCACACCTTCGAGGTCACATCCGGACAGTCCCACGCTCGCGATGTTGATGTTGATGCCGCCCGTTCCGGAGTTCACGTTACCGGGCGCTGGAGGGATGGTTCCGGTTCCGCTGACGCTGGTGCAGTACAACTCGAGACCGCCAGTTGTCACGAAACTAAGCCCACTCCTGGTGGCCGTCACCGGAGTGGCTGTGGCGGGGCTGATCGTGGTGGACAGCATCCGACATCTCCGCGCATCACCCCGCCTCGCCGACCGAAGCCGATGAATGCACCCACCGAACGAGAGAAACCTCGCCGACCGATCGGCGGTATGGCAGCATTCGCCACATGACTAGCGAACGGATCGAAGTACAGCGCACCATCCGTGCCGACCCCGCATCGATCTTCGCGGTCCTCTGCGACCCTCAGGGGCACGTCGCCATCGACGGATCCGGAATGCTGATGGGCGCAGATGGCGAACTCGTGACCGCGACCGGCGACGAATTCGTCGTCCACATGGATCGCGAAGCTCTGGGCGACCTACCCATGGGACAGTACGACGTCACAGTGACGATCAAAACCTTTGTTCCCCAACGCGAAATAGCATGGACCATCCTCGGAACTGTTCGGCCTCCGATCGGGCACGTCTACGGATATCGGATCGAGCCGGCCGACGACGGCCACAGTTCCCTCGTGACCTCGTACTACGACTGGTCTGATATCGGCCCCACCTGGCGGCAAGCAGGAATCTTTCCCGTCATCGCCGAAGGATCTCTCAAAGCCACGCTCGGTATCCTTGCACGCACCGTAGCCAGAGGTTATCCGCGCTGACCCCGCCCGAAAGCCCAGCGTCGGGGCCGTGATGCTCCTCTTCCGCGAGCGCGCAGCCACCACCGTGACAATCGCAGCACTGATCGCCGGTGCCGTCGCAACCTCATGGATCTATCTCAACGGAATCTTCTTCGCCACAACGTCTCCAGTGAGTGCAATGTCCTACGTTGCACTCACAACCATCACGCCGGCCACTATCGCCTTTTACCTGATGGGGCGCCGAAGCCACGCTGACGCCTCCCAGCCGCCACCTCACCTGAACTCGCGACGAGAGGCTGCCAAAGAGCGGTAGACGAACCTCCACTGCAGCCCAACACGCCCGGCTTCCCCGTCACGAGGCACGGGTCCATCAGTTCATGAAGACCACGCCGCCCGACCTACACTAGAATGCCGAGACGTTTTCTGCGCGTTCACTTTTCGAGCACCGATCACGAATCGACTCGGCCCGCCAGCGACACTGAGGTTCCCCCCGGATAGTGGAGGGTGGTTACGCGGCCAGAAGCTCCGCGGTCAGTGACATCTCATAGTTCATGGGGCTGAGCATCCCGATCGTCGAGTGCCGCCTCGTAGTGTTGTAGTAACTC
>NZ_JAAOLG010000074.1:0-8703 GCF_011602025.1 Rhodococcus sp. IC4_135
CTCCCGATGCTCCGCATCGGGAACGGAAGCGGCTCGCTTCGCTCCCCGCCAGGGAGCCGCTGCGCGGCTCGCAGTGGGTCCAGCCAGGCTGCCGTCGATCGACTCGCTTCGCTCCTCTAAATTCCTGAATTGTCTTTGTCACCAAAGGATTTGATCGTAACTGAAAAGTCGGTACCCAAGTACCAAACGGGGCCGGGGAGGAATGGGGGTCGCTCGACGCTACCCCGTCTCGCGTCTGCCAGCTCATCGTCATCATGCTTCCCATCCTACAGGACCCCACCCCAAATCGCAAGACAATACAGAACCACAAAACCTCGAAATTGTAACTACAACAACACAATTCGAACTTCTCAAAAATAACTCCATGCGTAACTACCGAAACTGATTATGCACCAACCGATCACCCAAAGTTACTGAAACACAACAACATTCAAAAACACCCGAAAATCGACCTTCCCGAGCCCGTCGCACGCCCGAATCGACGAGCAACAGCAGCTCCCCACCCACCGCCGCCGGCACCGCCGAGCGATCGGCCCGAGCCCAGCCGACACCCCACCGCCGGCAGCTAGCCGACTCGACGATCACCCACCACCGGGACATGTCGTCACCGCAAGTCAGACCCTAAAACACCTCCCCCACAACCCAGCCCGGCAGGCGCCGGCACCCATCCACCACAGAAAAGGGGGACGTGTCATCTATGCAGGTCGCAGGACCACGAATCGACGCCTATAGACGCTCGTCAGTCCGCATGGGCGACACACCCCTTCCCGTCGAGCTGCCAGCCAGCGAGTGCGGTTACCATGCTGCGCGAGCGAAGCGCACAACCCTGTCGCTTTCGTACAGCGACTGAAGGGGTTCAACTCGATGGTCAAAATCGTGAGCGTGGACGAGATCAAAGACTTCCGAATCTTCCACAAATGGAAACCAGGCCCCACCGCACCCACACTCGACCACGTCACCCTGATTCATGCCAACAACGGCAGTGGGAAGTCCACACTCGCAAGTTTGCTCAACCCCACCACCAGCGCAACCGGATGGAACGCAGGGGTCACCGTCACCATCGAGGAAGCCGGCAACACCCGCCAAGTCACATCCCCGGACGATTCCTGCTGGCAGAACGTCGTCGTCTTCAACCACGACTACGTAGAGAACGCAGTCCGCATCAAGGACGGGACCACCAACGCCCTTCTCTCGCTGGGACCAGACGCTGTCCAGCGTCAACGCGATCTGGAAAAGGCTCAGGCAGAACTGGAAACAGTCGCCGCAGCTCTGACCAAGAGCAAGGAAGATGTCGACCGGGCAGAACGTGCTCTGAACGCTCACGCCAAAGCCGCCTCGGACGAGATCAACACATCACTCAGCTACCCCTACGGGCGTGGATACAATGCCACCAACGTCAAACGAGAAATCGAAACAGGACTCGATGACGCTGCACGCAAGAACATCGACGAACAAGCCCTTCTCAGTCGCGCCTGCGCGACGCAGTTGAAGTCACTGCCGCCTCTGCCGACCACACCCCTGGCGCCACCTGTATCCGTACACGCGATCCGCGCCGTGCTCACCGAAGTCCCCGTGGCATCGCACTCCGAACACACCGACCTCGCCCCTCGCGTACGCGACTGGCTCGACACCGGCGCCGCCTTGCACGACGCCAACGACCCGTGCATGTTCTGCACAGGAATCGTCACCCAAGAACGACTCACCGAGCTGCAAAGACTGCTCACACACGCCGAAAGCAGCCTCTCTGAACGTGCCCGCCGGATGGCGCAACAACTGGAAACCTATGACGACACCGTGCAGCAGTGGATGTCGTCTCTCCCTCGCTCCAACGCAGGCGTGTACGACGACCTCGGCAAGAAGTGCACGGAGGCACTCGATACCGCACGGATCTCCGGCGAACAACTCCACCTCGCCATAACCAACGCCCGCGCAGCGCTGACCACCAAAGCCGAAAATATCTACGCCACACAGACTTTCGAGATACCGACCGCCGACACCAAAGCTGACACCGACGCCGACACCGACGCCGATCAGGACGGCACCGACAGCGAGTGGCCAACACTCGTCATCGAACCGCTCCAGGCCATCATCACCGAACACAATGCTCGGACAGCAGCATTCGCGAGCGAAAAATCCGCAGCCGCAGACCGCTACAAACTCTTCGTTCTCGGATCACACCGCGAGCAATACCGAACCGCCGCTACCGACCTCGCTGCCGCGCAAGAACAACAGCAGACACTCACCGAAGAATCCACACGACTCAAGGGCCTCATCGGAGACCTCAGCGGCGGAGAATTCGACCCCGGCCCCGGTGTGACATGGCTCAACGACGAACTACGCCGCCTTCTCGGACGCGACGAACTCCAACTCCAAGTGCTCGACGACCGGAATTACTCCATCACCCGCTACGGAGCGAAAGTCGACCACCTCAGCGAAGGAGAGAAGACTGCACTCGCTCTCCTGCACTTCCTCGGCTCCCTCGACGATAAAGGCCGAGACAACCAGAACCTGTGTGTAGTCATCGACGACCCGATCTCGAGCCTCGACAGCGACATATCCTTCGGCGTCTCCGCTGTGCTCTGGGGATACCTTCTCGGCATCCTCAATTGCCGATGCGGAGGCACCGAATCCTGCACATGCAAGGCGGGCAAACGCATGCGCGTCGATCAACTCATCCTCTTCACGCACAACTTCGACTTCTTCCGGCACTGGTCCAACCAACTCGACCGTCTACCTCCAAATCTCTTCAACAACGACAGCGGACTCCGCTATGTGCAGCTCGAACTGCGGCCACGCTGGCGTACCACCGGTACCGATCACCGCCGCGTCCCCGAATGGTCAACCTTCGGTGCCACCGGACGGCCCTATAAGCGTCCCGGTGATGACGGCTACAAAGAACGGACGCGTTTGCGGTCCGAATACCACTTCCTCTTCCACCGCTGCGCTACCGCACTGAAAACCCTTCACGCCGGATCAGCAACCGCCAACGAGCAGATGGACGCCGAATCCCTCCTCCCCAACGCCAGCCGACGTCTCCTCGAAGGCTTCCTCGCACACCGGCACCCCGAAAAGATGGGCGGCAAGTTTCGCGACAGCCTCAAAGCCGGGCTACCCCACAACGCGGACAACCCCACCCGCGTCATCCTCGACACCTACCTCAACAGGTACTCCCACAACGAAGAAACCACCATGGGGACAACCCTGCACCGCCCCGAAACGCCGAAGATGCTCGCCTTCGTCTTCGACTACCTGCACCGCCTCGACCCCCACCACTTCCACGGCATGTGCGCAGCCCTGGACCTCGACCCACACAAGCTCCTTCCCACACGAACCACCCCGTACTCGCAGGAAGAACTCGCCGGCAGAACATTGTGCCTCGACAATGAATGCCCACTCACACCCTGGCAAGATACTAACACCGAACGGGCCGAGGCCATTTCGGCGTAGACCGACAGACCTGTTGCAGTGAGCCCCGAAAAGTCGGGCTCCCCGAACTGGGGTGATGGATTCGAGCTCGCTGCACGCAACAGCATCGCGCTGCTCCGCGGTCCCGATGACTCAGGCCATCGGGACCGTGGCCGACATCGGGTTGCGGTTGGCGACACCGGCGCTGCTGGGCGCGACAACCCTCGCAGTGGCCGCGGATCTTCCACTGAGCAGGGCGTACCCGATCAGCCCCGATTCTGGCGTTGACCTGCGCAGATGACACGGCATACGTGCGCTAACACACTCGCGTCACCCTTCGGGTACTGGACGCGGAACCTCATTCCTGGAGTGCCTCCGGTTTTACGAAAGTCTGCTCGATTAGCCGCCATACGGGACGGCTTCCGAGCGCTCGTTGTATTTGATCTGCAATGAGCACGCGGACACACCAATCAGCTTCATCGAGTTCCAGAGCGACATGCGCCAGCGGCACAATCGTTGCATCGGACAGGTCCGTCATCAACAAGGAATGTTGCGCCGTGCCCACGTCGCTTATGAGCACAATCGACTCACTTTCGTCCGTCATCGTCGCCAGTTCCACTGCGCCCAAAAAGCTTTGAGCGTTATCATTTGCTTTCTCAGTAAGAGTCGACGACAGGTGCGCCGCCAGTGTCCCTAGCGACTTGACCGTGAATACAGCAGACCTCAGCGCTACAGGTAGACCACCTTCGATCCAGCTATTGAGCACCGCTGTTTCGAGTTCAGTTCGCTGTTCTCTAGCGCGGGAAACCAGCTGGTTCAGTGACGATCGCAGTGGGTTTTTCGGATCTTCTTGGACATGTTCGAGGATCGACCATGCTACGACGGATCCTTCGATGTCTTGCTTCAGAAATTTCTGCAACTGGTAGACGATCTGTCGGCGACGCTCAGTATCGTCCTTTGCGAACTGTCCGAGAATAATCGCAAGCTTCTCTGAGTACTCGTGGAAACCAGTCGAGTAATCCATCATTTTCACTGCTTGGTCGAACAGTGCCAGTCGATATTTCGGCGTGGTTGATCCCAGCCCATCGGCCAGAAGGTCAATGGCAACCTGAGCACCGAATGGCACTATCTGATCAATTGCGGGATTGGGGTGATGCTCACTGAGAACGTCGACAAGCGATTGCCTCAGCTCGGGCCGCTCTGCGAAGATCCGCCCGGCGGCGAGAAGCCAGATGTTTCGCCAATGGTAGGAATCTCGGGTTGCACGCAGTCGTTCGAGAATGTCTTCCTTCTCGCCTGAGGCCATGGATCGTGCAACCAGGTACTCCCGCAGACTCCGGATTTCGAATCCAACGTCTCCATGGTTCTGCGGGACGAGTAGGACGAGGCGTTCAGTTGCAGCTTTCATGATGCGTTCGGCGAGGGAAGCAGCTTCGAACGCGGATTGCCCTTCACTAACTAATCTCTCAATTATGATCTCGCGCAAGGAATTGCGGCTCACCACAGCGTCTTGCAGGTTCGACTTCTCCGTCGCGTACTGGATCTGGCGAGCGGTCTGTTCATGGATATCGTTGACATCGTCGCGATGTCGACTGAGCAGAAGGCCCATTCCGCCACTCTTGTTGCTCTCGCGACGGTAGATGGTTTCGTAGTAGGTGTTGAAAAGTTCCCATCGAGTTTGGGGCGCACGTGCGGAGGTCTCGTTGATCATCGTCATGATCGTGGTCTGCAGCGGAGTCGTCATCAGTCGTGCGGTGAGAGGCGCGTCGACTGCCTGCTCGATTCTATCGATGACTTCTTCGGCGAAAGCGGGATCGTCACGGTGTCGTAGATGGATGAGTCGGCGCGCATAGTCCAAACTTTGGTCGGTAGTCAACTCCCGCAGTTCGGCGGTTTCAAAGCTGAGATCTCTGAGTTCGTCGCCGTACCCTTGTGGGCGGCTGGTTACGATTACGAACAGATCTATGTCGTCGTCTCGCGCGTCTTCGATCAAATTATGAACTGCATTGGTGACAGCCTCGCGGGCAGTCGGTGCAACCACTTCGTCGTAGCCGTCGAGGATGAGGGCACACGGCCAATTCCTCAACCACACCGCAAGATCGGCGGCTTTGATGTCGTGTATCGACCGCGCCGACAAATCTTCTGCGACCCATTTGAGTAGGTGGGTTCCTAGCCCGCCGGCTGCATGCTCGGCAAACTTTGCCAAGTCGATCCGTAGCGGCCAACGCCTGTTCTTTGGTAGATCAATTCCCTCGCGAATCATGTGGTCGAGAGTCTGGGGAAGTCCGGGTGAACCGGTGTCGTCTCCGTAGGTCCTCGCAAATTCCACACGGTATGCAGAAACGATGAGTTGGCTGAGTGTGGTCTTCCCCTGTCCGGGTCCCCCCAAGAGAAGGAGGTTTCTAGGCGCGGGGTTGAATCGCGAATCGGTCGTCGCCAAGACGCTGGGTTTGAGACAACGGTCACCCATTGCGATCGCGAGCTGCGTCGCGCCGGTCAATGCTGGTGCGCCCTTGCGCGAAAGGCGCACGGGTAGGTCGATCGCGATTTGATTTACGAGCAGTCGCCCCTGGGTGGGATCACCGGAGTCGCTGAGTCGGATGGATTGATCCTCGATCACGGTCCGTCGAGCATGCTTGATCAACATTTTTCCGACATCGACGGTCTGGCCGGTGAGGATGTCCTGGAGTTTCGCTAGTACATCGCCTGGGGTGATGAGTCCGGCAAATGCTCGACGGATGTCGCTCTGGCCGTCGAGTAGCCGGCCAATGGTGTCATAGTGCCAGGCATTGACGCGGGCCAGACCGATTTCAGCCGCGCGTCCGTTCATCAACGCCACAGTGGTATCCAACCCCCCATTGGGGCCGGGTCCGAGTGTCACGTTGGTGATGAACAGAATGTTGTCAGGAAGCCCAATCTTCTGGCGCCGCGTCGAATGAGGGTCTTTCCAAAGTTCAAGTTCTTTGCGTACCTCATTTTGAAACCAGCGTGTGTCACGACTGGTATCTCTCGGCTCCTGCAAGAATTTTGCTTGAAAGACCGTGTTGCCAGTCCAGGTCAACGAGTGATCATTCTCTGCCCACACCAACGTTCCGCTGTAGACGGCCTCGCGGCCATTATCTGCACCGTCACCAAAAATTTCCACTGCAGCGCCAAAGGTCTTGAGTAACAACGCCTGACTGACGTGTTCAAATTCTCGGCTATTCATACGGTGCAGTGCATAATCGGTCACGCGTTCAATGATGCCCCACACAAACTGCTCGGTGGCGCATCCGGCGATCTCGCGCTGCCGTTGATCAGGAGTACTTGACAGGCCAGACTGGTTTGGCCTCGAACTGGGGGTCCGGAAGTCGGTAGATGTTTCTGTTTCTGCGGAATTTCATGGTCCCGCCTTCGACCCTTCGCGCTACTTCTACAACGCCAATCGACTCGAGTTGCCGTGTGGCTTTCGTCCAAGAATCGGAGGAAAAGCCGTACCTACGCTTCTGTACGCCAGTGAGGAATCTTGGTTCTAAAGTCCCCACCGCATCATCGCCTGGTCCGTCCATAATGGCCAACAGCACAGCAAGTTCCACTCCGGACAGTGCCGAGATCCAGTGATTTGTCCACAGTCCCAGCGGGACAGCAACATACTCCCGGGAAGGCTTCTCATAGTCGCCTCCCTCCAGATCCATACTCAATAGCTTGAATCGTGGCGGTCGGCCACGTTCCCGGTCGACCTCGAGGTACTTGTGATCATGAAGCCACCCGAACGCGTCCGAAACGCGTCTCGCTCCTGCGATCTCCGGGGCTGGAAGATTGAGCAACTCCGCCCATGACCGGGCCGGGGTGTTTCGGTCGTATGTGTGCGGCGCAGCAGCTGCGATCAAACTTACAGTCAGATATAGCTTCAACCTCACTTCACCGCCACGCCCACCCTGCACCAGCCGAGCCAAGGGCGGCGCATCTCCGTCCCGAAGAAATCCGTGCGGAAGCTGAAGGTTCGCAGTCCTTTTCGATGTCGTCACCAGATACGACATCGAATCTCGAGACTGCTGAGTGGGAGTCGGCCATTCCTTGTTTCGCGTCATGTCACTCTCGAGAATCGGGTCGTCGGTTAGCAGGACGGTTTACGGCTGAGAACTTCCGGTATGCGGCTGACACCCCCGTACCACGAGCTGAGGGCTGGATCGATAGCCCTCAGGAGTCGCGCGATCGTGCGGTGATAGCTCATGACGTCGGTGTCGCACAACGGTTCCAGGTGGGCTACCCGGTTGCGTATGGCGTGCAGCCTGTCGACCCAGTACTTGATCACCGTCGGATGAGGATGATTCGGGAACGCCTTGCACAGTGCGGCATTCCACAAGGCGCGCTGAGCCTGCGGCCCGAGCCCCGATGAATGACGCATATCTCGACGGGGAAGTAACTTGTTCCACGTCCCGAAGGTCATATGCGCGACAACGTCGTCGTGATCAACCGGCCGGCCATGCCGACGATGCCCTGGTTCTCGAGCGTTGCGATCGTTCTCAGCGCGAGTCCGGGCGTCGTCATACGTGGAAAAGCGCCGTCCGCCCCTACGCGGCGCGGGATTCAAGATCGCGTAGAGCGACCCAGCCGGGAGCTGTACCCACTCCTCGTTGTACACCAGTGTTCCGGTCGGCATCGGACGCGACGGCTGGGCAGCGTTCCAAATCCTGAGCTCCGCGTCGAGAGCGTTACGCAAGAACACCTCGGCCACTCCGAGGGCTTCCTGAAGGGCCCCACTCATCTCCATGTTCCAGCGATAGAGCGCCAGCGCGTCGTAGGGGTTGTTCCGTGCCAGCGCGAGATACGTCTCGAAGCGGGCGCCAGTGATGTGTTTGGCCAGAGTCACAATCGTCTGAGCTTGAACCACGGTGGTACTCCTTGCTATTCTCTAGTCAGAGGCGAGGGCTTGATACCTTGCGAACACATTGGAGGTAACCCCCGGCGCGCCTAGCGTCGGGGGTCCTTTCTTTTTCCGGGACGCGGCTGGTCCCACCATCTTTTAGCCACCTCTTGCACCTCGGCTCCATCGTCGAGACGCTTTGTACCCCTACCTTGGCTGGTTTCTCAGCCGGAATCAACTCGCGAAATTGACCTTAGTGCAGCTGGCACTAGTCGCTTTTACCGGTGGCAGATCGCGTTTTAAACGGAGATACCTTCCTCTCCTGCTGAGGTTCCCCCCGGATAGTGGAGGGTGGTTACGCGGCCAGAAGCTCCGCGGTCAGTGACATCTCATAGTTCATGGGGCTGAGCATCCCGATCGTCGAGTGCCGCCTCGTAGTGTTGTAGTAACTC
>NZ_JAAOLG010000075.1:0-7178 GCF_011602025.1 Rhodococcus sp. IC4_135
CCGGCCGCGCCGGCGACAGCGCTGCCTGCGGACGCTGCCCGACTTCCGACTTCCGCCAGGGCGTCGACGACGCTGGGACTCTCGTGGTCGGTCCATCCCATGACCTGGCTGCCACGTGCCTGCGCGAAGTCGTCGAGGTCGTTCTTGAGTTTGACGATGTCGTGTTTGAGATTGTGGGCGGCGCCCCACCGGAATCCGTCGAGTCGGTGCATTTTTGCAAAGTTCGACAGTTCCGACCGCGCGTGCAGCAACAGTTCGCCGTCGCGTTCGAAATGCTCTGCCAGCACTGTGCGTGCGTCGTCGAGCACCACCTGCAGATGCTGCGGCTCGGTGGCCTGCACGCGCGCGATCCGCAACCGCTGCCACAGATAGAGCGACTGCTCACCGACCACCAACAGGTGCAGGGATTCGCCGAGCCGGTTCTCTTCGATTGCTCGGCGGAGATAGTCGGCGCGATCCTGGACCGGGCGAGTGGCATCGAACCCGGCCAAGGTGCGTTTGACGTGTTCTCGGAGGCGTTCGATGGTCACATTCAGGGTGGGCCGGAGTCCGGCAACAGATTCCCAGTCTGCGGTCGGCAGTGTTCCGTGTTCGTCGAGAGTGGTGACGAGCCGATCCAAGGTTGTGAAATGACCGACCACGTCACCGACTCGGGACGCTTGGGCGAGGGCGAGGAGTTGTTCGACTTTACCGTCGACGCGGGCGATCGATTCGTTCACCGACGCGATGGCCACCGAGAGGGCGAGCTGCACCGCGATGAGTTGGAAGGACAGTGCTTGGGTGGGGCCGAGGGACACTTTCTGCCATTGCAGTTGCTGACGGAACTTCCCTGCTTGGTCGACGACGGTCATTCGGAAGAACCCGCTGTCACCCGGCAACGCTTTGTACGTCTTCAATGCCTGGACGCTGTCCGGGGACAACCGCACGAACTGACCGGCCTGGGCGGCAATAGATTTCGCTCCGACGGCAGCGGCGGCGACATTGGCCATCGAGGTTGTGCTGACGCCGGAAACATCGAGTGCCTCGCCGGCGAGATCGGTCAGGCGCGCGAGGTAGCCGGCTACGACCTCCGGGTCCCCGGCAACGAGAATGCCTTCCGGCTCGACGGAGACAGCGAGTTCGCTGCCAGGGCCGGCGCCCTCGAACAGGTCCATTGCAGCAGTGCCTGGTCGAGTGGGCTCTGATAATGAACTGTTCGACGAGGGTGTCTCGTTCATCGATGTCCGCTTTCTGCTGGTGTGGTGGTTTCCGGTGGAAAGCATCCTGGCGATGTCGGTGATGGCGGCGTCGAATCGTTCCCGTCCGCCGGCCGAGTTCAAGCCACGATCGGAGCAATGAGGAATGTTTCCCGGAACGACATACACGTCGCGTTCGATGCCGGCGCGCTCCCACCCGTCCCGTGCGGCGACACCCAACAACAGCACTATCTCCAAATTCGGGCACAACGCGACGAACTCTCGGGTCCACTGAGCCGAGCGGGCACGTTCGGCCGGGGTCGAACCACCGTTCTTGACCCCGGAGACAGGGAACGGGACGACATTCCAATGCACCACGTCCGACCACGAAATACCGGCGCGGGCATACGCTTCGCGACAGTTGCGTGCAGTGCGGTCGTTGTTGTCGAGACTGAGCAGACCCGACCCGGTCCCGGCCTCAGCTTTCGTGGAGGGGTTGTCCAGCAGAACAAGAACTCGCGCATCGATTCCACCGAGATCCGGATCCACGTAGGGCACGTGTCCGTGGGGGAGCCCGACAGAGTCGGCGATACGGTCCGCGAGCGAATTCAACGCCGCCACATGAGTGTCGCGAATACGGTTCTTCTTCTCGACAACTACCGTGGGGTCGGCGTTGCGTCCGTTACTCATGATGGTGAGTATTCATGGTCGTCGTACTCCTCGAAACAGGCGCCCAGCAGATAACTCGTCCACCGGCCAGAGTTTATGAACATGCTGTGGCAATCGCTCCGATGACAATCACCAAGAAGACAACGAAACCGATGAATTCCACCACTCCTTCAGCGGGTGAACCCTTTTTCGCAGCACTCATCTGAACCTCACTCCTGTCGTTTTCCCCGCGAAGCTCGGACACGATCAACGCAGATGCGACTCGCAGTCTCATCGCCCTGTTTCACAGCAAGAGTGGCACGGCCCGCCGACATGTTCCGTTGGCGGAGAATCGCTGAACTCAGAAGGTCAGGCGTGTAGTTGGTCGCTCCGCAGCTAGCGCTCAGCTCTGTTGGTTCACAGGTCGGCCGGATTCGAATCGCCAGATCGCATGATCGAGATGGGTGACGTTGTGGCCGCATTTTTCGGCGACCGCTTTCACGAGCATCGCGGCATCGGTTGCGCTCACATTCTCCGCGACCGCTCCGATCGCGTCGGCGACGTAGCGGATGACCATGCGATCAGCTTTCACACCGGGAGTACCAGCGAGCATCAGGAAGTAGTTCCAGGTGATCCCGGAACGCTGGCCAGGTACCCGCGCCCAGGCTTTCTTCGCGCTCGCGAGATCGTCGGCGTCGGCGGCGCGGAGGTCGTCGGTGCTGTCGATTCCCAGCTCACGCAGCCGCCCGGCAGCCTCATGAATAGCCGCAGCCTTGAGCGGAGCACCTTTGGTCGTCGAGGTCGGTTTGCGGTTGTTCGTCATCTCGGCCCACTCCTTCGGGCCGCCGAGTTCGTCGAAAGTCTCCAACAGGGCGCCGGCATTGTCGGTGTCGGCATCACCGCCCTGCGCCTGCCGGAAGTCGATGTAATGCCTCAGGACGTTTTTGACGGAGTTGTAGTGTGCGCCGGTGGACGCGATCGAGTCGATGATGCACAGAGCAAGGCTGCGCGGGTAGCCATCCGGGCGGAACCACAGATCAGAATCGCCGAGGTCGGCGTTGCAGCGCTTCGCGAGGAGTTCAAGCCGATCATCTGATGGCGTGGGCATGTGTGTCCTCTGATCTGTGCTTCGTGTAGGGTCTCGCTGCCGATGACATTTCGAGACGCCGTGACATGCGCGTTCATGTCGGGTCTCACGGTATGGCCACCGCGATCTGTCTCAACCTGATGACATTTCTTCATCGGACACTGTGCCCACACCAGCTGCCTGTCCCGTGTTTTCGCGTTGGTTCCGAGTAGCCGACCGCGAGATCCCGTTTGTTCGGACTGCCCCGTTTGACGCCCGTTTGACGCCCCGAAGGCAAAATCAGTGGACGGGGCTATCGGGTTTGTACTGGTCGGCGAGTTTCGATCAAGGGCCGGTTTCAGGACGTGCCGGTGCGGGTTCGGCAGACGGTACATCGCAAACCTCGTCGGCGCTTTTGAGTTGGGACGCATGTTTCGCCGGGCCGCGATCATCGCGCCTCGTTCGACCGACTCCGCGTTTCCTCGATGCGTTGCCGCTGTCGGACCCCGTACGCCGCCTCTTTGACGGCGGCGTCGTCCTCGAGACCCGAACCGAGGGCCCCACCGATGGTGGCGATGGACGCCAGCAGCCAGGTGAGCGTGAGGTAGTCGGAGAAGTTCACCCCGTGCCCGAGAACACTGGACAGCAGTTCCGAGGGAAGAGCGAGACACGCAGTGAACAGCAGCAGAGAGAATAGGGCCACGTACAGGACGACGACGCCGATGACCAGGGTGACTACGGTCGCGGTGTTGTACAGCACCGATCGATCGCGTTCCGCCGGCGACTTCGGCCGCTCCCAGAGTTCGTGGTCGAGGATCAGCCAGAGAATGATCGCCACGATCGACAAAATCATCGCCACACTCATACGCCATGGCCCCATCGTGTCGGCGAACAACCAGATCGTGTTGGTGGCCAGCGCGATCGCACCCGTGGCGAAGGCGCCGACGAGGACCTTCGACAGTCCGGTGACCAGTCGCCACGGCCGGTTGGCGCGCACCATCCCCGACAACAGTCGCAGTCGCCGCAGTCCAGAGGGCGCGAATTACCGGATGCCGTCCTTGGTGTGCGCAGACGGAAACCGTCGCGCCGCGCCGGGCGTGAGTTCCGGTTCACCGAGTATGCGGGTGATCGCGAGTTCGGTGATGGTGCGGACGCGGCGCTCGATGTGGATGCCGCCCACTCCGGCGACCGAGATGAGCGCGAATTTGTGGTCGGCGCTGACATCGGCCACCACCGGGAGGGTGTCCTCGCGGCGCGGCAGATCGGTGAGGTATACGACGATGTCTTCCTCTTCGGAGGACGGATCGACCGTGTCGATGATATCGGCGAAATCCGCTTGCTCGTCGGGGAGGTACGGTTTGCGGCGCACGCACGTCGTCCACCGGCGCTCGAGCCGGCCAGGGCTGCGCAGGCGTTGCGGCAGGTACTCCGCGATGCGTTCCGCGAGAGCCGCAGGCGTGCCCGGATCCGCGATGAACAGCACCGAGACCTGCTCACCGTCCGCACCGGATTGCCCTCCCTGCAGGTGCTCATTCGCATCCACCGCCTTCACATACCCCCTCCCGCACTACACTTCTCCACGTCGAGCACATCCGGATCGAACAACCACGCCCGGCGATAGCCGGCGAGGAACCGCACATTCTCCAGCTCGATCGGAGGCGGCTCGCTCCACACCTCGTACTGCCATCCCCGCGCGGTCAACACCAACCTGGTCCACTCGCACGTAAACGCCACCGTGTTCGACGCCGACAGCTCCAGCCGCGATTCGTAGATCACATGATCGGACTCGGTCGCAGTCCAATAGGTACCCGAATAATGCTGCTGACCTCCATACCAGCGAAAAGTCCGCCACAGCGCGGAGGCAACGACATCATCGACCGCGACCTCATCCAGTGGTCGGATCTCCTCGGCGCCGTCGCCTACGTGGCGGCGCGACAGCTGCGCCGTACCCAGATTCGATGACCCGGCACGTGGTTTCGCCGACCCAGCGACCGTAGCGTTCCCCATCGCGGCATCTCCCCGCATCGGAAGTACTCGGTTGGATCATCCACCCGCTATCCGCTCCCACCACGCAGCCACGCCGAGACAATCTCACCCAGATGGCCAACTGGCCACCGAGTGGCGATCTCGCGTGAAATTTGGCCACTTCTAGGGTCTCGAGACCTGTGGCATTGTGAGCCGCCGCGACCTGCGGACGTGTTGCTCGTCTCCGGCATGGCCAGAGCAATCTGTCTGAACTCCCTGGCATTTCCTCAGCCAATTACGAAGCGAGACGGGCCGTGCCGGTGCTCTGCCGCGATCAGGATGGCTGACACCACGTCAGGAGTGGTTGGAGACCCGGTAAGCGGATCCATGACCGGACATCGCCTGGAGGGAATCACGGCAGAGGACCCTGGCCGCTCTCGATCCGCTGCTTCCGCAGCGTGACCTCGTCGTTCAAAATTTTGGCCAGCGCCGCCCGCAACGTGCCGGCGGGCCGTAGCACCGATCGCGTCCACGCCCGTTTCGGACGCTCCAGGCATCGT
Source organism: Rhodococcus sp. IC4_135 (assembly GCF_011602025.1). NCBI lineage: Bacteria > Bacillati > Actinomycetota > Actinomycetes > Mycobacteriales > Nocardiaceae > Rhodococcus > Rhodococcus sp. IC4_135. Next base: position 5,415 of record NZ_JAAOLG010000075.1, read on the forward strand.
CGTTCAGCTGGCGGGGCGGTCTGTCACGGTGACCGATATCTGCTGGATCTTGCCGCCGCGGAGCACGGTCAAATCCACTCGATCGCCCGGGTCGACGGCACGGAGCGCCGCGATGAAGTCCTCCGCCGACTCGGTGTCGTGGCCGTTGACCGCGGTGATGACATCGCCGGGCCGGATACCCGCGGTCGCAGCCGGACCGAGCGGGACGACCTCGAGGACGACGACACCGTCGGTGCGGTCGACCGCCAATTGTTCGGCGATCTGCGGTGTCAGCGTGCCGGGCTGAATGCCGACGTACGCATGCTGGGCGGTTCCCGAGGCCAGCAGTTGATCTGCGACGTCGACGACATCCGCCGCGGGGATGGCGAAACCCAGAGCCACCGCACCCGCCGACGGGGGAATGTAGGCCTGGCTCATCCCCACGACCCGCCCTTGTCCGTCGATCAGCGCACCCCCGGAGTTACCCGGCGAGATCGCGGCGTCGGTCTGAATCAGGTCGACCAGCGGCGCCCCGGTGGAGGCCGACCCGGGGATCTGACGGTGCAATCCGGAGATGATGCCCGAGGTGACTGTGGCCTCGAACCCCAGTGGACTGCCCACGACTACGGCGAGCGCGCCGACCTCTGGCAGTGCTGTCTCGAACGTCGCCGCAGTCAGATCGGTGCGGTCCGCGTGAAGGACCGCGACGTCGGTCACGCGATCGACGGCCCGCACGTTCGCGGACACCTGTTGCCCGTCCGCAATGCCACACTCACCTGCCGGGCACCCTCGACCACGTGGGCGTTGGTGACGATGGTGCCGTCGGTCTTGTAGACGATGCCGCTGCCCACACCGGACCCGGTGAGCACCGTGACGACCGAGGCCTCCACCTGCCGGACCAGTGCCGGCAGGTCCACGGCAGGCCCGGCTGGGGGCGTCGAGGTGGTGGGAGCCGAGGCGCCGCACCCGCGAGGAGGGGGACCGCGATCGCGACCAGCGGCACCCAGATCGAGGAACGTACGGTCGACGGAACGCGCATCAGCGACCGGTTCCGTACGACATCGGTCTCCTACATGCACCTACTGCGAGTGGGCCCACCAGATCAACATACCCCTGTCTCCTCCCGTGGTCCGCGACTCCCGACCCGCGTCACATGCTCATAGAAATCTACATCGACGATTGCGGTGCGCGTGCCTCAGCTGCTGCGGCGACGAGTCGTATATTGTTGTACTACTTTTATTTTCAAGACCGATATGCCTGTTTCGGCCCGATTCGCATGCCGTACTGTGCAGCCGAGCCTGCGCCTACCGGTTCGGCGTCCGGTCGGGCAGTCAACCGGTTGAGCTCACGAACGGCCCAACCGCAGGAATCGGACTTTAGTGACTTCACTGTACGAGCTGATCCGACAGCTGGAAGAAGAGGATTCGTCACTGGTTTTCTTCTGCACCAAGCGATTAGGAACAGCCGCTGGGTCCTGATCCTCTACGTGAGGGTGAAGACTCTCACCCATTTCTTTCGGCTGCTAGGGTCTTGGTAGCGGGAGTTCTACTCCGAAACCCCAGTCCATCGACGCCGAGGGGGCGTGATGTCAGAGTCCAGTGGCGGAACCTCCGCCGTAAGTCCACACCCACCTGCACGCCAGGTGATTGCGACATTCAACACCTATGCCGACGCCGAGAGCGCCGTCGACTACCTCTCCGACCAGCATTTCACGGTAGACAAACTGGCCATCGTCGGTCGCGACATCGAGCTGGTCGAGCAGATCGTCGGCCGATTGAACTACGG
>NZ_JAAOLG010000076.1:0-6496 GCF_011602025.1 Rhodococcus sp. IC4_135
CCCACCACCAACCCACGCTCACCGGCGACAAACACGTCGACCTCGCCGATCGGTGTGTCCGCGTTCGCTGCGAAGGCGGCAAGGATCAGCGACATTCGCTGCGCAATGGTGTCGACCACGGCGCGGTCGAGTGCCGCCGGCTGATACCGCAGGCTCACCTGCAGCGCGGGTTCCGCGACGGTCAGCACGGTGAGTGGGTAATGCGTGGCGTCCCGGGCAGTCACAGCGGTGACGCGCATACCGGCTATGTCGGTGTTCCCGTCCATCCCCGAGGTATCGATCGGATACGACTCGAAGACCGACAGTGTGTCGAATAGATTGCCTGTCCCTACGACAGATTGAATCGCTCCGAGTCCGACATGGTGATGATCGAGCAGAGCTGTCTGTTCGCCTTGTAGTCGAGCGAGCAGCTGCGCACAGGTCTCGTCCGGATCCAGTTGCACGCGGACAGGCAATGTGTTGATCAGCAGCCCCATCATGTTTTCCACACCAGGCAATTCAGGTGAACGGCCCGAGACTGTGACGCCGAAGACGACGTCGTCGCGGGAAAGCATTCGAGACAGCAGGACACCCCACGCGGCTTGGATCACCGTGTTCATCGTGATCTCACTCCGCTGGACCAGCGCACCAAGTCCGTCGAGCACCGAATCGGGTAGATCGACGGCGACTTCTTCGGGAACCAGTTGCTCCGCGATCGGCGCCGAAGCCGCCAACAACGTCGGCTCGTCGACGCCTTCCATGGCGTCCTCCCATACCGCGAGCGAGGTCTCGAGGTCGCGGTGCACCAACCATTCCAGATAGGTGCGGTATGACGGAGTCTCGGGAAGATCGGCCGGGGCTCTGTCGACCGGGAGACCGTCGGCCGCGTATCGCGTCAGCAGTTCGCGAACCAACAACGGCATCGACCAACCGTCGAGAACGATGTGATGGTTTGTCACCACCAACACGCACCTCGTCGGCGAGGTTCGCAGCAGCGTCAGCCGAAGCAGTGGCGGCGAGGCGAGGTCGAAGGGTGCACTGCGATCCTCGTCGAGGCGGCGCTCCAGATCTGCTTCGGTTGCCGATCCTCGATCACTCAGATCGACCTCGGTCCAGGGAATCACTGCATCGTCGACAACCAACTGCACCGGTAGGCCGTGTACGTCGTAGACGAACGCTGCGCAGAGATTCGGGTGGTTTCCGAGTAGTCCGGCAGCAGCACCGCGTAAACGCTCGGAATCAACCGCTCCTTCGAGTTCGATGCACAACTGCGCTGTGTAGACGTCCGTCGACGTGGCCGCCAGTGAGGCATGGAACATCAGCCCGGCTTGAAGGGGTGACACCGACCAGACATCGCGCAATCCGGGGAAGTCGTTCTCCCAGCGTTCGATCTGCTGTTGGTCCACCGAGACCAGTGGAACGTCCGACGGCGTCAGACCGCCCGCATCAGGTCGCGACGCGTGCGCGGTGAGTCCGTCGAGTGCACGACGCCACAGTTCCGCGAATTCCGCGATGTCCGACGCGTCGAGCACTCCGCGGGGAAAGGTGAAAGATGCTGTCAGGCAGGGCCCGTCGACATGGTCCTCAACCGCGGCGTTGATGTCGATCACGCACGCCACCGGCATGGAACGATTCTGGGTTCCGCCGAGCTTTCGATTGTCCTCCACCGGCAGCCAGTCCTGTGCTCCGTCAGAGGAGCTGATCCGGCCCAGATAGTTGAAACTGATCTGAGGAGAACGGAATCGGCCGAGTGTGTCGCTCTCGCCAGACAGGTACCGCAACATCCCGAATCCGATTCCATGATCGGGTATCGCACGCACGTACTCTTTGACGGCTTTGAGGGCCCGTCCGGCGTCGGCGCCACCTGCCAGTGCGTCGTCGACGTCGATTCCGCCGAGATCCACGCGCACCGGGTAGAGCGTGGTGAACCAACCAACGGTGCGAGCGAGGTCTGCGCCAGGAACCGCACCCTCCTCGCGGCCGTGTCCTTCGAGAGTGATCAGGGCGGCAGCGGTATCCATACCTCGGCGTCGTCGCCACCCGATCGAGGCCAACGCGACAGCGGTGAGGAGTCCGTCGTTCACGCCGGTGTGGAATGCCGCAGGAACCGTGGTGAGAAGGTTCCTGGTCACCGGAGGCGAGATGTCCACTGTGACGGTGTCGACCGTGTCGTAGACGTCGATCGTGGGATCGAGTGGGCGCGAACCGATCAGTGGGTCATCGCCTTTCAGGATCGTTGTCCACACGTCCCGTTCTGCGCTCCGGTCACCCACGTGCTCGACAAGCCCATGCGCCCATCGCCGGAACGACGTTCCGATCTGTGGCAGTTCAGGCGTGACACCGGCCTGGAGCTGTGCTGTCACCGACGCCAGGTCGGTGACCAGAATGCGCCACGAGACGCCGTCGACAACCAGGTGATGAATCACCAGAAGTAATCGGCCCTGCTGGTTCGACAAGTCAGGTTTGTCGGCCAGGTCGAACCAGATCACGCGCACCATGTCGGCCGCGGCGGGATCCAAGCTGTCGGCAGCGGCCTCGAGCTCTCCCGACGCCAAGGCCCTGAAACCTTCGTCGTCCACCGAACCGACAGCTACTCGATGGATCAGTCCTTCGGCCGAGATCGAGCCGGGTGGTAGGACTTCCATGACCTGCTCACGCTCGACCAGGCGAGCACGGAGCATGTCGTGCCGATCCAGCATCACTTGAACGCCCCGGACAAGGAGGTCCTGGGTGAGATCAGCGGGAGCGGTCAGCAAGAGCGCCTGGGTGAACCGGTTCAGCTCACCCCCCGCGAGGCCGCTGCTGCTGCGGTCGAGCATCCACTGCGCCACCGGCGTCAGTGGGAGGGTGCCGATACCGGCTCCGGGCAGCTCCGCGAGCGCATCAGGCCCGTCCTGCTCCACGTGCGCCGACTCGGCAAGTTCGGCAACAGATTTGTGGTCGAATACATCTCGCGGCGAGATGATCACACCAGCATCGCGAGCGCGGGCCACCAATTGGATGGACATGATGCTGTCTCCACCGAGTTCGAAGAAGGAATCATGCACTCCCACGGTGTCGAGGCCGAGAACCTGCGCGAACAGAGCGGCAAGAAGATTCTCGGTTTCCGTTCGCGGTGGCCGGTCGGGTGTGGCCGCGGACGAGAAATCGGGTGCGGGAAGCGCTGCGCGGTCCAGTTTTCCGTGAACCGTCAGCGGAAGTGCGTCGAGCACCACCACCGCCGCAGGCACCATGTACGACGGCAGTCGCGTGCCTGCATGCGCGAGGACGTCTCGCGGATCGACACTCACCCCGCGATCGGGAACCACGTAGCCGATCAACCGATCGCTGCCGTCGCCGTTCCAGACGCCCGTCACCGCCTGGGCCACGCGTGGGTGCGTCTGCAATGCCACCTCGACTTCCCCGAGTTCGATGCGGAACCCACGGACCTTCACTTGGGCGTCGGTGCGCCCGAGATACTCCAGCTGCCGGTCGGGCGTCCACCGCACGCGATCGCCCGTGCGATAGATCCGCGTTCCCGGCGCACCGAAGGGATCTGCGACAAACTGCGCGGCGGTCAGCGCGGATCGCCGGTGATAGCCGCGAGCGAGAGCCGGCCCGGCAAGATACAACTCCCCCGCGACACCTACCGGTACCGCTCGCAGACGCGAGTCCAGCACTACCTCGCTGAATCCGCGAGTAGGTGCGCCGATGGTGACCGGGTCGTTAGGAGCCAGTGCCGCACTGATACTCGACACCACAGTTGCCTCGGTAGGACCATAGGCGTTGAACATCTGTCTGCCCGGCGCCCAGCGGGCCACCAATTCCGGCGGGCACGCCTCCCCACCTGTCACGACACAACCGACAGTGGTGAGACCGTCTGGGTCGACGGACGCCAAAGCCGCCGGAGTCACGAAACAGTGGGTGACGCGCTCGCGCTCCAGTAGCGCCGCCAGCTCCGACCCGCCGTAGACAGTCGGTGGCACGATCACCATCGTGGCTCCAGCACCAACGGCCAGCACGAGCTCGAGAACCGACGCGTCGAAACTCGGCGAGGCGAAGTGCAGGGTTCTTGCTTCGGTGGTGGTAGCGAATGTCTCGCGCTCCTGGAGAGCAAAGTCGCTCAACCCGCGGTGTGTGACTGTCACGCCCTTCGGCGTTCCCGTTGACCCGGAGGTATAGATCAGATAGGCCGGATTGTCGATTCGAATCCGTGCCCGCCGATCCGCGTCGGTGACTCTCGATGGGGAGTGCGCCCACAGCCGTTCCTCGAAACCGGGATCGTCGAGGACCAGCCACGGCACGAGGTCGGACAGTGCTGCGTGGTGAGCGCGAGACGTTATCCCCCACGCTGCACCGGAGTCGCCCAGCATGTACTCGATACGTGCAGCAGGATGTCCCGGGTCCACCGGAAGGAATGCCGCACCGGTCTTGGCAATGGACCACACCGCCAGCACGGACTCGACGGAGCGTGGAAGACACAACGCCACCACCGATTCGGGACCCACTCCCGATTCGATCAGCAGGCGGGCCAATCGGTTCGACTGTGCGTCGAGTTCGAGATAGGTCACTTCACGTTCCTCGAACACCAGCGCGACGGCGCCGGGATCCCGGGCGGTCGCCATATCTGTTGCTGCAGTGAGCACATCCGGAAGGCTCTGAACAGCGGTGGAGATCACACCTCGCACGGGTATCAGTTCGACCGACTCACGGCCGGAGAGAATCTCGATATCTCCGATCCGCGATTGCGGATCCGTGGTGACGCGCTCGAGAATCCGTTGCAGGCGGTCGACGAAGCCCCTTACTGTCTCATCGTCAAAAATATCTGTGGCATAACCGAATTCGGCGCGAATACCGTCCGGTTCACCGGCGCCGTCGACATTCTGGGCCACCGTCAACTGCAGATCGAAGTTGATGGTGTCGATCTCGACACCCACGTCGGTCACCTGCAACTCGGGCAGTTCGAGGGTAGGTCGCTCGATGTCCTGAAACTCCAACATGACTTGAAACAGGGGCGAGTATGCCGTCGAACGTGAAGGATTCACGATCTCGACGACCCGTTCGAACGGCACGTCCGCATGGGTGAAGGCGCTCAGATCTACATTTCGGACCTGGTCGAGGAACTCCCCGAAGGTCGCGCCACGGTCCACTGCAGTGCGCAAGACCAAGGTGTTGACGAACATACCCACCAGGTCGTCGAGTTCGCGCTCCCCACGTCCGGCGATGGGAGTTCCTACGGTTATGTCGTCCTCATCACTGAGCCTCGCCAGCAGCACAGCCAAGGCTGCGTGCACAACCATGAAGACCGTGGCGTTGTGTGTGCGCGACAGGGCAACCACACCGGCATGGATCTCCGGACTGAAGTCGAACCGAATCCGTCCGCGTCGGAGCGAACGCACGTCACCGCGCGGTCGATCAGTCGAAATGTCGAGAACCTCCGGTGTGCCCGCAAGATTCTCGGCCCAATAGATGAGCTGTTTCGACATCGAGGACCGAGAGTCGGATTCGGAGCCCAACCAACCACGATGCCACAACGCGTAGTCGGCGTACTGGATCGCGAGCGGCGCCCACCGAGGTGCCTCACTGTTCACACGGGCGGAGTATGCGCTCATGAGATCTCGGGCCAGCGGTACCGTCGAGAATCCGTCGGCGGCGATGTGGTGAATCACGATCACCAGGACATGCGAGTGGGCCTGGTCATCTCGCCGCAACAAGGTGGCGCGCATCGGGACCTGTTGCGTGACGTCGAAACCAACCGAAGCGATCTGCCGGCAACGCTCGCGCAGGTCTTCGCCTCCCTGTACAAGTATCGGTGCGAGATCCGATACCACCTGTGAGGTGGACATGATCACTTGACGCGGTCCGTTGTCCGTGAAAGGAAACACAGTGCGCAAAGACTCGTGCCGCTCGACGACGTCGACAAATGCAGCGCGAAGCGCACTCACATTCAGTGCGCCGTCGAGCCTCAACGCGCACGCGACGTTGTATGCAGCGGATTCGGGGGCGAACTGATTCGCAAACCACATTCGCTCCTGCGCCGGTGAAAGTGGGATATCCGTCGTCGTACCCCGCGGCGTCAACGCTGGCTTCGCTCCTTCTCCGCCGCTGATATCACCCGGTATGTCCCCTCCGCGGCTCTGCGCCAACTCCGCCAGCGCTGCAACGGTCGACGCATCGAAGACGTCGCGGATGTTGATCCGTTCGCCGAGAACAGCATTCACTCGCGCAACCAACCTGGCCGCACTGAGAGAGTTCCCACCAAGAGCAAAAAAGTCGTCGTACACGCCCACCGTCGACGTTCCCAGCAGATCATCGAAAATTGCGGCAACCGTCTCCTCGACCGGCGTTCGCGGCGCGACATACTGCAGCGATTGAGGTTCGAAGTTGATGTCCGGGAGGGCTTTACGGTCCAACTTCCCATGCACCGTCACCGGAAACTCCCCCAACACCACCACCACCGACGGCACCATGAACCCCGGAAGAGACCTCCGCACCCCCTCCAACACCGCCACCTCGTCCACCACCACCCCCACACACC
>NZ_JAAOLG010000077.1:0-6339 GCF_011602025.1 Rhodococcus sp. IC4_135
GCGCCACCGCACCCGGAGACGCCGCCACCTGCGCATCGAAACCATCGAGCAACAAAGCACCATCAGTCAACTCGTGAACAGTGTCATTCCACCCCTCGAGCACCAACGAACGCTCAACAGAATCCAAAATGTCAACGTCACCAACACGAACGGAAGGATCGGTAGCGACGGCGGAGAGCAGTCGAAGAACTCTGTCCAGCAACCCAGTTGCGTAGTCGGCATCGAAGAAGTCCGGCAGGTACCGAAGTGTCAAGTGCAACTGCTCGTCGAGTGCGATCAGCAGGGTCAACGGGTAGTTCGTGGAATCGTCCGAGGAGATGTCGTCGATCATCATTCCGTCGAGAACATCCGCCTGTGCGGCGAGGCCCTCACGGTCTACCGGGTACGACTCGAAGACCACCAACGTGTCGAACAATGTTCCGACGTCCGAAGCTTTCTGCACATCGGTCAAACCGAGATAGTGATGATCGAGCATTCTCGCCTGCTCGATCTGGACCCTGGCAACCAATTCTTCGACGGACTCCGCGGCGTCGAGGCGCACCCGCACCGGGAGGGTGTTGATGAACAACCCGACCATCGATTCGACGCCTGTGAGTGCCGGGGGCCGGCCGGACACTGTTGCACCGAAGACAACATCGTCGGTTCCGGTCAACGCACCGAGCAGGACCGCCCACGCGCTCTGCACGATCGTGTTGGCGGTGACGCCGAGTCGTGCAGCCAGAGCTGTGAGCGTCGCGGTTGTCTCCGACGACATCGACACGTTCAGCTTCTGTGACAGCGCGGTGAATTCCTGTCCGCCTGTGACCTGAGCGAGCAGCGTCGGCTGCTCGACGCCGGAAAGCGCATCCGCCCAGGCGGTCAGTGATCGATCGCGATCCTGATCGACAAGCCACGCCAGGTAATTGCGATAGCTGCGCACACGCGGAAGAACCGAGTCGTCACCACGCGTCGCGTACAGCGCCAACAGGTTCTGCAAGAGCAGCGGCACCGACCAACCGTCGAGAATGATGTGGTGATTCGCCACGACCAAGCGGTAGTCCCCCTCCGCCATCGTGACGAAAGTGAACCGAATCAACGGCGGTGACGCCATGTCGAAGTGTGTCGCCTGGTCAGCCGTCAAAACTGCGTCCAGTGCTGCCTCACGGTCGACCGCCGCGACATCGCTGAGATCGATGTTCCGCCACGGGACAGCAACGTCCTCGAGGACTATCTGGACCGGCGTTCCGTCGTCGTCGGCCGTGAATGCTGTTCGCAGGTTCGCGTAACGGTCGATGATTCCCTGTGCTGCAGTCCGCAATCGGTCGGCATCGACCTTCCCGGACAAAGTGAGAATCATCTGCACCGAGTAGAGGTCGACGCTGGATTCCGCCAACATCGCATGGAAGAGCAAGCCCGACTGCAGCGGTGCCAGCGGCCAGATGTCGGTCACCGTACCGAATCGATTCTCGAACCCGTCGATATCTCGTTGGCTCACCGAGACAAGCGGCACGTCGGACGGAGTGAGTCCTCCGGCACCGACGGATCGAGAATGCTCCGCCAGGGCGGTCAGTGCTTCGACCCAAATCTGTGCAAACGCCTCGACGCTCTCGCCGTCGATGGCACCGACGGGGTAGGCGAAGGAGGCCTCCAGAACAGCTCCGTCCGCGCCGTCGTTGACGATCGCATTGATGTCGACGACCTTGTTTGCGGGCATGTCGACGTCTTCGGGTGCTGACACGTTGGCGAAATCGCCGGCCGGCAGCCAGCCGAGCCCCTCGACACCTGCCGGAAGATCCTCGGCGACAACCCTTCCCAAGTAGTTGAAGCTGACCTGTCCCCCTGCGAAGCGCGAAAGCACTGCGCGCGTGTCTTCGTTCAGGTAGCGCAGCAGTCCGTACCCGACGCCCTTGTCCGGGATCGCCAGCAACTGCTCCTTCACTGCCTTGATCGCGCGTCCCGCCGAATCACCTCCGGCAAAAGCGTCACCCAGGTCTACCTCGGAAAGATCGAGACTGATCGGGAAGGCTGCAGTGAACCAGCCAACAGTCCTCGACAGATCCGCACCGGGAATCACGGCTTCTTCACGGCCGTGGCCTTCGAGCTGTAGCAGGGCAGAGGTCGAGTCGATTCCCGCTCGGCGACGCCACTCGATCAGCGCGAGTGCCAGTCCAGCGAGCAGGCCGTCGTTGGCGCCGCCGTTGAAAACCTCCGGCAGCGTGGTCAACAGAGTCTCGGTCACCTGAGTGGGGACCGCCACGCTTATCCGCTGAACCGTTGCCGCAACGTCGACGGCAGAGTCGTACGCCCGCTTGCCCAGCACCGGATCCGGTGTCTGCAACACCTTCCGCCAGGTATCCAGCTCGGCTACCCGCGAATCCCGATGGGCCTCTTCGGACAATGCATGAGCCCAGCGGCGCATCGACGTACCCGTCGGCCCGAGAGCCACATCGCCCGTCGCTCCGGCTACATCCCCCGTCGCTCCGCTCGCCCCGGCCATCTGGGCCGCAGCCGACACCAGATCCGGAACGATGATTCGCCAGGAAACCCCGTCGACAATCAAGTGGTGCGCAGCAATGATCAAGCGCCCCGTGCGAGAGGGACCGAAGTCGACCCACACGAACTGAACCATCACGCCGTCAGCCGGATTCAATCGGCCGAGAGCCTCGTCGAGGCCCTTGGAAGCCGTGAGGACAATTGTCGACTCGTCCGCAGCCGCGTCGACATCGACGCGGCTGAGCAGATCCTCGACGTCCACGGTTCCGGGCTCGGAGACCGACATCCCCCATCCGCGACCGTCGGAGATCAGCCGCGAGCGGAACATGTCGTGGTGGTCGACGACTGCGGCGAGTGTTCGCACGATGTCGGTTCGCTGCACTCCGAGTGGAAGCTCGAGAGTCATCGTCTGCGTGAATCGGTTGTAGCTGCCACCGCGCTCGACCATGAATCGTTCGATCGGCGTCAACGGCATCCAGCCGACGCCACCGCCCGGCAACTCCTCGAGCACCACGGCGGCCTCGACGTCGGCGGCGTACTTCGCCACTTCGGCCAGTGCTGCGACAGTCTTGCTCTCGAAGACGTCACTGGGTGCGAATACGATTCCACGTGCCTTCGCACGCGAGACGAGTTGGATCGACATGATCGAGTCGCCGCCCTGGGCGAAGAACGAGTCATCGGTGCCGATTCGATCGAGGCCGAGAACGTCCGCGAAGATCTCGCTCAGGACTTGTTCCATCTCGGTAACCGGGGCCCGGAATTCCTTGGTCTCGAAGACCGGCGCTGGGAGAGCTTTTCGGTCCAGCTTGCCGGCCGGGCTGAGTGGCATGTCCGCGGAGACCATGACCGAAGCCGGAACCATATGAGCCGGAAGGGTTTTGGAGACGAATTCGATCAATTCCGCCGAAGTCACCGAAGCGTTCTTTCCGGTGAATACGTACGACACCAGTGCCGGAGCACCCGACGGCAGGGTCGTACCCATCGTCGCCGCGAACTCGACCTCGGGGTGTGCGGTCAACGACGCATCGATCTCACCGAGTTCGATCCGGAAACCGCGAATCTTGACCTGGAAATCGTTGCGGCCCACGTATTCCACTGCGTAAGTAGAGGGTGCGGTTCCAGCGACCCAGCGCACCACGTCACCGGTTCTGTACATTCGCTCGCCCGGATTACCGTGCGGGTTTGCCACGAATCGATCGGCACTCAAGCCCGGGCGACGATGATAACCGCGGGTCACCTGTGGACCGGACAGGTACAGCTCGCCCGAGACTCCGAGTGGAACTGGATTGAGTCGTGTGTCCAGGACGAAGGCGGCCATGTCACCGATCGTGGCGCCGATGTCCATTCGGTCACCAGGCAGAAGCGGAACGCTGACGTTCGTCACGATTGTCGTCTCGGTCGGGCCGTAGACATTCAGGAACGTCCTGGGAGCCGAAGCCGATGCGGCCGAGTCGTCCCCCGTCGTCCACTTGCTGATCAGTTCCGGCGAATACGCTTCGCCGCCCACACCTACGACCGACAGGTCGTCCAGGCCGCTCGGGTCCATCGACGCCAGAGCCGCTGGTGTGATGAACGCATGCGTGACTCGTTCGCTACGGAACACCTCAGCCAGTTCGTCGCCGCCGTACACGCCAGGCGGGACGATGACCATCGTCGCGCCGGTGGCCACCGCGAGGAACAACTCGAGCATCGACGCGTCGAAACTCGGTGACGCGAAGTGCAGTGTCCGCGAGGTGGGCTTCACGAGGTAATGCGCGGCCTGAGTGACACTGAAGCTCGCCAGACCGGCGTTGGTCGCGACAACGCCCTTCGGCAGTCCGGTCGTGCCGGAAGTGTAGATCACCCAGGCAGGATGAGCAGTCGTCAGTGGACGGACACGTTCCTCGACATCGATTGGCGCTCCGGACACTCCGGCGGTCATCTGCTCGCCGAGCGCTCCGTCCACGACCAACCACTCGACGTCGTCGGTGAGATTCGCACGTTCGACGTCGAGGGTCAGGCCTACCTTTGCACCCGAGTCGCTGAGCATGTGCGCGATACGATCTGCCGGATAGTGCGGATCGATCGGAACGACCGCTGCCCCGGTCTTCGACACTGCCCACACCGCGAGTACCGATTCGACGGATCGCGGAATCGACACCGCCACAAGATCTTCAGCCCCGAGACCACGATTGATCAAGACGCGGGCCAGCTTCGACGACCACTGGTCGACCTCGCGATACGTCATGGACCGACCGGCAGCGGCCTGCGCCGTGCCGGGGTAGCGCAATGCGACGTTGTCCGGGTAGCGCGCAGCAGCGTCGGCAAGAATCTCTGCCAACGGCGCCTGCGCTACTCCTGAAGATGCCCTCTGGCTCGTCAGAACCTCACGCTCGGACGCGTCGAGGATTTCGATGTCACCCACTGAAGTCGTGGGGTCCGTCGCAATTCCGTTCAGGATGCGCATCAATCGTGCAGCGAATCCGCGGACGGTCGATTCGTCGAACAGATCCGTCGCGTACGTGAACGTCGCCGACAGCCCTTCTGATACCTCACTGATCGTGAGCTGCAGATCGAACTTGGCCACGGTCTCGTCGATTGCGAACTCGGCGGCCGTCAGACCGGGCAGAGCCAATGAGTTCTGCCCCAGGTTCTGGAATGCCAACGCCACCTGGAACAGCGGGTGATGTGCCCTCGACCGAACGGGGTCCAGCACTTCCACGAGCCGTTCGAACGGAAGGTCCGAGTGCGCGAACGCCTGAAGGTCGGTTTCCCGAGCCGAGGCCAGAAGTGTTGTGAATGCCGCCGAAGGATCAACCTCGGTACGCAGCACCAAGGTGTTGACGAACATTCCGATCAAATCGTCGAGTTCGGATTCACCTCGCCCGGCCATCGGTGCACCGATGTTGATGTCCGTTGTTCCCGACAGACGTGCGAGAAACGACGCCAGAGCCGCATGGACCACCATGAACATCGACGCATTGTGTTCCCGGCCCACGCTGATCAGCCGCTCGTGCAATTCCTGACCGATCGAGAATTCGAATGTCGCTCCCTGACCGGAGAATACCGCCGGCCGAGCCCGATCCCCCGGAAGATTCAACTGTTCGGGCACGCCGTCCAGTGCTTGCGCCCAGTAAGAGATCTGCTTTGCGATGACGGACTGCGGATCGTCCTCGGACCCGAGAACCTCACGCTGCCACAACGAGTAGTCGGCGTACTGCACCGGCAACGGCGTCCAGGTCGGAGCCTGGCCGTTGGTTCGCGCGTAGTAGGCGGTCATCACGTCACGGGTCAACGGGCCCATCGAGAAACCGTCGGTCGAGATGTGGTGCACGACGAATACCAGAACATGCTCGTCGGCCTTGATCTGGAACAGCTTGGCGCGCAACGGCACCTCGGTCGTCACGTCGAAGCCTGCCGCTACGAAGTTCGTTACCTCGGAAACAATCGCCGAATCCGAGACCAAGGTTGCAGTGAGGTTCACGTCGACATCAGCCGGTGCAACGATCTTCTGGTAGCCGACGCCGTCGACCTCGGGGTAGACCGTGCGCAGAACCTCGTGGCGGCCGATAACGTCCGAGACCGCCTGTTCCAGCCCCGACACGTCCAGTTTTCCGGTGAGCGTGATCGCAACCGGAACATTGTTCCCTGCCGAGTTCGTATCCAACTGGTTGAGGAACCACATGCGCTGCTGCGCCAACGACAACGGCACCTGCGCCGGACGCACCTGCGCAGTCAACGCCGCACGCGAACCACCACCGACATGAGAACCCAAACGAGCAGCCAACGCCTCCACCGTCGACGCCTCGAACAACTCCCGCACCGACACCGAAGCATCCAACGCCTGACCCAACCGAGACGTCACCTGCGTCGCAATCAGCGAATTAC
>NZ_JAAOLG010000078.1:0-6128 GCF_011602025.1 Rhodococcus sp. IC4_135
GTTCAACAAATTCCTCGGACAACTCCACCACTGCCTGCAAACCGGACAAACCTACGACGAAACCCATGCCTTCCCACCTCCTCTCGTGCTCGCGGCTTGACTGTTAACTTCCTGAGATGTCTTTCGTAGACTTTCGGGCGCGACACCGGGCGGGCTCCTACCGCCCGGTGTCGCACCTGTGTTTGCGGGTGCTGCCGTCTATGCGGCTGCGGTGTCCTCGGCCTCGTCGGCGGCGGGCTCGAGCGCCTCGGCCAGGGTGTGGACGGTCGCCAGGACTGCGCGGGCGGTGTCGGTGATGACCTCGAGGTCTCCGTTTCCCCATCCGGCGATGTAGCCGATGCTGTACTCGGTGGTATCGAGTCCGAGCAGTCCGGCCAGGACGTAGGCGACGGATTCGGCTTCCACTTCGGCGCGGCCTCGGTGCAGCTCGGCGGGGTCGATGTCTCCGCTGGCGTGCATGAGTGCGTGGGCGGCTTCGTGAATCATCGTTTTCGCGGCTTGTGCGTCGCTGAGTGTGTCGTCGACGATGATGCGGCGTGATCCGTCGAGGCTGGTGCGGCCGTTCGTTTCTCCGGCGATGAGCTCGCGGGTGACGGTCCATCCCTGTTCGGTCATCACCTGCGCGATGCGGGTGTAGATCGCGGCGGGGTCGTCGCCTTGCAGTCGGGTGGTGATGGTGTCGGCTGCTGCGGCGGGGTGTCCTTCGATCGGGTCGGTTTGGGCGATGTCGAACACGGACAGGATCGGGAACCGTGCTGCGCGACGGGTGGTTTCCTCGCCGGTCTCGGCGTCGGTTTCGGTGATCTTCTTGGTCGAGTAGCCGAAAATCTTGATCGACTTCTCGCCCTTGCGGACCTGCCGTCCGAGTTCTTGCCACTTGCGGAATCCGGCGACCTGGCTGGCGTCCGGGGCCTGCGAGAAAATCAACATGACGTTGTTGAAGCTGTAGGAGTGGAACGCTGCTGCTGCGGTCAGGTAGGCGGCCCATGCGTCGGTGTCGGTGAGCTGGGCGACCTTCGCGGTGATGCTCTCGTGCAGTGCGGCGGCCTGCTCGCGTCGCGCTGCGCTCTTGTCTGCCGTGGTCTTCGCTGGTGCACCCATAACTTTTCGGCCTCCGCTGCTCGGTGGCGTCCCCCTGCTCGGTGGCCGCCAATTTTTTTGCCCTGCTGGCAAAGGAGAATCGCGTCGGCATGAGGGGGCCGGAGTGCCACCCCTGGGCCGGGAAAATTTCTCTGCGAGCGTGCGAGTGCGGGTTGAGAAAATTTCTCGGAGCCCTCGGGCCGGCATCGCCGCCAGGGGTTGCGCGCAGGTCACCGCCGACGAGAATCGGAAGGCCAGAAGGACAAACAAATCAACGCTTTTCGCTGGTGCGGAGCGCAGCGGAGCTCAATTCGGAGGACACCGGTAGGTGGCCGGCCGCCGGGCAGGCGCCAACACACCGCCGGCAACCGACCAGGCGTTCGCACCTCCCGCTCGGGTGGCTGGCGGGGTGATTGTGCGGGAGCGACGGAGGCCGACCACGCGTGGTGTCGCGGTAGCTCTGCTCTCGACATGAGTTTCTGGGAGAAGAACAATTCTATTTAAACTCGCTCGCATTCTAAAGGGGATATCTTATTAGCCTCTGTTAGTTAATTCGTAGCGATGCGCCCAGCTTGGAGTACCGACGCATTATTATCGTGGCTGTACGGGCAGCTGAGCGCCGATTCTTTCCGAGTGCATCAAATCGGTCTCGCAGCCCCGGAAAGCTCGCACATTGCCGCTGTGACCTGGTAGGATGTAATCCGTTGCTTCGAAATCTCGGGGCGACAAGGAATCCCGAAAGAATGGACGGCGGCTAGTTTTGTGCGCAAATCCTGAACCGAAGGGAACAATCGTGAACTAACAGAAAGGCTCTATCATGGTTAATGAAAGTACGGTAAATGAAGAAGATGGATCTAGTCGAGAGAATGCGTCTGGACAAAGGACTCGACCCCGTTGGTGGTCGGAGGAGTCTTTGGCAACGCGGGTGTGGCGCGGCGATCGGTCCATGCGGGTAATCGGCAAGGCAGCGGACGCCGTTTGGGGTCTGATCAGCGTGGCTTTACTGCTGATCCGCGGCTTGGAATGGCTGGGTCATGAGGTCCCTTTTGTGGATCCTGCTGCGCTGGAGGTTGTGAAGTCGGCAGTGTGGATCCCTGGATTCAAGGGTGTGGTGCGTCGGGTGTTGATTGTGGCGTTGGCATTGCCGCTGATTCTGATGGGCTGGCTGGTTCGATGGGTGAGAAGAGCGCGAAGGCGCTGTTCTTAGGCCCCTAATCGCAAATTGGGATGAGGAATGGTCCGACCCTGGGTCGGGCCATTTCTCTGTCCGGGGGTTGTCCGTCGGTGTCGAGGCTTGGTCGCGTTTCGGAGTGGCCGGCCGTGGGTGGTTTCGGATCTGCGACCGCGGCGGTTGGTGGTTGAACGCTGCTATTTTGGGTGCGTCCGCAGGTCGACGCGAGGTGGGGGAAAAGTTGATGGATAGTTGGAGTCCGGATTTTCGGCCGCGGAAGTGGGAGCGGGACAAGGAGCAGTTCGCGGCGTGGATGGCCGGCGCGGATGTTCGTGGGCCGTGGAAGCGTCGCCGGTTCGGAATCTGGCGCGAGGAGCAGTTTTCGGCCCAGATGCGCGTTGCTCGCGACGCTGAGCAGAAGCGTCAAGCGGAGCTGATGGCGAATCCCAGTGCTGAGCTTGTCGAGGCATATCGGGAGTTGCAGGCTGCGGAGGCGGCGTCCGGTGCGCGGATCGGTTGTGCGCGTGGCGGCGATATGACTGACCCGAAAACAGTTCGGGCGCTTGCGCGGCTGTTGAGCGATCACGCCGAAAAGTTCAAGTAGGAACAATTCGCAACCACATTAGTGCTGGTCACTCCGCTTTTTGCTTGGACGTTTTCAGTCTCTGCCGAGGTTGTGTTCGCGTTTCGGCTGGCTCGGTCGTGGCGGTGCGGGGTCTTCGGGGGCCACGGTACGGGTGCGGTGTGTGGGTGGTGCGGGGAAGCTCATGCGGGCGCGGTTGGCGATGTCGCTGAGTTCGTTGGGGTTGTACGGTTCGCGGTTTCCGCTGCGGAGGTGTTCGATCATCGCTTTGTGGTGCTCGGCGACCTCGAGGTGGATGACCTTGCCTTGGGTGCCCGCGAGGGTGGGCGGTTCGGTGTTGTTGCGGTGTACGCCGGGGGTGAGGACGTCGCGGAGTGGTGTGTGGGTTGCTTCCATTGCAACGTAGCGGGCGGCTTGTACTGCGGAGGCGTGGACTTTCTGCCAGTCGATGGTCCAGCCGGAGGATTTGAGGAGTTCGTCGAAGAAGACTCGTTGTGTGCGGGAGTTGCCGTCTCGGAATGGGTGCAGGACGGTGGTTTCGCCCCAGTGGTAGGCGAGTCGGTCGACGGCGCGGTCTTTCGGGAGTCCTTGGGGGAAGTTGTCTTTGGCGATTCCGCGGAAGATGAATGCTGCTTGGTTTTCGATGTGTTCGGGTCGGCAGTGTGGGAGGTTCATGCCGACGGCGCCGGTGTCGCGGGTGCGGAGGGTGCCGGCCCAGTCGTAGACGTCTTGCAGGATGAATTGGTGGATCTTTTTGAGGTGGTCGAAGTCGAAATTGCCTGGGATGGGCTGTGTTTCGAGTTGCAGGATGCGCTGGTAGGCGGCTGCGCGTTCGACTACGGCGAGTTTCGCGGGGTCTGTGATGCCGTATTTGTTGTTGAGGACGCCGGGGGCGATCTCGTAGGGATCGTTCACTCGGGCTGTGCTGCCTCGTATTCGGCGAGTGCTGCGGCGACTGCGAGTTCAACGGCTTTGTCGCCGGTGATTTCTCCGCGTAGTTGCCGGCGGCCGATTTCGAGGTCGGTGGCGCTGGGTTCCATGCCGGCCATGCGGTGTCCGGCTGTGGCGGCGGCGATGGCTCGGTCGATCTGGGCTTCGGTCATGTGCGACTGTGCGTTGCGTGCTGTGGTCACCGGTGCTCCTTCGTCGACTCGGGCGTGTGTGGTGGCGGTCGGGGGAGCTGCGCACCGTTGTCTATTCTACCTGATCATTGCCTGTTTCCTGTGGTCAACAAGCGTTGTGGGGCGGTATCCGAACAGGGTGTCTGCGAGGGATTGCAGCCCTAGCTTTGCCCGCTGTACCGGCGCCATACGAAGGGGGCGGCGCTGAGGAGAACCAGCAACAGCGTGACCAGGGCGAAGATCATGCCGAATTGCCACGGCTTCATTGCGTCGGGAAAGAACAGCCAGGCGATCAGTGTTCCGAGTACGAATCCGGCTACTGCTGCCCCTGCTCCTGCTTTTGCGACTGGGGCAACGATGGTGGTGATCTCGTTGTTCATGGCGGTCCTTTCTGTCGTTTCTGGTGAGTGTGCCGGTTAGGTCCGACAGGGATTGCGGTGTCGAGGGTCAGAACAGGGTGTTTTGCGCGGTGTGGGCTGCTGCGTCGGTGCGCCTCTCGTAGGCGGCGGCGAGGGTTTGCGCGGTGGTGGGGCTGCATCCCATTTCGGTGCCGATCTCGTTCCAGTCGGCTCCGTGGTGGTGCAACTGCCAGGCGTCGTGTTCGTCGTCGCTCATGAGGGTGTTATCCCTGTCTGAGGAGGCCGTTGGTCGAAACTTGCTGGCGGAGGGGTGAGATCCCGCGTCCATCCCCGATCGCTGAGCACGTCGTCTATGCGGGTGATGTTGGCGAGTTGTGAGCCTCGCAGTGTGACACGAAGTCGGTACGAAGGTTGACGCCAGAAAGTGATCGAGTGGCACATCGAACCGAGTGTGTTGACCGCCGATGGATAGTCATTGATCCAGTGCTGGCGTTCGGCCGGGCTCGCCCTCCGTCCTGGTTCTTCTTTCCGGCGTTCGAACCAGAGGACGGCCTCGTCGGACATCAGGTCCTTACTGTTCGCTTCGGTCATGGTCGATTCTCCTTGTCGTTTGGAGCTTTTCGGAGGCTGGCGGCTTTGGTGAAGCTGTAGGCGGAGGCGGTGAGGGCGATGATTCCGGCGGTGATCATATGTTTGGTGCCGATGGTGAAGTCCAGGGCTGCGACGGCGAGCGCGAGGACTCCGAAGATGCTGTGTTTCACCACACCTGGCTTGTTGGTCATGCTCGTCCTTCGCGGATGGCGGCGAGGCGTTGGGAGGCGGCTCGGCGTTCGCGGCCGATGCTGAGCAGGTGCTCGAACAGTTGGTCTTCGGGGAGCTCTTCCGCGGCCTGGGCGAGGGATCGTGCTGCTTCGAAGAATCCGCGCCGGTAGGCCTGGGTGAGGACTGCTGCGATGTTGTCCTCGAGTTCGGCGGACGGGACGCCGATGGTGGTGATGTCGGTGAGTGCTTTGGTGAGTTGTTTGCCGAGGTGTCCGCTGGTGCGGCCTTCTTGCTGCAAGGTGGTGAAGACGTGGGCACTGTTGTGGGGTTTGCCTGCGCTCACAAGGTCCGCGATGACGGCAAAGAGTTCGGCGTGGACGGGTCGGTAGAAGTCTGCGCTGGTCAGGGCCGCGACGGTTCGTTTCGCACTCTGGGCCGGCGCCCAGAGCAGCGAGCACAGGAGTTGAGCTTCGACGTCGAGGGCGATGCTGTATTCGTCGATGTCGTCTTCGTTGTCGGTGAGGTCGTCGAAGTCGGGGACGGTGGCCAGTGAGAGTGTCACGTCGGGTTCCTTGCTGTCGCCGGTGGGCATGGGAGGTCAGGTGCGCGGTGAGGTGAGTTGCCGGTGGCTGCGCAGGATCTCGGCGGCTGCGCGGAGGTTGCGGGCTGCGTCCTCGAGGTGGGTTGCGATGTCCTGGTCGTGGCCGGCAACAACTTCGGCGGTGTCCGTGCCGGCGGCGGTGTAGAGGGTGTGCAGTTCTTCGCGTGCATCACTGATTCCGGCGAGGGAATCGTCGAGGGCGGCGAGCATGGTGCGCAGTTTCCGGTCGACGGATTCGCTGTCGCGGCGGAGCTCGGCGTCGAGTGCGCGGTCGACGAAGTCTGCATCGGGAGTGAAGGTGAATGCTGCTGCGGTCATGGTGTCCTCCGTAAGTTGTTAGTTGGTCCGGAAGTGCTGGGTGTGGCTGATGGTGTCTTGCCTTGTGTGGCTCGAAACGAGTGGCCGCCCAGCGCTTCGGGACGCCCTGGCTGCTGATTGAAAAATGTGCTTC
>NZ_JAAOLG010000079.1:0-5651 GCF_011602025.1 Rhodococcus sp. IC4_135
CAGACCGCCGCTCCCGCAGCAAAACCCGAATGCGGTGCCTGCGACCACGGATGGCTCCCCGAGAACTCCGAAGGCCAGGCAGTGGCTTGCCCCACCTGCCGCCCCGCCGCCGCAGCACGCGCCGTGTACGTCACCCCCAACTGCTGAACGAAGGACACCCCAATGAGCGCCATCGTTTTCCTCGACACCGAAACCACCGGACTCCACCCGACCACCCGCCGCCCCTGGGAAATCGCCATGATCCGCCGCGAACCCGGATGCGAAGACGCCCGCCTGCTCATCCAGGTCGTCGACGTCGACCTCTCTCACGCCGACAAAAGCGCACTCGCCATTGGGCGATTCCACGAACGGCACAACTCGGACCCCGCGGCGAGCTTTGGCAGCCTGCCGGAATCGGCCGCAGCGCGACAGGTCGAGTACTTCACCGCTGACGCGCAGCTCGCCGGAGTCAACATCAACTTCGACGAGGTAACCCTCGACGGCATGCTTCGCCGCCACGGGCTCATGCCTCGCTGGGACTACCACCTCATTGACCTGCCATCGATGGCACTCGGCTACCTCCACGGTCGCGCAGAAGAATCCGGCCTCGCAGAATTCCGCACCGCCGCACAACTTCCGTACAAGTCCTACGAACTGTCCGCGAACTGCGACGTCGAACCACCCAGCGAAGACGAACGCCACACCGCCATGGGTGATGCCGAATGGGTCCGACGTTGGTACGACGCCCTCACCTACACGTTCAGCCCGCTCCGGACGAAGCCATGACGACGTACGCGACTCCCGACCGCGAGGGCTCCGACGTCCACGTCATCGCCGCCAACGGCTGGCTCCTCTGCGCGGCCTGCACCGTCACCGGCAAGCCAGGCATCGACTACCGCATCCGCGCCACCGACATCCCCACGATGCTCGACCACCTCGACATCCACACACTCGCCGGCCACCACATCCCACCCCAAACCTTCATCCAGCTCCGCCGCGACCACTCCGACCAATTCGAAAAGGGACCACGATGATTGACCTCGCCTCCGTCAAGCGCGAATTCGACCTGTCGGTCACCGAACATGAGATGAAGATCCTCCACGAGGACGGCCTCTATCGACACCTGAGATTCCGCAGACCCGGAACGGGCATCTACGGATGGGATCTCATCACCTGGCCCGGTCACCTCGTCATTTCCGGAGACCTCGAAAGCTTCCACTTCAGCCGCGACGCCGACATGTTCGATTTCTTCGCCACCAGCGGACACCGATCAGAAGGCGGAATCAATCCGCACTACTGGGGAGAGAAGGTCGAAGGCACCTCACAGTGGCGGACCTTCTCGCCAGAGTTGTTCATCAAGCTCGTTGTCGAAGACTTCTGGGAGCGTCGGCACGACTACGCAGGCGATGTCGTCGCACTGTGGCGAGCAATTCGTGAGGACGTTCTGGCTTGGTCCGAGGATGAAAGCGAAGCCAGGAATGCGTTGCACAATTTCCGTCATCGCGACAAGCGAAACCTCGACGCCGACTTCGAATACTACGACTCGTGGGAATGGCCTCTGCTCGACTACGACCGCCACTACCTGCGATCCCTGCACGCGATCGTCTGGGGCATCCAGAAATACCGCGCAACACGGGCGTCAGCATGACCGCGGCCCTGTTCGACGTCGACGGCCTCCGCCACCCGGACACCTACCCGGAACCGCGGACCAACGACGAGAAGATGCTCGACAACCACCGCCGCACCTGCCAATCCGTACCCCCGGGCGACCTCGCCCCGCGGTTCCTCGGACGCCTCGTCTGGGTCCGCTGCTGGGCCACCCTCACCGGCGTGACCTCACAACCCAACCAGTACGGCGACATCCGCTACACCCTCCACGCCACCGATCCCGACGGCAAACACATCCGCAGCGGGGGATGGATGCCAACCAACCTCATCGCCGTCAAACGAAACGAGGACAAGTGAGCGCACCCAAAAGGATCCAACGCCGCCGCACTCGCGGCTGGAAGATGCCGGAAGGTGCTGTCTACGTCGGCCGGCCAACCAAATTCGGGAATCCGTACACCGTAGAGATGATGCAGAACCGTATCGATGAGCTCGCTGCGATCGATCGAGGTGACGGGCTCGCGACAATCGGGCCACAGCAATTGGCATACGACGCATTCCGCAGCGACTTGCGCTTCGGTCCGGACTCTCAGTGGTGGTGGTTCGGCCCGCACATGCCGATGATCATCATCGCCGGTGCGCTGGACGAATTGAAGGGCAAGGATCTCGCTTGCTGGTGCCGACTTGATTCTCCGTGTCATGCAGATGTGTTGCTCGAGATAGCGAACGGAGAGCGGCAGTGAAGCCATCCGAACTCCCGGCCACACAGAAGTGCAAATCCTGCCGCGCCGAAATCGTCTGGGCGAAAACAGTTGCCAAAGGTGACGCACTGATGCCCGTCAATCCCACACCCACGGCAAGCGGCAACCTCGCACTCCACGAACAGACAGGCAACCTCTACGCCGCCGTCGTCACCGGCACCAAACGCACCGCCATGGCAGAGGCCGGATACCCGCTCTATCAATCGCACTTCGTCGACTGCCCCCACGCCAAAGAATGGAGACGAAACCCATGATGTACCAGACCGTTGAAGAATCCGATGCCGCAGAAGAACGCCGGCGCCGCCGCGAAGAAGCCCGCGAAGAGGCCCGCGAGATCGAACAACCGGGAGAACCTTTGACCCGCAACGACTCAGGCATCTCGACCACTGTCTTGGCGAGTTTGACTGAACTCTCCACGCAGCGACCAGGTTTAGCCGAACTAACGCAGCGGCCGGGGTGGCGTGAGCGGCTCGAGATGCGCGCGAAAGGCGAGGAACCAGTTGCAGCTGAACTGGCAAAGGCCAGTGCTTTCACGCTCGTTGGGACGCTCCCGACCGGCAACGTGAGCCGCGCACCACAGATCCCACGCGTGCGAACACAACTCATCGAATTTGCTAAGCAGAACGTCGGCCAGTGGATCCACTACGAGAAGTCCACCGAAGACCCGTTCAAATCCGTCGACACGTTCGGCGGCCAGGTGCGGCGTGGGCAGGGCGGATTCGGCCCGGGTTTCGAAGCAGCTGTTCGGAGCAAGCGCCTCTACGTCCGATATGTGGGGGAGCAGCCCGAATGACCGCCACCGACATCCTCGCGCTGGGATCTGCCGTTGCACTCACCTTCGCGGCTGCCGCGTTCGTCGCTTTCCGGATCTCCGCCTGGATCTCCACGACACTCGCACAGACAGGAATCGCACGATGAACCTGCGACCGAAAATCGAAACCTCAGCCACGTTCGCCAAGCGCGGCAACCTCACACTCGCTGATCTGCAAGCGTTTCTCGACGGAACTGTTTCGTGGCCACGAGACACCGAACTGTTGATTGCTCAGCGTGAAAGCGGTATGCGATCAGGTGGCGCGCCTGAAATTACGATCACAGCCATTCTCCCGCGAGCGATTACCTGATGCCGTGGCGTGCGCGGTCATGCCGACAACGCGACGAAATCCTCGCCACCAACGCCAAGGAACCTGCCTGGGGAAAAGTCGAAGCCTCGACCGACCGCGAAGGCGAATTCCGCGACCTCATCTGCACCACGATGTGGGGCCTGCGCGACCAAGGACCAAACGGAACCGACATCCACGTCCTCAAAGACATCAAACACCCCGGCCCCGCCGGACACAGCGACCGCAAACGATGCGAACACTTCGAATGGATGCCCCGATGAATACGAAGATCGCACCCGAAGCATTGGAGACACCATGAGCACCGTCAAGACCTTCCGCAAGAAGCCCGTCGAAATCCAGGCAATCCAGTGGACCGGCGACAACTATGACGCTGCTGTCGAATTCGCTTCACGCGCTGCCCAGGGTTATCCAGGCGCGATCGCCGAACTGTTTCTAGACCTGTCCCACGACGAGGCGAAACAAGAAGCTCAAGAGCAGGTGGGTTGGCGCGAACTCGGAGACATGATCGCCAGGGGATGCACGGCGGCACTCTACGTAGATGCAAACTGCCGGTGGCTCGGGATCGAGACCGGAGAGTGGATTCTCAAAGATTCGGAAGGCTTCTACCCTTGCAAGGCAACCGTCTTCGCCGCGACATATGACGAGGTGTCGTCGTGACCGCGCCTGATCCGACCGTCGTCCACGTCCACCACCACGACATCGAGGCACACGCAGCGAGCTTCAACGAAGGCTACGAGGCTGGGAGTCAATTCGCGGAACCCGTGCAGACGGTGTACGACGAGGCGGTGTCGCTCTCGTACTGGCTCGCAAAGCAGTTGGGTGAGCATGTCGACGATGCCTCCGATCGAGGCGAAACACTCACCGACACCGTTCAGCGGCTCATCGGTCCGACACGTGAAACCCTCAGGAAGGCCATGGAGATTTGGCCTGTGACCGTGGCGGACCGGGACTACTGGAAAGCCCGCGCCGAAAAGGCTGAAGCCACGAGCGCCAGGGTTCGCGAGATCCGTTGTGGCAACTGCAATAACCCGCTCAGTGAAGGTTCAGGTAACTGTGTCAGTGATGCCGGACGGCCGCACATTTACGATGAGTCCGACCTGCGCGCTGCGTTGGACGGGTCCGGTGGATGACGACCTCGTTGAGCTCGAGGTTCAGCTCGATCCTCGCAAGTTCCCCTGCGCGTATTGCGGGCACTTCGTTTACTCGCACGTAGTCGGCCCCGCCGGACCATATTGCTGGACGGCGGGGTGCGACTGCACACCAAACAAGACAAGGAGTCACGAGTAACGTGCCGTTCTTTCAGGTCGACGACCAGCTGCCGGTCAACAAGAAGCCACGCAAGCTGACCGCGATGGCAGCGTCCGGTGATCCGATGGGTGTTGCAGCAATCGGATTGTGGACACTCGCCGGAGCGGATTCGCAAGCATCGATGTCCGAAGGCCGCGTAGCGCGTACCGACATCCTTCGAATCATTCTGAACCCATCTCTCGCCGACCAGCTCGCCCACCTTCTGGTGGACGCAGGGCTCTGGCACACGCGCGGCCACAAGTGTGGCCGCTGCGGACCGGTCGCAGCAGGGTCATGGTTGTTCCACGACTGGAGCCAGTTCGGTTACGGCACGGCCGAGCAGATCAAAACGAAGCGCGCGAAATCGAAGGAACTCAAAGAGCCGGCCATCGTCGCAGCGGTGTGGGCGCGGGATTGCCTCGACCCGACGAAACCAACCGTCGCGGCATGCCGATACTGCGGAACAGAAGTCCGACGGCACGACAGGAAATCACCGGTCCGACCGCACCTCGACCACGTTGATCCGAACCTCGCTGCGGGTGCCGCCAACATCGTCGTTGCCTGCGAAATCTGCAATCGACACAAGGCGAACCGTCGCCCCGAAGAAGCTGAAATGGTGTTGCAACCAGCACCGATCCGCAATCGCAGCAAAGCCGCCGTCTCGCCATCTGCCGCAGGGACGAACAAGTCAGATCAAACCCCAAATCAGTTGGGGCCGATCACAGATAAATCAAACGCCGAAAGTGTGCTCGTGCGCGCGGACGGGCGCGCACGCGCGGGCAGGGCAGGGGCAGGGCAGGGGCAGGGTCACGAAATAGGGTCACGCCCAGACTCCACCACCGACCGACCTTCAGCCGCACGCACACGCCGCCGACGACAACGCCGACGCGGAGGAACA
>NZ_JAAOLG010000007.1:0-277875 GCF_011602025.1 Rhodococcus sp. IC4_135
GGCGCCGGGTGCGGCAGGTGCAGGCGCCGACTGGGCGGTCTCGCCCGGTGCGGGCGCGGATCCAGCCGGTGCGCCGGCAACCGGCACTGCCCCTGGCGCCGTCGTCGAACCCGCTGCGGCAGAGGGAGATCCGGGCTGATTGTTCTGAGTACCGTTGTTCGCAGTCGTGGATCCGGTGCCTGCTGCTTCGGCTGCCGTGGTGCTGCCGGGAGTAGAGCCCGGTGTGGTCGAAGCGGTGGACGAGGTGGAATCGTTGGTGGTGTTCGCCGAACTGGACGGAATGTTGATCTTGTCCATGGCTGTTCCGATTCCGAGTCCGCCTGCGGCGAGCACGATGAATGCTCCCACCACTGCAGCAACGACACCCACTCTCGACGAGCGTCGAGTCGCCGTGTTCTCTTCTTCGGTCGGCTCGGCAATCAACGGCGTGGAGAAGGTGGGAACCGGTGCGGGCTTGCGCGACGGCTCGACGGGAATCACTGCAGTGGCGGCGGCCGGCACGTGCGAGTCTCTGGCGTCGAGTGCGAGGGCCGCGGCGCCGGACGCCGCGCACGACGCTGGATCGGCGTCGGCGATCACCGGGACACGAAGCTCCGCAGACAACAGTTCGGCGACTAGGGGAATGGACGAGCTTCCTCCGGCCAGAACAACCTGATTTACGTCACTGGACTCGACGCCGGCAGATCGCAGGCTTTCACGCACCAAAGCCACCGATTCGGTGAGGGCGGGCCGGATCAGATCCTCGAGCTCGGAACGGACGAGTCGGATGTCGCTCAGGGCGCCGGGAAGCGCCACTCGGGCAACGGTTTCCGTCTCGGTGGAAAGCTCCTCCTTGGCTGCGCGGGCATTCTCGCGCAGAGTTTCCAGCGCGGCAATCGTCTCGGGAGCAAACGGATCAAGGGTTGCGAAGTGGTCGGAAACCGCATCGAGCAGGTGCACGGTGACGAGGTGATCGAATTCGTCGCCGCCGATGTCCTCGCTGCGCAGTGGCTTTCCGAAGATTTCGCTCCGTCCGCCGGTCGTGGACATCATCGTGACGTCGAGCGAGCGAGCGCCGAGGTCGTAGACGACGGTCAGACCGTCGTTGACAGCGGTTCCGGAAGCGGCAAGCCACGCCATGACGGCCGCAGGTTCGGCGACGAGAGTAGCCCCGTGCACCCCGGCATCGTCCAGCGCGGACTCCATGGTGCGTGTTGTGTGGCGGTTCCACGCCACCGGGTGAGCCAGGACAACGGTTGTCGCTTCATCGCCGTCCGCCTGGCCCACGAGCGCGCCTACCGCTGTTGCCGCGAGAGCCTCGCCACGGTACTCGGTACCGTCGGCGGCAAGTATCGGAATGGGGTCGCCGACGCGCTCGACAAATCCGGTGACGACGGATCCGTCGTCCAATTGCAGTGCACTGGGTAAGCGGACCTGTTGCGTTTCACCGGTCGAGCCGTCGGTGACAGCTACGAGAGTGGCCGAACCGATGCTGATGCCGAGCCCTGCCGCCATGAACGAACTCCCCTGGTCGTGGGCGACAGAAGGACTGTCGCGGTTGTCTGCGATGTCGGTTTCAGGACCAAGATCGTTACCGGATCGGAGGCGTCGCGAAGAAGTAGGGGGCCGATCCCCTAATCGGGGCAAATCCCCTAATCCGACCGGGCGTAGCCCATAGGGGACTTCCCCGTCCGCCCCTGCAGATGAGGGGGGTGCACCCCGTTGGCCCCCACCGCAAAAGTTCTTAGCGTTGATTCCACTCGCTACCTCTGGCAGCGCACCAGTTTCCGGATCACCGGCAACAACCCACCGGCAACAACCCGGTCAACGAACTTCAGGAGAACCCGCCATGGCAACGAACGCCGTACTCGAATTCATCCTCGGGCTACTTCGTGACGACGAGGCAGCTGCCAACTACTGCGCCAACCCGACTGCGGCCCTCAATGCTGCCGGTCTGTGCGATGTCAGCCCCGCCGACATCGTCGCGGTCGCTCCGCTGGTCGCCGAGTCCGGCCTCTTTGCCGGTGGCGGCGCCGACCTGTCCGCGATCGTCAACGCCGGCGCGTCCGCTGCCGGTGCAATCGGCGGCGGACTCGGAATCGGCGGCGGCCTCACCGGTGGTCTCGGTGGCGGTCTGGGCGGCAGCCTGGGTCTCGGCGCCGGCGCGGGCCTCGGAGTCGGAGGAGCCCTCGGCGGCCAGTTCGACCTGGTCGGCGACTTCGCAGCAGCCCTCAGTGCTGCGCTTGCCATCGGCGGCGAGATCAGTGCCGACCTCGGTGCAGCCTTCGGCGCTGTCATCGAAGCCGGTCTCGGTCTGGGCGGTGCACTCGATCTCGAGGGAGCTCTCGATCTGGGCGCACAGCTCAGCGCGGCTCTGAGCGGTGCCCTCGGGGTGACCGGCGGCCTGACCGCGGAACTGGGAGCAGCCCTCGACGCCGCGATCGGCGCGGTCGGCGGACTCGACCTGACGGCAGGGCTCAACGGAGCTCTCGCACCCGTCTTCGCCATCGGTGGCGATCTCGGAGCCGATCTCGGACTGGCTCTCGGTGGACTCCTCGGCGGCGCAGCAGACCTCAGTGGTCTTCTCGACATCGGCGGCGAACTGGGGGCGAGCCTGACCGGCGCTCTGGAATCCGCCCTTGCCTTCGGCGGCGGCCTGGATCTGGCCGGCGCTCTGACGGGCGACCTCAGCACGGCATTGTCCGGCGCGCTCTCCGGTGTCCTGGGAGCCGGCGGCACGATCGGCGCCGATCTGGGTGCATCGCTCGGCGGCGTCCTCGGAGCGATCACGGATGTCGGCGTCCTCACCGATATCGCAGGCGGCCTCGACCTCGGTGCTGCCCTGAGCGGCGCACTCGGCGGCGCACTCGGCGTCGGTGGCGGATTGGAAACTGCACTCGGCGGCGCACTCGACGCAGCACTGGGCCTCGGCGGAGGACTCGACCTTGACGCCGTACTCGGCGGCGGCGCGGACCTCGGCGCTCAGCTCAGCGCAGCACTCTCCGGTGCCCTCGGCGCCGGCGGAACGGTCGGAGCCGACCTGGGCGGCGCACTGGGCGGATTGCTCGGGGGAGCACTCGACATCGAAGGCGGTCTCGGAGCAGACCTCGCAGCGGCTCTGGGCGGCGGCGCGAATCTGTCGACGGCTCTCGAAGGCGTCCTCGGTTCGGCGCTCGGCGTCGATGCCGGGCTCGCAGGTGGACTCGGCGGCGCCCTCGACGCGGCGCTGGGCGCAGGTGGACTTACCGGAATCGACCTCGGTGGTGCACTCGGCCTGGGCGGCGAAGCAGGCTTGGCCGCCGGTGTGGCTGCGGCTCTCGACACCGCTCTCGCAGGTGCAGGTGGCTTGGGTGCTGTCGGTTCCGTGGGCACGGACCTCACCGGCGCGCTGGACGGTGCGCTGGGCGCCGGCCTCGGGCTGGGGGGCTCACTCGACAGCGTTCTCGGTGCCGAAGGTGCACTCGGTGGAGCGCTGGACACGGCACTGAACCTCGGCGGAATCGACACCGGTTCGATCGGCGCCGACCTGCCTTCCGTCGACCTCGGCGCAGTGAACCTTGGCCCGATCTCCGCTGAACTGCCTTCCGTCGACCTCGGAGGTATCGCGGCGGACGGACTGAACCTCGGTGCTGTGACCGGCGATCTCGGAGCGACGGTGGGCGGTGCTCTGGACGCAACAGCAGGGCTCGACGCAACCGCAGGTCTCGACGCAGCCACGAACGCGGCAGCCGGTTTGGGAGGGTCGCTCGGCGGAGCATTGAGCGGGTCGCTCGGCGGAGCACTGAACGGCGTCACCGATCTCGGTGGATCGCTCGGCGGGGCTGTCGGAGCAGCTACCGACGTGACGGGTTCGATCGGTGCCGACGCAGCCGCGGCTGCTGGTGGCACCGTCGACGGTGGCGGTACCGTTGGCGGCGGCGGCGTCGCTGACCTGGGTGGATCACTCGGTGGAGCAGTCAGCGGAGTGTCCGACCTGACGAGTTCGTTGACCGGTGCGCTGAACCCGTGGTCGTCGATCGATGCGACCGATGCTTTCGGTTCGGGCTCCGATTCGGGACTGAGCGCCGATACCGGGCACTCGCTCTTCGCCGAGGATTCGGTTGCAGCGCCGGTCGATCACATCGACCCGGTTGCGGTTGTCGATCACCTGCATCCCTGATCTGCTGACGCAGGAACTGAAATCGGTCAAAATGACCTGATGTAACAAATCCGGCCCTGCGCGCGCTATGCGTTCGCAGGGCCGGATATTCGAGTCGGGAAGAATTGCGGGTCAACGAAGCTCATGAGTGATTCAGCGAGTCAGGTAAGCAGTCGGAAGGCGCGCGTCGCGTCGTCGACGGCGTCGTTGCTCGAACGAACAGCAGTCGTGGCGAAGGATTTCGGGCGAACGGATCTGGTGCGCCGACTCGAGAATGCGCAGGTCAGAGTCAATGATCCGCGTATTCGTATCGTGGTGGTCGGACCCCTCAAGCAGGGCAAGAGCCAGTTCGTCAATTCTCTGCTCGGCATCGACGTGTGCTCGGTCGGTGACGACGAGACCACTGCCGTGGCGACGGTCGTTCAGCACGCGGAGACCGCGGTCGCCGAACTGATTCTCGCCGATCCGGGTGCGGCGCCCATTCGGGTGCCCCTCCCGCTCGAAGAACTGATGGGGATCACCCCGGCCACGCCTCGCGCCGAAGGGCGTGAAGTTCTGCGTGTGGAAGTGGGTGTTCCCAGTCCTCTGTTGGCCGACGGTTTGGTTCTGATCGACACCCCCGGTGTCGGTGGTCATGGAAATCCTCATGCTGCAGGAACATTGGGATTGATCACTGCGGCTGATGCAGTGTTGGTTCTGTCGGACTCCAGCCAGGAGTTCACCGAACCGGAGCTGGGATTCATCCGCCAGGTCGTCAATCTGTGTCCTGCGGTAGCCGGGTTGATCAGCAAGACCGATCTGTACCCGCACTGGCGGCAGATCCTCGACGCCGATCGCGGACATCTCCAGCGAGCCGGGTTGGACTTGCCGGTCATTCCGATCTCCTCGGTACTGCGGTCGCACGCTCTGAGGCTGGGGGACAAGGAACTCGAAGCGGAATCCGGATTTTTGGACCTCTATCAGTTCTTGCGGGACAACGTCGTTGCGCGTGCCGAGTCGAACACTCGACGCGCCGTTGCGATGGACGTCCGTTCCGCGGCAGCGCATCTGACGTTGGAGATGGGCAGTGAGCTTGCGGCGTTGAAGGATCC
Organism: Rhodococcus sp. IC4_135; assembly: GCF_011602025.1. Lineage (NCBI taxonomy): Bacteria > Bacillati > Actinomycetota > Actinomycetes > Mycobacteriales > Nocardiaceae > Rhodococcus > Rhodococcus sp. IC4_135. The sequence goes on from NZ_JAAOLG010000007.1 coordinate 5,209, forward strand.
GTCGACAGCTCAGGCAGCGGTTGCCGGCCTGCAGCGTGCTCGGGCAGCGGCCGAGGAACTGCACAAGAAGACCTCACTCTGGCAACAGAGCCTCGGCGACGGCATCGCAGACCTCGCCGCCGACATCGATCACGACCTCCGGGACCGGTTGCGCCGGGTCACCCGCCAGGCCGAGGAGACTGTCGACGAAGGCGATCCCGGTAAGGACTGGGACGTAGTAGGGGAGTGGCTCGAACAGGAGATTGCCACCGCCATCGGAGACAACTTCGTGTGGGCTCACGATCGAGCTCAATGGTTGGCAGAGGTTGTGGCGCAGCACTTTGCAGAGACCGGCGACGTCGCGCTCCCGCATCTCGACGTTGCCGACACCGACGGTTTCCTGGAACCGGTTGGCGCGTTGTCGGACCTCGAATCCGGCCGAATCGGGATCACTCAGAAGGTCCTGGTCGGCATGCGCGGCTCGTACGGCGGCGTCCTGATGTTCGGCTTGATCACCACGATGATGGGCATGGCACTGGTCAACCCGATCTCGATCGGAGCCGGGGTTCTGCTGGGTACCAAGGCTTATCGCGAAGACAAGCAAGCGCAGGTGCTCAAGCGTCGGGCCGAGGCGAAAGCGGCTATCCGACGGTTTGCCGACGACGTCAGCTTCCAGGTGGGCAAGGAGTCGAAGGATCGCCTCCGCCTGGTGCAGCGGCTTCTGCGGGATCATTTCACCGACATCGCCGAGCAGGCGCTGCGCTCGATCAACGAATCCCTCCGCGCCACGCAGGAAGCCGCGCAGTTGGAGTCGAGTGAACATGCAGCTCGTATCAAGCGTCTGGAGACCGACATGCGCGTCGTCGCAGAGCTTGATGCCGTTGCCGCAACGCTGATCGGCGAAACTCCCGCTCCTGCTTCGGCAAAGGTGACCAACGCATGAATGCCGCGACTGCGCTGACCGCCGTGGAGTCGGCACACGCACTGATCGACCACGCCAGACGGGTCTACGCGGACCAACCGCAGACGCGAGCCCAGTTGGAAGAATGTGCGGCCAGGCTCGACGAGCCACTCCGAGTGGCGCTCGCCGGCTCCCTCAAGGCGGGTAAGTCGACGCTGCTCAATTCGCTTGTCGGACAGGATATAGCGCCGACCGACGCGACGGAGTGCACGCGCGTCGTCACCTGGTATCGGAACGGGACAACGCCGCAGGTGACCGCGACGGCCGAGAACGGTGCCGAGTTCAACGTGCCGGTTACGCGCCGCGACGGCAGGCTCACGTTCGATCTGGGGGAGTACACCGCAGACTCGGTGGACCGCATCGACGTCGACTGGCCGTCTTCGGCATTGGCTCGCACGACGATCATCGACACCCCTGGTACCTCGTCGCTCTCGACCGAGGTTTCGGCCAGAACGTGGGACATGCTTGTTCCCGACGGCGGGGCACCGGGCGCGGATGCAGTGGTCTATCTGCTGCGCGCCCTGAACGCCAGCGACATGCAGTTCCTCGGGAAGATCGCTGATCATGTCGGCGGAGAATCCGGCCCGCTCGGAGTGATCGGTGTTCTCTCGCGCGCTGACGAGGTCGGCGCAGGCAGACTCGACGCGTTGTCCTCGGCGAAGGACGTCGCGGCACGATTTGCCGAGGAGTTGGAGCGAACCGGCCTGTGCCAGTCGGTGGTTCCGGTGGCAGGTTTGCTCGCCCTCGCTGCTCGGACGATGCGGCAGAGTGAGTTCGCGGCCTTCTCGGCGCTCGCGCAGGTTCCGGCCGAGGATCTGAGCCTGGCCTTGCTTTCCGCGGATCGTTTTGCCAGGCAGGACAGTCCGCTCCCGGTCGAGGCGGCCATGCGGGCGCAGTTGGCCGATCGGTTCGGGCTCTTCGGAATTCGTCTCGCCGTGACGTCGATCAAGCTGGGCGCCACTGATTCCCCGTCCCTGGCCGCGGAATTGTTGGAGCGAAGCGGATTGGACGAACTGCGTCAGGTGATCGACGTTCAATTCGGGCAGCGCGCGGATCAACTGAAATCGCACACAGCTCTGGTGACGTTGGGCAGGATCCTCGAAGCCGATCCGAGTGAGGAAGGCGATCAGATCGCGGCAGAGGCACAACGGTTGCTCGCCGACGTTCACGGTTTCCACGAACTTCGACTGCTCGGGCGACTTCGTTCGGTACACACGGATCTGCCACCCGACGACCTGGCACAACTGCAAAGACTGATCGGTGGCTACGGAATCCGGGCCAGTGACCGTCTGGGCTGCGAACCGGAAGAATCGCCGGAGGTGCAGCGTGCGCGGGCTACGGCGGCTGTCCGGCGATGGCGCGAGTTGTCCAGGCATCCGCTCTTCGACAGGTTTACCTCGCGCGCGTGCCTGGTTGCTGCCCGCAGCGCCGAGGGCGTCTTGGCTGAAATTGTGCCCGAATAGGGACCCGTTCACTGTGCGAGCGCTTGGAGAGGGTTCTATCTTGAGTTCGGGATGATCCGGGCATAACTCCCAGGTCCGGGTCCCACCTCGATGGGAGCACGCGCATGGCGAGTGACATCAAGTCCGCTTCACCGGATCGAGCCACCCTCGTCCTGGGGACGCTCATCCTGGTCGCTGCGGTCGCGAACCTCAACCTCTCGGTCGCGAATGTCGCGCTGCCGGACATCGGGCGGGCCTTCGACGCCAGCCAGACGCAACTGAACCTGATCGCGGTCGGGTACTCGCTCGGCCTGGCCGGAACGGTGCTCTACCTGGGGGCCTTGGGAGACCGATACGGCCGCAAGATGTTGCTGGTCACCGGTATGGCGCTGTCCATTCCGGCGTCGATCGTGGCGGGATTCGCCGGGAACTTCGAAGTGCTGTTCCTCGCTCGGATAGTCGGGGGCGTGTCGGCAGGTCTGGCATTCCCGACGACGCTGGCGATCATCACGGCGCTGTGGGCCGGGCCGGCACGAACCAAGGCGATTGCCATGTGGTCGGCAATCGGTGGCGCGATTTCAGCACTCGGTCCGATCGTCTCGGGGGCGCTGCTCGAGCAGTTTCACTGGGGTTCGGTCTTCTTCGTCACCCTTCCGTTGGCTCTCGTGGCCCTGATCTGTTCGCTGGTGTTGGTGCCCGCTCACGTCAACGAGACGACCGAGCGGGTCGATCACCTCGGCGGCACAGTGTCGATCGTCTTCATCGGGGCGCTGGTGTTGTCCATCAACTTCGCGCCGGTGAAGGGTTCGGGCACGTTGGCTCTCGTGCTCGGGGCGATAGCGGTCGTCGCGGGTATCGGGTTCTTCCTGCAACAGCGACGTGCGGTCAATCCGTTGTTCGATCTTCACGTAGCCGCGCGCCCGACCTTCTGGGTCGCGGCGGTGGGCGGTTTGGTCGTGTTCGGTTCGCTCATGGGTGCGATGTTCATCGGCCAGCAGTTCCTGCAGAACGTCCTCGGCTACTCGACGCTGGCAGCCGGTGCGGCCATCATTCCGGCTGCGCTGGCGATGGTGATCGTTGCGCCGCGCTCGGCGACCATGATCGAAAGGTACGGCGCCCGCGTCACGCTGCTCTCCGGCTACTTGTTCGTCGTTCTGGGGTTGTTCGTCGCGCTGTTCCTGTGGAACGAAAGCACCCAGTACTGGCAGGTCGCGCTGGCCTACGCACTGGTCGGCATCGGCGTCGGCCTGGCCGGCACACCGGCATCTCGTTCTCTCACAGGATCCGTTCCCGTGCATCGCGCGGGTATGGCGTCGGGAACGTCGGACCTGCAACGCGACCTGGGCGGGGCCATCATGCAGTCGATTCTCGGCGGAATACTCACGGCCGGGTACGCAAAATCGTTGGGTAATGCGATCTCGTCATCACCGAACGCATCGGAGGTGACTCCCGAAACTCAGGCCGCGCTCACCAAATCTTTCTCCAGCGCCGAAGTTCTGGCGGAACGCTACCCGCAATACGCGGACCAAATCATGACCGCCGCCAAAAACGCCTTCCTGGACGGGGATACAAACGCCTACATCGCGGCGATCATCATCGTGTGCGCCGGGGCCGCGGTGGTGACGTTCTTCTATCCGCATCGCGAGCGCGAACGTGTTCTGCTGGCGCAGTACGCGGCAGAATCCGATCTCGCCGCGGAGAAGAGTTGAGCGCGCTCTGGTAGTGATGAGGGATGCCACAGCTACTTCACATCGATTCGTCTGCCGAACTCCACAACTCGACCTCGCGTGATCTGACTGCCCTGTTCGCTCAGCAGTGGTCGAAGAACAGCCCGGATCACACGACGGTGACGGTGGACCTGCATCGGGATCCGTTGCCGCACCTCGCGGATGCGGCCCTGCACTACGCACCACGCTTGCGAGTCGATGGGGAGATTCCGGATCCCGCCGCGGAAGCACTGCAGGCTCGGATCATCGAGCAACTCATCGCTGCGGACGCAGTCGTGATCGGTGCACCGATGTACAACTGGTCGATCCCGTCCACGTTGAAGGCATGGATCGATTACGTACACGTCCTGGGGACGACGGTGCCTTTCGACACGCGCACTCAGCCGCTGGCCGGTAAGCCGGTGGTGATCGTGTCCAGCCGTGGGAACACCTATGGGCCGGGTTCGGGGAACGAGGCCAACGATCACACCGTCCCGCCACTCGTGCAGGTGCTCGGGGTGTCGATGGGAATGGATGTCTCCGTCATCACCGCGGAACTGACGTTGGCGCACCGTATTCCGGCGATGGCACCTCTGATCGAGCAGGGTGACGAAAGCCTGCGCGCTGCCCGGGAATCGCTCGTCGAGTTGGCACGCACTCTGCGAGCCTGAGCAGTTCAGGCGAGAGACGAGATCAGCGACGCCACGTCGGCCGGTTCTGCGTCGTAACCGGGGAAGTAGCAGCACACCTCGTCGGCATGCTCGCCGAACCGCCGCCGAATCTCGGCCGCACACTCTTCGGGGGTGCCGACGACGGCGAGTGTGGTCAGCATCGGATCGGTGATCAGTGACGCCATGTCGGCGTAGCCGCCTCGCTTGGACAGGGCATTGAGTTCCGGTTGGACCTCGCCCCACCCTTCGACGTCGAGCACCGGACGGTATGCGGGCGTCGAACCGTAGAACGAGAGTAGGGCTCGGACGCCTCGTGCAGCCGCGGCGAGTTGTTCGTCGCCGCGGCCGACGCCGACGATGACCTGCGGGATGATCGTGAATTCTTCTCGGGTGCGGCCGGATTCACGAAGACCGGCATCGACGGCCGGAAGTGTTCGTTCGAGGAAATGGCGGTGCGTGTGGAACGGCATGACCAGTAGTCCGTCGGCCACCTCCGCCGCCGTTCGGGTCATCACCGGCCCGAGTGCCCCCATCAGGATGGGCGGCGGCCCATAGGGATTGGGGCCGGGATCGAACGTCGGTGGCATCAGTGTGTGGGTGTAGAACTCGCCGCGGAAGTTCAGCGTCGAAGTGTTCTCCCATGCCGTGAAGATCGCCTTGACCGCGGCGACCGTCTCCTTCATGCGGGCCGCTGGACGCGACCACGTTGCGCTGTAGCGTTTTTCGATGTGCGGTTTGATCTGCGATCCGAGACCCAGGCGAAAGTGCCCGCGACTGAGCAACTGCAGGTCGTTGGCCGAATGCGCCAGATGCATGGGACTGCGGGGGAACGCGATGGCGACGTTGGTCATCAGGTCGAGGTCGACGGCCGATGCCGCTTCGACGAGTGGGAAGAACACGTCGTGTGGTCCCTCGAAGGTGAACAGGCCGCCGGCGCCGGTCTCCGCGAGTTCACGGCTGCGAGCAGCGCCCGCGCCCGGCGCGGAGTCGAGTTGTACGTGAACCTTCATCGGCGTACTCGCAACCAGGTGCTGACACCGGGAGTGAACGGAGCGATCGCCGCCACTGCGACAAGGACGCAGTAGAGAATCGGACCCCATCTCAGAACTCCAGCGCCGATATCCGCAGCGCCGTCGACCAGAGACATGAAGCCGAGTCCGGCCGCGATGCTCACGACTCCCACGATCGCCGTCATCGCCCGCCCGGCGTTCTTGCGGGCACGGAGGAGTTGAAGGCTCATGAGTGCGAGCAGGACCAGGACGAGACCGCCGCCGCCGCTGCCCACCAGGACGACCGTCACGGCATCGGAGATGTCGGTGGACGAGTATCCGGGATTGTCGCGCGCAGTCGATTCCTCGAGGGCTGACCGGACGTCGTCGAGGCTGGTGACTACCACTCCGGCGATACCGGCCAGGACGACGAACGAGCCTTTCCAGGCAGAGGTGGACAAGGTCACGGCCTTGGGCATCTCGTCGTTCGCTGCAGGTCGGAGCGGCCGAACCGAGACGTCGGGTCGCTCGGGTGCGGGGCGCGCCGGCGCCGGTCGAGCAGGTCGAACGGGAGGATTGTCGGGATCGGTCACCGGCCGATCGTAGCCATTCGTACAGATCTGGAAGTGATGTGGCGCACTTTTTCGGCTTTTCGGGGAAGGCGGGAACAAATCTACGTGGGCTGTAGTTGACCATTTCGACAAGCTTGAGCGCCCTCGGCTCAACTTCGAGTTGACTCCCGGCTACGGTCGGAGGCAAACTTGAGCGGAGGACGCTCACCAAGCGAAAAACTCGCGGTCATGTTCGAGATCAACCACTCGGGCAGAGAACCGCAGAACGAAAGGTAGGAACACTATGGCTCGTGCAGTCGGTATCGATCTCGGTACGACCAACTCGGTAGTTGCAGTGCTGGAGGGCGGCGAGCCCGTAGTGGTCGCCAACGCCGAAGGCTCACGTACCACCCCCTCGGTGGTCGCATTTGCCAAGAACGGCGAGGTTCTCGTCGGTCAGCCCGCGAAGAACCAGGCAGTCACGAACGTCGACCGCACCCTCCGCTCCGTCAAGCGCCACATCGGCACTGACTGGAACGTGGAAATCGACGGCAAGAAGTACACGCCGCAGGAAATCAGCGCCCGCACGCTCATGAAGCTCAAGCGTGACGCGGAGGCTTACCTCGGCGAAGACATCACCGACGCCGTCATCACCGTCCCCGCGTACTTCGAGGACGCACAGCGTCAGGCAACCAAGGAAGCCGGCCAGATCGCCGGCCTCAACGTCCTTCGTATCGTCAACGAGCCCACCGCGGCTGCACTGGCATACGGACTGGACAAGGGTGACACCGAGCAGACCATTCTGGTCTTCGACCTCGGTGGCGGCACCTTCGACGTCTCCTTGCTCGAAATCGGCGACGGCGTCGTCGAGGTTCGCGCAACCTCCGGTGACAACCACCTCGGTGGCGACGACTGGGACGAGCGCGTCGTCGCTTGGCTGGTCGACAAGTTCAAGGCTCAGAACGGCATCGATCTGACCAAGGACAAGATGGCGCTGCAGCGTCTGCGTGAGGCTGCGGAGAAGGCGAAGATCGAGCTCTCCAGCTCGCAGAGCACCTCCATCAACCTCCCGTACATCACGGTCGACGCGGACAAGAACCCGCTCTTCCTGGACGAGCAGCTCACCCGCAGCGAGTTCCAGAAGATCACCTCGGACCTGCTCGATCGCACTCGTGCGCCGTTCCAGGCAGTGATCAAGGACAGCGGAATCGCCGTCAAGGACATCGACCATGTCGTGCTCGTCGGTGGCTCCACCCGTATGCCGGCCGTCTCCGATCTGGTTCGTGAACTGACCGGTGGCCGTGAGCCCAACAAGGGCGTCAACCCGGACGAGGTCGTCGCAGTCGGCGCCGCACTCCAGGCCGGCGTGCTCAAGGGTGAGGTCAAGGACGTTCTGCTCCTCGACGTCACGCCGCTTTCCCTCGGTATCGAAACCAAGGGTGGCGTGATGACCAAGCTCATCGAGCGCAACACCACGATCCCCACGAAGCGTTCCGAAACCTTCACCACCGCTGACGACAATCAGCCTTCGGTGCAGATCCAGGTCTTCCAGGGTGAGCGCGAAATCGCTTCGCACAACAAGCTGCTCGGTTCCTTCGAGCTCACCGATCTGCCGCCCGCCCCGCGTGGCGTTCCGCAGATCGAGGTCACCTTCGACATCGACGCCAACGGCATCGTGCACGTGACGGCGAAGGACAAGGGCACCGGCAAGGAAAACACGATCAAGATCCAGGACGGCTCCGGTCTGTCCAAGGAAGAGATCGAGCGCATGGTCAAGGACGCCGAGGCTCACGCCGAGGAAGACAAGGCCCGTCGCGAAGAGGCAGAGGTTCGCAACCAGGCCGAGTCGCTGGTCCACCAGACGGAGAAGTTCGTCAAGGAGCAGCGTGAAGGTGAGAACGCGGGCAAGGTCTCCGAGGAGATCCTGACCAAGGTCGAGGCAGCGGTCAAGGACGTCAACGACGCCCTGGCAGGCACCGACATCGCTGCAGTGAAGACCGCAGTGGAGAAGCTGGGCACCGAGTCGCAGGCTCTGGGCCAGGCCATCTACGAGGCTTCCGCTGCAAACGAGGCCGGAAACACCGACGGCGCAGGCAATGACGACGACGTCGTCGACGCCGAGGTTGTCGACGAGCCCACCGACTCGGACAAGAAGTGACCTCGGACAACCCCGAGAACAACCCGGTCGACCCCGAGACCGGTGCACAGGGAGAGGCGGCGGGGGAATCCCTGCCGCCGCTCGACTCGGAAGACACAGGGGTAGTTCAGGAAGCAGAGTCGATCGTGGAGGAAGCATCCGCCACCGATCAGCTCGCCGAACGAACTGCGGATCTGCAGCGACTTCAGGCGGAGTTCACCAACTACCGTCGTCGCGTCGAGCGTGACAAGCAGGTCATCAAGGAAACCGCGCGGGCTTCGGTCATCACCGAGCTCATCGGAATCCTCGACGACCTGGATCGCGCTCGGGCACACGGTGACCTCGAATCGGGTCCACTGCGTGCACTCGCGGACAAGCTCAACACGACCCTGACGGGTCTGGGTTTGACCGACTTCGGTAACGAGGGTGACGATTTCGATCCCGCACTCCACGAAGCGGTGCAGCATGAAGGCGAAGGCCACGACCCCGTACTCGGGACGGTCATGCGCAAGGGTTACAAGCTCGGCGACCGGGTCCTTCGGACCGCGATGGTGGCCGTGACGGACCGGGTAGGCGACAAGCCTGCAGACGGTTCAGAACAAGAAGCGAAGTAAGAGTGAGAGGAGGAGACGCCCAGTGAGTCAACGGGAGTGGATCGAGAAGGACTTCTACAAGGAGCTGGGCGTCTCGTCCACCGCGACGGCCGACGAAATCAAGAAGGCGTATCGCAAGCTGGCTCGGGATCTTCATCCCGACGCCAACCCTGACGATGCGAAGGCCGAAGAGCGTTTCAAGTCCGTCAGTGAAGCTCATGCCGTTCTGTCCGATCCGGACAAGCGCAAGGAGTACGACGAGGCCAGGCGCCTCTTTGCCAGCGGAGGCTTCGGCCCCCGCGCCCAAGGCGGCGGCGGATTCAACCCCGGCGCCGGCGGTTTCGACATCAACGATCTGTTCGGCGGCGGTGCCGGCGCGCAGGACTCGGGTCTCGGCGACATCTTCGGCGGATTGTTCAACCGCGGGGGAGCGGGCCAGCGCACAGCCGCACCCAACCGCCCGCGTCGAGGCAAGGATCTCGAGACCGAGACGACGCTCGCCTTCCGTGAAGCAGCGCTCGGTGTCACCGTCCCACTTCGTCTGACAAGTCCGACGTCGTGCACCACGTGCCACGGCAGCGGCGCGAAGCCAGGCACCAGCCCGCGAGTGTGCCCGCATTGCAACGGAACCGGCGTTGTCAGCCGGAACCAGGGCGCCTTCGGATTCAGTGAGCCGTGCGACGATTGCCGGGGAACCGGCTCGATCATCGACTCGCCGTGCGAGGACTGCCACGGTAGCGGCGTCACCAACCGGACACGGACCATCACGGTTCGCGTGCCCGCCGGCGTGAGTGACGGTCAGAAGATCAGGCTCAAGGGCAAGGGCGAAGCGGGCCTCCGCGGAGCACCGGCCGGTGACCTGTTCGTCAACATCCGCGTCAAGCCCGACAGCGTCTTCGGCCGCAACGGTGACGACCTGACTCTGACGGTTCCGGTGAGCTACGGCGAACTGGTGCTCGGCACGACACTGTCCGTGCCGACCCTGGAGGGCCGTGTCGGAGTGAAGGTTCCGGCCGGGACGGTGGACGGACGCATTCTGCGAGTTCGCGGACGCGGTATCCCCAAGCGTCCCGATGGTGCCGGTGATCTCCTGGTCACCGTCAAGGTATCCGTCCCGCAGAAGTTGGACGACCCGGCGATCGAAGCGCTGAAGACCTATCTCGAAGCCGAGAAGGCGAGCGGGTTCGATCCACGGGCCGGGTGGGCCGGTGCATGATGACCGAACGACCGCAGAATCAATGGGATGCGACGGTCGATCCTGATGCCCAGATCTTCGTGATCTCGGTGGCAGCCGAGTTGGCCGGAATGCATGCGCAGACCTTGCGCAACTACGATCGACTCGGTTTGGTCACCCCTCACCGAACCACTGGTGGAGGACGACGCTACTCCCCGCGTGATGTTGCGCTTCTTCGTGAGGTGCAACGGCTTTCGCAGGACGAGGGCGTCAACCTTGCCGGAATCAAACGGATCATCGAACTGACCAACCAGGTCGAGGCTTTGCAGCATCGCGTCCGCGAATTGGCCGAGGAAATCGCGAAAGTCCATGCGGGCTACCGCCGGGACCTCGTTCCGATTCCGCGCAACAACGCGTTGGTGGTCTGGAAACCCCGCAACCAGCGGTAGTCGGACCTAGTCACAAACGGCTCCACGCCCTGTCGGATTCATTTCATCGAATCCCGCAGGGCGTGGGGCCGTTTTGGCGTTTCCACCCAGCGGGAATCGGTCTGTCGAGGCGACCTGAATGTGCATAGCGTCCGCTTCCATGAATCCTCTTTTACGCGTTTGACGTTATCCAGATCACATTCTATGCTCCAACCCAAGCAACTGCTTGCTAGATCATCAAGCGGGTGCTTGGTCGGCTGGTGCTCCAAATCAGGCGCGTCCACCGGTCGACCCTTCTTTCGTCAGGTATTCGCCTGACGTTCGGTGCATACATGTGTTCTAGGAGTGCAGACATGAATCGTCGGCCCATTCTTGTTGCGGCAGTAGCCGTGACGGCTCTGGCTCTCGCGGGGTGTAGTGGTTCTTCGGAGTCCGAAGGTGGCGCGGATTCGCCGTACCGAGTGCTGTTGACCGGCGGGATCAGTGCACAGGGCGTTCTCGCGGCGAACTCGCAGACCTCGCTGCTGGCCACCAAGGCCGGCGTTCAGGTCCAGAACGAGGCCGGGGGAATCGGTGGCCGTCAGATCGAGCTCACCACTGTCGACGACGCGGGTGATGCAACCATCGCCGTCACCAAGCTGCGCGAAGCCATCAACTCGGGGAACAAGCCTGACCTCTATCTCAACTCGGGTCCTTCGTCGATTGCGGCTGCGGTTCTCCCGATCCTCAAGCAGAACAACATCCTCTCGCTGAGCATGGCGCCTTCTCCCGATTCGACGGACCCCTCGAAGTTCCCGCTGAACTTCGACCTGGCTCCGGGTGCGACCGACACCGCTCGCGGCATCTCCGAGTATGCAAAGACCAAGGGCTACAGCAGCGTCGGAGTCCTGCACGGCAGTACCGCCTACGGTGAACTCTTCGGCGAGGAGATGACCAGTGCGCTCGAGAAGGTCGGCTTGAAGGCTGCGGGCAACGAGGAGTACGACGCCGCCGCGCTGGACATGACGGCTCAGTTGCAGTCGCTGAAGAATGCCGGTGCAACGGCAATCGCGTTGGACGCGTACGGCGCCCCGCTCGGATACGTGTTGCAGAGCCTGGAGCGACTCGGCTGGGACGTGCCGTTGATCGGCAACACGTCGGTCTCGGCTACCAACCTGATCGCCAACGATCCGCCCGCCGGTGTGCTCGGCACCCCACAGGTGAAGAACCTCGTGACGCAGGTGTTCACCAGCACGGTGTTCGATCCGAACAACGCGCTCGTCACCACGATGGTGGACACGATGGCGTCGCTGGGCTCGATCCCGTCGACGCTGATCCTCGCGGACAACTACGACGCATTCCCCCTCGTCGCGGCGGCAGCGGAGAAGGTCGGCAGTTCGACCGATCCGAAGAAGCTCGCCGAAGCACTGGAAACCGCAGAGGTCCAGGAGAATGCCAAGACCGCATTCCTCTCGCGCTACAACTTCAGCTCCGACAACCACGGCCCGAACCCGGATACCAGTGAGCTGAAGTTCATCAGCCCGACGAAGATCCTCAACGGTCAGTTCGGAAACCCGGCTGCGTCATGACCATTCTGTGGTCCGGATTGGCGCTCGGCGCGGTCTACGTGCTGGTTGCCATCGGGTACAACATCGTTTTCGTTTCGTCCAACACTTTCAACTTCGCTCAAGCTCAGCTGATGATGGTGGGCACCTTCGTCGCCTACACGGGTCTGGTAACCCTGAAACTCCCCGTTCTCGTGGTGGCCGTCATGGCAACCGTGACCGTGATGCTCCTCGCCTCGGTCGAGGAGATCGTCGCGATCAGACCGGTGGCCGATCACCAGAACCAGTTGGTTACCACGCTTGGTGTTGCCACTCTGCTCAATGGTGCAACTCAATTGATTTGGGGTAGTGAACCTCTCACGGTTCCGTTCTTCGGATCGAACGAACCGATCACCCTACTCGGCGGCCGCACCTACCCGGTCGAGATCGCTCTGCTTGTTGCGGCGATCGCACTGGTCATCGGGTTGAGTTACGTCTCCAAGAAAACCATGACGGGTCTGGCTCTGATCGGTATCTCCGAGGATCGTGAAGCGGCGATGCTGCGCGGAGTCAACGTCCGACGTTTGGCGCTGGGTGCGTTTGCCTTCTCGGGTGCATTTGCCGGTGTCCTCGGACTGCTGGTCGGCCCCAAGACGTTTGCAGTTGCGACATTGGGGGCCGCGCTCGCCCTCAAGGGATTCGTGGCGTTGGCGATCGGCGGGTTCGGCTCTCTGCCAGGCGCTTTGATCGGCGGACTGACCGTCGGCCTGGTGGAATCGTTCACCGCTCTGTGGGCGGGAAGTCAGTACAGCAATATCGCCGTCTTCACGGTGCTGATCGTCATCTTGATGGTCAAACCTGCCGGCTTGTTCGGCAACGTCCGAGAACGGGTGGTGTGAGATGGTAAGCGCGTGGCGGACTTTCCGTTCCCTTCCGAGCTGGATCATCCCGCTGGTCCTGGCGGTAGTGATCTTGCTGCTCCCGGTCCTCGGGCTGGATCTGTCGACATCACGGCAGATTCAATTGGCCTGCATCCTGGCACTGGTGGTCAGTGGCCTGAACCTGAGCCTCGGCTTCGCCGGTGAACTGGCGCTCGGCCAGGCCGCGATGTACGCGGCCGGTGCTTACACCGCGGGTCTGATGTCCCAGGCCGGTCACACCGACATTCTGCTCCAGCTCGCTGCCTCCGGAGCTGTGGCGCTGGCGGTCGGTATCTTGACCGGTGTTCCCGGTCTGCGCCTGGGCAACTGGTCCCTGGCGATGACGTCGTTCTTCCTGGTCCTGCTGGTACCGGACGTACTGGCGATCTTCGGCGGTAAGACCGGCGGCCGAAACGGCCTCACCGGTATGGAACCGCCGACGCTCTTCGGTTCCGAACTCGATACTCAGCAGTACTACATGGTGGTCGTCGTCGTGACCGTCCTCTGGTTCGCGGTGATGCGCAACCTCGTGGTCTCACGCCACGGCATCGCGTTCCGCACGCTCAAGCAGTCGCCGGTTCTGGCGTCGTCGCAGGGTGTGTCGGTGTTCCGGATGAAGCTGCTCGGCTATGCGATCGGTGCGTTCCCGGCGGGTCTGGCGGGTGCGCTGTTCGCCAACACCGACCTGTTCATCTCGCCGGAGGCCTTCGGGTTCACCTTTGCCACAGCAGTTCTGGCGGCGTCGATCCTGGGCGGGGCGGCAAGTGTGTACGGCGCCGTTGTCGGTGCCGCGATCATGCAGCTCGGCCCCAACCAGTCGACGGCGTTCCAGGAGTACTCGCTGATCTTCTACGGCGGCTTCCTGATCATCGGCGGCGTGCTGCTCTCCGGTGGTTTGACCAAGGTCGGACGAGCGATCGTCTCGAGACTCGATCGCAAGGCCGGCATGGGCGTAGTCACTGCAAAGGAAAACGGCGGTGGGACACCGGAACTTGCGGCGATCAACGGTGCTCGGTTGGTGGTCGACGGAGTGTCCAAGGCATTCGGTGGTAACCAGGCACTCAATGCGGCAACGTTGACGGCCGAGGCCGGTAAGGTCACCGCGTTGATCGGACCCAACGGTTCAGGCAAGACGACCATGCTCAACATGATCTGCGGGTTCTACACCGCCGATGCGGGTGTGATCACGATCGGTGACACGGTGGTCTCGCAGTCGTCGCCGCACAAGGTGGCCCGTGTGGGTGTGGCGCGGACATTCCAGACTCCGACGATTCCGGAGAACATCACGGTTCTGGAAGCTGTTGCATCCGGACGCTATTCGGTGCACCGCGCGTCGATGGCGTCGGCCGTGCTTCGTCTGCCCAGCTTCCGCAGGATCGCAAAGGCCGACATCGTCGAGGCCGAGCGTGTCCTCGAACTCGTGGGGATGTCGCACCTACGCAACGAGATCGCGACGTCGCTGCCCCTGGGGATGCGACGCATGCTCGAGGTTGCTCGCGCCGTCATCGCCGAGCCGAGGGTCGTCCTCTTCGACGAGGTGGCATCCGGACTCGACGAGGACGAACTCGAACGCCTGGCAGACCTGATCCGGGTGCTGCGTGATGCCGGGGCCACAGTGGTGTTGGTGGAGCACAACTTCCGCCTCGTCCTCTCGTTGGCCGACGAGATCGTGGTACTGGCTCAGGGACAGGTGATCGCTACCGGTGACGCCGCGACGATCGAACATCACCCACGCGTGTTGAGCGAGTATCTCGGAGTGAAGTCCGGCGATGAGGAAGCGCTTCTCGAAGAAATCGGCGCGGTGGACCATCAGACCAGTGAGGTGAAGTGATGGAACCGATTCTGAAGGTCCGCAACCTGCAGACCGGGTACGGCGATCTGCGCGTCGTCTGGGACGTCTCGTTCGACGTCTATCCCGGTCAGGTGACAGCCCTCCTCGGACGCAACGGAGCCGGCAAGACGAGCACGCTGCGTGCCCTGTCCGGCCTCAACAAGGTGGCTTCTGGAACCGTCGAAATGGACGGCGCCGACATCACCGGAGTTCCCGCGCACAAGCGGGTGCGGCAGGGAATGGCATACGTGCAGGAGGGCAAGCGGGTCTTTCACAAGCAGACCGTCGAACAAAACCTCCTGCTCGGTGGCTATACCCGCAAGGTGAAGCGCAGCGAACTCATGGAGTCCGTCGAGTCCATGTACGAGATGTTCCCGATCCTGGGGGAGAAGCGTTCGCTTCCCGCCGGTTCCATGTCGGGCGGTCAGCAGCAGATGCTCGCGATCGGCGCAGCGCTGATGGCGCAGCCGAGGTTACTCCTTCTCGACGAACCTTCGGGCGGTCTCGCTCCCGTGATCGTCGGTGAGGTGATGGACCGCGTCCAACAACTCAAGGAAACCGGCCTGGCTGTTCTGCTGGTCGAGCAGGCAGTCGAGGCCGCGATGAGCGTCGCCGATCACGTGACGGTCCTCGACATCGGCAAGGTGGTTCTCGACGCCGACGCCAAGGACATCGACGACCTGGCAGTGCTCAAGGATGCGTACTTCGGACGAGTCTGAACGGCACTGACGACTTCAGCCCGGCCACCTCGGCCGGGCTGAAGTCGTTTCCCGCTCCGTGGCACGGGCGCTGGCCATCTCTCGGCCGTGGATTTACCGTCCTGGACACAACTCCCGCGAGAGGCAAACTTGATGACCGCTGCTCCCGACGTACTCGCCCCGGCAAAGCTCGGCCCGGTGACCCTTCGAAATCGAATCATCAAGTCCGCGACATTCGAAGGCAAAACTCCCGACGCCCTGGTCACGGATGAGCTGATCGAATTCCATCGACGCCCGGCAGCCGGTGGGGTCGGGATGTCCACCGTCGCGTACTGCGCCGTCGCACCGGAGGGACGCACCGAATACGGTCAGCTGTGGATGCGGCCCGATGCCCTCCCCGGGCTACGGCGGCTCACCGATGCCATTCACGCCGAAGGTGCTGCTGCGTCGGCGCAGCTCGGGCATGCCGGTCCCGTGGCGAACCAGAAGTCGACCGGACTGCCCGCGCTGGCACCGTCGAGTTCGTTCAATCCGTTGAGCATGAGGATGATTCGCAGCGCCACCACAGCGGACATCACCAGAATTGCGGCGGCGCACGGGAGCGCTGCGCGACTTGCCGTCGAGGCAGGATTCGACGCCGTCGAGATCCACTTCGGTCACAACTATTTCGCGAGCTCGTTCCTGAGCCCGAAACTCAACCGTCGTAAGGACTCCTACGGCGGATCGCTGGAGAACCGGGCTCGCGTCGTACTCGACACCGCGCGCAGTGTGCGCGATGCAGTCGGCGACAAGATCGCCATCCTGGCCAAGCTGAACATGGACGACGGTGTGCCAGGAGGATTCTGGGTCGACGAAGCAATCCAGGTGGCGCAGTGGCTCGAAGCATCCGGAAGCGTCGATGCGCTCGAGTTGACGATGGGTAGCTCACTGCTCAACCCGATGTACCTGTTCAAGGGCGATGCGCCGATCCGCGAGTTTGCCGCCGCGATGCCGCAACCTGTTCGACTCGGTGTGCAGTTGGTGGGTAAGAGCATGTTGCATACCTATCCGTACAAGCCGCTGTTCATGTTGGAAGAGGCTCGGCAGATCCGTGCTGCGGTGAAGCTGCCGCTCGTGCTGCTCGGCGGTGTCACGGACAAGGCTGGAATGGATACGGCAATGGCGGAGGGATTCGAGTTCGTCGCCATGGCACGGGCGCTGCTCAGAGAACCGGATCTGATCAATCGGATCGCAGCCGAATCCGATACCCATTCACTGTGCATCCACTGCAACAAGTGCATGCCCACTATCTTCAGTGGTGCCCGCTGCGTGTTGGTCGAACGCGTCTGAGCTGGTCAGCGCACACCACGTCCCGACATCCATGCGGATACCGGGTCGTGGGCCGTAGCGGATCAAGTTCGTGGGTGCTTCGACGCTTGGTTCAGTTCTGCGTGAAGACGTCGTAGGAGGCATTCATCGTGGGGTAGCCGGTGGCCATGTAGTCGGTGAGGATGACGTGCGTCGGGTCGCCGATGATGCGGGTGCCGTCGAGGGTGGGGTTGCCGGCGTAGTTGTTGGCCGCCATCACGGTCTGGACGCCGTCGGCCACGTTGTAGGTGACGTCGACACCGATGCCTCGGGGATCGCTGCTGTACGCGGTGACGATCTCGGTGGTGTGCGGGGCGAGGTAGGAGCGGGGGCCGTTGATCCACTGTCCGTAGGGGTTGGACGCGCTGTCCAGCAGCATCGGGTTGTCGGTGTTGTTGGTGATGGTCATGGCAACCGTCGGGCCGTCGGTCGGCATGGTGCCGGCGTTGGCGATCGCTGCGGTTCCCAGAGCGGTTCCGCCGAGAGCGAGGGCAATTGCGGTGACTGCTACGAAGCGAGTGGTGTTGGTACGCATGATGTCTGCTCCTGGGATGGTGTGTGGTTGCCGTTCTCGGCGATGAATCAATCTTGTCGCGAATGAGTGCTGCTGTATGTCCGCCGACGGGGCCGCGGCGGGGTTGAATCGTCTGTCCCCCGATCGGGGGAGGCGCAAGTGCTCGCATTGCTGATACGGGCGTGAGAAAGTGAGCAATGCGAGAAGGCACGAAGCCGGTGGTCGGCAAGGTTTCCGTGGTGGTCGGCGACGATCACCCGCTGTTCCGTGAGGGCGTGGTTCGGGCTCTGACCGGCAGTGACAGCATCGACGTCCTGGGCGAGGCCGACGACGGCGCAGCAGCGCTCGCAATGATCCGCGAACTACGCCCGAAGGTGGCGCTGCTCGATTTCCGGATGCCGCACCTGGACGGAACTCAGGTCGCCGCCGCAGTGGCCAGAGACGAGCTTCCGACCAGGGTGCTACTGCTCAGCGCTCACGACGAGTCGTCCGTCGTCTATCAGGCTCTGCAAGCCGGCGCTGCCGGGTTCCTGCCGAAGGAATCCACTCGCGCCGAGATCGTGAGCGCCGTACTCGACTGTGCCGCGGGCCGAGACGTGTTGCCGCCCAGCATCGCCGCCGGATTGGTGGGGGAGGTCCGGCGTCGCAGTGAACCTTCCGGTCCGACGCTCAGTGCCCGCGAACGTGAGGTTCTCGGATTGATCGCGCAGGGCGCAAGCATCCCGGCCATCGCCGCACAGCTCTTTCTCGCGCCCTCCACTGTCAAGACCCACGTACAGCGCCTCTACGAGAAACTCGGAGTCAACGATCGAGGCGCCGCCGTCGCCGCTGCGATGCGACAGGGTCTGTTGGAGTGAGCAAGCGTCACCGGATCACGTAGGTGACATTCATGGCCGGGTAACCCGAGGTCATCGTCACCGTGACGTCGTGGCCGTCGGTGGCGTACGTACCGCCGACATCTGCCCTGGTCTTCGAATTGGTGGCACTGAAGACGAACACTCCACCGTCGTCGGAGCGGTACGTGAGCACGATGGGGAAGTCGTTCTGGTTCTTACTGGTAGCGACTACGTTGACGTTCGTGTTGGGGAGGATGTAATCCGCCGGCGGGACGACCCAGTCGCCGTTCGGATTGGACGCGTCGACCAGATACAGGGCCCCGCGACCCGAATTGCTGATCATCGCCGTCGTGACAGATGTGTCGGTTATCGACTTCACCGTGTTCGCACCGGCGGCGCGGGCAACCAGAGCTGCCATGCTGAGGCCGGAGAAGGAAATTGCTTCGGGTCGAATTGTGTTGGTGCTCATCATGTTCTCCTCGATTTGTCGGTCTCGGTGACCGTGTGTTTCGGTGATGAGACAACTATGGCCCCCAATTCCCTTCAGGTCTGTCCGCCTACCGGTCCCAGTGCCGGACGACATCGGTGTCCTCCGATCGGTGGACAAACCCGCCTCGCCCGACCGCCCGCCCACCCAGTGTCATGGGGTGGAGGCTCCGCCCACCCAGTGTCATGGGGTGGAGGCTCCGCCCACCCAGTGTCATGGGGTGGAGGCTCCGCCCACCCAGCGGGAGAACCCGTTCCTCTACCAACCAACCCACTCGTAGCGTGACCACCATGACCGATCCTGACTTCTCCACCGCACCACTCGACGTCGTAGTCATCGGCGCCGGCGTCGCCGGCATGTACGCCATGCACCGACTTCGCGAGCAGGGGTTGCGTGTCCACGGCTTCGAAGCGGGCTCCGGAGTGGGCGGCACGTGGTATTTCAACCGCTACCCGGGCGCACGCTGCGACGTCGAGAGTTTCGACTACTCCTACTCGTTCTCCGAAGAGCTGCAACAGGAGTGGGACTGGAGCGAGAAGTACGCCGCGCAACCGGAGATCCTGTCCTACCTCGATCACGTTGCCGATCGTTTCGACCTACGCAGTGGGTTCACGTTCGATACCCGTGTTCAGAGCGCACAGTTCGACGAGGCTTCGTCGACGTGGCGAGTGCGCACCGACGGTGGTCATGACGTCACCTCACGCTTCGTGGTGTGCGCCACTGGCAGCCTCTCGACCGCGAACATTCCGAACATTGCAGGTCGGGAGACTTTCGGCGGTGAGGTCTTCCACACCGGCTTCTGGCCGCACGAGGGCGTCGATTTCACCGGCAAGCGAGTGGGAGTGATTGGTACCGGATCGTCGGGCATCCAGTCCGTTCCCTTGATCGCCGAGCAAGCCGAGCACCTCTTCGTGTTCCAGCGGTCCGCGAATTACAGTGTGCCGGCGGGAAACACGCCGCTCGACGACAAGCGGCGCGCCGAGATCAAGGCCGACTACGCCGAGCGTCGAGCACTGTCCAAGCGCAGCGGCGGTGGATCACCGTTCGTCTCGGACCCTCGCAGTGCGCTCGAGGTGTCCGAGGCCGAGAGAAACGCGGCCTACGAAGAGCGGTGGAAGCTCGGCGGTGTCCTGTTCGCCAAAACCTTCGCCGACCAGACCAGCAACATCGACGCCAACGCAACGGCAGCAGCGTTTGCCGAGGCCAAGATCAGATCGGTGGTCGAAGATCAGGCCATCGCAGACTTGCTGATCCCGAACGATCATCCCATCGGGACCAAGCGGATCGTGACGGACACCGACTACTACCAGAGCTACAACCGCGACAACGTGAGCCTGGTCGATCTCAAGAGTGCACCGATCGAGGCAATCGACGAGGCCGGGATCAAGACGGCCGACGCCCACTACGAACTCGACGCATTGGTGTTCGCCACCGGTTTCGATGCGATGACCGGGGCACTCGATCGCATCGAGATCCGTGGCCGCAGCGGCGAGACCTTGCGAGAGAACTGGCATGCGGGTCCGCGAACCTATCTGGGATTGGGAGTGCACGGCTTCCCGAACCTGTTCATCGTCACCGGACCCGGTAGCCCGAGTGTGCTGTCGAACATGATCCTCGCTGCCGAGCAGCACGTCGACTGGATCGCCGGCGCGATCGACCATCTCGATTCCAACGGCATCGACACCATCGAGCCGAGCGCCGAAGCCGTGGACACCTGGCTCGAGGAGTGCTCGCGTCGGGCGTCGGCAACATTGTTTCCATCCGCGAACTCCTGGTACATGGGAGCCAACATCCCGGGAAAGCCGAGGATCTTCATGCCCTTCATCGGAGGCTTCGGTGTCTACTCCGACATCTGTGCAGACGTGGCAGCAGCGGGATACCGAGGCTTCGAGCTGAACAGCGCGGTGCACGCATGAGTCGTCTCGAGGGCAGGCGGGTGCTCGTAACGGGTGCTGCCGGCGGAATGGGACGTTCACACTGCGAGCGGCTCGCCGAAGAAGGCGCGTCCGTGATCGCGTTGGACGTCGAACAAGCACAATCGGGGTTGGCGGAAACCGCTCAGGCAGTGCGTGATCGAGGCGGTGTCGCGGTCACCGGTGTGGCGGACATTCGGGACTTCGACGGCTTGGCCGCAGTAGTGGCCGAGTGCGTTACCGAACTCGGGGGTCTGGACGTCGTGGTCGCCAACGCCGGCGTCTACGACACACCCGGACCGTCGTGGACCATCGAACCGGCAGTGTGGAACCGATCGCTGGACGTCAATCTCACCGGGGCGTGGCACACCGTCAAGGCCTGTGTTCCGCACTTCGGCGACGGTGGATCCGTCGTTCTGGTCAGCTCGACCGCCGGAATCAAAGGTATTGCCGGAGCAGGTCATTACAGCGCCGCCAAGCACGCTGTGGTGGGTCTGGCCAGAACGCTGGCCAACGAGTTGGGGGCGGAGGGCGTTCGCGTCAACTCCGTGCATCCGGGTTCGGTACGTACCCCGATGATCATCAACGAGCGAGTGTTCGCGAACCTGTGCCCGGACATCGAGAATCCCACCGAAGCAGATGCTGCTGCAGTACTGAGCGCACGCAACCTGTTGCCCGTTCCCTGGGTCGATCCGGTGGATGTCAGCAATGCCGTCCTGTTTCTCGCATCCGCGGAGTCCCGTTACATGACCGGCTGTCAGTTGGTCGTCGACGCCGGCCTGACCCAGAAAGTGTGAATTGATGACTTCTCGATTGGAAGGCAAGATCGCGCTGATCACGGGTGCGGCTCGGGGAATCGGGCGGGCTCAGGCCGTGCGTTTTGCCGAAGAGGGCGCGGACATCATCGCGGTCGACGTGTGCACGTCGGTGGAAACGACAGTCACGCCGCCCGCAACAGAGGCCGATCTCGACGAGACCGTTGCGCAGATCCGGGCGATGGGGCGAAAGGTCGAATCTGCGGTAGTGGACGTTCGGGATCTCGAGGCACTACGCAGTGCGGTCGACGCGGGGGTCGAAGCGCTCGGCGGACTCGACATCGTGTGCGCTACAGCCGGTATCACGTCCTCCGACGCGGCACTGACCATGTCGGAAACGATGTGGCAGACCATGCTGGACGTGAACCTGACCGGGGTGTGGCACACCACGACGGTCGCGGCTCCGCACTTGATCGAGCGAGGTGGGGGATCGATGACTCTCACGAGCTCCATCGCCGGACTTCGGGGGCTGGTCGGGGTTGCGCATTACACCGCAGCCAAGCACGGTGTAGTCGGTCTGATGCGTTCGCTGGCAAAGGAACTGGCGCCGTACAACGTGCGGGTCAACACGGTCCATCCCACCAACGTCGACACCCCGATGATTCAGAACCCGTTGGTGCGCGGCAAGTTCCGCCCCGATCTCGAGAACCCGACGCGGGAGGAATTCGCTGCGGCCGCGATGACGATGAACATGCTCGCCATTCCGTGGATCGAACCGGTGGACGTAGCGAACGCTGCTCTATTCCTGTCTTCCGACGAGGCCCGCTACATCACGTCGGTCGCCCTGCCGGTGGATGCGGGTAGTTCATCCCGCTGAAGTTCTGAACAACAGAAGTTCTGAACAACAGAAGTTCTGAACAGCTGAAGTTTTGAATAGCGGAGTTATGTCACGCTGAGATCTGCCACGGTGTGTAGCGTCGGGTTCAACTGACCGAAAGGCGCACACCGTGGCGGAACGACGCTATCTGGAAGTTACCGTCGGGACCAACATCGTCATGGTCCTCGACCACCGCACGGTGGAGGTCTTCGACCGCACCGCTGCGAGCACGAGCGAAGTGGCTCGCTGGCATGTCGAACACATTGCGGTGAAGGCGAAACCGTCGAAGTCGGGACTGAAGCTCACCATTGGAAACCGGCTCGCCGACGACTCCATCGCGGTAGCGGGTCCACGGGCGTCAATGACGGTCCCGCCGGAGAATGAAGCCGCCGTCATCGCGTTCTTCGACGAGGTCAAGGCCGCTCGTGCGTGACTCAGTCCTTCGCAGCGCTGCACGTGCGCGCCTCGTTGTAGCGTCGCACGCTCGTTTCCACTGTCTCGGCAACGCGATTCAGAGTTGTGGGCATGGAGATTCAGTGTCGCGGGGATGAAATCGTACGGTGATCGCGAGCCGGAATCCTGACATCCAGGCGTTATTGCCGGCAGTTTCGAGGTTGTCGGCTTGGGGAATCATGCGGTCCAGGTTTTGAGGTGCTTGGCGGCGGTGCCGTTGTTGCCGAGCTGGTAGATGCTGATTGCGGAAGGTGAGAAGGAAAGCGGGTCGAAGGGTTCGGCCTCGATAGTCGTCAGATCGCTCAGCCTGGCCATTCCGACGGTGATGTGGGCGAGGAAGTTTGCTCCGCTGTGTTCGGGAACGTAACGGTCGATGTAATCGACCGTTTGCTCGTTGATGTCGGGTTCGGTTTCCGTGCGCACATATGCTTGGGCGGTGCCGCCGTTTTCGGTGAAGGGGCGGATCGTTTCGATGAGATTCGCTTGGAAGTCGAGGATCTCCGGTCCGGGTGTCGCGATGATCGCTGCAAGCCCGGCGTCGGGAGAATCGTTGACGTCCATGTGTGCCAGGCTCACGGCGGTCAACCTGAGCGCGCTCAGATCCACCTTCTCCAGCAGCAGCTGTACCTCTTCGAAGACGCGGCCGAGGTCGCCGGTGCGCACGTATCGCTGAAGCACCGTGATGTGGGGACGGTGATTCTCGTCGAGAGCGAATCCTGGGGGTGACGGGATGCTTGTGAGCATGAAGTCATTGATCGACTTTGCCCGTGCGAGCATCGCTCCATCGGGTTCGAGGAGAATGTCGATGGCCGTCAGGTTGTTACTCATGAATCCGTCCTTCCGTCAACGGTTGATCTCGTCGGCACCGGGTGTCGTCTCGTCGATCGAAGGATACTGGGCGGACAATGTCAGCGGCGGTGAACGATTCGGGGCGGACCAATTCGAATTGCCGGGTCGAAATCACCGCACCCGGCTGCACCGTCACGCATCATGGATGTGTGTCCGGCGATCACCGCGCTAGATCGACAGCAGGCCGCACGCTCGAGGTCATCCCTCCGGGCGCGGGAGCGGCCGCGATGTCCTCTGGAATCGTGTCCGTAGCGTTGCATCTGATCGGGCTCGAGGCGTTTTCGCTGGTATGGCTGGTGATCGGGACGGCAATCTGGCTCGTTCTCACTGTGGTGTTCGCATCGAGGTTGGTCGATGATCGAGCACGGTGGATCGACGAGGCGGATACCCCTCCGGCACTCACGGGCGTAGCGGCGACGACAGTCCTGGGCACGCGATTCGCCCTGTTCGATTGGAGTCTTGTCGGATTCACTGCGCTCGCGATCGCAGTGCTCGCGTGGATCGTGCTCATACCGGCGGTGATTCGACACTGGACTTCGCCGACCGTCGGCGTGCATTTTCTGTTGTGTGTGGCCACCCAGGGCCTGGCTGTGTTGGGAGCAACGCTGGCGGCCACAACCACGGCGCATTGGATCGCGATTCCGTCGGCCGTTGCTTTCGTCCTCGGCCTGGCGTTCTATGTCCTGGTGCTCGTCAGGTTCTCGTTCAACCAGCTCCGCGTCGGTGCCGGAGATCATTGGGTCTTCGGTGGGGCGCTGGCGATTTCGACGCTTGCGGCCGGAAAACTGTCCGCAGCAGCGCAGGCTGTCGGTTGGCCGCAAGGACTGCATCATTTCTGCCAATGGTTGAGCGTGGGGCTCATGGTCATCGTGCTCGGATGTTATGCGGTGTTGCTTGTCTGCGAATTGGTCTGGCCGCGACTCGACTACGACGTCAGACGCTGGTCGACCGCGTTCCCGATGGGCATGACCTCGGCCGCGTCACTGACCGTTGCAGCGACGGCGTCAGCTACCTGGTTGAAGCCGGTAGGTGAAGTGTTGGTGTGGCCGGCGGTAGCGCTGTGCACAGTCCTGCTGATCGCTTCGCTGCGACGATTGCGGGCGGTGAGTTCACCAACCCCGACGGTGGGGACGTGAGCCGACCAGCTCGTTCTTACGAGCGTCGTCGCGGCTGCGGTAGACGATGTACGGCCGAAACAGGTACGCGACCGGTGCACTGAAGACATGCACGAGGCGCGTGAACGGCCACAATGCGAACAGCACCATGGCAATCGAGACGTGGATGTGGAAATCGAGCGAGGCCTGAGCCATCAGGTCACCTCGGGGCTGCAGGATCCAGATCGAACGAAACCATGGGGAAACGGTTGTGCGGTAGTTGGTTTCCTCACCGAACGCACCGGAGCCGAGCACTGTTGTTGCCAGACCGGCGACGATTGCGGCGATCAGCACCACGTACATCAATTTGTCGTTCCACGTCGTTGCCATGAAGACGGGTCCGCGGGTGCGCCTGCGGTACACGAGAATCCCGGCTCCGACCAATGTGGAAACACCCGCAATCGAGCCCAGTACAAGGGCTTGCACGTGATAAACGTGCTCGCTCATCCCGATCGCGTCGGTCCACGACTGCGGTATCACCAACCCGATGAAGTGCCCGACGATCACGACCAGGATCCCGAAATGGAACAGTGGGCTGCCGATGCGGAGCAATCGGTGTTCGTACAATTGGGATGATCGTGTCGTCCAACCGAACTTGTCGTAGCGATAGCGCCACCACGTACCGATCACGAAGATCGCCAAGACCACGTACGGAACTACATCCCAATAGATTTCACCGGCAGACATCTCACGTCACTCCTTCACGGCGGGGTGGGACGGTCAAGGTGAAGAGTTCGAGTCCGACTGCTTCGGCCGGCGGACCCGACGCCGCTAGATGCTGGGCTCGAAGCACGTCCTGATTCGACACGGACGGCAGTGTTCCGCACACCGCCGCGAGAACCGGCGCGTACGGTGAGCTCGAGTCGGTCAGTGCAGACCAGATGGTCTCCAGCGGAACACGATGCGCTGAGAGCAGTTTCGATCCGGCTTCGGGATCGACGCATGCGGCGAACTCGAGTACGACGGTCAGGTGGTCTGCCGATTCGCTCTTCGGAGGCTCGACTCCGGCCCCGCGGTACGCGTCGGCGAACGACAATATCTCGCGCCCTCGATTGCGTGTATCGCCCGCAGTCCAGTACGTCAGGTAGAGGGTGCTGCGCCGCCGGAGGTCGAATGTCTCGACGTACTGTGTGGCCGCGACGTATTCGTCGCAGCCGCGCAGAAAGCGACAGGTCTCGGCGAGCTGATCTCGCGAATTCGGCGGCAGATGGCCGAGGATGTCCTCGACGACGCCGAGTCGCTCGCCTTGCCCCGCGTCGGGATAGGCCAACAGCAATCCGGCGGCATGCCACACCAGTCGGTGTTGCGCGACCGCGCTGCGGCGACCGCTTCTGCGATTGCCTCGGCCGAACCCGATCATCGACGCGCACCTCGATCGGGAAAGAGCCCAGTGGGTTTGCCCTTGCCGTCCCAGTTCAGGAGATTGACCCGGGACGGGTCAGCGGAGTTGGCGGACAATTCCTCCGTCGTCTGACGCTCACGCAAGGCGTGAAAGGTCTCGACTGCCACCGGGACCGGGCCACCGCTGGCCTCGCCGAACGGTCCGGACTCGTGCATACCGGGGCCGCCGTCGAAATCCAGAGCGCACTCGGTTGCCGTCTCCTCGAGTCTGTGCCCGTCGACCGCGTAGGCAGTGGGAATGATGTAGCGCTCCTCGTACTTGGCCAAAGCCAGAAGGCGGTACATCTCGTAGATGTCTTCCTCCGTCATTCCTACTGCCTCGGGGATATGGGGCTGAGGTTCACGTCCGAGGTTGATGTCGCGCATGTACGAACGCATCGCGGCCAGTCGTCGCAGAACTCCGTCGACGATGTCGGTATCGCCGGCCGTGAACAGTCCGGCCAGATATTCGATCGGAATCCGCAACGAGTCGAGAGCACCGAAAAGATTGCCGACGTCCTCCCCGTCGTGGCCGTCGCGGCTCACGGCATCGACCACGGGAGACAGGGGCGGGACGTACCAGACCATCGGCATGGTGCGAAACTCCGGATGAAGGGGCAGTGCGACGCGATAGTCCTTGATCAAAGCGTGGATGGGTGACCTCTGTGCCGCCTCGATCCACTCGTCCGAGATACCCTCTGCACGAGCACCTTCGACGACCTCGGGATCATTCGGATCCAGCAGGACATCGAGTTGAGCCTCGTACAGATCCTTCTCGTCGGGTACGGTCGCCGCCTCGAGTACCTTGTCGACGTCGTAGAAGATGAGGCCGATGTATCGCAAGCGGCCGACGCAGGTCTCCGCACACACGGTCGGCAGCCCCACTTCGACGCGCGGGTAGCAGAACGTGCATTTCTCGGCCTTGCCCGTCTTGTGGTTGAAATACACCTTCTTGTAAGGACATCCGGAGACACACATCCGCCAGCCGCGGCACTTGTCCTGGTCGACGAGAACGATCCCGTCTTCGGTTCGCTTGTACATCGCCCCTGACGGGCAGGATGCGACACACGACGGATTCAGGCAATGCTCACAGATCCGCGGTAGATAGAACATGAAGGTGTCTTCGAGTTGGAGTTTGACCTCCTCGTTGATCTTCTTCAGCACGGGGTCGTTCGGCACGATCTCAGGCGAACCGGCCAGATCGTCGTCCCAGTTCGCCGACCACTCCACCTTCATCGGTTTGCCGCTGATCAGGCTTCGTGGTGCTGCCACCGGCATGTGCTCGCCCAAGGGCGCCTGCGTGAGATTTTCGTAGTCGTACGTCCAGGGTTCGTAATAGTCTTCGATGGACGGCATTTTCGGATTCGCAAAGATGCGTGAGAGCTTCTTCAGTCGGCCACCGTCACGCAGGCGGAGTCGGCCGTTCTTGTCGCGGACCCAACCGCCGTTCCATTTCTCCTGATCCTCGTAGGTTCGCGGATAACCCTGCCCTGGTCGCGTTTCCACGTTGTTGAACCACACGTACTCTGTGCCGGATCGGTTGGTCCACGCCTGTTTACACGTCACCGAACAGGTGTGACAGCCGATGCACTTGTCCAGATTCATCACCATCGCCAGCTGCGCCATGACTCGCATCAGTACGTCACCTCCTGCGAGCGACGTCGTACGACCGTCACTTCGTCACGTTGATTTCCGGTCGGACCGAGGTAGTTGAAAGCAAACGACGTCTGTGCGTAACCGCCGGCGAGGTGGGAAGGTTTGATCAACAGTCTGGTCAGCGAATTGTGGATTCCGCCACGCTTTCCCGTCGTTTCGGTAAGTGGCACGTCGATGGTCCGCTCCTGAGCGTGATAGACGTACACCACCCCGTCCGGCATCCGGTGCGAGACGATCGCTCGACACACGACCACACCGTTGCGATTGACCGCTTCAACCCAGTCGTTGTCCGACACCGCGATCTTGTCAGCGTCTCCTGGGCTCATCCACATTGTCGGACCGCCACGCGAGAGCGAGAGCATGAACAGGTTGTCCTGGTACTCGGAATGGATGGACCACTTCGAGTGAGGGGTCAGATACCGGACGCTCAAACCGATTCCACCGTTCCGATCACCGAGCGCAGGCTCGCCGAAGAGGCTTGCCATGTCGAGCGGTGGCCGGTAGATCGGTAGCTGCTCGCCCAACTCCTCGATCCAGTCGTGATCGAGGTAGAAATGCATTCGACCGGTCAGGGTGTGGAAGGGTTTGAGTTCTTCGATGTTGACAGTGAATGGTGCGTATCGGCGACCACCGGTTTCACTACCGGACCATTCCGGACTGGTGATGACCGGAACCGGGCGAGCTTGAGTGTCGGCGAACGTGATTCGCCGTTCCTCGCTACCGGATGCCAGGTGAGTCAGTGGTCGACCAGTTCGCTTTTCCAGCTGGGCGAACCCTTCGACGGCCAATCGTCCGTTGGAGGTGCCGGACAGCGCCAGAATTGTCTCGGCCATCTTCTCGGCAGTGTCGAGCGCCGGTCGACCGGCGGCAACACCTGAATCGAAGACCCCGTGTTTGGCCGCCAACTCTTCAACTTCGCGTGTCGGATGCGTCGTGACGCCCTTGGTGGTGAGTCCGGCCTTTTCGACGAGTGGACCCAACGCAGCCCATTGTTCGGCGACTGCTGGGTAGTCTCGCTCGACGACTACGAGCGGGCCCATGGTCTTTCCCGGGACAGGTGTCTCGCCGCGAGCGCGCCAATCGTGTTCTTTGCCTGCACGATAGGCCATTGCGCCAGGTGTGTCGTGTTGGAGTGTGCCCATCACGACATCTCGGCGCTTCCCGAGGTGCTTGCGCGCCAGGACACTGAATGTCTTGGCGATGGAGCCGAAAGCGTCGAAATCGGAACGTGTTTCCCACGGCGGGTCGATGGCGGGGGTGAAAGCATGAATGAACGGGTGCATGTCCGTGCTCGACAGGTCGGCCTTCTCGTACCAGGTCGCGGCCGGCAGAACCACATCCGACAGCAAAGTGGTGGACGTCATCCGGAAGTCGATCGACATGAGCAGATCGAGTTTGCCCTCGGGGATGTCGTCGCTCCACGTCACTTCGCTCGGGCGCAGGTCTTCCGGTGTCGGCTCCGCCTGCAGATTCGAGTCCGTGCCGAGGAGGTGACGAAGGAAGTACTCGTTGCCTTTGCTCGACGAACCCAGAAGATTTGCCCGCCACACACTCAGAACCCGGGGCCAATTCTTGGGATTGTCTGGATCAGTGACCGCGAAATTGAGCTCTCCCGAAGCTAATTGGCTTGTGACGTGTTCGACGACATCGCGATCGTGAGTGTCTGCTTCGTCGGCGAGATCGAGACTGGAGCGATCGAACTGCGGGTAGAACGGCGTCCATCCCATCGACACGGCTGAGGTCAGCACGTCCATGGTGTGACGATCACGGAAATTGCCGCGGCCGGTGGGGCTGGACAAGGCGTCGGCCTGGTAGCCGTCGTATCGCCATTGGTCGGTGTGGACGTACCAGTAGGAGGTGCCGGCCATCTGGCGAGGCGGTCGGAGCCAATCGGTGCCCATCGCGACGGCTGTCCAGCCGGTGACAGGGCGGCACTTTTCCTGCCCGACGTAGTGCGCCCAACCCCCGCCGTTCCGGCCCATCGATCCGGTGAGTATCAGCAGGCTGAGGACAGCTCGATACGTCGCGTCGCCATGGAACCACTGACAGATCCCGGCACCCATGATGATCATCGAACGGCCACCCGAGTCGACGGCATTGGTGGCGAATTCACGCGCAATTCGAATCACCTGCGACGCACTGACACCCGTGATCGATTCCTGCCAGGCGGGGGTGTACGGCGCGCTCGCGTCGTCGAAGCCGGTGGGCCAGAGGCCGGGCAAACCGTCGCGCCGCACCCCGTACTGCGCGAGCATGAGGTCGAAGACAGTGCACACCAGACGGTCTCCGATGCGGCGCACCGGCACTCCCCGAATCATGCTCTCGCCGTGACCGTCTGGGGTGTCGA
Organism: Rhodococcus sp. IC4_135; assembly: GCF_011602025.1. NCBI lineage: Bacteria > Bacillati > Actinomycetota > Actinomycetes > Mycobacteriales > Nocardiaceae > Rhodococcus > Rhodococcus sp. IC4_135. Next base: position 35,380 of record NZ_JAAOLG010000007.1, read on the forward strand.
AACGAGGAAGATGGATTTCGGCGGTCTCGCCTCCGTCGGCGGCGACGGTCAATGCCGGTACCACGTCACCGAGATCGAGATTCCACTTCCCGACACCTTCGTCGCCGTAACGGAAGCCGAGTGAGCCGTTCGGTACGACCACGGTGTCGGTGACGCTGTCGACGAGAACCGGTTTGAACGCGGCGTTCTCACTCGATTCGCCGAGATCTGCGGCCGTCAGATTCTTTCCCGCGACCAGGCGCCCGTCGCGTTCCTCGACGGTGACGAGGAACGGCAGGTCGGTGAACTGCCGTACGTAGTCGACGAAGAACGGTTCGCTCTTCTCGACGAAGAAGTCGGAGAGGATGACGTGTCCCATCGCCATGGCCATCGCGCCGTCGGTCCCGGCGGCGCACGGCATCCACTCGTCCGCGAACTTGGTGTTGTCGGCGTAGTCAGGGCTGATCGAAACGACTTTGGTTCCGCGGTAGCGAACTTCGGCCATCCAGTGTGCATCGGGTGTGCGAGTCACCGGGACGTTCGATCCCCACATCATCAGATAGGACGCGTCCCACCAGTCCCCGGATTCCGGCACGTCGGTCTGATCGCCGAAAACCTGAGGTGAGGCGACCGGCAAGTCCGCGTACCAGTCGTAGAAGGACGTCATCACGCCACCGAGAAGTTCGATGAACCTCGATCCGGCAGCGAACGAAACCATGGACATCGCCGGAATCGGGGAGAAACCTGCAACGCGATCGGGGCCGTATTCCTTGATGGTGTGCACGTGCGCGGCCGCGATCATTTCGGTGGCTTCCGCCCACGTCACTCGTACCAATCCGCCTTTTCCCCTGGCCTGCTGGTACTTTCGGCGACGCTGCGGATCGGCTTGAATGTCAGCCCAGGCATCCACCGGATCGCCGAGTCGCGTTCGCGCCTCGCGGTACATCTCGACGAGCACGCCGCGTGCGTACGGGTACCGGACGCGGGTGGGGGAGTAGGTGTACCAGGAAAAGGCGGCCCCGCGTGGACACCCTCGCGGTTCGTATTCGGGCCGGTCAGGTCCCACCGTCGGATAATCGGTCTCCTGGGTCTCCCAGGTGATGATGCCGTCCTTGACGTAGATCTTCCACGAACACGAACCGGTGCAATTGACTCCGTGCGTCGACCGCACAACCTTGTCGTGACTCCAGCGATCCCGGTAGAAGATGTCGCCGTCGCGTCCCCCTCGACGATTCACAGTTCTGAGGTCGGCGGAGAACTCGCCAGGAGTGAAGAAGCGGCCGCCGCGAAGGAGAGCGTCTTCGGCCCTGCTGCCGATGTGTTCGACCACTGTGGCACTTCCTTCACATCCCCACGATCACCTCGAGTGATCGAGAATCTGACGAACGAGCATGCGTGTCCATAGAACCGTAAAAACGGACTTGTCGCGACCGTTCGGGAGAAGTCCCAGGCAGGGAGGGATGGCGAAATACGAGTATCGCTTGCGATCTTGACGCGGTACTAGGAGAGGATGCGCGGTAGGGCAGGGTCGGAGTTGTCGATGACGCAGTCCGCTCGGCTCCAGGGTCGTGCGGCCGCGAAGTAGAGCCGTTGGCCACCGACATATCTGTTCATCGACGGATGTTCCGGATCTGCGTTCGTTCCGTCGCGAAGGTGCATTCGCTGCGCGGTGACCTCGAAGGGCACGTCGAGGAAAATCGAGTAGTCCCATCTTTCGGCGAGTTCGTCACGATGCAGGAACAGGCCCTCGACGAGGACTATCGCTCCATCGGCTGCATGCAGGTACGCGGCGCTGTCCCGTCGTAGCAGGTACTCGCGGGTTCCTCCCGGTGTCAGTGGGTCGAGAACATGGCGTTCGAGGGCGTCGTAGTCGTAGCTGTCGAGCCAGAAGCCTTCCGGCGATTGCCGACCTCTGCGATGACGAATCTCCGGCGGATTGAGGAAGTCGTCGACGTGAATTACGATGACGGGGCGTGCATTCTGCTGTGCTGCAAGAGTTTTCGCGAATGTCGTCTTGCCGCTCCCATCGACACCGTCGATCGCGACGAGGGGAGAGCCGCGCAAGGCGGAGATTTCGGCGGCCAGGATTTCGAAGGCCGTCGCGGTGCTCATCGAGGAGTTCTTGCCGCGCCCGTGGCGACATCGAGAGGTCCCGTGTCGTACAGGATTCGGTGGCCGTCCGCGAGAACGCGTCGAGTGCCCTCGTCGAGGGGAACGTCCGCCCAGCTTTCGGTGGCGAAGTTCAGTTCGACGAGGAGCCCGGACCGCAGGCGGAGACGCCGCTCTCGGACCGGCCCCCAGTTCGCGGCGCCGACGAACCGCGCGTTGGGACGGATTTGCATGAACCAATCCCCGTTCACAACCGCGTCTGGATCTTCGGCCAGGATCATCAGATCGACATCACTCGCCATACGCTCCGCGCCGCGCGCGTAGGACCCGACCAGGGCTACAGCTTTGACGTCATCGTGCTCGGCGGCCCATCGTTCGACGTCGACGATCAACGCGTTCACCGCTCGTCTTCGCCCCTTCAATCGTGCTGACATGCCGGGTATCTTTCCTCACCAATGGGCAATCGATCCTATTCCTGCCCATATCCTTGGGGGAGTTCCGTGACCAACCCTGGGGAGAAAATGCATATGTCCACGACGAATGAAGGCAGTCGATGAAGGCAATCATCGTGTGCACCTCTGTCTCCCACGGCAATACGCGGCGGATCGCCGACGTCATCGCAGAGGTTCTCGATGCTCGCGTGGTCGAACCGGGCGAGATCGACTCCGCGGAGCTCGCCGGCTACGACCTCGTGGGCTTCGGGTCCGGAATCTATCTGCGCTCGTACCACGAAGATCTACGCTCGTTCATCGACTCGCTCGCCGTAGAACGACGATCCAAGGCTTTTGTCTTTGCTACCAGTGGATTTCCCGACAAGGGGATTCATCGCTTCTCGCGTCCGCTGGTTCAGCTGCTCGAACAGAAGGGCTTCGATGTGGTCGCCGCCTTCTCGTCCCGTGCGTGGGATACGTATTTTCCGTTCAAGCTGTTCGGCGGAATCCGCAAGGGGCGGCCGAACGCCGACGACCTGGAATCGGCGCGCACGTTCGCCGAAGTGCTACGCGGAAGCGTTCAGGACAGCTTGCCCGGCACTGGATAGCTGCGCAGGCTCATCTCGAGCTCTCCGGCGTCGGCGAGATCGTTGATCGTCTGGCGCAGAGCACCACACGTCCGTTGAGCGTTGGCACGGCCGTTCTCGCGCCCCAGTTCCGGGCACACCTCTTGCGACTCTTCGAGCCATTGGACGCTGGTGTGCGCGTCGCTGTACTTCTCCACCAGGACACGATTTCCGCAGTTGCGGCAACTGACCTGACGCATCAGCGTGCGATCAGATCGGCCGGTGACCAGAAGGCACGCATGCTCGTGATCTTGGCGTCCGCGTCGAAAGTCATGACGTCGATCGGTTCGACCTCGTAGATCTGGTCGCCGACCGGCGTGACGACGCGGAAGTGGAAGGCCGCGCTGGATCCGCTCACCCGCAGGGTCAGCAGTTCCGTCTCTTGCGAACCGCCCTCGAGAGCGCCGTAGAACTCGGTGATCGCTGCCTTGCCGACTCGGGGTTCACTGCCGACCGGGTCTTCGAGTGTCGCGTTCTCGGCGTAGAGGGCGGCGATGTCCGCCGACGATCCGCGAGCCACGGCATCGAGGTAGGTGGTAACCGTCGCCGTGATCGCGGCCGTGGTGTCTGGTTCGAGAGTGGTCATCGAGTTAGTCCGATCAGTCGAGAAGTTCAGGGTCTGACAACTACTTCGGACGCTATCGGTGCTGTCTCGATTCGGCGCCGGCATCTCCCACGCAGCGGGACAGCCTGAGCACTCAGGCGTCGAAGCGTCCGAACCCACCGCGGTAGAACAGAAGCGGACCGTCGTGGCGCAGCACGTTCAGATCGGTGATGCGTGCGACGACGATGGTGTGATCACCGGCGTCGTGCTCCTGCTCGACCGTTGCTTCGATGCGGGCGAGCGCGCCGCTCAGCGCCGGAGCGCCGTTGCCGGCGGCATCCCATTCGACGCCGAGGAACTTGTCCGTCCCGCCGCGTGCGAACGCCGAACACATGTCCTGCTGATCGTGTGCCAAGACGTTGATGCAGAGAGTCCCCGTTTCGCGAAGCTTCGGCCAACTCGTCGACGTCTTCGCCGGGCAGAAGGAGAGCAGCGGGGGATCGAGAGAGACCGAGACCAGAGACTGGCAGGTGAAGCCGAGGGGTGACTCTCCATCGTGAGCGGTGATGACGGTGACGCCGGTGCAGAAATTGCTCATCACGTTGCGAAGTGTGCGTCCGTCCAGAACTGGCGGCTCGGCGTTTTCCACGGTCATGTCGTCTCCTTGTTCAAACTCTGCAAACAGCTTCGGAAACAACGATGTGTGGCGGCGCGGCGGTAATCCAGCGGCAGTCCCACTCAATGGCAGCAATGGCTTCTCGGCACGGGTCCGGGCCGACCGAGTGCCAGGTGGAGGGGCCTCACGCAAATTTGATCCCGCTCAGCGGTCCGTTCGGATTCTACGAAACCAGCAAATCACCAGTGATTGTTAGACTTCGGGCATGTCCGAACCTGATGACGTGTCCCGAGGACTTCCCGCTACCAGCTGGGCAGTGCTCGGGATGCTGACGTTCGGGGAGGAACTGACCGGAAACGATTTGAAGAAGTGGGCCGACTGGAGTGTCGGCTTCTTCTACTGGAGCCCGTCCATCAGCCAGGTCTACGCAGAGCTGAAGAAGCTCGAAAGCATCGGATTCGTGGAGTCCCGGGTCGTCTCCGAGCCGGGGGTGCGGGGCAAGCGCCTCTACTCGATCACCCAGTCGGGAACTGACGCCGTCCGGACGTGGTCACGCGAGGCGCCGGTGGAAGTTCCGGTGCTCAAGCACGGCGTGATGTTGCGTCTGTGGATGGGACACCTCAACGAGCCTGAACGACTGAAGGCCCTGGTGGAAGCCCACATCGCCAATGTCGAAGAGCAGATTCGACGCGCGAAACTTCACGCAGATCATGCCGAGAACGAGCCGGCGTGGTCGTTCCCGGTCATGACACTGCGCTGGTCGGAACGGTACTTCCGCGCAGAGATCGAACTTGCTCGCGAACTACTCGAAGACATCGACCGTGCGTCCGCCGAGTTCGCGAACGTTGCCGAGCACGACCGACTGGGATCACCGTTGCCCTCGACACCCGGCAGATGGAAGAACGTCGAGGAATACGTGTTGGCACTCGAGCAGGCCGGGCTCACCGGCAACGGCTCGAATATCTGAGTCAGGCTCCGGCTGCGGTCGGCATGTTGCGCAACAGGTGACGACGCTGCAACGTCGGAGTGACACTCAGCGATCCGCCGTCGATGCCTCGCCAAATGGCAGCGGCTGCCATACGGACCGGCGCTGCGCTGACGTGGTCGAGGCGGAGGGCCTTCGACGGCGCGCAGATGGATACCGCGGCAACCGCGCGGCCGATGGGGCCGATCGGTGCCGCAAGACAGCTGAATCCCGGTAGGCCGTTTCCGGATTCGAATGCAACGCCTGACTCGCGGATTCTGGCGAGGTGGGGCAGTGCGTAACCCGAGGACTTCGGCGAACCGAACGCGAGCAGTGCCTGACCGATCGCAGTGGTCTCGGCGCGGCGTCGACCACCCACACGCGTCGGCACCGCGGCGGCGAGGCGTCCGCCGATCTTCTCCATGTAGACCACGTCGGGCCCGTCGAGGATGCCGAGGTGGACCACGAAACCGGTGACGCGGTAGAGCTCGTGAAGAAGCGGCATGGCTGCAGCGTGGAGGCGGTCCTGATGAACCGCGAGCGATCCCAGTTCGACGAGGCGCATACCGAGTTCGTAGTCGCGGCCGTCACGACGCAGCCAACGCATCGAGACGAGACGTTCGAGCATGCGGTGGGCAGACGAGCGGGGAAGGCCGGTGCTCCGAACGACCTGAGCGAGCGTCAACCTGCCGGGACCGTCGAAGGCGTCGAGAACCAGCGAGACGCGATCGAGAATTGCTGTCGGGGCCGAATCTCCGCCTAAAGCATCCACAGCCTGCAGTGTCATCGTGTACCTCACTTCTCTTAGAGCTCCACAACCAGTGAACTGGCTATTTCAATTAGAAATAGTGTCATAGAGTTTCGGATTTGTGAAGTGGATCACCGGTCTGTTTTCGGGCGCGTCATGGTGGAAACGACGAAGGGGGCTTGCGCGAGCATTCGCACAAGCCCCCTTCGTCGGTTTACTACCGGGCGGGTACTACATAGCTGCCAGTGGTTCGCTTCCGGACCAGTCGTGGCCCCAGTAGCTGTCAGCGGTGATCTCCTCGGAGGAGTACGAGTCCTGATCCACCTTCGCGCCCTCGGTGCCGAACTCGATGTCCCAGCCGCCGGGTGCGCGGACGTAGAAGGAGATCATCTTGTCGTTGGTGTGACGACCCAGGGTCGACGACACGGAGAATCCGTCCTTCATCACTCGGTCGAGTGCCTGGCCGACGGCGTCGAGGGTGTCCACCTCGACCATGATGTGAATCAGGCCAGGTGCGCCGCCGTGCGGTGCCGGGCACAGGGCCAAGCTGTGGTGACGCTCGTTGACGCCCATGAAACGGATTCGCAGCGGCCCGAATTCGGGCGGTGCCGGCAGACGGAACGCGCCGCGTGGGTAGAAGCCGAGCACCTCGGTGTAGAAGTCGAAGCTCGCGGCACTGTCCATCACCGGGAGCACGACGTGGCCGAGACCCTGTGAGCCGGTGACGAATCGAGCGCCGAAGGGCGTCACCACGGGGCTGTGGTCGAGGATCGCTCCGTGAAAGACCTCGATGGCTGCTCCACCGGGATCGGTGAAGGCGATGACCTCTTCGACCCGTCGAGCATCTGCTTCGGCAAGCGAAAGCTGCTCGACCTCGGTGCCGTTCTTCTCGAGGGCCTCCTGAACGCGGCGCAGTGCGGCGTGATCGGCGACCTCCCAACCGATGTTGACGATCTCGTCGCGCTCACCCTCGACGACGACGATGCGAGCAGCACGCTCGTCGAGTCGTAGGTAGAGGGCGTTCTCGTCCGGCCCACTGCCCTTGGCGAATCCGAGAACATCGAAAGCGAAAGTGCGCCAACGTGCCATGTCGTTGGTCGAGATCTTGACGTAGCCAAGTCCCTTGATGTCGGTGTGTGTCATCGTGTTCTGTTCCTGTCGATTTCTCGTGTCGAAGTCTGATCAGATCATCGCCCGCAGCGGACCCTGCGGATCTGCGCCGAGACGGCTCAGTGAGGCGGCGTGGAATACGGTGCCCGGAACGTGAATTGCGTGGTGCTGTCCCGCGTGAGCGTCGCGCCAGAATCGCTGGAGCGGCTTGTCCATCCGTAGTGCGTTGCCACCGCAACGCGGGTAGACCTGATCGATTGCATTGATTGCGCGCCAGGCGGCCTGCACCTGAGTCTGACGTCCCTCGGCGCGCTGCTCGAAAGTCACTTCCTTACCGGCGTCCACCCGATCCCACATGCGGTCGACGTTGGCAAGCAGGGTGTCGCGGGCGGCCCGGATGTCGGCAGTTGCCTGACCGATGGCAAACAAGGTGTACGGGTCGTCCTTGACCGCCGTGCCCTGCGCGTTGATGCGATCGGCCTGGTACTCGTTGGCGTGGAAGAGCATTCCCTCACAGATCCCGATCGTGGCGGCAGTGATGCCGAGAGGGAACATGTTCGACCACGGCATCAGGTACAGCGTCTCGGTGCGCCCGTACTTGCGTACTGCCGTTCCGTCGATGACCTCGTCGCAGTCCATGACGCGGTAATCCGGGACATAGGCATCCTTGACCACCAGGTCCTTGGAACCGGTGCCGCGAAGTCCCATGACATCCCACGAGTCTTCGATGATCTCGTAGTCGGTGCGCGGAATGATCACATGGAGCATGCGCGGCGGCATCTCCATGTTGCCGTCCTTGTCGCACGCCATCGCGCCGAGGAATGCCCAGTCGCAATGGTCGGTGCCGGAGGAGAACTGCCAGCGGCCGGAGAACTTGTAACCGCCGTCGGTCGGGATACACATTCCGCCGGGCATGTACGGCGAAGCCATCCAGGTATCGGGATCCGATCCCCAGATCTCCTGCTGCACCTTGGGATCCGCGAACGCAAGCTGCCACGGGTGAACTCCGACGATCCCGTGGACCCAGCCGGCCGAGGGATTGAGCGAAGCCATGCGCATGACGGTCTCGGCGAACTCGCGAGGGTGCGCTTCCATGCCGCCGTGTTCCTTGGGCTGCAGCATGCGGATGGAACCGATTGCCTTCATCTTCTTGGCGGTGTCGTCGGCCACCCGGCCGATCCGCTCGGCCTCGATACCTTCGGCGAAGATGTCGTCGGCCATCGCATTGATCTGTTCGAGCACTTCGTACGTCATGTTGTTCCTTGCATCCAGTCAGGTTGTTTCAGCAGTGCTTTCGACTGCGGATCAGGAGGTTGTCTCGAGCGCCTGGGCGTCACGTGCGGCAACGTTTTCGGCGACTTCCCGCTTCCAGCTCTCCACGGCGCGGGTGGTGTCGATCTCGAATTCGAAGCGCTTCGTCATGTCTTCCGTGACGTTCTCGACGTCGGTGTAGAACTGGTTGTACCAGCGCCGCAACTGGTAAACCGGGCCGTCCTCCTCGGAGAGCAGCGGGTTGTCGATCGGAGCCTTGTTCTTCCAGATCTCCACGTCCTGAAGGAATCCCATCTCGACGCCCTCGGTGAACTGCGCAGCCATCGCGGCAGTGGACTCGTCGTCCATACCGGGAAGTTTCTTGACCATCGCGCCGTACTGCAACACGAACGCATTGTTCGAGATGGGGTAGTGGCAATTGATCAAAACGGTTTCGATGATCTGCCCGTTGGCTTCACTCTTGATCCAGTCGATCATGTACGACGGACCGAAATACGAAGCATCCGAACGGAGCACAGCGTTGGGGTCGCCGTAGTTGGTGCCGCTGATGATGTCCTCACGTCCCACCGATTCCATGTACTGGCTCGCGACGTGACCTTCGAAGATGTTCTTGAAGTACTTGGGGAAGGAGTAGTGAACGTAGAAGAAGTGGGCCATGTCCACGACGTTGTCCACGATCTCGCGGCAATGAGAGCCTTCGATGGTGAGCGTGTTCCAGCTCCAGTCGCTCCACTCATCGCTTCCGAAGCCCTCGATGTCGGGAATCGTGACCTCGGCGGGCGGGGGATTTCCCTGGGGATCGTGCCAGACGAACAGCTGACCGTTCTTCTCGAGTGTGGTCCACGCCCGCGTCTTGGCCAGCGGCGGAACGCGTCGTGCGTAGGGGATCGCCGTACATTTTCCGTTACCGCCCCAACGCCAGTCGTGGAACGGGCAGGCGATCGAATCGCCCTTGACGGTTCCATGGGCGAGGTTGCCACCCATGTGGCGGCAGTAGGCGTCGAGAATCTTGATGTCGCCCTTGCTGTCGGCGAAGACGACAAGGCTGGTGCCGAATGCCTCGATCTGGTGGGGCTGACCGTCGCGATAGGTCCTACTGAGTCCGAGGCAGTGCCATCCACGTGCGAACCGCGCGGGAGGCGCTGCCGCTTCGATTTCTCGAATTTCCTCGCCGGCGCCCGACTGCGTCGGGGCGTCCGTAGTGGTGAGTGGGCCGGTTCCGAGTGCCATGTCTTCCTCCGAGCCGCGTCTTGCGACGCTCCAGTGATGTGATCCGTCTCATACAACGACGAAGCGTCCGCTGGAGATACGGCAGTTCCCGCTGGATGGAACACCCACTCGGTGACCTGCAGGGATTCAGCCGGCGAGAGTCGCGGCATTGTCGACGGCGAGAGTCGCCCAGGCCCGGGCAGTGACAACCCCGGTGGGATCGGTGGCGACCAGAGCTACGTCGGTGACGCTCTCGTGGTCCTTCTCGTACGTGGCGAGCACCGTCACGGAGCAGTTCAGGTCTGCTCCCGAGGAGGTCGCGGTGCACCGTCCGCGGAACCGCCGTAGCGATGCGGATCCGTAACGCCGAGCGGCGAAATCAGCAAGGGCAGCAACGGAATCGGCGCCGGCGTCAGTGGACGGGGCTTCCCGCACGAAGACCTCGGCCACCAGATGCCCGGTCTGATCGTGGTATTCGGTGATTCGCTCGAGTGTCGAACCCAGTGGCCTCACGGATCCGGTGAGCCGTGCGCCGGGGTCGGGGCGTCCGAAGAACACCACATCCTGCTCGACGACGGACCCGTCGCGTGCGGAGCGCACGGTGCCGTACAACGAGTCGAAATCGGAGAGGAGCGTGGTGGCGGTACGGGGAGCAGTTGCCGTGAAGTGGGCGGTACCGAGCTTGGTAGTCATGACACTCTCCGTTGGACGCGACCGAGACGCTGTCGTCTCGGTGGGTACATCGACGCTAACCACCGCTCTGGCGGGTGACGACGGGCTTCCCGCTGATCGGGAGCATTCTCGGATTCGATCGAAGAGGTGGAACCTGTTCCAGTTTTGTGCAATTCTGGATATCGTATCCGTGACCGGGAGCACATCTCGATGACTGCACGCGCCGAGCAGAAGGAAGACCAGATGACAGACGAGTTCGCTGACCTGCACCGACCGGTATACGGTCCGGACCTGCTCATCACCGCTCTGGAACGCAATCACGACAAGCCCGCGCTGTACCTCGGCGACGTGATCCTCACCGGCGGTCAGATGCGCGATCAGATCAGCTGCTTCGCCCAGGCGCTCGCGTCACTGGGAATCACTCAGGGCACCAGCACCGCGATGCTGTCGAAGAATCGCCCCGAGGTCCTGATCAGCATGGGCGCAACCATGATCACCGGCTGCCGGGCGAGCGCCTTGAACCCGATGGGATCGCTCGACGACCACAAGTACATCGTCGACGACGCCGAGATCGAGACCCTCATCTTCGATCCCAATGCCTTCGAAGAGCGTGCCGCCGAGTTGAAGGCGTCCTCACCCTCGTTGACCAACGTGCTCTCGATGGGTCCGTCCGAGGTGGGAATCGACATCCTCGCGCTGGCTGCCACGTACGAGCCCGCGCCGCTGAAGGCCGCGCACGTCGACGCCGAAGACGCCAGCAGCATGGTTTACACCGGTGGAACGACCGGCAAGCCCAAAGGTGTTGTCGGATCCTTCCGTTCGGGTGCAGCGCTCAATCAGATCCAGATGTCGGAGTGGCAATGGCCCGAGGACAACCGCTTCCTCATCTGCACGCCACTCTCGCATGCCGGCGCAGCGTTCTTCATCCCGACCTTGCTGCGCGGCGGTGCGTTGATCGTCCTGCCTGCCTTCGAGCCCGGTGCTGTGCTCGAAGCGATCGAGAAGCACAAGATCACGGCAACCATGTTGGTGCCCACCATGATCTACATGCTCATGGACCACCCCGATCTGCCCAAGCGGGACGTCTCCAGTTTGCAGACGCTGTTCTACGGAGCCTCCGCGATGTCTCCTGCCAGGTTGCAGGAGGGCATCAAGAAGTTCGGTCAGATCTTCTTCCAGTTCTACGGTCAGACCGAGTGCGGCATGACAATTTCGGTGCTGCGCAAGGAAGAACACCTCGCCGACGATCCGGCCCGTCTCGCTACCTGTGGGCGCCCGGTGCCGTGGCTCGACGTCCGGTTGCTCGACGACGAACTCAACGAGGTGCCGCAGGGAGAACTCGGTGAGATCTGCGTCCGCGGCCCGCTGATCATGAAGGGCTACTGGAAGAAGCCGGCCGAAACTGCCGAGGCGTTCCGGGGCGGTTGGCTACACACCGGCGACATCGCGCGTAAGGACAAGGACGGGTTCATGTCCATCGTCGATCGCAAGAAGGACATGATCGTGACCGGTGGTTTCAACGTGTTCCCGCGCGAGATCGAAGACGTGATCTCGGCGCATCCGTCCGTCGCGTCGGTCGCGGTAGTCGGTGTGCCGGACGACAAGTGGGGCGAAGCCGTCAAGGCCTGTGTCGTACTTCGAGCCGGACTGACCGTCGACACCGAGGAACTGGTCGAGAAGGTGAAGGCGGCCAAGGGTTCGGTTCACGCGCCAAAGAGCGTCGACTTCGTGGATTCCCTACCGCTGACACCACTGGGCAAGCTCGACAAGAAGGCCCTGCGCGCGCGGTACTGGGAGACCAGCGCCCGCGCAGTCTAGGAACCGGCGTCGACAGCGAAGGGTCAGCGTTTCCAGACGTATCGACGCTCCGGGCGGCCCACCACTCCGTATTTCAGCGAGGTGGTGGACCGCCCGGTTTCGTAGAGATACTCGAGGTAGCGCCTCGCGCTTGCGCGTGAGATGCCGATCCTCTCGGAAATGTCTGTTGCCGAGGCGGGTTCGGTGTCGTCTCGCAGAGCTGTCTCGACCAACTGAAGGGTCTCGGGGCTGAGTCCTTTCGGTAGCCCCTTGAGGGACGACGCCCCCGCTGCGCCGCCGGCCACTCCGAAAGCCTCGTCCACCGCGTCCTGTTCTGCTTCGCCGGTACTGTCGAGGTTCGCGTAGGTCGATCGGTATCGCTCGAGCCGCTCACGGAGAACCTCGAACGTGAAGGGCTTCATCAGGTAATGCACGACGCCGCTGCGCAGTGCCTTCTTGACCGAGCCCGCCTCGCGCTCACTCGTGATGACGAGAACGTCCAGCTCCGGTGCCAGCTCGCGAAACGGGGCGATCAGATCCAGTCCCGTGGTACCGGGCAGGTGCACGTCGAGTAGAACCATGTCGGGTTGCAACTCACCGACCGCGGTCAGCGCGGCCTCGGCCGAATGGGCAACGCCGCACACTTCGAAACCGTCTATCCGCGAGACGAATCCGCTGTGCACCTTCGCCACCATGAAGTCGTCGTCGACCACCAGTACCCGGATCATGCGCCCTCTCCGTCGTGTAGGACCGCAGTGAAGACAGTCCACTCGATGTCCTCTGTCTCGATTCCCGGTATCTCGATTCCTGCTGTCGAATACGTGCTCACGGTGACGTCGCCACCGCGTCGACGACACGTCAGGCGCACCAGTGCCAAGCCGAAACCGTGTCCGTCACTGGACTGTCCCTTGGTGCTCCACCCTTGACCGAAGACCCTGTCGCGATTCTCCGGCGCGATACCAGGGCCGGCGTCCTCGACTCGCACTTCGACGGCTGCACCGCGGTCGCGAATCGACAACCGAACCTTGCGGCGCGAGGCTTCCGTCATCTCACCGACGGCGTCGACGGCATTGTCGACGAGGTTTCCGACCACCGTCGCGAGATCTCGTCCGAGCCTGCGGTCCACCGTCTCCAGATGTGTGTCCTCGGTGAGTTCGACCGTGACCAGTCCCTGTGCAGCGGCACCGATCTTGGCGATCACGAGTGCAGCGGTACCGACGTCGGCGATCTTGTCGGTGACGGATGCACTGACCTGCGCGCGCTCCATGGTCAAGCCCTCGACGTAGCCGACCACCTCGTCGTATTCGCCGAGCTGGACGAGGCCGGAGATGGTGTGCAGTTGATTGTCGAACTCGTGGATGTGTGCGCGTAGTGCGTCGGTGCTGGTTCTGGTCACGTCGAGTTCCTCTTCCACGGAGCGCAATTCGGTGCGGTCGCGGAAAGTGGTGACCGACCCGATAGTGCGGCCTTTGGATTCGATCAAGACGGTGTTGAGGACCAGTAGTCGATCACCGACAAGAACCAACTGATCGGATTCGGTTGTGCCGGAGGTCAGTACACTCTGGAGGCGGTCGTCGAGGCCGAGGTCCCGCACAGATCTACCGGCACTCCCGCGTGGGATGTCGAGGAGTTGGTGAGCACTGTCGCTCATCAGCACCACTTTTCCCTGCGCGTCGAATGCGATGACACCTTCCTTGAGGCCACGCAACATCGCCTCTCGTTGGCGAACCAGGTCCAGGATCTCCCCGGCCTCCATGCCGAGGGTCTGCCGTTTGACCCTGCGGGCCAACAGGATCGAACCGACGCCGCCGAGGAGTGAGGCCACCGCGAGGTACACCAGGAGGTTCGGCGCCGACTGCAGCAGTCGCGCCCAGATCGAGGGATACTCGATGCCGACGATCGCGGTTCCGGTAATCGTGCCTTCGCCTCCGAGGATCGGAACGTGCGCTTCCACGGCCTTGCCGGATGGCGTGTCGACCAAGCCTGTCCACGACCGATCCTGGGTCTGACGTGCATCGATGCCGACATCACCGGGGCGCGTCGAAATGACGACAGTGCCGTCGGCGTCGGCAAGCGAGACGTAGGTGACGCCCGAGATGGCGCGCACCGAGTCGACCGAACCCTGTAGTCCGGAGCGCAGGCGGGTCTGAGCCTGGGGGAGTAGTTCGCGTACCGCGGGATTGGCTGCGAGCGATTCCGCTGCGGAGAGTGCGCGACGGCCCTCCTCGCGTTGAAAACTCGCGGACGATTGAGCGAGGGAGAGGGCAGTGACGCACACGAGAACCGCGACGACGATCAGAAGTTGCAGCTCGAGGAGTTGCGACGCCAGAGTGTGCCGGCGCGGACGCAGGCGCGCACGCAGTGGAGACCTGCGCTCTCGCTCGGCCTGCTCGTTTCCTGAGGACACCAGCCAGACCCTAGCCCGCGGTTCGATGTCGGGAAAGCGGCCGTTCGTGAGCACAATGAGCACAAATCAATTTGCTTTCCCAATGGTGACCCCAGTCACAAAGTGCGTCAGTATGAAACCTGTTCACACAGCGGTACCAGCAGACAACCAGCAGACAAGGGCAGCGACATGAAGGCATCGAAGCGGCTGAGCAGGCATATCGCCCTGCTCGGCGCCTGCGCGATGACTCTCGTGCTCTCGACCGGATGCACTCCGGTCGAGTCCTTCTTCGCCGGTGGCCGAGCGGGTGAGAGTTCCGAAGAACTGCGAGTACTGGTGCCCTCGGTGGCCGGTGGTGGTTACGACCTGACCGCCCGGACCATGGTGCAGGCACTGGCCGACGAGGGAACCGTCGACTCCGACGTCGTTGTACTGCCCGGATCGGGCGGCATCGTCGGACTCAACCGGTTGGCTCTCGAAAGCGGGAATCCCGATCTACTCATGGTCATGGGGCTCGGTGTTCTGGGTTCGCTCGAGATTCTGCCGTCAGAGCACACTCTTGCCGACGTGACGCCGATCGCGAGACTGGTCGAAGAACCGGAAGCCCTATTGGTTCCGGCAGACTCGCCGTACAAAACTCTGACGGATCTGACGCAGGCCTGGGTGGCGGATCCGTCGTCGATCTCGATCGGTGGTGGTTCGAGCGAAGGTGGACCTGACGGGTTGTTCCGCCTTCTGTTCGCACGGGCAGTCGGGATAGATCCGTCGCTGTCTCCCTATCGCATCTTCGACGGCGGCGGAGAACTGCTCCCCGCGCTGCTCACCAGGCAGGTCGACGTCGCTGCAACCGGAATCGGTGAGTACCTGGATCAGATTGCGGCAGGCACGGTTCGGGTTCTTGCGGTCAGCTCGCCGGAGCGCACCCCGGCGGTGGATGCGCCCACCATGGCGGAGTCGGGCGTCGACGTCACGTTCACCAACTGGCGAGGGCTCATGGCGCCGCCGGGTCTGAGCGACGATCAGCGTCAGCGCTTGCAGGATTTGGTGCGGGATCTGGCGGCAAGCCCGCGGTGGAACGAGCTGTCTCGCCGAAATGGTTGGAACAGTGCAGTTCTCACCGAACCAGAGTTCTCTGCCTTCCTTGCCGATCAAGCCCAGTTCGTCGACGCGACGCTCGATCCGCCCGGCGCGAACTGA
This sequence comes from Rhodococcus sp. IC4_135, assembly GCF_011602025.1. Classification (NCBI taxonomy): domain Bacteria; kingdom Bacillati; phylum Actinomycetota; class Actinomycetes; order Mycobacteriales; family Nocardiaceae; genus Rhodococcus; species Rhodococcus sp. IC4_135. The sequence goes on from NZ_JAAOLG010000007.1 coordinate 51,040, forward strand.
GCACAACCGAAAGTTTCGTTTCACCTCCACGAAGGTCACCGGCTCGATTTGCCGTGCCGTTTTTCTCGGCAACTCAGCACAAAAGGAGTTCATCATGCTCGTCACACTCGGCTTCCTCATGGTTGCGGTGTTCATGTTCCTGATCCTCACCAAACGCGCGACCCCGGTGGTGGGACTGACCCTGGTTCCGGTGGCCTTCGGACTACTTGCCGGGGCGGGGCTCGGAATCGGCGACATGATCACCGACGGCATCAAGTCGCTCGCACCCACCGCGGCTCTGTTGTTCTTCGCGATCATCTTCTTCGGAATCATGATCGACGTCGGACTGTTCGATCCGCTGGTCAAACTCATCTTGCGGATGGTGCGGGACGATCCGATGCGGCTCGTGGTCGGAACCGCGGTGCTCGCGATGGTGGTGTCCCTGGACGGCGACGGTTCGACGACATTCATCATCGTGACCTCCGCGCTGCTACCGCTCTACCTCAAACTCGGTGTCAGCCCCGTCGTCCTGACGGTGATCGCCGGCCTGTCCAACGCGACGATGAACATCATTCCGTGGGGCGGCCCGACCGTCCGAGCGGCGAGTGCGCTGGGACTCTCACCGTCCGACGTCTTCGTCCCGATGGTGCCGTCGTTGATCGTCGGCCTGATCATGGTGCTCGGATTCGCGATTCACCTCGGGATCATGGAACGCCGCAGGATCGGGACTTTGGTCCTGACTTCTGAGCGCATCCTCGAAAAGGTCGGAAACGGTGGAAGTTCCAGCACCGGTAGCGCCGGCACCGGCGGCTCGAACGACTCCGAAGACGACGGCGGCGATACCGGACGCTTCATCGACGGCCTCGACCCTAAGCGGGACACCTTGCGACCGAAGCTGCTCTGGTTCAACGCCGCGCTGACGACGATCCTTCTCGTGGTGCTCGTGATGGACATCCTGCCCATCCCGGTGCTGTTCATGATCGCGTCGTCGATCGCTCTCGCGGTGAATTTCCCGGCGGTCAAGGATCAGGGCGAAGCGATCGCCCGCCACTCGTCGAGCATCGTCTCGGTCGTCGCGATGGTCCTGGCAGCGGCCGTGCTGACCGGAGTCTTCCAGGGAACCGGCATGGTCGAGGCGATGGCGGAGTGGTTGTTGCAGGTCATACCCGACGCCATGGGCCCGCACCTTGCCGTCATCACGGGCGTCCTGAGCATTCCGCTCACGTTCTTCATGACCAACGACGCGTTCTACTTCGGGGTGCTCCCAGTACTGTCCGAGACTGCAGCGCAGTACGGCATCGAGCCGGTGGAGATGGCGCGCGCGTCGATTACCGGGCAGGCCGTACACATGCAGAGTCCGCTGGTCCCGGCGATCCTGCTCCTCGTCACCCTCGCCGGTGTGTCCCTGGCGGATCACCACAAGAAGGTCCTGTGGCGAGCCGGACTGATCTCGATCACGATGCTCGTGGTCGGCGTCGGATTGGGGCAGATCCCCTTCTGAGCGCGATCAGTTGTGGAAGGGGCACCGGCCTTGGTCGGTGCCCTTCTTCTTTTTCGTGACGAAGTTGGGCCGGATGTCGAGATCTGGCTCGTCGTACAGGCGGTGGAACGTCGGTGTGAGCGAGCTGGACATGGGCGGGTTCACCCAGGACCAGTCGGTCGGGCACTTGCGCCCGGCCTTGTCCTCGCGCGCGATGTGATCGATGAATTGCTTTGCGACAGTGTGATGGTCGACCATGATGACGCCGGCCTTGCGGTAGCTGTGGATAACTGCGCGGTTCAGTTCGACCAGTGCGCGGTCCTTCCACAGCGTGCGGTCGTGGCTCATGTCGAGCTCCATCATCGCTCCGATGGTGGGCAACATGTTGTAGCGATCGGTGTCGCTGAAGTTGCGTGCGCCGACCTCGGTGCTGACGTACCAACCGCTGAACGGTGTGCAGGGATAGACGATTCCGCCGATGTCGAGATTCATGTCCGAGACCGCGGGAACGGCGTGCCATTTAAGCCCCAGATCAGCGAACCAGCTGTATTCGGGATGTTCGATCTCGACCTCGAGTACGAGGTCCGTCGGAACGTCGAAATATTGCAAGGGCTCGTCGGGAACCGAAATCAGTACGGGGAGAACGTCGAACGCCGTACCGGCGCCCTTCCATCCCATCGCGGTGACCTGAGCGGTCAGATCGACGTGCCAGGGGTCGCCCAGGATGCTGCCGTCCGGCTGACGGTAGCCGGCATAGCGGATCAGTTGCGGGCTGAGGATGCGGTACTCCTGGCCGTCCTCGCGGGGAAGGGGGCCGACCGTCACGACGGACTGCAGAGCGCCACCGTTCGTCGACAGACGCAGGTGCTCCCAGCACGCTTCTGCGAGAGCGGAAGCGGTGACGGCATCGCGCGCGTCGATGAGCTTGAGGGTCCGCCAATGGGCGCGACCGACACACCGGGCGTGGTTTCGCCAAGCGAGTTTGGCGCCGACGAGCAATTCCTCCGCTGTGTGCGTGTAGGTGCCGGTCCGATGGAGTTCACGCAAGGCCTCGCGCCGCCGAGACGTCGGGAGGTGGCCCAGTTCCGGAGAGTCGAAAAATTCGACGCACTCGAGTTCCCGACGTTGAAGCTCGGTCAGCGTCGGGGTAGTGGAGGCGATCTGGGACGTAAGCCCGCTATCGGTGGGCAATTCGTCCTGTCGAACAAAATCCACGGCACGACTCCTGTTTGGCTGGTTGAGATTTCGCTGAACGTTAGCTCGGCGATCGAGAGTGTCGAAGCTCTTGTTTATCTTGCACGCAAGAATAAGAAAGGGACGGTCACACCGCGAAATGGGGTCGCATTGTGACACTTGTCCAGAATGATTTACGAGTCAGACATTTGTGACATAAGCTGCAGACGAAATTCCGCGGCGGGTCTTGCCGCGTCTAGTCGGGACGAGGATGAGCGTGGATTCGCAAGCAATCTCTCTGGTCCGGTCGAGCTTCAAATCCGTCGCTGCGGTGGAAGATGGTCCGGAACGGCTCGCCCGTACCTTCTATTCGATCCTGTTCGCTCGATCGCCCGAAACCCGGGAGTTCTTTCCGGCAGCGATGGATGTGCAGCGGGACCGGCTTGTCGGCGCTATCGCCCACGTCGTCGAGCGCCTCGACGAGTCCGACGCGATACTCGAGTACCTCGCGCAGCTCGGCCGCGATCACCGTAAGTACGGCGTCACCGACGAGCACTACACGGCAGTCGGGAACGCGTTGATCGAAGCACTCGAAACTTTCGGTGGCGCAGAAATGTGGACCGACGAGGTGGACAGCGCGTGGCGCAACGCGCTCGCGATCATCTCGGCCGCGATGATGGATGCCGCCAACGCGGAAGACGGACCGCCCGCCTGGAGTGCCACGGTCGTCGAATGCCGTCCGGTCATCAAGGGCGTCGCCGTCGTGCGGCTCCAGCTCGACCAGACGATGGAGTACCGCGCCGGTCAGTACGTCAGCGTGCAGGTCGCCGCGAGGCCGCGGATGTGGCGCTACCTCTCGCCGGCCACGCCGTACGACGGGACCGGAATCCTCGAGTTCCACGTTCGGCAGGTCACCGGTGGGTGGGTCAGCCCGGTCATGGTGAACCAGACCGCTGTCGGTGACACCTGGGTGGTCGGTTCGCCCATCGGCGCCCTGGGGATTCCGGAGAACTCCAAGGACCTCTTGATGATCGCGTCGGGAACCGGAGTGGCTCCGCTGCGCGCTCAGATACTCGAGCTGATCCGACGCGGTAACACCCGCAAGGTCCAACTGTTCTACTCCGGACAGCATCCGTGCGATCTGTACGACCTTCCATACCTGTGGAAGTTGGCAGAGAAGCACCCGTGGCTCACGATTGTCCCGGTCTCCGAAGAAGACGAGAATCCGTGGTGGCACACCGAAGCGGAACCGCTGCCCCCGATCGGCATGGCCAGGCGCATCGTCGGCAAGGTCGGCAAGGTCGTGACCTCGTTCGGTGACTGGGCGGGCTACGACATTCAGGTCGTCGGCAGCGAATCCATGGTCAACAGCACCAAATTCAGGCTGCGCGCAGTGGGCATCGACGTCGACACCGTTCGCAATGATCCGACGTACTGACCGTCAGTAAGGATCGAACTGAATGACTTCGGCCGGCGTTCCGGCCTCGATCAATCGATCACGCGTCGATCGAACCATTGCTGCTGACCCGCACACCAAGACCTGATGTTCGGTGAACGCACCGTACGACGCGACGACGTCGGCGAGCGTTCCCTCGATGAGATGATCGTCGCCGAATCCGATGTCGACGTTCAACCGGTCGAACCATCCGTCGGGCGGGCCGCCGTCGGAGAGATCTTCGACGACAGGAATGGGCTGCAACCACGGAAACTGGTCGGCGAGCAGCCACAGCATGTCCGCTGCGTAGAGATCGCGAAGCGTTCTGCCACCGAAGAAGAGGTACACCTGCGGCGGGTTCGGGGTCTGAGCCAGATCGAGAATGATCGACCGGAGCGGAGCCAAGCCGGTTCCGCCCGCGACCATGATGACGGTGGGTCCGTTCTCGTCGACGGACAGGTTGCCGCGCGGGTCGAGGATCTGCCAGACGTCACCGGGCTGGGTGTCCTTGACTATCGAACCGCTGACCCAACCGCCGGGAACCGTCTTGACGTGAAACTCCAGCTTCCCGTCGTGTGAGGGAGGCAGGGCGGGGGAGAGCCGACGGAGCAACCGCGAATTCTGCGGGACGCTGACATCGACGTACTGGCCGGGGCGGAAGGGGACGACATCGCCGACCAGGCGGACAACCGCCAGATCCTCACGGAGACGGTGATGTTCGACAACTGTGCTCGACCAGGTTCGCTGGGCCATGAAAGTTCTCCTGTAGTCAGTAGAGCGGGTCGTGCCGGATCTGGTCGAGCGGAGTTCCGCCGGCACGCAAGGCGTAGACGGTCGTCTTGATCATCGACGGTGACCCCGAGATCTGCACCTGACGGTCGGCCCACGAGCCGAACTGCGCGACCACTTTTCCGATCGGTCCGATCAGCCGGCTGTGCATTCCGAAGGGCGGTTCGAGCACCGGTCCGTTGTGCCACCAAGGGTTTTCGGGTTCTTCGGAAACCGGTACGACGGTCAACCACGGGTTGCTGAGCGAGATGTGCCAGAGGGTTTCGAGGTCGTAGAGGTCGCACGGGTAGCGGCCGCCGACGAACAGATGCACCCGCGGGTTGTTCGCGCGTTGGGACATTTCCATCACCTGGGCCCGCAGTGGAGCGATGCCGGTGCCGGATCCGATCATGAGAACGTCGCGGTCGCTGGTGAAGTCGACCTCGAGACCGCCGAGGGGAGTTGACATGACCCAGCGGTCACCGACGTTGGTTTCGCTGACGATCGCGGGGCTGACCCATCCTCCCGACACCTTGCGGATGTGGAACTCGAGCTGACCGAAAGGGTTCGTCGGAATCGCCGGTGAGTAGTACCGCCACATTTTCGGGCGCTGCGGAATCTGAACGCCGACGTACTGTCCCGCCCCGTACGGAATGGGTGGGTCGGCTTCGAGGCGCACTATCGCCAGATCGTCGAGGACTCGTTCGTGGCTGACCACGGTTGCGCCCCAGAGCGCCGGGGTCGTATCGGATTCGGCGCCGTCGGCCATCGTGCTCACGACGAGGTCGGTGAACTGCGACCAGGCCTCGTCCAGTTCCGGCGTCCACTTGTAGCGGCTGTGCGCGCTCGTGCCGTACATCGACCGAACCGCGCGCTTCAGAGCAACGCCTGCAGCCTCGTAGTGCTCACGCTCGACACCGTAGCGACGGTGGTCGCGGCCGAGTTGCGTGAGGAACTTTCGGATTCGGCGGTGCTGAGGCAGATTCTTCACGACGAACTCGACGGCTCTGAAGAAACGGTGGCCCTGCGATTCCATCCCGGCGGGGAACAATGAGCGGTACAGAGGATGTTCCGCAAAGAGGCCGGTGTAGAACACTGCCGAGAAGTGCGCGCGGCTCTCTTCGTCGTCGGTCAGAGAATCGAGGCTGGATTGCAGACGGGCGATCACTGTCGGATCCAATCCATCCCCCTTTCGCACCAGCTGCAACTCTCGCCACAATTCTAGTACGGCTGAAAATGTGACCTACGAAACCAACTCGGTCTGGCGAAAACAAACTTGAGCGGAATAGACTCAAGTTTGTCCGCGTTGAGCATAGTGACACAGTCGCAATACCAACCGGTCGCGGCTCTTCCCGTTCGACTTCGCCAGAAAGGTGACAAGTGGACTCGTTCACACCAACAACCAAGACCCAGGCTGCGATGACGGCTGCACTGCAGTCGGCGTCGTCGGCGGGTAATCCCGATATCCGGCCCGCCCATCTGCTGGTCGCATTGCTCGACCAGACCGACGGCATCGCTGCCCCACTACTCAAAGCCGTAGGCGTCGACCCCACGGTCGTACACCGTGAAGCTCAGGCAATCGTCGACCGCCTGCCCAAGACAACCGGCGCAAGCTCCACTCCGCAACTCGGACGCGAGGCACTCGCGGCACTGACCGCTGCTCAGCACCTCGCCACCGAGATGGACGACGAATACGTCTCCACCGAGCACGTCCTCTACGGACTGGCCGGCGGCGACTCCGACGTCGCCCAGTTGCTCGTGCGCCACGGCGCCACCCAGGACGCACTGCGTGAAGCCTTCACCACCGTCCGCGGCAGCGCTCGCGTCACCAGCCCGGAGCCGGAAGGCACCTACCAAGCGCTGGAGAAGTACTCCACCGACCTCACCGAAGCCGCGCGAAGCGGCAAGCTCGATCCGGTGATCGGTCGCGACACCGAGATTCGTCGTGTCGTGCAGGTGCTCTCGCGTCGTACAAAGAACAACCCGGTCCTCATCGGTGAGCCCGGCGTCGGCAAGACCGCGATCGTGGAGGGCCTGGCCCAACGCATCGTCGCGGGTGACGTCCCGGAATCGCTGCGAGGCAAGACCGTCGTGTCCCTGGACCTCGGGTCCATGGTCGCCGGTGCCAAGTTCCGCGGTGAATTCGAGGAACGTCTCAAGGCAGTTCTGGACGACATCAAGAACAGCGCCGGACAGGTCATCACCTTCATCGACGAGTTGCACACCATCGTCGGCGCCGGAGCCACCGGTGAATCCGCGATGGACGCAGGCAACATGATCAAGCCGATGCTCGCCCGCGGTGAGCTGCGGTTGGTCGGTGCCACCACACTCGAGGAGTACCGCAAGTACATCGAGAAGGACGCAGCACTCGAGCGTCGTTTCCAGCAGGTGCTCGTCGGTGAGCCCTCGGTCGAGGACACCATCGGCATCCTGCGCGGCCTCAAGGAGCGCTACGAAGTGCACCACGGCGTGCGCATCACCGACTCCGCGTTGGTGGCTGCTGCCGCGCTGTCGGACCGCTACATCACGTCGCGGTTCCTGCCGGACAAGGCCATCGACCTCGTGGACGAAGCCGCATCGCGACTGCGTATGGAGATCGACTCGCGGCCCGTCGAGATCGACGAGGTGGAACGCACGGTTCGCCGACTCGAAATCGAAGAAGTGGCACTCGAGAAGGAAACCGACGACGCGTCCAAGGCACGGCTCGAGAAGCTGCGTCAGGAACTCGCCGACGACCGCGAAAAGCTCAATCAGCTCAGCACCCGCTGGCAGAACGAAAAGCAGGCCATCGACTCGGTGCGCGTGCTGAAGGAACAGCTCGAAAACCTGCGAGGAGAGTCCGAACGCGCTGAGCGTGACGGCGATCTGGGCAAGGCAGCCGAGTTGCGCTACGGCCGCATCCCGGCGCTGGAGAAGGAACTGGAAGAGGCAGCAGCCGCTTCCGGAGCCGCCTCCGACGGTGACGTGATGCTCAAGGAAGAGGTCGGGCCAGACGACGTCGCAGACGTGGTCGCAGCCTGGACCGGAATCCCCGCCGGCCGGATGATGGAAGGCGAGACCGAGAAGCTGCTCCGCATGGAGTCCGAACTCGGCAAGCGGGTCGTCGGCCAGACCGACGCCGTCGTCGCCGTCTCGGATGCGGTTCGCCGCGCCCGAGCAGGTGTCGCCGACCCCAATCGGCCCACTGGTTCCTTCCTGTTCCTCGGCCCGACCGGCGTCGGTAAGACGGAGCTCGCCAAAGCCTTGGCGGACTTCCTCTTCGACGACGAGCGCGCGATGATCCGCATCGACATGAGCGAATACGGTGAGAAGCACTCGGTGGCCCGACTCGTCGGCGCCCCTCCGGGATACGTCGGCTACGAAGCCGGCGGCCAGCTCACCGAAGCTGTCCGGCGACGCCCGTACTCGGTGGTCCTCTTCGACGAGGTCGAGAAGGCACACCCCGACGTGTTCGACGTCCTGCTCGCAGTGCTCGACGAAGGCCGACTCACCGACGGTCAAGGCCGCACGGTGGACTTCCGCAACACCATCCTGATCCTGACCTCCAACCTGGGATCCGGTGGAACACGTGAGCAGGTCATGGATGCGGTACGCCACGCGTTCAAGCCGGAGTTCATCAACCGTCTCGACGACGTGGTCATCTTCGACTCGCTCTCCGAAGAGCAGCTGGAGCACATCGTGGACATCCAGCTCGAGCAGTTGCAGAAGCGTCTGGCTGCGCGTCGTCTCACCCTCGAGGTGAACGGTGCGGCTCGGATGTGGCTCGCAGTGCGCGGCTACGACCCGCTGTACGGCGCTCGGCCTCTACGTCGACTCGTTCAGCAGTCGATCGGCGACCAGCTCGCCAAGCTGCTCCTGGCAGGCAAGGTCCAGGACGGCGACACCGTGCACGTCGGTGTCAGCGAGGACGCGGATCAGTTGGTTCTCTCCTGATTCGGTAAGCGGAATGCCCCGTCGATCCACTTGGATCGGCGGGGCATTCGCATTTTGTTCTACCCTGGATGGCTGGATGCTCGAACCGGGGATGAGTGCACCCGCGCCTCTCCGAACGACTTCGACGCTCTTTCGTCCCAACCGAAGGTGAGCCAGGCATGACCGATCAGAACGATCCGCGTAACTCGGGTGGGCCGCGCCGTGAGGATCCCGAGGCCACCGAGGTGTGGGGGCGTACGCCCGACCAGCCGACGGAGCAGTACGGGACGGTGTCCGGCCAGAATCCGAACCAGCCGACGGAGTATTTCGGTCAGCAGCCGGGGGCACAGCAGTATCCCTACGGTGGCCCGGATCAGAACACGGAGTACTTGGGGCAGCAGGGGCAGCAGCCGAATCCCACTCAGGCGTTCCCTGCCTACAACCCGCAGTTCGATCCGCAGGCGCCGCCGCCCGGAGCGACGCAGGCCTATCCGCCGTACACGGCCCAGCAGTACGGGACCACGGATCAGTACGGAAATACGCAGCAGTACGGAAATACGCAGCAGTACGGAAATACACAGCAGTATCCGGTTGCCGGTGGTGGCGGTGGTGTCCCGCCGGAACAGCCGTTCATCGAGGACGGGTCGTCGGGAGGCGGCAAGAAGCGCAAGCTCGCGACATGGGTGGCCGCCGGCGTGGTCGGGATCCTGGTCGCCGTGATCGCGATCGTCGCGTTCTCGGCGTTCGGTTCGAACGACAAGGGCACCCAGACCGCTTTCGTTCCCCCGACCACCACGACGCAGGCGCCGACCACCACACCGCCGAAGGCGAGCACCACGGCACCGACTCCGACGACGGATTCCCCGCTCAGCCAGCTTCCGGGCGGGCTCGGCGAAGTCATCGGTGACGCCGGGGGAGCCGTCGGCACCGTCAAGTCGAATGACGGCGGCACATTGGTCATCGATTCGATCGGCGGCTCGCAGGTGACGATCCTGACCACTGCGGACACCACGCTCATCGCGCTCAACCGCGCCACCATCGCCGATCTGCAACCGGGAGACAACATCGTCGTCGACGGAACGCCGGTGGAGAACGGGACGATGACCGCCAACACGATTCTGAGTACGTCGCTGCCGAAGTTCGGCAACTGAGTCGTTCACGACACATCGGGCGAGTCCACCAGGGTGTCGCGGGAGGTTGAAGCCGCGAGTCGCTACCCTGGAGGGTGATGACTGGAATGTGGTTCGGACTGGCAGCAATTGCACTCGCAGGCGCGGGTGCGCTTCTGTACGTCGACAGGACGAGGCGAGATCAATCAGGGCGAGTGCGTCAGATCTGGGCGAAGGCTCAGGGCTACACGTACACGGCTACCGACGATCAGCTGGCAGGCGAATGGCATCGCGCGGTCATGGCCAAGCAGGACTACCTCACAGCCACCGACGTCGTCCGAGGCCGTCGCCGCGGAGAGCAGTTCGTGCTGTTCGACCTGGAAGAGACCGCGACCATCGTGGCCGTTCGCCGCGAGATCGGGTCCGACGTCGACATCGATCTCCGGTTGAAGTCGACGGCTCCGCCCAAAGACGGTGACCTGAACCTGCTGGGTGCGATCGGTTCCCGGGTGGTTTTCGCAACGGACCTCGAGATCGCTCGTCGTGTCTGTGATCAGCGCATGGTGGCGTTCACCGAATCCGTTCCGCCGTCGATCAGCATGCTGTGGAGCGAAGGGCCGTGGACGCTCGGCTCGCTGCCGGTGACCAGCAACGGCCGGGATTGGGACGCGGCAATCGAGTCGGTTGCGCGGCTGTCCGGCATCTTGCACGTACTGCCCCCCGTCACCGATCCCAACGAACTCGAGGTCGATCACGATCCGAGCCGTCCGCGGCCGGGGGCCGAGAAGTCTCGCCCCGCTCAGGATCCGGTAGAGCAGCCCCGTTCGCGTCAGGAGCAGCCGCCTCGTGAAGCTGCGCCTCGTGAATTTACGCCTCGTGAGTCCGCGCCGCGTGAATCTGGACCGAGTGAATCTGCGCCACGTCAGGACCAATCGCGGCGCAAGCCCGAGGCGGCCGACAAGCTGGCTCAGCGTCCGGCGTCGCAGCGCTCGGGCACAATTCGCCCCGTCGACTGACCTTCAGGTTCCCGTCCCGTCCCGATAACCACTAGCGTGGCCGGTATGTCGACTTCCCACTCGGATCGCCCTGTGCGTCCCGTTGCCCTGGTGACCGGACCTACCTCTGGTCTCGGCGCCGGTTTCGCCAAGAAATACGCCTCCCTCGGATACGACCTGGTTCTCGTCGCGCGTGACGAAGTCAGATTGCATGACCTCGCGTCCGAGCTGAAGACGATGTTCGGCACCGAGTCGGAGATTTTGGTTGCCGATCTCGCATCCGAGGCCGGACGCGACACGGTTGCGCTTCGATTGGAGAAGGGTGTCGAGGTGTTGGTGAACAACGCCGGATTCGGCACTTCCGGCGAGTTCTGGACCGCCGATCCGGCTCTGCTGCAGTCGCAACTCGACGTCAACGTCACCGCCGTGATGCGGCTGACCCGCGCGGCGCTGCCCAGCATGATCGCGTCGGCGCACGGAACGATCGTCAACGTCGCGAGCGTCGCGGGGCTGTTGTCCGGGCGCGGTTCGACGTACTCGGCAAGCAAGGCGTACGTGATCTCGTTCACGGAGGGACTGTCCGGCGGGTTGGCCGGAACGGGAGTGCGCGTGCAGGCGCTGTGCCCGGGCTTCATCCGCACCGAGTTCCACGAGCGTGCGGGTATCGAGATGTCCACGATCCCCAAGCCGATGTGGCTGAGCGTCGACCAGGTGGTTGCGGCGTCGATGAAGGATCTCGGTGACGACAAGGTCATCAGCATTCCGGGAGTCCAGTACAAGGTCCTCACCACGGCTGGGCGTCTGGTTCCCAAGGGTCTGGTTCGTCGGCTGACGAACATCGTCGGCCGAGGCCGCGGGCGAACCTAGCCCAGAGGCAGAAGCCGAACACAAGGCAGTGGTCGGTAGGCTGAGCACTCATGAGCGATCGTGAGGATTTGGCTGCGCTGGTGCGCGAATTGGCTGTTGTACACGGAAAGGTGACGTTGTCCTCGGGCAAGGAAGCCGATTACTACGTCGACCTTCGCCGCGCGACACTTCACCACAAGGCGGCGCCGCTGATCGGCTCGCTGCTGCGTGAACTGGTCGCGGACTGGGATTTCGACGCCGTCGGCGGTCTGACGATGGGAGCCGATCCGGTTGCGATGGCGGTGATGCACGCTCCCGGACGCCCGATCGACGCGTTCGTCGTTCGCAAAGCTGCCAAGGCACACGGGATGCAGCGTCAGATCGAGGGCCCGGACATCGTGGGCAAGCGTGTCCTGGTTGTCGAGGACACGACCACCACGGGCAATTCGCCGCTGACAGCAGTGAAGGCCCTGCGCGAGGCGGGGGCCACCGTGGTCGGAGTCGCGACGGTCGTCGATCGCGCGACGGGTGCGGATGCGGTGATCGGTGCGGAGGGCGTCGAGTACCGCTCGCTGTTGGGCCTGGAAGATCTGAACCTGAGCTGACGCCCCGTGAGTGGTTAAGGGGTCCCTGCACTCCTTAACCACTCACAGGGGTCAGTCGCCGACGGTGACGGCGAGTGCTTCGTCGACGCTGTGCGGCGCGGGATCGTGGTCGTCGACGTGCGCGAGGACCTTGCGTCCGCTCGACAGGACGAACACGGCGGCGAGGGTGAGCACCGCGCCGACCCAGAACGGCATGTGGACGTTGGACTCGCCGAGCTTGCCGGCAACCCACGGGGCTGCGGCGCCGCCGACGAATCGAACGAAGCTGTAAGCAGCCGAGGCGGTCGACCGTTCCACGGGAGCCGAGATCATGACGGTTTCGGTGATGAGTGTGTTGTTCACGCCGAGGAACAAACCGGCGAGGACGACGCCGACGATCAGGACGATCTTGTTCTCGGTGAAGAGCGCCATCATGCCGAGATCGAGTGCGAACAGTGTCAGCGCCAGCATCATCATCGGTAGGGTGCCGAAGCGTCTTTGCAGGCGAGGGGCGAGGAAAACCGACGAGATCGCCAGCATCAGGCCCCAGCCGAAGAAGATGAATCCGATCGGGTACGCCCCCATGTCGAGGGGGAACGGTGTGTACGCGAGCAGCGTGAAGAATCCGTAGTTGTAGAGCAGTGCGGTGATGGCAACGGTGAGTAGCCCGCGGTGCCGCAGCGCCTGGAACGGCGCAGCGATGGATGTGTGGTGTTCGGGCTTGGGCGCGCTCGGAAGCATCACGACGATGAGAATGAAGGCAACCGCCATCAGGGCTGCGACGCCGAAGAACGGTGCGCGCCAGCTGATGTCACCGAGAACGCCGCCGACCAACGGTCCGACCGCGATACCGATGCCCAGTGCAGCCTCGTACAGGATGATCGCGCGTGCGACGCCACCGCTGGCCGCGCCGACGATGGCCGCCAGCGCCGTTGCGATGAAGAGTGCATTGCCGAGTCCCCAGCCCGCACGGAATCCGACGATCTGCCCGATGGTGCTGGAAGCGCCTGCCAGAGAAGCGAACACGATGATGATGGCAAGGCCTGCAAGGAGTGTCTTCTTGGCACCGATGCGGCTGGACACCACACCGGTGATGAGCATGGCCACACCGGTGACGAGCATGTAGCTGGTGAACAGTAGCGAAACCTGCGACGGTGTGGCGTCGAGTTGTTCGCCGATCGGCTTGAGGATCGGATCGACCAAACCGATGCCCATGAAGGCGATGACGCTGGCAAAAGCTACCGCCCACACCGCTTTCGGTTGCTTCAGGAGGCTCGGCGGAGCCTCGTTCTGGTGCGTTGATGTCGCGGTCGTGTTGCTCACGGCCACCTCCTTTTTCAGTGGTGGGTATTTCAGCTGGGGTCGGAAGTCTTGATGATGGAGCGTAATTCGGCCAATCCGTCAGCCAGCTTCTTGATCTGTTCGGGCTCGAGTTCGACGAAGTGAGGTACCAGGGCGTCGGCGATCTCGTTTCGGCCGTCGTTCAATATCTTTCGCCCCTTCTCGGTCATGGCGACGCGCACTGCGCGGGCGTCCTCCGGGTCGGCCCGGCGTTCGACGTAACCGTGTTCGCCGAGTTTGCGTAGCAGCGCGGTGGCGGAGGGCTGCGAGCATCTGTCGAGCCGGGCGAAATCGCTGATGCGCATTTCGCCGTACTCCTCGAGAAGTGAGAGTGCGCGCAGCCAGGCGCGTGGGTACTGCTCGGACGCGAACGAACCTGCCAGCTTCGCGAAGCGGTGTGTATTGCTCACGAGGTCGACGAGTAGTTCGTGCAGTTGCTGCTGGTCATCGGACACGAGAAATATTATTGCATAGGGTAACTATGTAAATCAACGAGTGCGCGGAAGGTGGTTCGTCACAGTCGTGGTGACCAGCGCTGCGATGTCGAGGTCGGGGTAGACGAGCGTGAGGCTTCGGTTTGCCGCCAGCACTGCGATGCCGTGGGTTCCCGTCCAGATGTTCAGTGCAGAAGTGCTGGGATCGGAGGCGTCGGCCTCGTCGGTCAGGGATTGCAGGGCGGCGAAGAGTGGGAGTGAAGACTCCCGGAGGTTGCTGCCTGCGCCCTCGAGGAGGTCGTGGCGGAACATCAACTCGAACATTGCGGGTTGCTCCTGGGCGAATGACACGTATTCGATTGCTGCCGAGATCAATCGGCTACGAGCGGGTTGTTTGCCGGCGAGGAAAGGATCGAGTCTGTCGGTGAGATCGCGCAGGCCGTGTGAGGCGATTGCGGCAAGCAGGCTGTTGTGGGTCGGAAAGTATCTCCGCGGGGCGCCGTGCGACACGCCCGCGCGCCGCGCGATCTCCCGTAGCGTCAGTTCCGTGGCGCCGTCGACATCGAGAATCTCGACGCCGGTGGCGACAAGTGTTTCGCGAAGGCTGCTGACAGTCATGGAAGACAGTGTCTACTATCTTGAACGTAGACACTGTCTACTAGACGGAAAAGGTGATGCCCTGTGCTCTACTGGCTGTTCAAATACGTCCTGATCGGCCCGGTCCTCTGGCTGTTCGGGCGGCCGACGATCGAGGGCCAGCACCACATCCCCAAGAAGGGGCCGGTGATTCTCGCCGGCAACCATCGGGCAGTCGTCGACTCGTTCTTCCTGGTTCTCATGGTGCGCCGACGCATCACCTTCGTCGCGAAGAGTGAATATTTCACCGGGACCGGTGTGAAGGGCGCGATGCAGCGCTGGTTCTTCGGTGGGGCGGGTCAGGTGCCGATCGATCGTAGCGGCGCCGACGCCTCCCGTGCGGCGTTGGACACGGCCATCGGAATTCTCGACAAGGGCGGGGTCTGGGGGATCTATCCCGAGGGAACGCGATCACCCGACGGGTGCCTGTACAAGGGAAAGACCGGAGCGATTCGCGTTGCCCTGGAAACCGGAGCACCGGTCATTCCCGTCGTCGTGCACGGCGGCGACGCCGTCAACCCGCCGGGGACGCGGATGTGGCGCTTCAGCAAGGTCCGGATCACGGTAGGGGAGCCGATCGACTTCTCGCGGTACCGCGAACTTCGGGGCTACCAGGCCGTCGTGCGCGCGGCGACGGACGAATTGATGACGGTGCTCTGTGAGCAATCGGGGCAGGAATACGTCGATGTCTACGGCGCGGACGTCAAATCCGGCGATGCCGCCTGAGTGACCCAGTACGGTCGCTGTTGGACGTGTAACCAACAGGAGGATTGTGATGGCGGGCAAGTGGGGCATCGAGCACGCAGTTTTTGCGGCGGCGACGGCAGCGACCGTGGTCGGGGCAGCAGTCGGTAACGAGCGGGTTCAGCAGATCGCGAAGCCCTTGATTGCACCCGCCCTGGCTGCCCGAGTGCTGCGCAAGCGTTCGGAGACGGAAACTGCCGATACCGCACTGCTTCTGGCCGGCCTCGCCGCTGCAACTGTCGGCGACGTGTTCATGATCGACCCGGACAACGATGCTCGTCTGATCAAGGGCGCGTCCTCGTTCGCGGTGATGCAGGCCAGTTACTCGGCGCTGCTGCTGCGCCGTGGCGCTCGCCCGACCCGCGCTGCCATGCGGCCCCGCATCAGCGGTTGGTCGACGGCGTCCGGTCTGCTCCGTGCCAAGGCGCCGAGCGTGTCGACGCCGCTCACCGGATACGGATTGATGTTGGGAACCACCTCGACGTTGTCGGCGGACCCCGCTCTGGCACCGCAATCGAAGGCCGTGCTCGACGTGGTCGTCCCGAACAAGGATCGACGCTCGTGGCTCGGATTGGGCGGAGTGCTCTTCACCGCGTCCGACGGGCTGATCGTGGTGCGTCGGCTGTTCATCCGCGGCACCGCCGGCCGCGCTGCTGCCGAGGGTGTGATCCTGGCGTCGTACGCGGGAGCGCAACTGATGCTGGTGGAGGGCATGTTGGCGCTGGGACGCAAGAAGAGCGTCTAGTTTTTCACGGGCACAGCATGATTCGGTCCCGGTTCTTCGGGTCCACCATGACCGTGACCGTGGATCCGGGAGTGATCTTGTCTTTGAACTCGGGCCGGATCTCGTACTCGATCCGACCCGAGTACGAATCGGAACCTGGAACCGTGAGGTGGAGTGCGAGCTTGGCCAACTCGCCGTCGACGGTTCGGCGCAGGGGTGTGACCTTGTCGATCCGTGCCCATCCTTCGAGGCCGTGCTTCTCGAGTTTGCGCTCGGCACGGGTCGGGCGGTTGGCCCAGGCCATTCCGAATCCGAGAACCGAGCCGAAAGCGGCGAGCAGCCCGCCGATCTGATAGGGCAGCGTGCCGGGTGGGGTGTGCTCGACCAGCCATCCGAGCCACACCGCGAGCACGATCAGATACCCCACCGCGATGAAACACACGGTGTGTACGACGCGACGGTGATTCATCAGATTTCCTCCACATCCAGGATAGCCTGACCGGATGAGCGAACCGAACGTCTTCATCACCGGTGCTGCGGCTGGAATCGGGCGGGAGACGTCGCTGTTGTTCGCGCGCAACGGATACCGTGTCGGCGCATTCGACATCGACGACGCCGGCCTTGCCTCTGTGAAGGCCGAGATCGACGGCTTCGGCGGCAGCGTCGTGACGGGTGTCCTGGACGTCACCGATCCGGCCGGATGGGCGCGGTGTCTGGCCGATTTTGCCGGGGAGTCAGGGCGTCTGGACATCCTGATCAACAACGCGGGCGTGCTCTCCTCGGGACGGTTCGAGGATATTTCTCTTGCGGCGCATCGCCGAATGGTCGACATCAACATCACCGGCACGCTCAACGGCACGCACACGGCTTTCCCGTACCTCCGTGATACCGCCGGGGCGCAGGTAGTCAATCTGTGCTCCGCGTCGGCGATCTACGGCCAACCCGAACTCGCGACGTACGGCGCAACCAAGTTCGCGATTCGCGGCCTGACCGAGGCGCTCGATTTGGAATGGGCACAGCACGACATCCGCGTACTAGCGCTCTGGCCGTTGTTCGTCCAGACCGCGATGGTCACCGGAATGGACACCGGTGCCACCAGATCTCTGGGTATCAAGCTGACTGCCACCGACGTCGCGCAGGAGCTGTGGACGGCCACACGCGGCGTTGGTCGCGTACACAAGGTTCACTACCCGGTCGGAACTCAGGCGAAGCTCTTCCTCAGTGCGTCGCGGTTCTCGCCCGCGTGGCTCTCACGGCTGATGAACAAGCGCGTCACCAGCACTTAGTCGGCCGCACGATAGAGTGCACTGTCGGCTGTTGCTGGGCCAAGGTGACGTGTGTGGAGGTAGTCGGGTGGTTCGTGTTCGGGTGGGGTTCGTGTTGTTGGGCGTCGGATCGGCGCTCGTGCTCGCAGGGTGCGGCGGGGAGGCGGATTCGGCACCGACCGTAGCGGCGCAGCCCAGTTCGACCACCACGACCGCGACACCGACGACAACAACCACCGTCGCGCCCGTCGTCACCACGACCACCGAACCGCCGACCACGACGCTGCCGCCGACGACGACGCTCACGGACGTGCAGTTCGAGCGCAACGAGTCGTACTACTTCACCAATCCCGACGGTAACTTCCAGTGCGGCATCATCAAGTTGCCCACCAGAATCGAAGCCGGGTGCGAGGGAACGACCACCCCGGTCCCGCCGCGGCCGGAAAGCTGCATGGTCAACTGGGGCAACGGCATTCGCGTCACCGACGAGGGTGAGGGTGCTTTCATGTGTTCGGGCGGTGAGGTGTACACCTCCGGCGGCCCCGACGCCGATCCGGTGTTGGCCGCCGGTCAACCGCTGAGCAAACTGGGTTTCACCTGCACGACCACCGCGACAGACGTCTCGTGTGTCAACGATCAGACCACGCACGGCTTCACCGTGGCTGCAGATTCCAACGAGGTGTTCTGATGACCGAAGTCGCAGCCGACGACGTCTCCGGCGGGGTCGGTGAACCGGGACCCACCGAGTGGGGCGAGAATCCCAACGGTGTCGGACCGTGGGCCGAGGAACACGACACGGAACCGCCGACCGACGAGCGCTACGACCCGGTACTGCTGGCCGAGGGTGATCGTCGAAACGTCTTGGACGAGTACCGGTACTGGACGCGGGAAGCGATAGTCGAGGACATCGACTCGCGCCGTCACACGATGCATGTCGCCATCGAGAACTTCGCGCACGACGCCAACATCGGCACGGTAGTCCGCACGGCCAACGCGTTTGCCGCAGCCGCCGTCCACATCTTGGGGCGTCGGCGCTGGAATCGGCGGGGCGCCATGGTGACCGATCGATACCAGCACATCGTTCACCACGCCGACATCGGCGAACTCGTCGAGTACGCCCGTGAGAATTCACTCACGATCGTGGCCGTCGACAACACTCCGGGGTCGGTGCCGCTGGAAACGGCAAGCCTGCCGCGAGAGTGCATCCTGCTGTTCGGTCAAGAAGGCCCCGGAGTGACCGATCATGCGAAAGAGGTTGCGTCCATGACGGTCTCGATCGCGCAATTCGGGTCGACCCGCAGCATCAACGCTGGAGTCGCGGCCGGTATCGCGATGCACGCGTGGGTTCGTGAGCATGCCGATCTCGCCGATTCCCGCTGATCTCGCTCTCGTATTCCGGCTAGCGCGTAGCGGCTCGACCAGACAGGATAGGTAGTTATGCAGGAAGTGTGGGCAGAGCGGGCCGATGCGGCTGAGGGCGCGATAGTCAGTCGTCACCTTCGGCGCCTGTGGGGGATGCCCCGGACAGCACTCGGCGTGGTTGCCTGGCCTGCAGTTCGGCGCGAGCGGATGTTCAAGCCCTGGCACTACTGGTGGCAGGCGCACCTGCTCGATACTGCAATCGACGCACTCGAACGTGACCCGACGCCCAAGCGTCGTCGCCGGGTGGCGAAGGTTGCCCGCAGTGTGCGGGTCCGCAACGTCTCGGCGTGGACCAACAACTACTACGACGACATGGCGTGGCTGGGCCTCTCGCTCGAACGTGCTCAACGCATGTTCTCGGTCGATCACCGGACCGCGGTCCAGGCGCTCGAATCGCAACTCTTCGATTCGTGGTCCCCGGCCGACGGCGGCGGTATTCCGTGGTGCAAAGGTTCCGACTTCTACAACACCCCGGCAAACGGACCCGCCGGAATCATGCTGGCTCGCACCGGAAAACTCTGGCGTGCGCAAGCAACGGCCGACTGGATCGACGAGACACTGCGGGATCCGGACTCCGGACTGATCTTCGACGGTATCCGCCGCGACGGCACCCTCGAGCGCGCGATCTACTCGTACTGTCAAGGCGTCACGCTGGGGTTGGAAACCGAGTTGTCGACGCGATTGGGCGAGCCGCGTCACCGCGAGCGAGTCCACAAACTCGTCGACGCCGTGTACGACGGCATGACCGAGTACGGAGTCATCACGGGCGGCGGCGGAGGCGACGGCGGATTGTTCAACGCAATCCTGGCCCGCTACCTCGCCTTCGTGGTGGTGAACCTGTCCTGGGAGACGCACGAGGACCTGCGAGCGCGCGAACTCGCAGCGCAGATCGTTCTGTCCTCCGCGGAAGCCGCCTGGAACAACAGACTGCAGATCGAAGGTCTGCCGCTGTTCGGGCACGACTGGACCAAGGATGCTCAGTTGCCGAGTCTGTCCGGCGACATCGCCACCTTTGCCGCCGGAACGGTGCGCTCGTCGAGCGTCCCCGAGCGAGACCTCTCGGTGCAGGTGGGTGGGTGGATGCTCATGGAAGCGGCATTTGTCGTCTCGGCGGCTGGATACCCGCGTAAGCGCTAGGCTTTTCCGTCATGGAATCCCGGCACGTGATCGACACCGACGGCGTTCGTCTTCACATCGACGTCGGTGGGTCGGGGTCGGACGTTCTGGTTCTCTCCGGCGGCCCGGGATGCGTTCACTATCTTGCTCAGGACGAGCTGGTCCCTGAAGGAATGCGCGCGTGGTGCCCTGAGCCGCGCGGAGTCGGCCGGTCCGGTGGCGGCGCTCATTCGATGACGCAGGCGGTTGCGGACCTCGAACTGGTCCGGCGCACCTTCGAGATCGACAGCTGGGTTGTGCTGGGGCACTCGTGGGGATCCGACTTGGCAGTGCGGTACGCACTCGACTGTCCGGAATCGGTGTCCGGCGTCGTCGGAATCGCGGGGCACGGCCTCCACAAGGACCGGACCTGGTCGAAGCAGTACGAAGCGGGGATCGAGCCGGACCCGCAGATACCTTGGGAACCTGTTGTCTGGCAATCGCTTCAAGAATCGTTCGTCGAATGGATTCATGAACCACAGCTGTTTCGGCAGTTGGCCGACTCACCCGTGCCCATGACATTTCTCGCGGCAGCCGACGACATTCGCCCGTCGTGGCCGTTGCAGCAACTGGCCGCGCTGGTGCCGAACGGTAGTTTCGAGGTCGTCGACGGTGCCGCGCACAACTTCTGGCAGTCGCACCCGGGCCTGTGGAGGACGATCGTCACCGAGGCTTGTGCGACGCACTCTCGACTCTCCTGATCTCCACCAGGATCCGCTCCGCAACAGTCTGATATCCCAGGCTCCGATTGACAGTCAGCATCGGGTGATTTTCCGTGTTCACCGTCGTGTAAATCTTTTGCAGCAAAGGAAATTCAGCTGCCAACACAGTCGCTTGTTGCTCCTTGACCCACTGAGCGAGGCCATGCCCGCGATGTTGGGGAAGTACTACGGTGTCGTGCTGCGAAGCGTGGGTGCAGTCGTGCTCGTCCACCGTCACTACTGTCGCTGCGGCCACTTCGCCGACGCCGTCGACCGCGCAGCACACCAGGAGTACCTGAGAGCCACCCGTCATCTTCTGTTCCCAGGATCTGACCTCGTCGGCTCCCCAATTACGTTCGGGCATCTGCAGTTCGGCTCCCGGTGCGTCGAGAAGACGATTCAATGCCTCCGCGAAGGAGTGGACAAGCTCGTCGGGGGTTCGGTTGCGCCAACTGACGATTCGATAGCCGGGGCGATCGCTTTCTGCGGTGGGAGGGCTGAGGTGCTGCACCTGGTTGGCCAGTCGAAGCAGCACACGATGGCCGTCGAACTTGTGCAGGAAGTGTTCGGCCGCACTTCCCACGAGCGCGGTGACCCTGATTCTCCGCACGCCGAACCTGGTGATGTCGACCTCGACGAGTTCGGAAAGCGCTCGTCCTACTCCTCGTCGCTGCGAATGGGGCGTCACGTACATCCGAAACTCTGCGAGATCGGCTTCGGCTGAATTTCGTCGTGCCTGGGCGATACCGAGAACCTCGTCGGTGTCGGCGTCGCGTGCGATCCAACGCCACACATCGATCGAATCGCCTTCGGCCTCGATCATGTCCGCCAAGGCGGCCGCTGTCGGCGCAGTTCCGGAGAGCCGGCGTTGACCTTCGGAGAACACCTCACACCATTGCCGAAGAACAGGTGCCGAGTCCTCGGACGGTACGAACTCGGCTACGACTACACGGCTCACCCTTGTGACGATACCGAGCTGCCCACCCTGAGTTGGAATCACGCGAACCCTAACCCTGTCGGACGGCGGCGGCAGTTGCCAGCATTCAGGCATGTCTGATTCTCCGCGCCAACTGAGCCTCAACGCGTTCATCCACCCCGCCGGCCATCACGAAGCGGCATGGCGTCATCCGTGGACAACCCCGGAACGACTGTTCGACGTCACCTATTTCCAGGAGATCGCGCGCACCGCTGAGGCAGCGAAGTTCGACGGAATCTTCTTCGCCGACGGTCCCGCGTTGCGCAGCGACGTCGAGCACGGTCCAGCGGGGACGTTGGAGCCGATCACCTTGTTGACAGCCATCGCAGTGGCGACCGAGCGGATCGGTTTGATCGCGACGGCGTCGACGACGTACTACGAGCCGTACAACCTGGCTCGGCTGTTCGCCTCGCTCGACCACATCTCCAACGGACGCGCGGGGTGGAACATCGTCACCACCGGCACCGACCTGGCAGCAGCCAACTTCGGACTGGCCAAGCATCCGGACCACGGTGACCGGTACTCGCGTGCACGGGAATTCGTCGACGCGGTGGTGCGCTTGTGGGACAGCTGGGAGGACGACGCGATCAGGCTGGACCGCGAGAACGGAATTTACGCGGACAGAAGCAAGATTCACGAGATCAATTACGTCGGCCGGCATCTGCGGGTGCGGGGACCGTTCAACGCACCGCGAACGCCGCAGGGATACCCGGTGCTGGTGCAGGCCGGTGCGTCCAACGACGGTCGCGCGTTTGCCGGTCAGTACGCGGAGGCGATTTTCACAGCGCACCAGAGACTTTCCGATGCTCAGGCGTTCTACACCGACATCAAGTCGAGGGCCGCTCAGTTCGGACGCAACCCCGATCACGTCAAGATTCTGCCCGGAATCAGCCCGTTCATCGGTGACACCGAAGAGCAAGCCAAGGCACTCGAGCGCGAGTTCAACGAGTTGACTTCGCCGGAGTACGGGCTCGCGCAGCTCGGTGCACTCACCGGAACCGATGTTCGGAATCTGGAACTGGATGCGCCGGTTCCCGTCGAATTGTTCGCGGCGGCAGGTGATGTCACCGACAACAAGCAAAGCAGATTGCAGGTGATTGCCGGCATTGTCGAGCGTGAGCGTCCGACGGTTCGGGGTCTGCTTCATCGTTTGGCGGGTGCGCGCGGACATCGGGTATTTGCCGGAACCGCCGAGCAGGTGGCCGACACTGTCGAGGAGTGGTTCACCAGCGGTGCTGCTGACGGATTCAACGTCATGCCGCCGTACTACCCGGGTGGGCTCGAGATCTTCACCGAGCGTGTGGTTCCGATCCTGCAGGATCGCGGTTTGTTCCGGACCGAATACTCGGGTACGACGCTTCGCGATCATTTCGGTTTGCCGAGGCCCGAGAGCCAGTTCTCCGGGAGTGCGTCCGCAGTGCAGTAGGCCCGCTTCCCGTTGTCGATAATGACAATGGTTATCATTAAGGAATGAAGCAGCTACCGGTAACCGTGCTGTCCGGATTTCTGGGCGCAGGCAAGACCACACTCCTCAACCACATCCTCGCCAATCGCGACGGTCGGCGGGTCGCCGTCATCGTCAACGACATGAGCGAGATCAACATCGACGCGGCCCTGGTCGCAGGCCAGGGCCACCTCGATCGCACCGAGGAGAAGTTGGTCGAGCTGACCAACGGATGCATCTGCTGCACGCTGCGTGAGGATCTGATCGACGCCGTCGGCGCTCTGGCCCGAGAGGGGCGATTCGATCAGTTGGTGATCGAATCCACCGGCATCTCCGAACCGATGCCGGTGGCAGCCACCTTCGACTGGGAATTCGAGGACGGCTTCAGCCTCGGCTCGCTCGCGAAGCTCGACACGATGGTGACCGTGGTGGACGCGTCGACCTTCCTCGGCGAGCTGGCAAAAGGCGAGCGACTGGACGAGCGCAACCTCGAAGCCGGGGAGGGGGACGGACGCAGCATCTCCGATCTCCTGGTCGATCAGGTGGAGTTCGCCGACGTCATCTTGCTGAACAAGACCGACCTGGTGAGCCAGCGGGCGGCGGGAACCGTCGAGGCAACGCTCCGCAGGCTCAACCCCACCGCGCAACTGATCCGCACCGACCACGGCAAAGTCACCCTCGATCGCGTCCTCGAAACCGGCCTCTACAACCCGGAACTCGCTGCGCAAGTACCCGGTTGGGACGAGGAACTGGCCGGTGGGCACACTCCGGAAACCGAGGAATACGGAATACGCAGCGTCACGTATCGCGCCTCGCGCCCCTTTCATCCGTCCAGGCTCGAGGCTGCGCTCGGTCAGTTCGCGGGCCTCTTGCGAAGCAAAGGCTTCTGCTGGATCGCGAGTCGGCCCGAGTTCGCCGCGATCTGGTCGCAGGCAGGCCCCAACCTCGTCATCGAACCGGCTCAACTGTGGGCGTCGGCAGCGGAGGTACCGGGGCAGGAGATCGTGTTCATCGGAGTGAAACTCGACCCGGCAGCGCCGTCACGAATCCTCGATCCAGCCCTGCTGACCGATGACGAACTACGCGAAGGGCCGCGGGCCTGGACGCGCTACGAGGACCCGCTGCCGGCGTGGGACCAGAGCCACGGGCACTGAGCCGTGCGCTTCTAGTCGAGGACTTCTTCGACCTCGACGTCTTCGGCGGGGCGGGCCATCTCCTTGCGGTACTGCCAGATACCCAACGCGGTACCGATGACCAAGCTGACCATCATCACGATCAGCACGGCGGGTAGCAACCACGGAACGCGATCGAGGAACGAGCCGCCGTAGAAACCGAGCAGCAAGAGCACCGGCGCCCAGATGATCGCGCCGATGGTGCTCGCGATGGTGTAGCGCGTGTGGTTCATCTTGGCTGCGCCGGCGACCATCGGGCACAGGGTGCGCACCCACGGAACCCAGCGGGCGATCAGGACCGCCCAGAACCCGTGTTTTTCCAACAAGATGTTGACGCGGTGCAAATTCTTCTCGGTGAAGTACTTGCCGCCCTTGCGGGCTTTGATGTGATTGCCGGTTCGGTGGCCGATGACGTACCCGACTTGGTTACCGGCAATGGCGGCAATCATCGCGCCAACCGACAGTGCCCACACGTGGCCTGCACCGGATTCGTGACCGGCAAGCACGATTCCGGCTGTGATCAGTAGCGAATCACCGGGCAGAAACAATCCGAGGATGATCGCGCACTCGATGAAGACGAACGTGACGACGATGATCCAGACCAACAGAGGCCCGGCAGTCTCGAGCGGGGAGAAACTGCCGGATGCGAGCGTCATCGTCGTCAGTTCTTCGCCTCGTTCTGCAATCAGGGGGTGGGGTCTTCGGGGACTGTCACCGTCGAATTGTCCGTAGTGGAAGTATTCGCCGTTTCACCACGTCTCGACGCCAGAATTCGCTTCCCGATTTCGAAGACGATCGGCAGAACCGACACCAGGACGATCAAGATGAAGATGTAGTCGACATTGTCGCGGATGAATTCGATCTGCCCCAGGAGGTAGCCGAGCAAAGTCACGCCGGCACCCCACAGGATGCCGCCGACGATGTTGTAGGTCAGGAACAGTGAGTACTTCATTTTCGAAGCACCGGCGACCACCGGTGCAAAAGTACGCACGATCGGCACGAACCGAGCCAGGATAATGGTGATCGGGCCGTGCTTTTCGAAGAAGGCGTGCGACTCGTCGATGTACTTCTTCTTGAAGAACCGCGCGTCGTCCGTCTTGAACAGGGCAGTTCCGCCCTTGGCGCCTATGTAGAACCCGACTTGGTCGCCCAGAATCGCGGCGATCGGAATGGTCACCAAGAGCACCCACAGAGGTGCGAACGGTTCGATCTCGGTGGACTTGGAAGCCGCGATCAGCCCCGCGGTGAAGAGGAGCGAATCGCCGGGCAAGAGCGGAAACAGCAGGCCGGATTCGATGAAGACCACCAGAAGCAATCCCACCAGAACCCACGTTCCGAAGGAATTCAAGAGGTTCACGGGATCGAGGAAGCCGGGCAGCAAGGCCAGGTTCGTCACGGATTCAGTTGCTGCCTGCACATTCACGGGGGCCAGAGTACCGGCCGAATCTGAGTGTTTCCCACCACCGCAGGTCATCGCGTCGGCGGCGGTGACTGATACCGGGCTTGTGTGGTGGCCGAGACCGCAAAGAGACGTGACGAGTCGGACTTGCCATACTGCTAGGACCACACGAAGCGCTTTCACATCGCCGAGCGCTCCGAACGACACGTATATGGAGGACTCCCGCCGTGCCTATCGCAACTCCCGAGGTCTATGCCGAGATGCTTGGTCGGGCCAAGGAGCATTCCTTTGCCTTCCCCGCCATCAACTGTGTCGGCTCCGAATCCATCAACGCAGCCATCAAGGGCTTCGCGGACGCCGGCAGTGACGGCATCATCCAGTTCTCGACGGGCGGCGCCGAGTTCGGTTCCGGTTTGGGCGTCAAGGACATGGTCACCGGCGCTGTTGCGCTCGCCGAGTTCGCACACGTGATCGCCGCAAAGTACGACGTCACCATCGCGCTGCACACCGACCACTGCCCGAAGGACAAGCTGGACACCTACGTGCGTCCGCTGCTCGCGATCTCGCAGGAGCGCGTCGACGCCGGTCGTAACCCGCTGTTCCAGTCGCACATGTGGGACGGCTCGGCTATCCCGATCGACGAGAACCTGGCCATCGCCAAGGAACTGCTCGCCCTCTCGAAGGCTGCACGCATCATCCTCGAGGTCGAGATCGGTGTCGTCGGCGGCGAAGAAGACGGCGTCGAGGCCGAGATCAACGACAAGCTCTACACCTCGAGCGAGGACTTCGAGAAGACGGTCGACGCTCTGGGCATCGGTGACCAGGGCAAGTACCTGCTCGCTGCCACCTTCGGCAACGTCCACGGCGTCTACAAGCCGGGCAACGTCAAGCTCAAGCCCGAGGTTCTCGAAGAGGGCCAGAAGGTCGCCGCTGCCAAGCTCGGCCTGGCTTCCGGTTCGCAGCCCTTCGACTTCGTCTTCCACGGTGGATCGGGATCGCTGAAGTCGGAGATCGAGGACTCGCTGAACTTCGGCGTCGTCAAGATGAACGTCGACACCGACACCCAGTACGCGTTCTCCCGTCCGATCGCAGGACACTTCTTCACCAACTACGACGGCGTCCTCAAGGTCGACGGCGAGGTCGGAAACAAGAAGGCATACGACCCGCGCAGCTACCTCAAGAAGGCCGAAGCAGGCATGACGGCTCGCGTCGTCGAGGCGTGCAACGACCTGAAGTCGGCCGGACGCTCGGTCTCGGCAGGCTGATCGGCTTCACAACTGAACTACACAGAACAAAATGCGCGCCGGCGAAATTCTCGCCGGCGCGCATTGTCTGTTCAGGTACCTATTGTCTGTTCAGGTACTTACTTGCTGGGATCGCAGACCTTCCACGTGCCGTCCTGGCGCTCGAGGTCGAATGTGCGCCATGACTGCTCGCCCGTGCTCGGCAAACTTGCCTGGACCTGAGCGATCGCGGTGTCGTCGGTGATGCGAACCGCGTCGACAGCCCCGACCTGCGGGATCGTCTTCTGCGCGACGGCATTGTCGTGGACCTGAGCGAACGCCGTGTCGGGAATGGTGCGGTAGTACTCGCCCAACGCCCCACAGGTCGACGTTCGCAGCGTTGCCAGATCGCCGGTCTGCAGAGCGTCGACGTACGTCGAGATGGCGGTCTGGACCTGGGCTTCGGGTGAGCTTTCACCGCTACCGCTGTTGGACGAGACGAATACGGCGACGCCGATTGCCGCGAGGACGGCCACGCCGGCCGCTGCTGCCGCGATGTACCAGCCCTTGCCGCTGCGCTTGGTCTTCTCCGGCGCGGCGGGCTCGATACGGGTCGGCATCGGCTGGGCCGGAGGTGGGGTTGCTGCGACGCCAACACGTTGAGGCGCGGCGCGCTGCGGCGCCGGTTGTGGTGGGGTCGGAGCTTGCCGGGGCGGTGGTGTCGGCTGCGAGGCTTTCGGAATCGCGACGGTGGCGGGCTCCGGTTTCGGCTGGGGTGTCGGGGCTGCTGTGGGTGCCGGAGTTGCCGTGGGAGCCGGAGTTGCCGTGGGAGCCTGAGTTGCCTTGGGGATCGCGACCGTTGGCGCACTAGCGGCCTTGGCGTCGCCGTCTGCCTTCGAATCCTTGCCGGCCTTCGAGTTCTTGTCTGCCTTCTGGATCGCCACAGTCGCAGGTTCGGTCGGGGCCGACTTCTCGGGCGCACCCTTCGGGGCTGCGCTCTTTGTCGAGTTGTCGTCTTTCGAGTCCGGCACGGGTAACCCTTCGGTCTTATGCAGCAATGACCATGTCAGGGTAACGACCGGTATGTAGCCTGCATAACTCCGACCGTCGGCGAGGCGGTCCTGTGGCAGAAAGGCGTAGCGGGCACAATGAGCGCATGACCCAATTCGGTGACCTGCTCGGACCCAAGCCCACCCTGCTTCCCGGCGACGACGAAGCGGAATCGGCACTGCTCAACCACGCTGACCCGGCCCAGGTCGCGGCCGACCATCCCACTGCCTCCATCGCGTGGGCCTACCTCGCCGAGGCTGCCCTGGACAAGGGCGAAACCATCACGGCCTACGCCTACGCGCGTACCGGCTACCACCGCGGACTCGACCAACTGCGTCGTAACGGTTGGAAGGGTTTCGGTCCTGTGCCCTACAGCCATGAACCGAACCGCGGATTCCTCCGTTGTGTTGCTGTACTGGCCAAGGCCGCGAAGACGATCGGTGAGGCCGACGAGTACGCGCGTTGCCTAGATCTGCTCGAAGACTGCGATCCCAACGCCGCCGAAGCGCTTGGCCTCGGTTAGCAGTTTCCGTCCGAGCCGGGCCGGTATCAAGGACCGGGCTCGCAAATCGGTGCGTCGGCTTCAAACGTCGGCGCTACCGATCATTCAATGTGCCTTGGCGGCCGGATTGGCGTGGTGGGTTGCCACCACGGTGATCGGGCACCATGCGCCGTTCTTCGCGCCGATTGCCGCCGTGGTCTCGCTCGGTCTGTCGTTGGGCGCCCGACTCCGACGCTCGTTCGAGTTGGTTGCGGGAGTCACGGTCGGTATCGGAATCGGTGACCTGATCATCTCCGGCATCGGGAGCGGGCCCTGGCAGATCAGTTTGGTCGTTGTTCTGGCGATGTCCGTGGCGGTGCTTCTGAACAGCGGACCGATTTTCTCCATGCAGGCGGGAAACTCGGCGGTGCTGGTGGCGACGCTGATCCCGCCGGGCGGCAGTGGCGGACCCGATCGCATGATCGATGCCCTGGTCGGTGGCCTGGTGGGCATCGCTGTGGTCGCGATCATCCCCACCCACCCGGTACGACGCGCACGCAAGGATGCTGCATCGATTCTCGGAACCGCTTCCGAGGTACTGCAATTGGTGGCAGACGGGCTTGTTGCGAACGACCCTGACCCGATCGTGAAGGCGCTGCAGAAGGCGCGCGCAACTCAAGGTGCCATCGACGGATTGCGCAGCAACCTTCTCGGCGGGCGCGAGATCAGCCGAATCTCCCCGCTGTACTGGAACAGTCGACCGCGCCTCGAAAGGCTCATGGCGACAGCCGATCCCATCGACAACGCGATGCGCAACATTCGAGTGCTCGCGCGTCGTTCGCTGACGTTGGTCAGGGACGACGAGATCCTCGATCCGCGTCTGGTAGCTCAGGTGGAGCGCTTGTCGAAAGCCGTCGAAGTTCTGAAAGAGATGATCCTGGCGGAGCCGGGGGAGCAGCCTGATCAGGCCGAAGCAGCGCGCGTCCTGCGCTCGGTCGCAAAGGAGCTGAAACCGGCGATAGTCGAGAACGCAGGACTGTCCTCGACCGTGGTGTTCGCCCAGATTCGCTCGCTGGTCGTCGACCTCTTGCAGGTAGCAGGCATGAAGCGCATCTCGTCGATCGCCACCCTGCCGCCCACTGTGCCTCATCCCGCGTACGAGCCGGATCACTGACCTCTGCCGGTTCCCGCTCACTGAGCAACTCATTGTATGTATGCGAATGTATGCATATGCTCTGAGAAGGACTTGGGAGGGAACAGGACAAATGGGAGCAGGGCACGGTCATACACATGGCCACTCGGCAGCAGATTCGGTCGGCGTAGGACCGTCACCGCAACGCATCAGGAAAATGGCGATCGCGCTTGCGATTCTCGTTGCATTCCTCGTGCTCGAAGCCACGGTCGGCATCCTGATCAACTCGTTGGCTCTGCTCGCCGACGCCGGTCACATGCTCACCGACGTGGTGGGTATGGCCATGGGACTGACAGCGTTGTTGCTCGCGAAGAAGGGCAGCACCACCGCTGCCAGGACTTTCGGTTGGCACCGCGCCGAGGTGTTGACCGCCATGGCCAACGCGGTGATGCTGCTGGCCGTTGCGGCCTGGGTCTTCTACGAGGCAATCGGCCGGATCGGAAACGAACCCGAGATTCCCGGCGGCGCCCTGATCATCACTGCTGCCGCCGGTCTGGCCGCGAACATCGTCGTGATGCTGATGCTGCGCGGCGATTCCAAGGACAGCCTCGCGGTGCGTGGCGCGTACCTCGAAGTGCTTGCCGAGGCGGTCGGTAGCGTCGGCGTTCTGATCGCCGGTGGCCTTGTCCTGGTGTTCAACTGGACGTGGGCGGACGTCGTCGTCGGTGTTCTCATCTCGCTGTGGGTGGTGCCGCGTGCGATCAAACTGGCTGCAGCATCGCTTCGCATTCTGACGCAGGCGTCGCCCGCCGACGTCGACGTCGAAGCTGTCGAGGCCGACCTGGCCGCACTGCCGAGCGTGATGGGTGTCCACGACCTGCACGTCTGGACGCTCACTACCGGGATGGATGTCGCGACGGTCCACCTGACCAGTGACGCGAATTCGTCGAACGTTCTGGAATCCGCGCGCACCGTCCTCGAAAGTCACGGTCTTTCCCACGCCACTGTCCAGGTGGAATCGTGTGCCAACGGCGAGCATTGCGAGAAGAACGTCACTTGGTGAAGCGGGTGATCTCCTTGCCCGGCTTCCAGAGGTCGACGTACATGTGTTCCCCGTCGACGGTCGTGTGCACCACCTCGTCGATATCGAGGACAAAGAGGTGCAGGGGTTTCGGAACCTCGTAGGTGTAGCTTTCCAGAACGGCTTCGAACTCGTCGCCGGTCACCTCGCGTGCAATTCCGGCGATCTTCGCATCGCCGCCTTCCATCGTGTGCTCGCCGGGATTGCTGTGGAGGGCGTAGCGCCCGTCACGGACGAGGTCCTTCGCCTTGAGAGCGCCGAACATCGAACCGAGCACCAACCGTCCGTCGAGGATTTCGACTTCGGTGCCGCTGACCCGCGGGGAACCGTCCTTGCGCAGCGTTGCGAGGACGTGATGCTTGTGGGCTGTGAACCGCGCTTGAACCGCGTCGGCAAGGGTGGGAACTTCTTCGGAGAATTGCTTCCAGGTGACCATGACGGTCATTGTGCACCCCTATTCCTGACAACTTCTGTCAGTGATTCTCGGTAATGTTCGCACCATGAGATCCGCGCGGCTGCTCCAACTCATGTTGCGTTTGCAGGGCAGCCCTGGCGTCGTCGCAGATCAATTGGCCGACGAGTTCGGTGTATCGGTGCGGACGATCTACCGCGACGTGGCCTCGTTGTCGGCTGCCGGTGTGCCGATCTGGACCGAGAGCGGTCCTGGCGGCGGCATCCATCTGCTCGACGGTTGGCAGTCCAAGCTGTCCGGCATGACGGACGACGAGACGTCGGCACTCATGCTGTTGGGCGTACCGTCCATCGCTGCGGACCTTGGGCGATCCGACGCCGTCGGTTCGGCAGGGGCCAAACTACTCCGCATCCTGCCCGGTCCGCTGCGCGAGAGTGCGCGCTTGTGGCAGGACCGAATCCTGGTGGACGTCCCGGGCTGGTTCGGCGGCGTCGACGACATCTCTGCGCTTCCGATCGTCACATCCGCTGTGCTCGTCTCGCGTCGACTGCGCTTCGTCTACCGCGATCGCGAGCGGACGGTCGAACCGCTGGGGCTGGTCATCAAAGCCGGCGTTTGGTATCTGGTGGCGGGGATGAACGGTCGAACGCTGTCGTTTCGAGTCGGCCGCATCAAAAATACGGTGGTAGAAGATGATTCGTTCACCCGGCCGGTGGATTTCGATCTGCCGTCGTGGTGGGCTGCGTCGATGGCCGAGTTCGACCGGTCGCTGCTTCGTTTCGACTGCCAGGTGCGGTTGTCGCCAGAGGGCAGGCGCCGGCTCCCCGATGTGGTGGGCGAGCTTGCGGCTGCTGTCGAAGTGGGACCCGAGGACGACGACGGATGGGTGGGCGCCGGGCTGAAACTCGAGAGCGAAGCCGTCGCGCTCTCACAGTTGATCGGGCTGGGAGCCGACGTCGAGGTGCTCGAACCCTCGTCGTTGCGTGAAGGGATGCGAACTGTGGCGGAGCAGATGGTGCTCCGCCACAGGTAGGCGATCAGGCCGTCGCAGAACGCTTTGCGAACAGGCGGGTGATACCCAGTTGAGCTGCGACGATGATGGCGCCAACCACCAGACCCAGCGCTGCCGAGGCAAGGGTGTTGACGATCCACGCCAGTACGCCACCGACTCCGGCGATGTCACTGACTGCTTCTTCCCCGTGATGAACGGCGTCGTACAGCGGGTGGAAGCCCAGTTCGTCGATGCCGACCAACAGGATGTGGCCACCGACCCACAGCATCGCGGCAGTACCCACCACAGAGAGCACCGACATCACGTGAGGCATACCGCGAACCAGTCCACGGCCGACCTTGTGGGTGAAGCCCGACGACGTCTCGGCGATTCTCAAGCCGATGTCGTCCATCTTCACGATCAGTCCGACGACGCCGTAGACGACCACGGTGATGACAACCGCCACGACGGCAAGGATCACCAACCGGCTCCAGAAGCCTTCGCCTGCGATGGTGTTGAGTGCGATCACCATGATCTCGGCGGACAGGATCAGGTCGGTGCGGACGGCACCCGAAACCACGGCCTCTTCGTCGCGAGGGTGCTCGTCGGCCGTTTCGTGGTGATCACCGTGGCCGAATATCGCACCCCAGATCTTGTGCACTGCTTCATAGCTGAGGTAGCAGCCACCGACCATCAACAGCGGCGTCAGGAGCCAGGGAAGGAACTGACTGAGCAGCAGCGCGATCGGGAGGATGATCAGCAGCTTGTTGCGCAGCGATCCGATGGCGATGCGCTTGATGATCGGTAGTTCGCGCTCGGCCGCGAGTCCACGGACGTACTGCGGTGTGACGGCTGCGTCGTCGATCACGACACCTGCAGCTTTGGCCGTCGCCTTACCGGTTGCGGCAGCAACGTCGTCGATCGAGGCCGCGGCCATGCGAGCCAGGGCCGCGACGTCGTCGAGCAGAGCGAACAGTCCGCCGGCCATCACAGACCTCCCGTGGAATCAGTGAGAAAAGGTGGCCGGACCGAACCGGTGACGCAGTTACTTGATCGCACGAGGTCTCTATCCATGATCGTCGTAGGTGAGGTCAGGTCACCTGGAACGATACCGGGGGCATCCGTCACGGACGACCTCGCTCGGCCGGTTGCCCTTCGTCACGAAAGGTCTTCCCGACCCGGTGCTCGCGTGTAAGACTGCACAGAAGATCGATCGAAACGGGGCACTATGCGTGAACCAGACACTGCACAGGTCGCCAAGACTTTCGACGCAATGGCGGCGCACTACGACCGACAGATCGGGCGCTTCGAACGCTTTGTGCTCGGTGACGCCCGGAAATGGGCTGTGGACCAGGCGCATGGCCGCGTGGTCGAGATCGCCGTGGGAACCGGACTGAACCTGCCGCTCTACGGGGACGATGTCGATTACGTCATCGGCGTGGACATCTCGACTGCGATGCTCGATCAGGCCAGGCTCAAGGTCTCCGAGGGAGTGAAGACCGAAGTCGACCTACGACTCGGAGACGTGCAAGCACTCGATGTTCCCGACGAGTGCGTGGACACATTGGTTTCCACCTACGCCTTTTGTACGATCCCCGATCCGGACCGAGTTGCGAGCGAAGCGTTTCGAGTCCTGGTGCCTGGCGGTCGATTCGTTCTCGCCGAGCACGGACCGAGCAAGAACATTGTGGCTCGTACATTGATGAAGGTTGTCGAACCGCTTTTTGTTCGGTTCGGTGCCGATCATCTCACCCGCGAACCGATTGGATACCTCGAAAACGCCGGTTTCCTGATCGACGAGGTGCAGCGCACCGGACGGGGTGGAATCGTGTTCCGGGTCGTTGCGCGCAAGCCGGACCCCGAATGGACGGCACTCGGTCACTGATGTCGGAATGCCGTCCATCGGGGAGAGTGCTCAGCGCAAGCGTTCCAGGATGGTCGCGTTGGCCAACCCACCTGCCTCACACATGGTCTGGAGTCCGTAGCGCGCGCCGCGCTGTTCCATGGCGTTGACCAGGGTGGTCATGATCCGCGTTCCACTGCCGCCTAGTGGGTGGCCGAGCGCGATGGCACCGCCGTGGACGTTCACCTTGGACAGGTCGACGCCGGTGTCTGCTGCCCACGAGAGGACCACTGGGGCAAAGGCTTCGTTGACCTCGAACAGATCGATGTCCGAGACCGTCAAACCCGCACGGGCCAGGACCTTCTGCGTAGCGGGGATGACCGCGGTGAGCATGTACAGCGGATCGTCGCCCGCGACCGCGAAACTGTGCAACCGTGCCTTCGGGGTGAGCCCGAGTTTCGCGGCGATTTCACTGGTCGTGATCATCACCGCCGAACTGCCGTCCGAAAGGGGGCTGCTGTTGCCTGCGGTGATGGACCAGTCGATCTGTGGGAATCGCTCTGCGTAGTAGTCGGATTCGAAGGCGGTCCGTAGGCCGGCAAGGGTCTCGACGGTGGTGCTGGGGCGGATGGCCTCGTCGACCGACAGCTGCGGGAGAGTTGCGAGTTCCTTGGTGAAGTACCCACTTTCGGTTGCCAGCGCGGCTTTCCGATGACTCGACGCCGAGAACTCGTCGAGTTGGGTGCGGCTCAGTCCCCACTTGGCGGCGATCAATTCGGCGCTGATGCCCTGCGGTACCAGACCGTCCGGATAGCGCTCTTCGAAACCCACGCCGAGCGATTCGCGCCCGATGCTGCTCGAACCCATCGGCACTCGGCTCATGGACTCGACTCCGGCCGCGACAACGATGTCGTATGCACCGGCAATAACGCCCTGAGCGGCAAAATGAACTGCTTGTTGGCTACTTCCACACTGGCGGTCGACGGTGGTTCCCGGTACCGACTCGGGGTAGCCGGCGGCGAGAAGGGCAGTGCGAGTGACATTCTGGCTCTGTTCGCCGACTTGGCTCACCGCACCTCCGATGACGTCGTCGATCAGTGCTGCATCGATTCCGGTGCGTTCGACTACCGCTGTGAGGCTGTGGGCGAGGAGGTCGACGGCGTTGATGCCGTGCAGGGCGCCGTTCGCCTTTCCCTTGCCGATCGGAGTGCGAACGGCTTCGACGATAACTGCGTCTCTCATGACAAATTCCTTTCAGGGACGGCGGATTCAGCAGGGACAACTGGGGTGGGTGTGGTCGCAGGTGTCATTCCCAGCGATGCCAGAGCAGACGCGAGCGCGACGGCGAAGATCACCCACCAGGCCTGGCGGAAGGTGTCGTAGTCGACAGCAGAGCCGAGAACCGCGATCAGAACGCTCACGCCGAGAACGGTTCCGATCTGTCGGCTCATGCTGACGATTGCACTACCGGTGGCCGATCGAGCCGGTGCCAGATCCGCCGTGGCCTGCGACAGAATGGTCGGCAGGGCAAGACCGACACCGATCCCGGCGATGATCCAGCCTGGAAGAAGTCCGGTCGCGTAGTTGGGCGTCGTATCGACCGAGACGAGGACCAATACCGTTCCGACGGCCCACAGAAGGCTGCCGAGTGCGGCGACGCGACCGGCCGAGTACTTGCGCGAAAGCGATCCACCGGCGATGGCGAACAGCGGAACCAGAAGCGGACCCGGTGAGACGGCGAAGCCGGTACGCAATGCCGAGTATCCCCAAACTTCTTGCAGCCAGAGGATGTTCGAGAGCAGGCCGGCGGCGAACGCTGCGCTGAACAGAATGGCGGTGACGTTGGACCAGGCAAATGAGCGGATCTTCAGAAGATCCGGAGCAATCAACGGAGTTCGGTGACGAGAGTTGCTCCACCAGAACGAGAGTAGTGTCACGGCGGCCACCGCGAAGGCGATCAGAACGCGACTGTCGGTCCACCCCCAGTCAGGTCCTTGCACGAGTGCCAGTGCAAGGGAGCCGACTCCGACTGTGAGCAGGGCAGCGCCGACGACGTCGATCCCGGCATCTGGGTCCTTGTGGGTCGTGTCCGGTACGAGTCGGACTGCCAAGTAGAGCAACACGATCCCCACCGGAACGTTGATCAGGAAGACCCAGCGCCACGACGCCTCGACGAGAATGCCGCCCACGACGGGACCGAATGCCGCGGCAGCCGCACCGGCCGCCGCCCAGATGCGCACGCCGGATTGACGTTTCGCAGCCGGGAGGGCACTGATCAGGAGGCCGAGGCTGGCCGGGGTGAGCGCCGCGGCGCCGACCGCCTGGACGATGCGGAAAGCCACCAGCGCCCACAATGAGGGGCTGAAAGCGCAGGCGGCGCTGGCGAGGGTGAACAGTGCGAGACCGGCGATGAAGGCGCGTTTGTGTCCGATCCTGTCCGCCCAGCGTCCGAGGGGGATCAACAGCGCGGCGTAGACGATCGCGTAGCTGTTGAGGATCCAACTGAACTCGCCGAGCGAGTGACCCGGGTAGCTCTTGGCGATGTCGCCGAAGGCCACGTTGACCACAAAGAGGTCGAGGCTGGCGACGAACGGCGCCCCCGACAGTATCGCGAGGAGGGGTCCGGTCCGCACCGGCTGGCTATGAAGTTCCATAGTCAGCAATCTAGACTCTGGCTATGGTTATGGCAAGCCAGGGGGTATGGTGAAACTCATGGACGCTGTACGACTGACCGGGGTGCTCGAAGATCGCGACGCCTGGCGGGCCACGCACTGTTCGATCGGGCGGGCCATGGAAGTGGTCGGCACTCGCTCCGCCATGCTGATTTTGCGAGAGGCCTACTACGGCACAACTCGTTTCGACGACTTCGCGTCGCGGGTCGGCATTACCGAGGCGGTGGCGTCGGCGAGGCTGAAGGAGCTCACGGAGGCGGGCCTCTTCGAGCGTGTGCCGTACAAGGAGCCTGGAAAGCGGACGCGGCACGAGTACGTGCTCACCGAGAAGGGTCGTGACTTGCTGCCGGCGGTTCTTGCGCTGATGCAGTGGGGTGACAAGTACCTGCACGGCGGAAAGGGTGGACCGCTGGCGGTGGCGGACGACGCTACCGGTGAGCCCGTTCGCGTCGAGGTCCGCAGTGAGTCGGGGCGTGAAGTGCCGCTCGGCGAGTTGCGAGTCTCTGTCAACGAATCGCGTGGCCGGCATCGCGAATAGCGATGCATTTCAACGGCTCTCGAGCTGTGGGCCTTCTTGAAGTTGTCCGTTATGTCTCTGGTTATCGAAAGTATGTTCGATTA
Organism: Rhodococcus sp. IC4_135; assembly: GCF_011602025.1. Classification (NCBI taxonomy): domain Bacteria; kingdom Bacillati; phylum Actinomycetota; class Actinomycetes; order Mycobacteriales; family Nocardiaceae; genus Rhodococcus; species Rhodococcus sp. IC4_135. Next base: position 88,240 of record NZ_JAAOLG010000007.1, read on the forward strand.
AACTTTGGGTATGGACAGTCGGGATGCGTGGCAGCTGGATGGTGAGGACCTCGAGGGTGAGGTTCTGGATCTGGTGCGTGTCCGGCACGAGTTGCAGTCGCGGATGGTGTTGCTGATCGTGGAGATGTTTTCCCGGGATGTTCTCGGCGGGAAGGGTTTTCGGGCGATCGCGCAGTGGTTGCATGGTTCGACGAATCTGGAGATCGGTGAGTGCAGCCTGCTGGTCGGGTTGGCGCGGTTGTTGATGCTCGAACCCGGTGGTGGCGGATGCTTTTCATCGCGGTGACGGGGATGCGTTGAAGGCCCGTCAGGTGGCGTCGTTTTGTCAGCATCCGCCGAAGAACATGACCCTGGCGGACGTGGACAAGGCCCGCAGGATTCTGCTTGATCTGGCGTCGAAGAACATTGCGGATTGTGATGCGGTGAGGGCGGCGATCCGGCGGATCGAGAAGCAGTACGGAAACCGTGAGGACGGTGTTCCGGTCGGGGAAGACTCTGAGCGCAATGAGTTCTACGCCTCGAAAGGCTTGTACGGGCGGGTGACCGTGAAGGGTGATTTGGATGCGGTGAACGGGGCGCGGTTGATCACCTTGCTGTCTAGCCTGTCGGCTCCGACACCGGAGAAGGACGGCGTCAAGGACACGCGTACTCCGGCTTTACGGCGCGCGGACGGGTTCTGCGAAATGTTGCGCCGGTATGAGCGGGCGGGGTTGGGTCCGATCGAAGGTGGAGTGAAACCACACATCACGGTCACCGCCAGTGCGAAAGACATGACAGACCTCAAAGCATTGAAAGATCTGTTGCCGTCCACCGAGGAACTCGGGTTCGCGTGGACGGATTGGGTGGGCCCGATCAGCATCGACACGGCCCGGATGCTGGCCTGCGACTGCACCGTGACGCGGATCTTGTTGGACGAGAACGGTGTTCCGCTCGAATGCGGCAAGGAAGCGAGAACAGCGACGGTGCCGCAGAGGCGGGCGTTGGCGGTCCGGGATGGTGGGTGCGCGTTTCCGGGATGCGGGACACCGTCGGGGTGGTGCGATGCCCACCATATCGTTCATTGGAACGATGGTGGCCCAACGGATCTCGACAATCTGATCTTGTTGTGCGGTCATCATCATCGGACGCTGCACCACACCGAGTGGAGGGTGGAGATCGGCCCGGATCGGAAGTCGGTGTTCTATCCGCCGATGTCGATCGACCCGTATCAGCAGCCGATCGGCGGGAACAGTCCACCGACAGCAGCCTGAACTGAACCAACTGAAGACGCGAGCGCCGGGGCACAGTCGTGCCCTGGTGCTCGAGCCCGCGTTGGGGGTCTGGGTGGTTGGCTGGGTGGCTGTGTGTCAGCTCAGTGATTTCTTGAACCCGACATGGGACGCGACAAATCCGAGACGCTCGTAGAAGTCGTGAGCTTCCTTGCGAGTTTGATCCGAGGTGAGCTGCGCCAGGAAAGCGCCGCGCCGGGCGCCTTCTTCGCAGGCCCAGCGGATCATCGAACTGCCGATGCCCTTGCTCCGGTAATCCTCGTGGACGCGAACAGCTTCGATCTGCAGTCGTGTCGCCCCCATTCGGCTCATACCCGGAATGAAGGTCAATTGCATGGTGCCGATTACTGCGTCACCGACCAGAACGGTGACGAGGAGTTGCGCCGGATCCTCGTCGATTCGCTTGAACGCGTCCTCGTAGATCGTTCGGGCTTCGGGGTTGGTCGTCTCCCGAGTGCTGCCGATCGGGTCGTCGGCGAGCAAGTCGATCAGTGCTTCCACGTGTCGAATCTCGGCCCGCGTGAGGGTGTACTCCACTCCGCCGGACTGAAATGACGTCGCAATCATCGATGCTCCCCTGAAGAAGAATGAATGTCTGAAATGTCAGACTCTCACGAGTCTCCTCCAGCGCACTCGATCACGTCCAAAAACGCATGAGGGCGTTACCGAGCATGGCGTAGTAGTCGGACACACCGCTCAATTCGAAGATCCAGTAGATCGCGTCGAAGAAGACGACATTGATCTGCGGGACGAACAAGAGTGCAACCAGCAGGAGCAGTCCGTACGGCTTGAACTGGTCGAGTTGGTGCCGTGTGTTGGGTGCGAGATAGGGCTCCAGCGCGTTGTAACCGTCCAGACCGGGGACTGGGAGCAGGTTCAAGACCGTCGCCATGACCTGCAAGAAGGCAAGGAAGCTGAGGCCGGCCCAGAACGTCAGGTGCTCGGCCGCTGAGCCGTACGTACGTATGACGACGAGGAGAATCACCGCGGCGACGGCGTTCGTGAACGGACCGGCAAGCGATATTCGCGCCTGCACCTTGGGCGGAAACATCCCGGTGCGCAGATACACGGCGCCGCCGGGAAGTCCGATGCCGCCCAATGCGATGAACAGCACCGGCAGACCGATCGAGAGCATCGGATGGCTGTACTTGAGCGGGTTGAGCGTCAGATAGCCACGAGCCTCGACATCGGTGTCTCCGTGACGCCACGCCAGATACGCATGGGCGAACTCGTGCAAGCACAGCGTGACCACCCAGCCTGCAACCACGAGAACGAAAACACCCGCGCGGCCCGCGATGGAGCCCCACGTCGAGTTCCAGGCGACCACTCCGGCGATGACAGTGATCGCAACTACGCCGAGGAAGACAGGGCTCGGCCGAACCGCCGACCGTGCTGCTCCGGTTCTCACCTGACCAACAACCAAGTTTTGTCATGCCGGTAGAAGGTCGAACGCTTGAGATCGCGTGGGTTGGCCACCCCGTCGCGAACCAGACGAGCCGCGGGCGAGCCCAGCTGAATGGCTCGGCCTTCCAGCCAGCGTCGCCCGCCCCAGCGACTCTTGCGATCCACAGATGCCTTGATGCCGGGGAGCTTGGGACTCGGCACTATCCGGATGCCGGGGACCGTGCCGGAGAACAGTTTGTTGTCGTCGACGTAGGCCTCGCCGATCAATTCGGCGGCATCGGCCGGACCCGTGACAGTTGCCGCACCTACCAGCGCGATTCCAGCGTCGTCGCGGATGAGCGGCACGGTGTGGACTGTGCCTTTCAACGCCGTGCGCGCAGCTCGCGCACCCGTTGCGAGTTTGTACGCGTCGGTTGCGTCGGACCTGTTCTCGGTGACGTAGGCGAGTTCGACGTTGAGTCGCTCCAGTCGCATCAACCGTGTCAAAGCCGCGGCAAACGCGCCGTCGTTACCGACGACGATCAAGCGCGGTTCGGTGACGACCTGCAGTTGAGACAGGGCCTCGTCGAAGTCCTGCTTCTCCGGAAGTTCAGGGACAGTGAACGACGTGAGTTCACCCAGGGGGAGTGGAACCGGCGAATCGCCACATTTGAGCACCACAGGGGTCAAAGCCACTCCTAGCTCGATCAAGACTTCTTCTCGGGTAGTGGGACCTCGCCACCCTTCCCCGAAATGGCCGTCCGAATCACTGCCGACGATCTTAGTGCGAGTCTCCGTGTCGACTCGCAATCGTGATGGTCACACCGCCAAATTCTGGACCGTCAGGTCTGGTCTGGTGCTCTGGGCTAGACTGCTCCTTCGGTCACTGCAACAGTTCGGCGCTGCATCATGTGCGCGGAAGCCAGGCAGTACCAATGCGGCGGGACAACTGCTGCACGTCGACCGTAGGAGACAACGTCATGCCGGCAATCGTCCTGATCGGCGCCCAGTGGGGCGACGAAGGTAAGGGCAAAGCTACAGATCTACTGGGCGAGCAGCTTCAGTGGGTCGTGCGATACCAGGGCGGTAACAACGCCGGACACACCGTGGTTCTGCCGAACGGTGACAAGTTCGCACTGCACCTCATCCCTTCCGGAATCCTCACCCCCGCCGTCAACAACGTCATCGGTAACGGTGTCGTCGTCGACCCGGGAGTGTTGTTGACCGAATTGGCAGGCTTGGAAGAGCGCGGCGTGGACACGTCCCGCCTGCTGCTTTCTGCTGATGCGCACCTGATCATGCCGTACCACGTGGCCATCGACAAGGTCACCGAACGCTTCCTGGGAGCGAAGAAGATCGGCACGACCGGCCGCGGTATCGGCCCGTGCTACCAGGACAAGATCGCCCGTGTCGGTGTCCGTGCTGCGGACGTCCTGGACGAGAAGATCCTGACCCAGAAGGTCGAAGCAGCACTCGAATTCAAGAACCAGGTGCTGGTCAAGATCTACAACCGCAAGGCACTCGACCCGCAGCAGGTCGTCGACGAGGTCCTCACGCAGGCCGAGGGTTTCAAGCACCGCATCTCGGACACGCGTCTGGAACTCAACCTCGCCCTCGAGCGCGGCGAGACCGTTCTGCTCGAAGGTTCGCAGGGCACTCTGTTGGACGTCGACCACGGTACGTACCCGTACGTGACCTCGTCCAACCCCACCTCGGGTGGTGCGGCGGTCGGTTCGGGAATCGGTCCCACCAAGATCACCACGGTGCTCGGCATCCTGAAGGCGTACACGACGCGTGTCGGTTCCGGTCCGTTCCCGACGGAGCTGTTCGACGATCACGGCGCATACCTGGCGAAGCAGGGCGGCGAGGTCGGTGTCACCACCGGACGCGCTCGTCGTACGGGATGGTTCGACGCTGTCATCGCGCGTTACGCGACGCGCGTCAACGGCATCACCGACTACTTCCTCACCAAGCTGGACGTGCTGAGCAGCCTCGACACGGTACCGATCTGTGTCGCGTACGAGGTGGACGGTGTCCGCCACGACGAAATGCCGATGTCGCAGAGCGACATTCACCACGCCAAGCCCATCTACGAAGAGATGCCCGGCTGGTGGGAAGACATCTCGGAGGCTCGCACCTTCGAGGAACTGCCGCAGAATGCGCAGAACTACGTGCTTCGGCTCGAAGAGCTTTCGGGTGCATTCATCTCCTGCATCGGTGTCGGCCCCGGCCGCGACGAGACGATCGTCCGGCGCGAGATCGTCCGCTGATTCGATTCCTCGAAATCCCCGTTCCTGTCTGCAGGGACGGGGATTTCGTGTTCAAGCCAGCTTCGACAAGTGTGCGGTGACGGTCTTCCAGTCGGGAAACTCGGTGCTGCCGAACTTGATCCAGTCGCCCTCGAATCGATCTGCGCCGTTTGCTCCGCGGTCGTCGACGAGGTAGTCGCCTCGGTTGAGGTGCTTGTGGTGCGAGAGGATCAGACGTTTGTACGCGACGCTGCCTTCCTCCATTCCGAGGTGCTCTTGGACCCACAGCACCTTGTCGTGCCAGGCTGTGGCGTTCTTCCACGGCGCTGTCGAGAGGATGTAGGTGTCGAACTGCTGCGCCAGTTCGTGGTAGGCGTCGATGGCACCGTCGAGTGGGTCCATGCGAGAGAAGATGTGTGGCGCTTCGTCGAGGTCGTTCTTGTACTTCTCCCGGACGCCGTCGGTCAGGCGATCGATGCCCGACTGGAAGTTGACGAGGGTGTTGTCGAGATCGATGTAGAGAATCTTCTTGGAAGCCGGCATGGAAACCTCTCTGGAGACTTTCTGAGTGCGAAAAGAGTCCAGTTTTACGCAACTGGACTGAGATCAGTGAATTCTTCCCCCTGATCACAATCGCATGGAGGTCTGACAGAGTTGTTCTCGCGGTCCGGAGTTGCGTCGTGGAAGATGCCGCCGAGGGGTGCTGCCAGGCGAAACTGCTCCACGCGAATGTAGGTACCTTCACCTTCGGCGGGTGCGAAGAAGTAGACGAGGGCCACGAAGAGTCCGATGCCGATCAGGGTCGCGAAGGTAGTCATGGACATATGATCAACTCGACTGGCATTGAGTTACATAGCCAAGTTGGCGATACTGGACTGCATGATGACTCGAGTTCTCGGTGCCCGTTCGCTCGCGCGCGATCTGGGGTCCTGGCAGGAAGAGTCCGGACGCAGGCCCGCATACCGTGCGCTTGCCGACGGTATCCGCCTGCTCGTGCACGACGGTCGCGTTCCGCTGGGGGTCGCACTGCCGAGTGAGCGTGAACTTGCGACGGTGCTCGAACTCAGTCGAACCACGATCACGTCCTCGTACTCGGTGCTACGAGACGAGGGGTATCTGATCAGCCGGCAGGGTTCACGAAGCACCGTGGCGTTGCCCGCCGGCGCGCGGCCGAACGGGTTGATGTTCCGCTCCCACCAACCGGGGCCGAGTGGACCCGTCGTCGATCTCAGTTACGCAGCGATGGCAGCTCCCGCCGCCCAGGTCGAACTTGCGTATGCGTCTGCGCTGCAGGAACTTCCGAACTTCCTGCCCACGCACGGGATGGAACCGGTCGGGATTGCCGACTTGCGTGACGTGATCGCGCAGCGCTACACGGCGCGGGGCTTGCCCACCACTGCCGAACAGATCATGGTGACCTCGGGTGCGCAGCACGCGCTTCGGTTGTTGCTGTCGGTGCTCACCTCACCAGGCGAGCGGGTGCTCGTCGATCACCCGACGTATCCCAATGCACTGGAAGCGATTCGGCGAAACGGCGCTCGGCCCGTGCCGGTTCCGGTCCGGCCGGAGTTCGCGGCGGCCGGAGCCTGGGATCTGGACGGGATTCGAAGTGCAGCAAGGCAAACCGCTGCGAGAATGGCCTACCTGATCCCCGACTTTCACAACCCGACCGGCCTCTGCATGGACTCTTCCGGTCGCGCAGAGCTTGCGAAGATTGCGCATGAAACGCGAATGACTCTGGTCGTCGACGAGACCATGGTGGACCTGTGGCTCGACGCGCCACCGCCGGCACCGGTCGCGTCACATGGGCGAGGTGCGGCGAAAACCGAAGTGGTGACGCTTGGTTCGACGGCGAAGTCCCTGTGGGGCGGGCTACGTGTCGGTTGGATTCGCGCCGATGCCGCACTCATCACCCAGTTGGTGGGGGCGCGTGCCGCGGTCGACCTCGGTACTCCCGTCATGGATCAATTGGCAGCCGCCTACTTGCTCGCCGACGACCGCTCGTTGCTCGAACAGCGTCGCGAAGTTCTGCGAGAACAGCGTGCGGTGCTTCTCGGTGCAGTGGCAGAGCATCTGCCCGACTGGCGTCCCACCATCGGCTCCGGCGGAATGTCGGTCTGGATGCGAATGTCCGCGCCCGTCTCGACGGCGTTGGCTGCGGTGGCACCCAACTTCGGTGTACTCCTGGCCGCCGGCCCCCGTTTCGGCGTCGAAGGTGCGTTCGAACGATTCATTCGCGTGCCGTACGCACGTTCTCCCGAGGACCTCATTCGCGGCGTTGCGTCCATCGCCGCTGCGTACGACACTCTCGCGACGGATCGCGACACGGCAGACCAACGAATGGTCGTCGTCTGAGAACTGGGTACACACCCTGAAAGCGGTGTGAACCAGGAGGTCGGGCATGACGGCGGTAGACGGTACAGGCGCAGCGGGAACCAGTGCGGCGGAAGCGCTCGCAGAACGATTGTTCGCGGCCACGCTCGGGGCGTCGGAGCTGCAGGCTGTGTATCTGGGCGACCGGTTGGGCTGGTACCGCGCGCTGAGCGATCACGGCCCGCTCACGTCCACGGAACTCGCCGACCGGACGGGGACCGTCGAAAGGTACGCACGGGAGTGGCTCGAGCAGCAGGCCGTGGCTGGTTATGTGGACGTCAATTCGGATGCCGATCGGCGGTACAGCCTGCCGCAGGCCCACGCCGATGTGCTGGTCGACGACGAGAACCTGCTTTTCCTGGCCCCGTTGGCGAGGCTGTTCGTCGCGACGACGTCGTCGATGCCCCGCCTGCTGGACGCCTATCGTCACGGCGGGGGAGTCACGTGGGAATCGATGGGCCCGGACGCTCGCGAGGGCCAGGCGCTGCTGAACCGGCCGATGTATCTCCAGCAGCTCTGTCAGCAGTTTCTGCCGGTAGTCACCGATCTGCACGCCATTCTTCTCGGCGGTGGGCAGGTCGCTGATCTCGGGATGGGGGAGGGCTGGTCGTCGATCGCGCTCGCCCTCGGGTACCCGAATATCGAGGTGCACGGCTTCGACGTCGACGCAGCCTCGGTGAATGCTGCCCGCCGAAACGCCCACGATCGTGAGGTGGACGACCGCGTTCATTTCTCGTTGGTCGACGTGGCCGGCCAAGCCCCGGAGACTGGTCGAGCCGATGCCGGGACCTACGACGCCGTGTTTGCTTTCGAGTGCCTTCACGACGTTCCGGATCCGGTGGGATTTCTGTCCACGGCTCGGGCGATTGCCCAGCCCGGCGCCCCGGTGATCGTGATGGACGAACGAACGGCAGATGCCTTCGATCCCGAGGCGGGTCCGATCGAGCAATTGCTGTACGGATTTTCGCTGACCTGCTGCTTACCGGACAGTCTTTCGCATCCGGGGAGCATTGCCACCGGGACGGTGATGAGGCACTCGACACTCGAAAGTTATGCCAAGGCAGCAGGTTTCGAGAGAGTGGACGTGCTGCCGATCGAGCACGAGATGTTCAGGTTCTACAGGTTGGGCTGACGCCCCGTGCGCGGTTAGAGAGTCCCGAGGCTCCTTGACCACGCACGGGGCCGAAGGCCCTAGGTCCAGACCGTGTCGATATCCGTCGCCTCACGTGCCGGGGCGGCGGGCGTCGCGGTGGGCGTGCGCGAGAAGCGCGGCGCCGGAGCATGCTGGGTGACGCCGTCGAGTTCGATGAGCGAACCGCGGGCCGCGATGTGTTCGTTGGACGGAGCCTCGGCGAACGTGAGGACCGGCGAGACGCAGGCGTCGGTGCCGAGGAAGATCTTGGCCCACTCGTCGCGAGTCTTGGACAGGAACTTTTCGGTGAAGAGCTTCTTCATGTCGTCCCACTTGGACGTGTCCATCTGATGGGGGAGCGTCGCGGGATCGAGTTCGAGGCCCTCGAGCAGCAGTGCGTAGAACTGTGGTTCGATGGATCCGACGGCCATGTACTTGCCGTCGGAGGTCTCGTAGGTGTCGTAGAACGGAGCGCCGGTGTCGAGGAGGTTGACGCCACGCTCGTCGGACCAGACGCCGCGACCGCGGAATGCCCACATCATGTGGGAGAGCGCGAGGGTTCCGTCGACCATCGCCGCGTCGACGACCTGGCCCTTACCGGATGTCGAGCGCTCGACGAGAGCCGACAGAATGCCGAAGATCAGGAACATGGAACCGCCGCCGAAATCGCCGACCATGTTGAGCGGCGGGACGGGACGTTCACCCTTGCGTCCGATGGCGTTGAGGACACCGGTCAGTGAGATGTAGTTGATGTCGTGACCGGCGGCGTTGGCGAGTGGGCCTTCCTGGCCCCAGCCCGTCATGCGGCCGTAGACAAGACGCGGATTGCGCTCCGAGACCACGTCGGGGCCGAGTCCCATTCGCTCCATGACGCCGGGGCGGAAGCCCTCGATGAGGACGTCGGCGCGGCTCAGGAGATCGAGAACCTTGGCGACGTCGGCCGGGTCCTTCAGGTTGGCCTCGATGATGCGGCGGCCGCGCTTGATCTGGTCGGTTGCGTTCGAGTCCTGCGGAATCTGCCCTGCGCGCTGCACGATGACGATGTCGGCGCCCATGTCCGCCAACAGCGTCGCGGCGTGCGGGCCCGGTCCCAATCCAGCGAATTCCACGATCCGAATGCCCGCGAGCGGGCCCTTCTTCTCCACAGCTTCTGCAGACACACGTACTCCCAATTCAGACGGTGACAACACTTCTGACCCGACGGTAACCTGTCGGATCGATCAGGTGTGCTTCGGGGCACTGTGTCCGCCGAGGGAGGCGCCGATCACTAGACGGCGGCACCCTCGAACTGAGCGTTGTAGAGACGGAAGTACGCGCCCGCCGCTGCGATGAGTTCGTCGTGTGTGCCCTGTTCGACGATCTTGCCCGCCTCCATCACGACGATCAGATCGGCGTTACGGATGGTGGAGAGCCGGTGCGCGATGATGAAGCTGGTGCGCCCGACGCGCAACGCGGACATTGCTTGCTGCACAAGCTGTTCCGTACGTGTGTCGACCGAGCTCGTCGCCTCGTCGAGAATCAGCAGCGACGGCTCCGACAGGAATGCGCGGGCAATCGTGATGAGCTGTTTCTCGCCGGAACTGATGTTCGACGCCTCCTCGTCCAGCACGGTGTCGTACCCGTCCGGGAGCGTGTGGATGAAGCGGTCGACGAAGGCAGCGCGTGCGGCTTCGTGGATCTCGTGTTCACTGGCGTCGAGCCGGCCGTACGCGATGTTGTCGCGGATCGTTCCGCCGAAGAGCCAGGTGTCCTGCAGAACCATGCCGACGTGGTTTCGCAGGTCGGAGCGGCGCATCTGCGAAATGTCGACGTCGTCGAGAGTGATTCGGCCCGAGTCGACTTCGTAGAAGCGCATGAGCAGGTTCACCAAGGTGGTCTTGCCGGCACCGGTGGGTCCGACGATGGCGACCATCTGCCCGGGCCGAGCCGTGAGGTACACGTTCTCGATCAACGGCTTGTCCGGCTCGTAGCGGAACGAGACGTTCTCGAACTCGATGTGACCGACGTTGCGATGGCGTCCGGCGGGCTCGGGGAGAAGCGGCACGTCGATGTCGGGCGACTGCTCGGGTTCGTCGAGAAGCTCGAAGACCCGCTCGGCCGACGCGGCCCCGGACTGCAGGCTCGTCGACATGGACGCGATCTGCGTGAGTGGCTGGCTGAACTGGCGCGAATAGACGATGAACGCCTGAACGTCACCGAGAGACATGTTGCCGCTGGCGACCTTGAGTGCGCCGACCACAGCAAGCAGCACGTAGGTGATGTTTCCGACGAAGTTCATGACCGGCATGATCAGACTGGAGAGGAACTGTGCGCCGAAGGACGCGTCGAGGAGTTTCTTGTTCTGCTCGGCGAATTCACGCTCGGCTTCGGCCTGATGCCCGTACACACGAACCAGGTCGCGACCGCTGTAGTTCTCCTCGATCTGTGCGTTGATCTTGCCCGTCTCGGCCCACTGAGCCTTGTACAACACCTGTGCTCGCTTGGCGACCCTGGCAACGAGGAGCACCGATACCGGCACCGCGATCAGTGCGATCAGGGCGAGCATCGGCGAAATGACGAACATCATCGTCAGGACACCGAGGACGGTGAGCACCGACGTCAGGAGCGAGGTCAACGTCGACGACAACGTAGACGAGATGTTGTCGATGTCGTTGGTGACGCGGCTGAGGATCTCGCCGCGCGGCGTCTTGTCGAAGTACGGAAGGGGCAGACGGTGAAGCTTCGCCTCGACCGAGGCACGCAGGTTGTAGATGGTCTTCTGGACGATGATGTTGAGGAGGAATGCTTCCAACCAGGCAAGTAGCGACGAGAGCAAGTACACGCCGATTGCGAGCATGACGACCTTGCCGATCGCGTCGAAGTTCAGACCCACGCCGGGAACGACGTCGGTCGAATTGGACACGAGGTCGGCGAAGGTCGAATTTCCTGATGCCCGGATGGCGTCTGCGGCCTGCTCGCGGGTCAGTCCGGCGGGCAGGCTCTTACCGATGAACCCGGCGAAGATGAGGTCTGTCGCGTGACCGAGGATCTTCGGCACTGCGACGGAGAGTGCGATGCTGGCGATCGTCGCAGCGACGACGCAGACGACCGCAATCTTGTGTGGCTGAAGAAGCGAGAGAAGCCGCTTCATCGTCGCCTTGAAGTGGCGAGGTTTGGTGTCCGTCGCGGTCAGCGCAGGCTTCGGCTCTTTGTCGGGGTTCTCGGGGTTACTCGACTTCGCATCCCCGTCCGCGGATTCGGGTTCGCTCGGGATCTTGGCGAACACCACAGTCGGGGCATCGTCGAAGTACTGGCTGTTGGGGCCGCCCCATGTCGGGTCCTGCGGGCTGGTCATGCGCTCATCTCCGCGGGAATCTGGGAAGCCACGATCTCTTGGTACGTCGGACAGTTGGCCAGAAGGAACTGATGGTCGCCGAGGCCGACCGGCGCACCATCCTCCAGCACCATGATCTGGTCGGCATCGATGATGGACGCGACGCGCTGCGCGACGATGATGACCGTCGAATGAGTCGAGACCGTGCGGAGTTCGCGCCGGACCGCAGCATCGGTGTGCATGTCGAGTGCTGAGAACGAATCGTCGAAGACGAAGATCCGGGGTCTACGAACCACAGCTCTGGCGATGGCGAGACGTTGGCGTTGTCCGCCCGAGAGATTGCCGCCGCCCTGGGCGATCGGAGACTCGAGACCATCGGACAGTTCCCGCACGAAGTCGTCTGCCTGGGCGATGGTGAGGGCTGCCCAGATGTCGTCGTCGGTGGCGGTCGGGTTTCCGTAGCGGATATTGCTCGCGATCGTGCCGGCGAACAGGTAGGCCTTCTGCGGCACGTATCCGAAGTTGGTGAAGAGTTCGTCCTGATCCCAGCCGCGGACGTCCAAGCCGTCGACGAGGACGGCGCCGGCCGTGACGTCGAAGAGTCTGGGGATGAGTGAGACGAGGGTCGATTTGCCACTACCGGTACTTCCCACGATCGCGGTGACCGTACCTGGCATGCATCGCATCGAAACGTTCGACAGGACCGGCGTTTCTGCTCCCGGATACGTGAACCCGGCTCCACCGAACTCGACAACGCCGTAGGGGCTGGTCGGGCGGAGGGGCTGGGCCGGCGCGGGCACGGTCGGCTCGGTGTCGAGTACCTCGGTGATGCGGTCGGCGCACACGGCCGCGCGGGGGATCACCACGGCCAACATGGTCGCCATGACCACCGACATCAGGATCTGCATGACGTAGGCGAGGAAGGCGCTGATCTGTCCGATCTGCATGTCTCCGGTGTCGACCAGATGCGCGCCGAACCACAGCACCGCGACGCTCGACAGGTTGGCGATCAACATCACGGTGGGCAGCAGCACTGCCTGGTACCGACCGATGAGGAGCGAGGTGTCGGTCAGTTCCTTGTTGGCCTTGTCGAAGCGGATCGTCTCGTCAGGCTCGCGAACGAAGGCGCGAATGACACGCATACCGGTGAGCTGTTCGCGCAGTGATCGATTGATGTTGTCGATCCGCGTCTGCATCGTCCGGAAATGCGGGATCAGCTTGGCCACAACGACCGAGACGGTGATGCCGAGTAGTGGCACCGAAATCGTCAGGAGCCAGGACATCTGCAAGTTCTCGCGCAGGGCCATGACGATGCCGCCGATACACATCAGTGGGGCGCTGACGAGCATCGAGGACGTCAACATGACCAGGGCCTGGATCTGCAGGACGTCGTTGGTGTTCCGTGTGATCAGCGTCGGCGCACCGAAACTGTTGAATTCGCGATCCGAGAAGCTGCCGACGGCTTTGTAAAAGGCGCCTCGAACGTCGTGGCCGAAGCCCATCGACGATTTTGCAGCCAGATAGGTCGATGCGACCGACGCGATGATCGATGCAAGCGAGACCAGAAGCATGATCCCGCCGGTGGACATGATGAATCCGGTGTCACCGCGGGCGACACCGTCGTCGATGATCCGAGCGTTGAGCGTGGGGAGGACCAACGACGCGATGGCCCCGAAGAGTTGAAGTGCGAGAACTCCGGCAAGCAACCAGCGGTACGGCGGGAGGTACGCCTTGAGCAGTTTTGCTAACACGACGGTTCCCAGTGAATTGGCCGGGTTGCCGCTCGTTCGCGATTGATCACAAGCACACGGTATGACAGATCGCGGTCGAGGTTGGCACCGACTCTGACGATTGCATCCTTTTGTCCTATTTGATTGTGATGTCTGCCACATTCGAATTCGAGGTTGGATTCAGGTCACAGTGCCTGAACTGCAGGTTTACACATCGATCCAATATGTCACGTTTCTGTTTGAACAAAAACAAACTGGACGTACTTGTTTAGCTTGGCTACAAAGGGGCGGAGCGAACAAAACGTGCGCCGCGTCATAGATATTCATGCAAGGAGTCACACATGGGATCCCTCGGAAACCTTCTCAAGGCCAACGGTATGGGCTGGGGCATTCTCCAGCTTCTTCCCCTGGTCAACATGCTCAAGACCATTCAGGGGCTCGACACCGCGAGCTCGAACTCCTGACGTTCGACCGCTGGAAATCTTCCGAAACAACACAGGAGTAGTCGCATGACCTCAATTCAGAATCTCGACGCCTTCCTCAAGAGCGTTCTCGCATTCGTGACCAAGTTGAACGCGGGGTCGGCAGACGGCTCGGGTTCGGCCGGTTCCACTGCCGAGTAGTTCTCGGTCCCAACTTCTTTTCAACTGCATCCCGACATAAGGAGACCCGACATGGGTTCATTCGAAGACTTCAGCGGCGTCGTCAAGACGTTCATTCCGGTACTCAAGGACCTGTTCACGGCACTCGGTGGTGGCTCGCTCACCCCTGGGACCGGATCGGCGGCTGACAAGTAAGTCCCGTTTGTCCGAAAGTGTGGCTCGCAGTTGTCTGCGAGTCACACTTTCCGCCTTTCTGGTGTGAGCTAAATCACATTTTTGCAAGGATTGAACAGTGGATATGTGCTCTGAACTGCAATTGCGACTGAAGGTGTTACTGGCCGTTCACCTTGGTAGCTATTTGGTAGCTAGACAAGTGTCGGTAGCCGGTCTATAAATGCAGTCAGCGCCACGGTAGTGCGCTACGTCACAGCTCGGGATGTTGTTCGGGGGCGGTTCAGCCATCCGTGCGGCAGAAGTTCCCGAACCATCTCGGCCACCGCCTGCGGCCGGAATGGCGCTGGAACACCACACCACCTCACATACAGGAGAACCTCCTATGTTCGGATCACTCAGCACCCTCGGACCCCTGCTCACCGCGCTCGGAGCTTTCCTCAAGTCCGTTCCCACCGAATCGCTGTCCGGCGAGGGCGAGGGCTCGTCCACCGGTTCACTCTCGGGTCTGTCCAGCGGATCCGCCGAGTAGTCATCCCTTCCGGCAGGGTCGTTCGGCTCTGCCAATCGGATTGCATGCAGGTGCCCTCTGTCCACTGTCGTGGCCGGAGGGCACCCGTGTTTGCGGAGATATTCGTAGTTGCCCTTTTGGCATGTGAACACAGAACTGCGAGTGGCAGCACCTGCGTACGATGGTTCGACGACATCGGCATACGGTCACCGCGACGTCCGGTGCTCCCGAATTCAGAGGTAGCCGACCGCGAGGTGACGCATGGTAGGGACGAGTCGCTTTCTGCGCCTTCTCCTAGTGCTGGCCGTCGTGCTTGCGGCTTCGTTGATCGGCATCCTCACCCGCCCACCAGGTTTGCTCGCGACATTCTGGTGCGCCAACGCCATTTTGCTGGGAATGATGGTCAGATGGCCGGTCCTGATCGAATGGCGAACGTGGATCGCTGCGGCCGTCGGATACGTCTGCGCCGACCTGATCACCGGCAATTCGCTGTCGCTTGCCCTGCAGTTGAACGGGGCGAACCTCGCCGGTGTCACAGTCGGTGTCCTTGTTCTGTACTACTTGAAGCGAACACCGTTCCGATTGGTCGATTCGCAGTCACTGGTGTGGATGGTCTTCGTCTCGTTCGTCGCGGCGACTGGTACCGCGGCAACCGCCGGCGCCTTGGACCGGCTCTTACGCGGTCTGTCCTTCACCGACACGTTTGTCCACTGGGGCGCCACCGAGGTCATGGCGTACCTGCTGGTCCTTCCTCTCATTCTGACTCTCACCATCCCGTCGAGCCTTGCCGAGTTCCGCACCAAACTGACGGCCAGAACTGTCGCCGCTATGAGCGTTCCGCTACTCGCCACTGCAGCCTGCGTGCCGATCGCCCTCAGCATCGAAGGGCCGATCGCGCTGGTCCTGCCGATTCCAGCTCTCCTGTGGTGCGCCACTCGCATCTCGGTTCCGAGCACTGCCTTCGTTTCCGTGGTCTGGTCGGTGTGGTCACTCATGATGGCGGGTAGCGGTCGACTCGATATCGGAGATCAAGCCGCCTCGACTTGGAACGAGGACGTCATCACGTCCATTGCGGTCACGTTGATCGCGTTGGGGCCGATCGCGGTTGCCTGTGCGACCGAGGAACGTCGCGCTGCCGAGCGTGAGCTTTTCCTTGCTGTCGAATTCGACCATCTGACCGGAGTCCTCTCGCGCGGTGCTTTTCTCGGACATGCGGAATCGGAACTTGCCGACGCGGCCCGCGCGCACTCCCCGGTCGGCCTGCTGATGCTCGACCTGGACCACTTCAAGAGCATCAATGACACGCATGGACATATGACCGGTGACAGCGTTCTCGCGAACTTCGCAGAACGAGCCGCTGACCGATTGTCGGACGGCGATCTGATCGGAAGGCTCGGCGGCGAGGAGTTCGCCATTCTGCTTCCGGACTGCAGCTTTGCCCGAGCAGTCGACGTCGCCGAGGCCGTCCGCGGCGCGCAGGTCGAGTACTCGGCCGAATCAGATGTGACGAGCACGGTCAGTGTCGGCGTCGCGTGGGTTGATCACGCGACGCCCGCCTTGGCCACCCTCATGAGCGTCGCGGACGAGGCTCTGTACGACGCCAAGCGTGCCGGACGCAATCTCGTGAAAGTGCGCAACGTCGGCAACGACGCCGTGCCGCAACAGAATTCCGAGCCGACCACGGCCACCCGCACCTATCGCAAACCAGCGGTACCTCGAACGATCAGGCGAGGGTTTGACCGCGAAGGCGTGGTCGACGGCGGATAACTGCGCTGACCTGCATCGGGATTGGCATATAGTCGCACCCATGCAGCTTGATTCGACGCCTTCGCACCTGCCGACCCTCCCACTCCGATTCGGGACCCCACTGACCGAGAACGCCATTCGCGTGATGATGTTGGGATCAGGCGAGTTGGGTAAGGAAGTTGTCATCGCGCTGCAGCGTCTGGGCGTCGAAGTGATTGCGGTGGATCGCTATCCCGACGCCCCAGGGCATCAGGTGGCCCACCGTGCTCACACTGTCGACATGACCGATCCGGAAGCGCTGCTTGCCGTCATCGAGTTGGAAAAGCCTCACTTCGTGGTTCCCGAGATCGAGGCCATCGCGACGGATGCGCTTGCACTCGTCGAAGAACGCGGAGGGGCGGTGGTCATTCCGACCGCCCGCGCCACTCAGCTCACGATGAACCGTGAGGGAATCCGTCGGCTCGCGGCCGAGGAGTTGGGCCTGCCCACTTCGCCGTACGCCTTCGCGGACTCGCTTGCCGAAGTACAGGCAGCGACAGACCGAATCGGTTTCCCGTGCGTCGTCAAGCCAGTCATGTCCTCGTCGGGAAAGGGACAGTCGACGGTTCGATCCGCCGAAGATCTCGACGCCGCATGGGATTACGCGATGGCCGGAGGCCGTGTTAATCACGGCCGGGTGATCGTCGAGGGCTTTGTCGATTTCGATTACGAGATAACGCAATTGACGGTTCGCGCCGTCGGGGAGAGCGGTCAGGTCGAAACGTCGTTCTGCGAGCCGATCGGGCACCTGCAGGAGGCCGGCGACTACATCGAATCGTGGCAGCCGCAGCAGATGTCCGCGGCTGCCCTCGCGTCGGCGCGGGACGTCGCCGAGAAGGTGACCACGGCTCTGGGCGGGCGAGGCATCTTCGGCGTCGAGCTGTTCGTGAAGGGCGACGACGTCTACTTCTCCGAAGTGAGCCCACGGCCGCACGACACCGGATTGGTGACCCTGCGGACGCAGCGACTCTCGGAGTTCGAGCTGCATGCCCGTGCGATCCTGGGCTTGCCGGTCGACACGACTCTCACGGCCCCGGGAGCGTCGGCGGTGATCTACGGCGGCGTGGAGGCAAAGGGAATCGGATTCGACGGTGTCGCCGAGGCACTCGCGGTTCCCGAGACGGACCTGCGGCTATTCGGCAAGCCGGAGAGCTTCACGCGTCGTCGCATGGGTGTTGCCGTGTCGACGGCCGCCGATGTGCCCACTGCACGCGCCCGTGCTCGCGAAGCCGCGTCGAAGGTGCGTCCCGTCGGATGAGTCCTGTGGCCGAGGTCCTCGTCGGGCTGGTCATCCTGGTCGGTCTGATCGGGGTCGTCGTTCCGATTCTCCCCGGGACACTTCTCGTTTTCGCCGCAATTCTGGTGTGGGCGATCATGACCGGTGGCGCGACGGCGTGGACGGTGTTCGCGCTGTCCACGCTGGCGCTGGTGGTCACCGGGATCGTGAAGTACACGTGGCCAGGCAAGCGGATGAAGTCCGGGGGCGTGCCCAACCTGTCGGTGGTGGTCGGCGGCGTCGTCGGCATCATCGGGTTCTTCGTGATCCCGGTCGTGGGGTTGTTCCTCGGTTTCATCGTCGGAACCTACTTCGCGGAACTAGCGCGGCTGCGTCGCTACGACATCGCCTGGTCGTCGACGCTTCACGCGGTGAAGGCAGTCGGATTGTCCATGCTGGTGGAACTGTTCGGAGCGCTGATCGCGGCGGGGCTGTGGCTGGGAGCCGTCGCGTTCACTTGAGCGCAGCGGTACCAGGAGCGTGCGTTGTCGCACATGACCGCGGACAGGTCGTCGCCGACGGCATCGGCGATCACGTCCAGGTCGTGGACCTCGAACGCTCGACGTGCCCGGGTACCGGGTAGGTCGGTGCCGAACATCAGCGCAGCGGGATTGACCGCGTGGATCTGGCGAAGCACATCGCTGACGTCGGAGATGGTGGTGCGGCCGAACCCGGTGGCTTTGACACGTACTCCGCGGTCGACGAGGTTGAGGAGATACGGCAGCCCGCGGGTGGACATTCCCAAGTGGTCGATGCTCACCGCCGGCAATTTGGCGAAGACGGGTTCCAACGACAGCAACAGCGTGGCATCGACGTAGAACTCGGCGTGCCAGCCCACCAGATCGAATGCGCGATTGGCGAGATCGGCGAGCAGACGCAGGTCGGTGGCGCCTCGGCGCAGATTGAACCGGACGGCGCGCACTCCCAGCGCGTCCAGAGCAACGATGTCTTCGTCCGTCGCATCGAGTGGCAAAGCAGTGACGCCCACCCAGCCTTCGCCGAGCTCGGACAATGCGGCTTTCAGGTATTCCTGGTCATTGCCCTGGTACGACGCTGTCACCACCGCGCCGCCGTCCACACTCAGGCCCTTCAGCGAGGCAATCCGGGCCCGGTAATCGGCCACGGTGAAGGGCTCAGGCAGGTACCCGTGATTCTCGACCAGCGGGAAGCGCGGGTCGATGATATGCACATGGGCGTCAAACACGGGGTCTATTTTGCCCTGTTGCCCTGGGTCCCCGCACACACCACCGGCCCGATGTGACCTGGGTCGCGTCGGGCCGGTGGAGGGCTTGTGTTCAGTTACTTCTGCGCACTCAGTTCGCGCGGTCGGGCTCCGACGCCTTCAGCATGTCGTGACGCTCGACGACCTTGATGCGCTCACGGCCTTCGGGCTCGCCCAGGCTGCGCTCGTGCGCGTCGAGGCGGTACCAGCCCTGCCAAGTCGTGTACGGCACCTGCTTGCCTTCGAGGAACTCGATGACGGCGTTCTCGTCGGGGTTCGCGGCGCCGGCGAAGTCGACGGAATCCTCGAGAAGATTCGCGACGGTTTCGTTGGCGTCACCCTTGGTGTGGCCGATGAGGCCGACGGGGCCGCGCTTGATCCAGCCGGTGACGTAGGTGGCCGGCATGAACCGGGCTGCGCCCTCGGCGTTGTCGTCGGCGACGACGCGTCCGGCGTCGTTGGGAACGGTGCCTGCCTGGTCGTCGAACGGCAGCTGCGTGATGTTCTGCGAGAGGTAACCGACGGCGCGGTACACGGCCTGGACATCCCAGTCCTTGTACGTGCCGGTGCCCTTGACGTTGCCGGTTCCGTCGAGCTGGGTGCGCTCGGTGCGCAGGCCGACGACCTTGCCGTCTTCACCGAGGATCTCCGTGGGAGACTCGAAGAAGTGCAGGAACAGCTTGTGGGGACGGGCTCCGACATCGCGAATTGCCCAGTCCTGCAGGGTATTCGCAACCATATCGACCTGCTTGGAGTTGCGGCGAGCCTGCTCGGAACCCTCGTCGTAGTCGATGTCCTCGGGGTCGACGATGACCTCGATGGTCGGCGAGTGGTCGAGTTCGCGCAGTTCGAGAGGCGTGAACTTGGCCTGGGCCGGGCCGCGGCGTCCGAAGACGTGAACCTCGACGGCCTTGTTGTTCTTGAGACCCTCGTAGACGTTCGCGGGGATTTCGGTCGGCAGCAGTTCGTCACCGGTCTTGGCGAGAACGCGGGCGATGTCGAGCGCAACGTTGCCCACGCCGAGGACGGCGACCTTCTCGGCCTCGAGGGGCCACGTACGCGGCACGTCGGGGTGGCCGTCGTACCAGGAGACGAAGTCGGCCGCGCCATAGCTGCCGTCGAGTTCGATACCCGGGATGCCGAGCGCGCGGTCGGCGTTGGCGCCGGTGGAGAAGATGACCGCGTCGTAGAACGACTGCAGGTCGTCGAGGGTGATGTCGGTGCCGTAGTCGATGTTGCCGAGCAGGCGTACCTGAGGCTTGTCGAGCACCTTGTGCAGGGCGGTGATGATGCCCTTGATACGCGGATGATCAGGCGCGACGCCGTAACGAATCAGGCCGAAGGGCGCGGGCATGCGCTCGAAGAGGTCGATGCTGACGCCGCGGCCGGAGACTGCGGTGTCGGATTTCATGAGGGCGTCGGCGGCGTAGATGCCGGCGGGGCCGGCGCCGACGATCGCGACCCGGAGTGGGCGGTTGGAGTCAGTCATCGTGAGGACAGCTACCTTCTTCGAAGTTCGGACAACATATCGACAAGTATCCAATTTAGCCGAACCTAAGCACAGCGCCTCGGTTGCGGCCGAACGGATCCACACTCTCACTCGATCGGTTGTGGGTAAACCTATTCTTTCTTCCCATTCTCCCGTTGTCTCGGGTATTCGGGGTAGGGGCCTGCTCCTTGACGGGCCACAACTTCAAGTTGTGGGGGAGTATTGGCGCTATGAGTGACGAGCTTCGCGAATCCGACAACATCGATGGCAAGAAGGCGTCTGCGGGGCCGTTCCTCTTGGCTGTCGCCATCGTCGCCTTGATCCTGGGTGGAATCTTCGTCGCGTCGTGGATCTCGCCGGCCGAGGAGAACGTCACCGAGTCGGACCGCGTGAGTCGCTCCGTCACCGACTACGTCGATGCCGAGAATCGGAATGACGCGGAGACGATCAAGACCCTGACCTGCGCGAGCTTCAATTCGAGCAACGGTCCGATGGCCGACGTCGACGGAACCGTCGAACTGAAGGGTGTGGACGGGGTCGTGGTCAACGGCGATCGTGCACGGGCCGACGTGACGATCACCGGTGGCGGAGCGGGCGAGCGAGTCTCGACCTGGGCCCTGACCCGTGACGGCAACCGTTGGGTCGTCTGTAACTGACGGCCCGCTCAGGCGCTCGCGGCAGTCTTGTGAAAACATGGACTACGTGAGTTACGCAGGCGATCTGACGCCGGAGCAAGCCTGGGAGCTGCTCCGCGAAAACCCCGACGCCGTGCTGGTCGACGTGCGGACCGATGCGGAGTGGAAGTACGTCGGTGTCCCCGATGTTTCCTCCCTCGGCAAGCAGGCCGCACTGATCGAATGGGTGAGCCACCCGACCGGCGCGCGCAATGACAACTTCGTCGACCAGTTGAAGGAAGCCGGCATCACCGCCGATTCCTCCGGGTCGGAGCGTCCGGTGATCTTCCTGTGTCGATCCGGACAGCGTTCCATCGGTGCGGCGGAAGCTGCGACTGCGGCGGGTATCGGCCCGTCGTACAACGTGCTCGACGGGTTCGAAGGCGCATTGGGCGCCGACGGGCATCGCGGACTTGTAGGTTGGCGGGCCATCGGCTTGCCGTGGAGGCAGCAGTGAGCGGAATTCCCCAGGGCGGCGCATTTCAACGAGCGCTGCCGGACGACGTCGGTCTCGGCACCCTCGGTGTTCGCGGCGGACTGATGCGCACCGGGTTCGAGGAGACTTCCGAAGCTCTGTTCCTCAACTCCGGATTCGTCTACGAGAGTGCAGAAGCCGCCGAACAAGCCTTCACCGGCGAGGTGGATCATTTCGTCTACTCCCGCTACGGCAACCCGACCGTCAAGATGTTCGAAGAGCGTCTGCGTCTCATCGAAGGTGCAGAAGCGTGCTTTGCGACGGCCAGCGGAATGTCGGCAGTCTTCACGGCGTTGGGCGCACTGTTGGCCAACGGCGACCGATTGGTTGCCGCGCGCAGCCTCTTCGGATCCTGCTTCGTGGTGTGCAACGAGATCCTTCCGCGCTGGGGCGTCGAGGTTGTTTTCGTCGACGGTGAGGACAACGCGCAGTGGGAAGAGGCGCTGTCCGTGCCGACCACTGCCGTGTTCTTCGAGACTCCGTCCAACCCGATGCAATCTCTCGTCGACGTTCGACGGGTGTCGGAGCTTGCTCATGCTGCCGGTGCAAAGGTAGTGCTGGACAACGTCTTCGCGACGCCGCTCCTGCAGCGCAGCCTTGATCTGGGAGCCGACGTCGTTGTGTACTCCGGCACCAAGCACATCGACGGTCAGGGCCGCGTGCTCGGCGGCGCGATCCTCGGAACCGAGGAATACATCAGCGGTCCCGTCCGAGAACTGATGCGGCACACCGGTCCTGCGCTCAGCCCGTTCAATGCGTGGACTCTGCTCAAGGGTCTCGAGACCATGCCGGTCCGTATTCGGCATTCCGTGGCTTCGGCACTCGAGATCGCCGAATTCCTCGAAGGACACTCCGGCGTCAAGTGGGTCAAGTATCCGTACCTGACTTCGCACCCGCAGCACGAGCTCGCGAAGTCTCAGATGAGCGGCGGCGGAACTGTAGTCACGTTCGAGCTCAATGCGCCTGACGGCGAGGGCAAGAAGCGGGCGTTCGAGGTTCTCAACGGTCTGCGCGTCATCGACATCTCCAACAACTTGGGAGATTCCAAGTCGTTGATCACTCACCCCGCCACGACAACGCACCGGGCCATGGGTCCGGAAGGCCGTGCAGCGGTGGGTATTACGGACGGCGTTGTGCGGCTGTCCGTCGGGCTCGAGGACACGGCCGATCTGTTGGCTGATCTGAAGCGAGCTCTCGGCTGAACCCGTAGAGCGCCTTGCCTCGAACTTTCGTCGGCAAGGCGTTCTACGGTGCAGGCGTGAGACCCAGTTGTTTGACGTCGATCGTCAACGCCGTCGTATTCATCGTGAGTCCCGAGCTGGTGGTATCGCTCGGGTAAATCGTGAACAGCACCTGCGCCGTCAGATTGGTGTTGTTCAAGGCCGACGTGACCGCTATGAGATTCGGCGTCGGTGCCGTGCTGTCGTACATCAGATTGTTGTTCTGATCCGTCACGTACGTGCGAAGGTCGACATTGGCGGTTGCGAGACCACCGCTGAGCTTGGTCTTGTCGACTGTCACGTTCGCTTTCAGGCGTGGGCCGGTGGCAAGTACCTTCGAATCGCAGAAATACGTGTAGTTGAATCCAGGCTTGAGACGGTAGGTAGCGATGTTCGGGATGGCCACGAGTGGGTTGGGGTTGGTCGGCGCGTTGACGTAGACCTGCGAATACCATCCCCCGCCGTTGGTGGTCACGCACGCACCCAGGTCGAGGGTTCCGGATTGCACAGCGGCGCTCGTCAGGGTCGTACTGTCCGTCCACTTCGCCAATGTGCCCGAACCACCGAGCAATACAGCTCCGGCCGCGGCGACTGCCATTGCAGCCTTCGTCGTCTTCTTCATCACGGCACCAGCGCCTTGATTTCGTCCGGAAGTTCGCTCGGGGCAGGAGATTCGGCCCAGACTCCCGTTGATGTGTCGATGACGGTGACTCCGGACGTGGTGATCACGTACAACTGATCGGTACCGGTGAGCCAATGCAGTACAGCGTCATTGTCCACGGCACCCCGATACACCTCGGTGCCTGATGAATTCGACACGGACACAACGTTTCCACTGGCAGTCGAGAGCTTCTGGGCGCTGAGGCCGGTCGTGGTTGCCGGGGCACCGATGGGAACCTCGCTCGGGGTGGTCGTGATTGGTGGCACCGTTGTCGTTGTCGTTGTCGTTGTCGTTGTAGCGGTCGTCGTCGGGGGCGCCGTAGTTGTAGTCGGTGACGAGGTGGTTGTCGAAGGTGTAGTTGTGCTGGTGGTTGTCGTGGCCTGCGTGGTTGTTGATGCGCTCGGAGTAGTCGTGGGTGAAGGTGTGGTCGAACTGACTGCTGCGGTGGAAGTGGTATTCGGAGCGTCTGGCGCCAGTGCCGGCGCTGCTGATCGGCTGAGAGCAGATGTCCCGCTGATCGGACCGCCGCACGAGTAGAGCAGGCCGACGAGAATGCTGAATTGGTAGCCGGAGTACGACGGCGTGACCGAAGTACCGCTCAGCCCATGGATTTCGATGTTGTAGGTGCCGACGATGAGCGGGAATGCGACCGTTGTACCGCCCGAGCCGTATTTCATGGAGCCAGTGGTCGACGTTGCGGTGTAGTCGTTCGACCCCAAAAGGTTTCCGCTGGCGTCGCGAGCGATGAGGCGGTATGAACTTCCGACAGTCGCTGGCCAAGTGATCGTTACTGCGACCGGCACAACGAGCAGCAAGTTGACGGTGCAACTCGACGTGCTCGGCGCAGTTGGAAATGTTGCGGCAGTACCGAATTGGATGCTTTGCGCCGTTGCTGAATCGGTGTACCCCGCCTTGGTGCCACCGATCTGGGACACACCGACCACCGTGAGACCGACCGTAGCCAAGGCGACGATTGCCTTGAGGGCGTGAGAATCGCCGTGCGCGTCCTGACGATCCAGCCTGGGTTCCCCTTCATCCGGGTTTCTCCGTGGGCGAAATGCGATGTACAGCAGTCCTCCGACGGCAATCGCACCGAGCACAAGCCCACTCGATCCGGACAGCCAGACTGCCACGTAGCCGAGGCGGTTGATGCTGAAGAAGACGCGATCGGCTTCGGTGATGACGTAGGGATCGGGGTCGGCGATCGGATTTGCATCACCACGCAGTTGCGCGACGGCAAGGTTGTTGCCCTGCTGATCTATCGATTCCACGCGATGGGTGATGCGCGTGCCTTGGCTGTCGTAGACGCTGAGGATGTCACCTACCTGAACTTCCGAAGCGGGTACTGTGCGCGCGAATGCGAGAGCGCCGGTATCGATCGTGGGTGACATCGATCCACTCCGAAATATCAGCGGAGTGATGCCGAACACCAGACCGGCGATGAAGATGACGATGGACGCCAAGCCTGCGAGGG
This sequence comes from Rhodococcus sp. IC4_135, assembly GCF_011602025.1. NCBI lineage: Bacteria > Bacillati > Actinomycetota > Actinomycetes > Mycobacteriales > Nocardiaceae > Rhodococcus > Rhodococcus sp. IC4_135. The sequence continues at coordinate 113,248 of NZ_JAAOLG010000007.1, forward strand.
CTCCCAGAGTGAGTAGCACTTCCCATATCCGGTTCGGCATCGAGACCTTTGCACGTGCTTTCGTGTGTCGGGACATTGCCATCACACCTTTGCCGTGAAGGTCAGGACGATGTTCGACGTGCTGTTCGTCGGCGGTGTCGGTGTTGTCGGAAGCTGCACCGAGACACATAGATTCTCCGTCGCCCCGACCGGCAGTGGGCGGTCGACGGCACCGATGGCTTGATTCGCGGTGAGTGTCAGCGCGAGCGAGGAGACCACGTTGGTGCCGTCAGTGCACTTGTTGGCAACAGTTCCGTTGGAGGAAACCGTCATACGTAGAGAGGTCGTCAACGCACCACCACTCGTCGACGTGATCGTGTACTTCAGTGGGACAGTCGCCCCCGTGCCCAGATTGTTGACCTTGATCAGAGCGGTATTCGAATCACCGGGAATCATTCCGGACTTGCCAAGCTCGCTGAAATTCAGGGACTTGGTCAAGGTGGGCTGGGCAGTGCTGTTCAACTGCAGGTTGATCGACCCGGTCGTGATGTTTCCCGAAGTCGCAGTCGCGGAAGACGTCCAGGCCGCGAGCGTGGTAACTCCGCCGACACCAAGCACCATCCCCAGCGCGAGCAGCGCGCGAAAGCGCGTGCTGGTCAACAGGTGACGAATCCGGTGAGCCGGACGGTCAGGGCGCGAGGGCATCGTGCTGGCCTTTCTCGATCTGGGCGGAGTCGATGAGGTTGGAAGCTGCAGGGTCAGGAGCCAATCGGGCTCGAGCTCGCTCCTTCCGGCCGTCACGGATGCCGCTGATCATCATGTAGGCCGCGTACAGCAGTAGTGCCGTCACGACTATCACCACGATCACGGTGCGCTGCTCTCCGGTGAGCCAAGTGTTGACGTAGCCGAGATACGGAAGGCTGTACCAGACCTTTCCCCGGATCTGTACTGGCCGTACTTCTTTCTCGTCGCGTTCACCGTTCGCGTCGCCCTGCGTGATGAAAGTTCGTTCACCCTTTTGGTTTTCACTTGTGGCGATGATCCGGTGCGTGACGACGGTCGGCTGACCCGATTCCAGCTGGTACGTAATAGGTGTACCGATCCCCAGTTCGGACGGATCGACAGGTTTGACGACGACCAGTGATCCAGGGTTGTACGTCGGGCGCATCGAACCGGTCAGAATCGTGAAGCGCTGCGCTCCCGCGAAGAAGGGGACGACAATGGTTGCGACGATGACTGCCGAAATTGCCAGTAGCAGTGTCCAACTGACGATAGAGGTGACCCACCAGAGCGGGCCGGTACGTTCGATGCGCTTCGTAGAGTGCTTTGTCATACCGGACCTGCCTGGAACGTGAAGGTGGCGTTGTTCGTCTGACCGGAAACCGCACCAACCTCCACCGTGAGCCGCAGACACAGGACGTAGGTGCCACCGGCTGCGAGCGGAGTCGGCATGTACGCGGGGGAAACCGGGTACTGCAGCGATGCATTCATCGATCCGGACGTCAGTGGGGTCACTGCCGGAGCCGCGGTGTTGACGCCGGCCGGGCAGGCGCCTTCGTTGGCGACTCCGTACGTGGTCAACGTGAATCCCGGAAGTGCGCTCGTCGACTGCATTCGCCACTGCAGAGGATCAGACCCCGAATTCTTGACGGTGAGCGGAGCTTGCACCGTGTTTCCCGGGACCACAGGCGTCGTGGCCGTCGTCAAATTTGCCAGGGTGTACGCCGCACTGGTTCCGGCCGAAGTACCAACGGTGAGGTTGACGCTGGCAGCGGTTGCGGTCCCACCACTCGCGCTCGCCGAATCGGACCACAGCGCGAGCGACTGCTGTGACGATGCGAACACCGCTACAGCAGCCACCGCGACTGCGATCGCTCCCCAGACCTTTTTCCTCATGAAATTACGGAGCCGGTGTCAGTGCTGTCTGAGTGACGACCAGCTTCATCGCTGACAAGTTCAGCGACTGGTTCTGCGCGACCTGGTTGGCCACCTCGGTGAAGTTCAGACGGACTCCGACGTGCACGATCGTGCCGTTCTGTACCTTGGTGATCTGTGAAATCGGGTTGCCACCAGCGTCCTTGATGGTCGTAACCGGCTGTACAGCGGCGGCGAGTTCGGCGCTGTTGGCACCCGGAACGATTCCGGCCGTATCAGCGGTCAGAACCGCAGCGAGACGATCGCCGACCGCGGTCACGGTCACGTCGCAGGTGTATTCGATGCTTTCGGTCGTGACGATGCGGTAGGCCGAAATGTTGGTGATCGCGGTCTTCGTCGGATTGAGGGAGTTCCAACCGCCGCCGACCGGTGCGCAGGCGCTCAGGTCGAGTGCACCGGAAGTGACGGGCCCGCCGCCACTGACGTCGGCCGAGTCGCTCCACACAGCGAGCGAGCCCGCACCGCCGAGGAGGAGGGCGCCGGCCGCCGCAGCAGCGATCGCGCCCTTGGTCTGCTTCTTCATGAAAATCTCATTTCATGTCTGGGACCCGAAATGGGTCGTTCAGACATGAGTATCAGCCACGGCAAACGATTCGTTACTACTTTTTCTCAAATTTCTTTTTGGACTGTGATCCACCTATCGCCGGGGGTGTATTCGCCTCTGACCTGCGAATAACTATCAGTACGCAATCTTCCTATGAAAGAAACCGCTTGTTTGTCCATCTGGACAAAGTGGACGAGTCGGATCCTGGCAAATCTAGTGTTTTTTACCAGTTAATTACCGACTCGCGGTTTTGTTTTGCAATTGAATCAATTGTTTGCGGTGCTACGGAATGGATCGGTTGTCATTCCTACAAGATCGGCGACCGACTCGAGAACGACTGTGGGTCGGTACGGGAAGAGCTCCACCGACGCGCGGGTCGAGATCCCGGTCATCACCAGAATCGTCTGCAGTCCGGCTTCGAGGCCGCAGACGATGTCGGTATCCATGCGGTCACCGATCATCAATGTGTTGGCCGAATGAGCGCCGATGGACCGCAGGGCCGACCGCATCATCAAAGCGTTGGGCTTGCCGACGTAGTAGGGATCGCGCCCGGTTGCCTTGGTGATGAGGGCGGCGACGGAGCCGGTGGCCGGCAGCGAGCCGTCGCGCGACGGTCCGGTCGCGTCGGGGTTGGTGGCGATGAACCGCGAACCACGCTCGACCAGGCGAATCGCGGTGGTGATCGCCTCGAACGAGTACGTGCGCGTCTCACCGAGGACGACGTAGTCGGGGTCACTGTCCGTCAGGACGTAACCGATATCGTGCAGGGCAGTGGTCAGGCCCGATTCGCCGACCACGTAGGCGCTTCCACCCGGCCGTTGGTTCGCCAGGAACGTCGCGGTGGCGAGCGCTGACGTCCAGATCGACTTCTCCGGGATGTCGAGACCCGAATTGAGCAGGCGTGCTCGCAGGTCACGCGGGGTGCGGATGGAGTTGTTGGTGAGCACCATGTACGGGATGTCGTTCGACGCCAGCTCTGCCAGGAACGTGTCCGCTCCGGGTATCAAGTGCTCCTCGTGGACGAGAACCCCGTCCATGTCCATGAGGTAGGTCCAACCGGTCTGATCTTCTGTACTGGTCATGTCTCCAGTATGTGCGGGAGCCGCCCGATGTGGGCGGTCAAGCGAGAAGTCGCCACAGCCCGATCAAACCGACGACGACAATCGTGTAGCGAAGTGCGGTGGGGGACAGGCGCCGTCCGTAGCGGGCACCCAGAACGCCACCCGCGAGTGAGCCGACAGCGATCAAACCGGCTGCTGCCCAATTGATCTGGTCGAAAGCCAGGGTGATGTACATTCCCGCTGCAACGATGTTGACGAGCAGTGAGAGCAGGTTCTTCGCGCCGTTCATGCGCTGGAGGGTTTCCGGGAGGATGGCACCCATCACACCGATGAGGAGGATGCCCTGCGCGGCAGTGAAGTAGCCGCCGTAGATGCCGACTGCAAAGGTTCCGGCGGTCAGGAGCATCAGCCTTGTGGTGGACAGCGTCGTTTCCTCGGTGGAACGCTTCTTCGCCCAAGCCTGGATGCGTGGTTGGAGGAGGACGAGTGCGAGAGCCAGGATCAACAGCACCGGCACGATGGTCTCGAACAGTTTCTCGGGTAGATGCATGAGCAACCACGAGCCGAGTAGTGCCCCGGCGAGCGACGCCGGAATCTGCCAGCGCAGGCGTTCCCACTGCCCGGACAACTCACGCCGATAGCCCCATGTGCCCGACACTCCGCCGGCGACCAGTCCGACCGCGTTGGACATGGTCGCGGTGACCGGTGGCATGCCGAAGGCGACCAGGGTGGGGAACGTGATCAGTGTTCCACTGCCGACGACGGCGTTGATCGCGCCCGCGCCGATGCCGGCCAACAAGATGAAGAAAGCGTCGAGTCCACTCACTCCGCAGACGGTACGGCAGATGCGAAGTCGGTCCGGACGGCGGTCCCGGTCTTCATTCGAACACTCCATTCAACACGGCGGTCAAGGCTTTGGGCACCGTTGAAATCAGTGCGATTTCAACCTGATTGACCTTTCATTTCCCTTGCAGTGCAGGGAAATACAACATTTGACGACTCGGCAATTCGCGTCTAGTCTTTGCTCACCATCCAGAGCGACCGAGAGACCTGGCTCGTCGACGTCGCAGCAACCCCCCGAGTGATCGGGAGCGGGTGCTACCGCCAGGACCGATGGAAGGCATCACATGGGTTCCACTTCGCACGCTCCGCACAGGCGCCGTCACATCGATCTGTGCCGCACGGCTTCGTGTCACTGTCGCTGACCGAACTGTCGTCTTCGTAACTCGAGTGCATCTGCTCGAGCACACAGCTGCGTTCCCATTTCCCGAAAGGTCTATTCGTGATGTCCACTCCGTCAGGTAGTGCGCCGTGAGCGCGCCCACCGATGTCCGCCCCGAAAAGTCGGTGGCCGAGCCGCAGCTTCCCGACTCGGAGCTTGTCGTTGCTCGTACCTGGCACCCGCTGCGCTGGGTGATCAGCGCGGTCGTACTGGTACTGCTTGCCCAATTCATTCACGGACTCGTTGTCAACCCCGGCTGGGACTGGCCGACGTTCGCGCAGTACTTCACCGCGAAATCCGTGCTCGCCGCGTTGTGGGTGACGATCAAACTGACCCTGTGGGGGACGATCCTCGGATTCGGTCTCGGTGTTTTCCTGGCGCTCGGCCGTCTGTCGAAGAACCCGGTCCTGCAGGTGATCGCCTGGACCTACATCTGGGCCTTCCGCTCCATTCCGCTCATCGTGCAGTTGCTCTTCTGGTTCAACATCACGTACCTGTACCAGACGCTTTCTCTCGGAATACCTTTCGGGCCCGAGTTCTTCACCTTCCAGGTCAGTGGTGTGATCGGCGGATTCACCGCAGCGGTCATCGGTTTGGCGCTGCACCAGGCCGCGTACTCGGCCGAGATCATCCGTTCCGGAATCATCTCGGTGGATCACGGTCAGATCGAAGCTGCTCACTCGCTCGGTATTCCGCGCAGTCGCCAGTTCTTCAAGATCGTTCTCCCTCAGGCGATGCGGGCCATCCTGCCCAACGCGGCAAACGAGGTCATCGGACTGTTCAAGGGAACGTCCATCGTCTCCACCATGGCAATCGCCGAACTGTTCTACCAGGTGCAGGTCATCTTCGGACGCAACGGTCGAGTTGTGCCGCTGCTGATGGTCGCCACGATCTGGTACATCATCCTGACGACGTTGCTCTCGATCGGTCAGTACTACGTGGAGCGCCACTACGCCCGCGGATCTGCCCGTGCACTTCCGTTGACGCCGATACAGAAGGCGCGCAAGAAGTTCGAAGAGATTCGTGATGCGCGTCTCGATATTCCGAGAGGTGCGACCCGATGACCGCAGAGTTGGCCGAAGAGACGGTGTACGCCGTCGAAGCGCGCGGCATCCACAAGTCGTTCGGCGCGCTGGAAGTACTTGCCGGTGTCGATCTCCTGGTCCGCAAGGGCGAGGTGACTGTCATTCTCGGTCCGTCGGGTTCCGGCAAGTCCACTTTGCTGCGTACCCTCAATCACCTCGAGAAGGTCGACCGCGGGACCGTACGGATCGACGGAGAACTGATCGGGTACCGGCGCAAGGGAAATCGGCTTCACGAACTGCGTGACCGCGAGATCCTGAAGCAGCGTTCACACATCGGATTCGTGTTCCAGAACTTCAACCTGTTTCCTCACCTGACTGCGCTGGAAAACGTGGTGGAAGCGCCGCTCTCGGCCCAGAAGCGTGATCGTGACGAGGTGTACCGCGAGGCCCGCGCACTGCTCGAGCGAGTGGGGGTGGGGGACAAGGCAGACGAGTATCCCCGTCAACTCTCCGGTGGTCAGCAACAGCGCGTGGCGATTGCGCGAGCTTTGGCACTGAGGCCGGCGGTCATTCTCTTCGACGAGCCGACGTCGGCGCTCGACCCGGAACTGGTGGGCGAGGTTCTCGAAGTCCTGGCTCAGCTGGCTCGTGACGGCGCCACCTTGGTGATCGTCACGCACGAGGTCGGATTTGCTCGGGAAGTGGCGGACACCGCGGTCTTCATGGACGGCGGCGTCATCGTCGAACAGGGCCCACCTTCACAGGTGATCGACAACCCGGTCCACGAACGGACCAAGGCTTTTCTCTCCCGCGTCCTCTGACGCGACCTAGACACATTCCCGAAAGGAAAAATTGATGTTCTCCCCATCCCGTCGCGCGACCTTCCTGATTTCGGCTATCGCCACAGTCGGACTGCTCAGCGCCGCGTGCAGCAGTGCGGACGCCGAGTCGGACGGTGGACAGGTCACTGCCGCTGCGGGTTACAACCTCACAGCCGACCAGAATCGCATCACCACCGACAAAGTGGATTCCATCGCCGCCGAGGTTCCTCAGGCGATCCGCGACCGCGGCACACTGCGAGTCACCGGTAGTGCCGGTTCCGCTCCGCCGCTTCGCTTCTACGCCGACGACGACACCACCCTCATCGGTTCCGAGACCGATTTCGCCTACCTGATCGGTGACGTTCTCGGTTTGAAGGTCGACCTTCAGACCGCAGACTGGGCACAGAACTTCGTCCGCATCGACTCCGGTGAGGCCGACGCCTTCCTCTCCAATGTGACTGTCACAGAGGAGCGTAAGGAGAAGTACGACTTCGCCACCTACCGACTCGACACCCTCGCTTTCGAAGCCAAGAAGGGTGCCGGAATTTCCATCAAGGAACCCAAGGACGTCGCGGGCAAGAAGATCGCCGTCTCCTCGGGCACCAATCAAGAAGCGCTGTTGGTCAAGTGGAGTGAGCAGAACGTCGCGGCCGGCCTGGCGCCCACCGACATCTCCTACTACCAGAACACCACCGACTACTACCTGCCTCTGCAGTCCGGCCGGATCGACGCCTACTTCGGACCGAACCCGTCGTCGCAGTTCCACGCCAAGCAGTCGGGTGAAACCGAAGTTGTCGGTGAGTTCTCCGGTGCAGGCGACACTCTGCAGGGGCAGATTGCCGTGCTGGTGAAGAAGGACAACGGCCTGATCAAGGCAATCAACGACGCGATCAACCACACGATCGAGAACGGCACGTACCAGCAGATCCTCGAGCGCTGGAACATCACCAGCGAAGCCGTCGACACGTCTTTGATCAACCCGCCCGGCCTTCCGAAGACCAAGTGAGCTCTCGTCCATGAGTGAGATTCTCGATGTGATCGTCATCGGCGGAGGACTCGTCGGGTCCTCCGCCGCATGGCGGCTCGCGGCGCGCGGACGTAGCGTCGTTCAGTTGGAACAGTTCGGGCCGGGGCACAAGCACGGTGCGTCGCACGGTACGTCGCGCATCTACCGTCAGGCGTACGACAATCACCTGTACACAGGGTTGGCGGCCGACGCTCTGCCGTTGTGGCGGGAGTTGGAGGCCACGACGGACATCGGGTTCCTGGAACTGACCGGTGCCGTCGATCACGGTCTGCCGCAGGCAGTGCAGTCCAAGGCGCAGATACTTCTCGAGGCGGGTATCAAGGGCGAGATTCTCACTCCTGCCGAGGCGTCCGCCCGCTGGCCGGGGCTGCGATTCGACACCACCGTGCTCCATCACCCCGATGCGGGCCGGTTGCACGCGGACCGAGCTGTGACCGCGCTGAAAGCGGGAGCGGTGTTCGCCGGTGCCGAGGTCCGTCACGACGTTCGGGTGTTGGCGCTTGCACGTGCGTCGTACGGCGTGGACGTGGTGACGGACGGCGGAACACTCGCAGCTCGTCAGGTCGTGATCGCCGCTGGTGCGTGGACTGAGGACCTGATCGCGGACAGCGGTCTCGGTTCCGAGATCGTGCTGCCGACGCTACGCACGACACAGGAACAACCGGCGCACTTCGCACCGCTCGATCCCGGAGTCGAGTGGCCGAGTTTCGTTCACCACACCGGTGCGCAGTTGGAGACTGCGGGGATCTACGGACTCGGTTCCGAGGACGGAATCAAGATCGGTGAACACGCGACCGGGCCGGTGGTGACTCCGCAGACCCGCGACTACACCCCTGACTCGGCCGGAGAGCAACGATTGGTGGAGTACGCCGAGTCGTGGTTGCCCGGCGTCGATTCCACCCGGGTGGAATCGATCACGTGCCTGTACACGAGTACACCTGACAGTAACTTCGTCGTCGACCGAGTCGGTGCCGTCACGGTGGCAGCGGGATTCTCGGGGCATGGATTCAAATTCGGTCCGGCCTTGGGTGAACTCGTATCGGACCTTGTCGACGGAACCACTCTCGCTCCGGAAGTTTTTCGGCTGGGGGAGCGTTGACCAGATTCATGGAGGAAAGTGTTGTGGCACTGGAGCTCGGGACTCGGCAGCTCGCGGGTATCGGCGCGGTAGAGGTCTACTCGGTCTCGCAGGACGACCCCTTGGCAGCTCCACTGATCGCGGAGTTGGCCCTCGAATACAGTTCGCGTTACGGCGGGACTCGCGAAGCGATGCTCGAGGATCTCACGACGTATCCGGCAGAAGAATTTGCGTACCCACAGGGAGCGCTGTTGGTGCTCACCCACGACGGCCGGCCGATCGCCGGCGGTGCGTTTCGTCAATTTGATTCCACCACTGCGGAACTGAAGAGAATCTGGACGTCGGTCGACTATCGGAAGCGTGGCCTCGGCAAGGCCGTTGTTCGTGAGTTGGAACGAGAGATCGAGCTTCGCGGATACAGCCGGGTGTTCCTCACGACGGGTCCTCGGCAACCGGAGGCCGTCGCGCTGTATCTGTCCAGTGGATACACACCGCTTTACGACGCTTCGCTCTCGCCCGAAGAAGTGGGCGTCCACCCGTTCGAGAAGCAGCTTCGGGTGCTCGAAAATGTGACTCGAGCAGCAATTCCTACCGACCGGGTTGACAACACCCGGGTTTGACCTCGTACACTTGCGAACGACCATCCAGAGCGACCGAGAGACCTGGCTCATTGAAGTCGCAGCAACCCCCCGAGTGATCGGGTGCGGGTGCTACCGCCAGGACCGATGGAGGAACACGAAATGAAGGCAGTCGAAGGCGGTTTCGATACCGCCTGGTCGCGTCGTCACGTAGACCTGTGCCGCACCGCGGGATCTTTCTGTACCAACTGACCTCGGTCAGTCATTCACACTCAGGCGAGTCGTCGACAAGTCTGTTTTCTTCTCTCTCACAAGTGATTCGTACTCGATCGCCTTTTTCGTCTCAGGCGGCGGGTGCGCTCTTCGGCATGCCTCTTTAGGAGTTCTTGGTGTCTTCGCCCTCATTCGGTGCCCGTAAACGCGCGACCGTCATCGCCGGTATCGGTGCTGTCACGGTTCTCGGCACCGTCCTCGCCGGTTGCAGCAGCAACGGAAGTGACAGCGCGGCCGACGCGGGTCCCGCGCAGTCCGGCGGAACCCTTCGCTACGGACTGTCACAGGCGCCGACCTGCGCCGATCCGGCTCAGGCCGGCAGTAACCAGACCGTGTATGTCACTCGGACCGTGGTGGATTCGCTGACCGATCAAAATCCCGACACCGGAGAGATCACCCCGTGGCTCGCCAAGAGTTGGGAGATCAGCCCCGACGCCGCGAGCTTCACGTTCGTTCTTCGCGACGACGCCACCTTCAGCGACGGCACCCCGGTGACGGCGGATTCGGTGAAGAAGACCTTCGACTCGGTCAAGAACCTCGGACCGAACGCGGCATTGGCGAAGAGCTATCTCTCCTCGTACACCGGTACCGACGTCGTAGATGCTCACACGGCGAAGATCAATTTCTCCGGACCCAATGTTCAGTTCCTGCAAGCAACTTCGACGCCGCAGCTCGGGATCCTCGCAGATTCCACCACCGCGCTGGCTTCCGAGCAGCGTTGCCCCGGTGCAGCGGTGATCGCGTCCGGCCCGTTCGTCTACACCGACTGGCAGCAGGACAAGAGCGTCAAGATCGCCAAGCGTGCGGGATACAACTGGGCGTCGGACGCGGTCGCGCATCAGGGCGAGGCCTACCTCGACGGCGTCGACTTCACGGTGGTCCCCGAATCCGGTGTGCGGGCAGGCAGCGTGGCCTCCGGCCAGCTCGATGCGGTCAGCGATGCGCTTCCACAGGATGCGCCGCAGATCGAGGGCGCAGGTGGACGAATCCTCACAAGGCCGAACCCGGGTGTGAGCTTCTTCTTCCAGCCCAACGTCAGTCGCGGCGTTCTCGCCGATCAGGCTGTTCGCCAGGCCATCATCCCCGCGATCAACCGCCAAGAACTCGTCGATACCGTTCTGGATCCGTCGTTCTTCCCGGCCACGAGCCCGTTGGCTCACACCACTCCGCTCTACAGCGACGAATCCAGTGTCGTGACGTACGACGCCGACAAGTCGGCGAAGCTCCTCGACGCGGCCGGTTGGAAGACCGGCAGCGACGGTATCCGCGAGAAGGACGGGCAGAAGCTCACTTTCAGCGTCACCTTCAGTCCGGTGTTCTCGGGTAACCAGGCCATCCTCGAGCTCGTACAGCAGCAGCTCAAGAAGGTCGGCGTCGACCTGCAGCTCAACCTGGTCTCGAACGGTGAATGGACCGAGAAGGGGGTGTCGGGTGATTACGATTCGCTGTACTACAACAGCACTCGCGCGGATGCCGACATCCTGCGGGCATCGTTCAGCACCGAGGGTCGCAACCTGAACCGCCGCGGCGCAGATCCGGAGCTCGACAAGGTACTCACAGACCAGCTTGCAGCCACGGACAACGGCCAACGCGGCGAACTGGTATCCACCGCACAGGAATTGATCCTCGACCGTGGACTCTCCATTCCGACCATCGAACTCTCGCAGGCTATCGGCGCCGGATCGAGTGTGCAGGACCTGAACTTCGAAGCCTCCTCACGACTGCAGTTCTACGACGCATGGTTGTCGGGTAAGTAATCATGACTCGATACGTACTCACCCGACTGGGCCAGGCCGCAGTGGTTCTGTGGGCCGCCTTCACCATCTCGTTCGTGATTCTGTTCCTCTTGCCGAGCGATCCGGTCAGCATGGCTGCCGACTCGTCCGGTCAGGGTGTTGCAGTGGATCAGGCTGCCCTCGATCAGCTTCGGGCACGGTACGGCTTGGACCAGTCGGTGTGGGTGCAGTACTGGACATCGCTGACAAACGCTCTTCGCGGTGATTTCGGTACGTCCATCTCCACCGGCCAGTCGGTGACGGACGCCATCTTCTCGGCGCTGCCCAGCACTCTGGTGCTGGCAACCACCGCTTTGGTTCTGGCCGTGTTGTTCGGAGTGGCGATTGCATTCTTCGCTACCTACACCCGCAAGCGGTGGCTCGCGAACCTGTTGTTCTCGCTGCCGCCGCTGGGTGTGGCGGTGCCTACTTTCTGGGTGGGCTTGATTCTCCTGCAGCTCTTCTCGTTCCGTCTGCACATCTTCCCGGCATTCGGCGACAAGGGTTTCGCAACGGTAATTCTTCCGGCGATCACCTTGGCGATCCCGACCGGCGCGGTGATCGCGCAGGTGCTCACGACCAGCCTGCAGTCGACGCTACGTTCGCCGCACGTGGAGACTGCGTACGCCAAGGGCGCTAGCCGGTGGCGTGTGCAGACCCGTCACGCGTTGCGACTGGCGAGTATTCCGGCATTCACCATCGCCGGAGTGCTGGTCGGCACGCTGCTGGCCGGCTCGGTGGTCGTGGAAACGGTGTTCTCCCGCGCGGGCGTCGGGCGTCTGACTCAGACGTCGGTGATGGCGCAGGACATCCCGGTGGTGCAGGGAGTCGTCGTGTTCGCCTCTCTCGTGTTCGTGCTCGTCAACCTCGCGGTCGACCTCTTCTACCCCTTGATAGATCCACGGATCATCCAGACGAAGAAGAGTCACACCGAAAAGTCGAATATCGAAAGCTCGACCGATCTGGAGCCGGCCCATGTCTGACACATTGATCGAACCCCTACTCCTCGATTCGAGCGTCGAGGCGAAGGAGCCAGTGGTTTCACGCCGAAGGTCCACTGCCATCGGTTGGATCCGCAAGCCTGGTCTGGTCATTCCGGTGCTGATCGTGTTGCTTGCCATCGGCTTTGCCGTCGCACCCGGATTCTTCGCCAGTGGCGATCCGCTGTCCGGTGTCCCTGCCGACAAACTGCAGGGCCCCAGCCTGGCTCACTGGTTCGGAACCGACAATCTCGGACGTGACCTCTACACGCGGTTCGTGCACGGTGCCGCGCTGTCCCTGACCGCGACCTTGGTCGCGGTGGGAATCGCATTGGTGGCGGGATCGCTCATCGGTCTGCTTGCGGGTTTTGTCGGTGGTGTCGTCGACGCCGTGCTGATGCGCATCGTCGACGTTCTGCTGTCCATTCCGGCGCTGCTGCTTTCGCTGGCATTGGTGACCGCACTCGGCTTCGGCACCATCAACGTCGCCATCGCGGTCGGCGTCAGCATGGTCGCGAACTTTGCGCGAGTGATGCGTGCCGAAGTGATGCGGGTGCGCGGCGCTCAGTACGTCGAGGCCGCGTTCAGTTCGGGTGTGCAGTGGCTCGGTGTCCTGCGTCGGCATGTGCTGCCCAACTCCTACGCGCCCGTGGTCGCGCTGTCCGCAGTCGAGTTCGGGCAGGCTGTGCTTGCCGTGTCGGCACTGAGCTTCTTGGGATTCGGCGCCGTTCCACCTACCCCCGAATGGGGATCGCTGGTATCCGAGGGACGCAATTTCCTCGCCAATGCGTGGTGGATGACAACACTTCCCGGTCTCGCGATTGTCGCCGTGGTCATCTCGGCACACCGAATCGGCCACGAGATCGAAAGGAACAACCGACGATGAGCACGACCGAGGATCAGTTGCTTTCCGTCACCGACCTACAGATCTCCTACGGCAACGAGCCCGCGGTATCCGGCGTGAGCTTCACCGTCGGCCGTGGTGAAGTAGTTGCGGTGGTCGGGGAATCGGGTTCGGGTAAGTCGACCACGGCCCACGCGATATTGGGTCTGCTCGCCGGCAGCGGTCACGTCACCGGCGGGACCGTCGAGTTCGAAGGTGAACGAATCGACTCGTACTCCGACCGTGCGTGGCAGCGAATCCGCGGCGCGCGTGTCGGTTTGGTGCCGCAGGATCCGACGACTTCGCTCAACCCTGTAACGCGGATCGGCGACCAGGTTGCCGAAGTCCTGCGGATCCACGGCCTCGCCGACCGTCGCAAAGCGCGGTTGGACGCCGTCGAGGTGCTCGAGCGCGCGGGTATCGACCGACCGGAGATCCGAGCACGCCAGTACCCACACGAGCTGTCCGGCGGTATGCGGCAACGAGTTCTGATCGGCATCGCGCTTGTCGCGAACCCGGCCCTCATCATCGCCGACGAGCCGACCAGTGCTCTCGACGTCACGGTTCAACGACGCATTCTCGACCATCTCGACGAGCGGATCGCCGAATCCGGTGCCGCCGTCCTCCTGATCACGCACGACCTGGGCGTGGCCGCAGATCGTGCGGACCGGATCCTGGTCATGCAGGGCGGCAGAATCGTCGAATCCGGCCGTACCGCAGATATTCTGGACAACCCGCGACACGAGTACACGAAGAAACTTCTCAACTCGGCTCCGAGCCTGTCCTCGGGACCGGTCGATCGCCCGGTCCGCCAGGACACGAGCCCGCTGTTGACGTTGACCGGAATCACCAAGCGGTTCAACGTCGGACGCGGGAGTTCGATCACCGCGGTGAACGAAGTGTCGCTGACTGTTCCGCGGGGACAGACCGTGTCGCTGGTGGGGGAGTCGGGCTCCGGCAAGTCGACCACGGCGCGCATCGCCGTGCGATTGGAACAGCCGGATGCCGGCACCATCTCCTTCGACGGCCACGACATCACGAAGGTCAAGGGCAGCGACCTGCGCGAGCTGCGTCGAAAGATCCAGCTCGTGTACCAGAACCCCTATGCATCGCTCGACCCGAAATTGTCCGTCCAGGACATCGTGGCGGAGCCGCTGCGGGCCTTCAAGGTTGGTGGAGGCAGCCAGCAGCAGACTCGTGCAGCAGAGTTGCTCGATCAGGTTGCACTTCCCGAGCAGTTCCTCAGTCGCAAGCCTGCCGAACTCTCGGGCGGTCAGCGTCAACGGGTGGCGATCGCCCGCGCGCTCGCGCTGAAGCCGGACCTGCTCGTTCTCGACGAACCGGTATCCGCTCTCGACGTCTCGGTGCAAGCGCAGATTCTGGCTCTACTCGACGAGTTGCAGCGAGAACTGGGCCTGACCTATCTCTTCATCTCCCACGATCTGGCGGTAGTTCGCCAGATCAGCGACGTCGTCGGCGTCATGCAGGCCGGGAGATTGCTCGAAATCGGCACTACCACCGAGATTTTCGACAATCCCCGAAACGAGTACACCCGCACACTTCTCGACGCGATCCCCGGGCGGGATCATTCGACACGAAAGGCCGAACATGTCCGAGCGTAGTTCCGGAGCATTCCTGGTCGGCCTCGAATTCGAGGGCACCGGCGCTCATCCGTATTCCTGGCGGCGCGAGGACTCACGCGCCGAAGATCTGTTCACGCCGTCGTACTGGGTGGACCTGGTGACCGCCGCGGATCGGGGTGGAGTAGACCTGGCATTCCTCCCGGATTCTTTCGGACTGCAATCCGAGGGCCGGCACGGCGTGCGGGGCAGGTTGGAGGCTGTGGCGACTGCAGCGCGGCTCAGTGCTGTGACCTCGCGTATCGGCCTGATCCCCACGGCGACGGTCACACACACCGAACCGTTCCACATCTCCAAGGCCGTCGCGAGTATCGACTACTCCTCCGCGGGGCGGGCCGGCTGGCAGGTCGCGGTGTCCGACACCGCCGAGCAGGCAGCATTGTTCGGCCGGAAAGCGGTGCAGGCTCCGGAGTCCGCGTGGGAGGAAGCGTCCGAGGCGATCGAGGTGGTCAGCCGGCTGTGGGACAGCTGGGAGGACGACGCCGAGATACGCGACGCGGCGAGCGGACGATTCATCGATCGCGACAAGCTGCACTACATCGATTTCGAGGGAAAGAACTTTTCCGTCAAGGGTCCGTCCATCACACCGCGCTCCCCGCAGGGGCAGCCACTGATCGCCGTCGACGCCAGTCGACCGGAGGCTCGCGACCTCGCTGTTGCGCGCGGAGATCTGATTCGGATCTCGGCAACCGACCTCGGTGAGGCGAAAGCCACGGCCAAGCTGGTCCATTCGAGTGCCGCTGCCCTCGGGCGAAGCGTCAGGGTTCTCCTCGATGTCGACGTTCTTCTCGGCGCCGACCGCGGAGCGGCCGACGACGCCTTGGCCGAACTCGAGGAATGGGCGGGAGCACCGTACACCCCGCACTCGCTGTTCTATCGCGGTGACAGCGCGGGTTTGACTGCGCTGCTGCGTGAGATCGGTGGGCTTGCCGGGATCGACGGAGTAGTTCTGCGCCCGCTGGCACTGGCCGCCGCAGTGGAAAAGATTGCGACGGACGTGGTGCCAACTCTCAATCCGCGACCGAGTATCGCCCCCACGCTGCGCGAGCGGTTGGGCTTCGAGTTGCCCGTCAATCAGTTCGCGTAGCGCGAGAAGAGAACAGGAAGACCGATGACACAGAACAGGATTCGCAAGCAAGTTCATCTGGGCGCTCACTTCCCCGGCGTGAACAACACCACGGTGTGGACCGATCCGGCGTCCAAGAGCCAGATCGAGTTCAGCTCCTTCGAGCATCTCGCACGCAGTGCCGAACGCGGATTGTTCGACTTCTTCTTCCTCGCAGAGGGTTTGCGCCTACGCGAGCATCAGGGCAAGATTCACGACCTCGACGTGGTCGGTCGCCCCGACACTTTCAGTATTCTCAACGCGGTTGCCGGAGTGACAACGCATCTCGGCCTGGCCGGGACGATCAACACCACGTTCAACGAGCCGTACGAGTTGGCCAAGCAGTTCTCGACGCTCGATCATCTCTCCGACGGCCGCGCCGCCTGGAACCTGGTGACCTCCTCGGATGCATTCACCGGCGAGAACTTCCGCCGCGGTGGGTATCTGGAGCATGCCGAGCGGTATGCACGAGCCAACGAGTTGGTCGACGCAGTGCGGACGCTGTGGGACAGTTGGAGCATCGATCGTCCGATCATCGACCGTGAGCGCGGTATTTTTGCCACCGACCAGCAGGTCGGTCAGTTCCAACACTCCGGTAAGCAGTTCGACATCGCCGGACGCTTCGAGGTTCCTCGGAGTCCACAGGGGCACCCAGTTCTGTTGCAGGCAGGAGACTCCGACGAAGGACGCGAGTTCGGCGCGGCCAAGGCGGACGCCATCTTCACCGGACACGGAACGCTCGAAGCAGGCAAGGCCTTCTACGCGGACGTGAAGGGACGCTTGGCCAAGTACGGACGCACGCACGCAGACCTCAAGATTCTCCCCGCTGCCACCTTCGTCCTCGGGGACAACGCCGCGGACGCACAGGAGAAGGCGTATCACATCCGTCGGCAGCAGGTCGGGCCCCAGACTGCCATCGCTTTTCTCGAACAGGTGTGGGGCAGAGACCTTTCGCAGTACGACGCCGACGGTCCCTTGCCGAAGGAAGATCCGTCGGACGACGTCAACATCACCCGCGGCCGCGTCCGGCACGTCAAGGATCCGCGAGCGGTTGCCGATCAGTGGCGTGCGAAGGCGGAGGCCGAAAACCTCAGCATCCGTGAACTCATCATCGAAGTGACTGCCCGCCAACAGTTCGTGGGCAGTCCCGCCGAGGTGGCTGCCGAGATCGACAGCTACGTCCAGGGCGACGCGAGCGACGGATTCATCCTCGTTCCCCACCTCACCCCCGGTGGCCTCGACGAGTTCATCGACACGGTCGTACCGGAACTGCAGGACCGCGGCAGTTTCCGCACCGAATACTCAGGAACCACCTTGCGCAGCCATCTCGGACTGCGCCACCCGCACGAGCAGGCTGAAGGAGTCCGCGCATCATGACCGTTACCGACACGTCCACCAGCACCTTCACCGGCGATTGGAATGTTTGGCATGCCTCGCGCAACGCCACCTTCAGTGAATCACTCGGCTGGCTGAGCTTGACTGCGTTGCACTGGCTGGTGGACACCGATTCCACCTTCGCGGATCTGCCGGGTGCATGGCGCGCCGACGCGAATGCCGTTGTCGTCACCGCGACACCGGCTGACGACCTCTCGATCGACGGTGTCGCAGTGGACGGTTCAGCCACTCTGAATCCGATCGAGGGTGCGCCGGGACTGATCGTCAAGCAGGGTGCACGGCTGGTCGAGGTCATCCGCCGCACCGGTGAGGTGGCACTGCGGATTCATGATTCGTCGGCCCCGGCATTGGCACAGTTCAGTGGCATTCCGACCTTCGAGCCGAATCCGCAGTGGCGCATCGACGGTGTCTTCACTGCTTTCGAGGAGGCTCGCACGGTCACGACGGGCGCGGTCGTCGAGCGCCTCGAGCATCATCACGACGCCAGGGGAACCATCGGCTTCGAACACGAAGATGAAACGCACACGCTGATTGCGTTCGCGGGCAAGGACAACGGCTTTCACATCCTGTTCACCGATGCGACCAGTGGTGTGTCCACCTACCCGGCCGCACGCTCGCTGCACGTGAGCGCACCGGAGCCCGGTGGTGCGGTAGTCCTCGATTTCAATCGGGCGTCGAACCTGCCCTGCGCCTTCACCGATTACGCGACGTGCCCCGTCGCTCCCGCCGAGAATCGTTTGCCGTTCGCGGTGGAAGCCGGCGAGAAGACACCGAATACCCGCGACGGAAGCGCACCGAGGTGAGCGCGCCGCTGTCCGTACTCGACCTCTCGCCGATCAGTGAGGGCGGAACGGCCCGCCAGGCCTTGCGGAACTCGTTGGACCTCGCTCGTTCTGCCGAAGCGTGGGGATACAAGCGGTACTGGGTCGCCGAACACCACTTCGTCGGCGTAGCGAGCTCGTCACCGGCCGTGCTTGTCGGACTGATTGCGGCCGCGACCAACACCATTCGCGTCGGCTCGGCCGCCGTGCTGCTGGGCAACAACACGGCAGCTCAGGTGGTCGAGGCCTTCGGTACCGTCGAAGCGTTGTACCCGGGTCGTATCGATCTCGGTATCGGGCGCAGCGGACAGCGTCGGGTGGAGGCACTTCGCGCCGTCGCTGCCGGAACGCCTGCCCCGGCAGAATCGAAGCGGGAGGCGGTCGTGCGTGAGGGCGTCGTGATCCCGGCGCCCTTCGATCCCACCGGGCTCCTCACGTCACCGCGCTTGCAGGCGTCGTTCGAGGCGCTGGCCTTTCCGGGAGCGCAGGCGCCCGATTTCGAGCAGCAGGTCGACGACATACTTTCACTCCTGAACGGCACTCACCGCACCCGTGACGGCATCGACTTGCACGCCAGTCCCGGCGAGGATGCCGACGTCGAATTGTGGGTGTTCGGAAGCAGTGCAGGCCCCAGCGCCGAGCTGGCCGGACGGCTCGGATTGCCGTTCGGTGCGAATTATCATGTGGCGCCGTCGAGTACGCTCGATGCCGTCGAGGCATACCGCGCAGCATTCCGCCCGTCGGACGTCCTCTCGGAGCCGTACGTGGTCGTGTCCGCTGATGTTGTTGCTGCGGAAGACGATGCGACGGCGAGAGAGTTGGCGTCGACGTTCGGACACTGGACACACAGCATCCGCAGCGGGCACGGAGCAATACCGTATCCCGATCCGGCGACGGCGCTCCCACTTTCCGATGCCGACAAAGCAGTGGTGGAGGATCGGCTGATCACGCAGTTCGTCGGTTCACCCACCACCGTCGCCGACAGGCTCGAGAGTTTGCAGAAGCTCACCGGGGCGGACGAATTGGTGATCACCGGAGTTACCTATCGGCACGAGGATCGCCTGCGCTCGTACGAGCTGCTGGCCAAGGAATGGGGACTACCCGCACTACTCGCAGCATGAGCTCGCCTGGTCCATTAGTGTCGAATGATGTTTTCACCTCGAGATGCGCTTGCGCTTGCGCTTGACGTAGCGAGTGAGGGCATGGAGCTCGGGGAGATGCCGATCGGCGCAGTCGTGTTCGACGACGACCGTGTGCTCGGGCGGGCGTATACGCAAGAACGGGCACTACGCCGACGGGTAGTCCATGCGGACCTTCAAGCGATCTTGCAGGCCGACGAGGCTCTCGGGTTCACTCGAGCGTCAGGAGAATTGACCTTGGCGGTCAATCTCGAACCATGTCTGATGTGCATGGGTGCGGCGATCACGCTCGGTGTGACCCGGGTGTGGTTCGCTGAATACGCCACTGGCACCGGCCCCGCCGGTATGCGGGACTGGGCGCGCAGTCTCACCTGACGCCACGGCCTGCGATGAGGGCGGCGAAGCTCACGCCCCGATAGCGCCGGCGATCATCGGCCACGACGCACGCATGTCGGCTTCGAAGAGCCCCCAGGTGTGGGTGCCCTCGGGTCGGAAGCTGAACGTCGCGGGAATGCCGAGCTGGCCGAATCGACCTTGCAGAGCGGCGGTGCACATGTTGGTGATGCCTTCGAGCACAGCGCCGGGAACGACGCCGGCAGCCATGGCCAGTGAGTTGATTCCGTCCACCGGGCCGGGAAGGCCGTTGCCGGTGGAGATGAACAACGCTGTCCCGCGCAGTTTCTCGGCGTTGATCAGCGGGTCGTGCGCAGCCCACTGCGGGCTACCCCACGGACCCCACATGTTGGCTGCGTTGCCGCCGCCGAGTATCTCGACCATCGAGCGCACCGCTGCCTGACCGAGCGGGTCGCCGGCGCGCGGACAGCCACTGTACGAGCCGACGGCGCGGTAGGTGCCCGGCGACTGGATCGCGAGGTCCAGAACCGGTCCACCCGCCATCGACACACCGCCCAGAGCGTTGACGCCGGTCGTGTTGTACCGAGCGTTGACCGCCGCCGGTAGTTCCTTGGTGAGGTACGTCTGCCATTTGTTGCGGCCGAGCACCGGATCGTCGGCGTTCCAATCGGTGTACATGCTGAACTTGCCGCCGACCGGCATGACCACGTTGACGTGCTTGTCGTCGAAGAAGTCACGAACTCCGGTGTTGTTGAACCACGAGATTCCGTCCTCGCCGCCGCCGACGCCGGTCAACAGATAGAAGGTCGGCGCGGGGCCACCTCCGGCCGGGGAAATCACGTCGTTGGCGATCCAGCGGTCCATCGACGGGGAGTAGACGTCGATGCGACTGACCACGGAATCCGCGCTCGCGGTCGGCGCGCTGAGGCCGAGAAAGCCGGCGGCCATGGCCACCGCCATCGTCAGCCGAACCGTGAATCGACGTGTCTTCATATTTCCCCCCAGGCGCAAGCCGGACAGCGTATTTGTGCCTTTCAACAGTGGCACAATGCGAAGAGGAGTGACGAATGTCCGGGTAACAGTCGTATAAGAAGATGGAGACAATTGCGTGGGATCGCAGTCGCACCACCCCGAATCCGACGTGATTCGGCTGGCTTTCGGGCTGGCTGCGATCACGGCCGGTGCGGCGCGCAGAACCGCTGGTCTCGCCCTTGATTCGGTGCAGCGGATCCCCGTAGTCGGTGGCACCCTCGACGACGCGATCACCCATGTCACCACTCGCGGCACTGACGCGATCCGCTCGACGGCGGAATTTGCCGATTCCACGTTGAGGACGGTGATCAAAGCTGTCGTCGACGCTGCTCTGGCCGAAGTCGACATCACGAAAATCGTCGTCGACCACGTCGACATCGACAAGATCGCCGAGAACATCGACGTGGACAAGATTGCCGAACGAGTCTCGCTCGAACCGATCATCGACCGGGTCGACGTGGACGAGATCGCAAGCCGCCTCGACGTCAAAGCTGTGATCGACCGCCTCGACCTCGACGGCATAGTCGACACGGTCGACCTCGAACGCCAGGTCAACCGCATCGACCTCGTCAAGATCGCCGACCAGGTCATCGAGGGTGTCGACCTCCCCCAGATGATTCGTGAATCGACCGGTTCACTCTCCACCGAGGCCGTGCACGGGGCGCGCGTGCAGGGCATGCAGGCGGACGACGCTGTCGCCGGGTTCGTCGGCCGCCTGTTCGGCCGCGACAACGCACCGTCACCAGAAAAGCCGGCACCAGAGACCGATCCGAAGACGAACGCAGGCGAACGCTAGTGGCCCAGGAGAGTTCCGGCCCGGCCGGCATCGTCACCCGTGGACTCGCCGGACTGATCGACCTGGGCGTCGTCCTGCTCCTGATGGGTTCCGTGTACGTGGGCTTCGCCTTCGTCCGACTGCTCTTCTCGCCGCAGAGTTTCACGTTCTCGGAACCGGGAATCTTCCTGTCCACGACGGCATTTCTCGGTGTCTCGGTGGCGTATCTGACCGCCTGTTGGGCGACCACCGGCCGGACCGTCGGCTCCCTCGTGATGGGGCTTCGGGTGATCACGTCGGGTCACCGGCTGGTCCGTTGGCCGTTGGCCTTCATCCGAGCGGTGCTCTGCGTGCTCTTCGCCTTCGGATTGCTGTGGTCGGCGGTCGATCGACGACGACGATCGTTGCAGGACATCGTTCTGCGCACCGAGGTCGTCTACGACTGGCGTCAGGACCCGGATCTGGTGGCACCCCACGGAGGCGAGCACGCATGAGCGAACCGAACCGCCCGGACGAGCGCTTCACACTCGCCAGTGAGCGCACCTTCCTCGCCTGGATGCGTAGCTCACTCGCCTTGCTGGCGGGCGGCATTGCAGTCGTCCAGTTGGTGCCGGAATGGAGTACCGGGTGGGTTCGTACGACTCTCGGTCTGACGCTGATCGCTCTCGCCGCGGCGGCCGCCCTCGTGGGTATGCGACGCTGGCTACAGGTGAAGAAGGCGCTCGAGGACGGAGCGGCGATGCCGGAACCGCACGCATTGTGGCTGTTTGCACTGGCATTGGCCGGGGTTGCCGTCGCAGCCGGTGTGGCAACGGTGGTTACCAGCCTCGCTCGCTGAGACAGGCAGAGAAGTCCGAGCGGTGTCTGGATAGTCTGCAAAGAACGAGAAGCACGTCAGAGAAGTAAACGAAACAGACGACAAGGGAGTGCACGGTGGCGCAGGAACTCAAGCTCGGATACAAGGCATCGGCTGAGCAATTCGGCCCTCGCGAACTGGTAGAGCTGGCAGTTCTGGCAGAGCAGCACGGCATGGATTCCGTTGCGGTGAGCGATCATTTCCAGCCGTGGCGACACAACGGTGGACACGCGCCCTTCTCACTCGCCTGGATGACGGCCGTCGGTGAGCGCACCGAGCGAGTGCAGATCGGCACGTCCGTGATGACGCCGACGTTCCGCTACAACCCGGCGGTCATCGCTCAGGCGTTCGCGACAATGGGATGTCTCTACCCGGGGCGCATCATGCTCGGCGTCGGCAGCGGTGAGGCTCTCAACGAGATCGCGACCGGCTTCCAGGGCGAATGGCCCGAGTTCAAGGAACGCTTCGCGCGCCTACGTGAGTCCGTGCGGCTGATGCGCGAGCTGTGGCTGGGCGATCGTGTCGACTTCGAAGGCGAGTACTTCACCACTCGTGGCGCCTCGATCTACGACGTTCCCGAGGGTGGGATTCCCGTGTACATCGCGGCCGGTGGACCCGTTGTCGCCCGGTACGCGGGACGCGCCGGCGACGGCTTCATCTGCACCTCGGGCAAGGGCATGGAGCTCTACACCGAGAAACTGCTTCCCGCCGTAGCCGAGGGCGCCGCGAAGGCCGAGCGCGACGTCGCCGACATCGACAAGATGATCGAGATCAAGATCAGCTACGACACCGACCCGGAGGCCGCACTCGAGAACACGCGCTTCTGGGCTCCGCTGTCCCTGACGCCGGAGCAGAAGCACAGCATCGAGGACCCGATCGAAATGGAAGCAGCTGCCGACGCTCTGCCCATCGAGCAGGTGGCCAAGCGCTGGATCGTCGCTTCCGATCCCGACGACGCCGTCGAGCAGGTCAAGGCCTACGTCGACGCCGGTCTCAATCACCTGGTGTTCCACGCACCCGGCCACGATCAGCGCCGGTTCCTCGAACTGTTCGAGCGTGACCTGGCGCCGCGCCTGCGCGCTCTGGGCTGATTCCCGAGATCAACTGAACGGTGTCTGCCACTCGACGTGTGGCAGGCACCGTTCGTCTTTCTCGTAGCGGCCGGTTGTCGGCACGAGCGTGAGCGTGACCACGATCAGTGGCAAGGTGGGCGGCGGCCCACACTAGGCTGTTGGGCATGCCAGAAGCGCCCGCTGCCGTGTCGAGTGTCTACGTCGCCTCTCCTGAAGGTGACACCGGAAAATCCACCATCGCGCTGGGCGTGCTGCAGATGCTGTGCGCGACCGTCGCCCGGGTCGGTGTCTTCCGCCCGATCGCCCGCTCGACCGAGGAAACCGACTACATCCTCGAACTGCTGCTGGAGCACACCACCGCCGATCTCTCCTACGCCGACGCACTCGGCGTCACCTACGAGCAGGTTCACGCCGACCCCGAAGCCGCACTGGCCGACATCGTCGCGAAGTACCACACCGTGGCCGAGCAGTGCGACGCCGTCGTGATCATCGGAAGTGACTACACCGACGTCGCAAGCCCCAGCGAACTGAGCTTCAACGCCCGCATCGCCGTGAACCTCGGAGCGCCGGTCCTGTTGGCGGTTCGAGGCGCTCGGCGCAGCGTCGAGGAGGTCGCTCAGCTCGCGCATCTGTGCGCCGCCGAGTTGGCCGCCAACCACGCCCATCTGCTCGCCGTCGTCGCCAACCGTTGCGATCCCGACAAGCTCGACGAGGTCACCGCAGCCCTGTCCGACATCGGTGTTCCGACGTGGAGCCTGCCGGAGATTCCGTTGCTCGTCTCGCCCACGATGGCGGAGTTGATGGAGGCCACCGGCGGCGAGTTGTATTCGGGTGACCCGGAACTGCTGCACCGCGAGGCACTGAAGGTGATGGTGGGCGGCATGACCGCCGAGCACATCCTCGAGCGTCTGGTCGAAGGCATGGTCGTGATCGCACCGGGCGATCGCTCGGACGTGCTGCTCGCGTTGCTCAATGCGCATGAGGCAGAGGGATTTCCGTCGCTGGCGGGCATCATCATGAACGGCGGGATCACGCCGCACCCGGCCATCGCGGCGTTGATGGCCGGCCTGAAACAGCGTCTACCGATCCTCACGACAACCCTCGGCACTTTCGACACCGCAAGCGCCGCAGCCCAAACCCGCGGACGCGTGGCAGTCGGATCTCAGCGAAAGGTCGACACCGCGCTGAGTTTGATGGAACAGCGCGTCGACGCCGACGTCCTGATGGACCGACTGGCACTGCCGATCCCGTCCGTCGTGACCCCACAGATGTTCGAGTACAAGCTGATCGACCGCGCTCGACGCGATCGCAAGCACATCGTCCTCCCGGAGGGTGACGACGACCGGATCCTGCGCGCGGCCGGCCGACTGCTGCAGCGCCAGGTTGCCGACCTGACGATCCTCGGCGACGAACCCAGTGTGCGTCGACGCGCAGCGGAACTCGGCGTCGACATCAGCGGCGCACAGGTACTCGCACCCGCGCAGTCCGAGTACACCGAGCGCTTCGCGCAGGAATACACCGCGCTGCGAGCTCACAAGGGCATGACCATCGAGCGGGCCCGTGAGGTGATCGCCGACATCTCGTACTTCGGAACGATGATGGTGCACTTGGGTATTGCCGACGGAATGGTCTCCGGTGCCGCCCACACCACCGCTCACACGATCCGGCCCTCGTTCGAGATCATCAAGACAGCCCCCGGCGTCTCGACGGTTTCGAGCATCTTCCTGATGTGCCTGGCCGACCGCGTGCTCTCCTACGGTGACTGCGCCGTGGTCCCGGACCCGACGTCGGAGCAGTTGGCGGACATCGCCATCTCGTCGGCACAGACGGCGTCGCAGTTCGGGATCGATCCGCGCATCGCGATGCTCTCGTACTCCACCGGCGATTCGGGCAGTGGAGCCGACGTCGACAAGGTTCGCACCGCAACCGCTTTGGTGCGCGAGCGCCGACCGGACCTGTTGGTGGAAGGACCCATTCAGTACGACGCCGCCGTCGAGCAGAGTGTCGCCGACAAGAAGATGCCGGATTCTCTGGTGGCGGGCAAGGCCACGGTGTTCGTGTTCCCGGATCTGAACACCGGCAACAACACCTACAAGGCAGTGCAGCGCAGTGCCGGCGCTATCGCCGTCGGCCCGGTTCTGCAGGGACTGAACAAGCCGGTCAACGACCTCTCTCGTGGAGCGTTGGTCCAGGACATCGTCAACACCGTGGCTATCACGGCAATTCAGGCACAGGGAGCGCAAGCGTGAGCGACGGCACCGTACTGGTCATCAATTCCGGCTCGTCATCCATCAAATTTCAACTCGTGCATCCGGATACAGCGGAATCGGTGGCGCACGGCCTCATCGAGCGCATCGGTGAACCAGACGGCCACATCGTCTACAACCACCGCACCGGAGTCGAAGACCGAAGCCTCCCCATCGCCGATCACCGAGCGGGCCTGAAGATGGTGCTCGACATCGTCGCCGAGGTCGGACGGCCGCTGAGCGAGGCAGGAATCATCGCAGTCGGTCACCGAGTCGTGCACGGCGGCGACATCTTCTATTCGCCGACGCTCATCGACGACGGCGTCGTGAAAGCCATCGCGGATCTGTCGAACCTTGCGCCGCTGCACAATCCGGCCAACGTGATCGGTATCGAGGTGGCGCGCGAAGAACTGCCGGACGTTCCGCACGTCGCCGTGTTCGACACGGCGTTCTTCCATACGTTGCCTGCCGCAGCGTCCACGTACGCGATAGATCGGGATGTGGCCAAGGCCAACCAGATTCGCCGGTACGGCTTCCACGGGACCTCACACGAATACGTGTCTGGACGAGTCGCGGACTTCCTCGGCAAGGATCCGGCCGAGCTGAATCAGATAGTCCTGCACCTCGGAAACGGCGCTTCGGCCTCGGCGATCAAGGGCGGCAAGGCCATCGACACCACGATGGGCCTCACCCCGCTCGAGGGCCTTGTCATGGGTACTCGCAGCGGCGACATCGACCCAGGCATCATCTTGCACCTCAACCGCAACTCGGGAATGAAGGTCGACGAGATCGACGACCTCCTCAATCGTCGTTCCGGTTTGAAGGGGCTCTCGGGAGTCAACGATTTTCGTGCTCTGCTCGCACTGATCGAGGGCGGCGACGACGACGCACAACTTGCGTACGACGTTTACGTCCACATGCTGCGTAAGTACATCGGCGCCTTCATCGTTCAACTCGGCGGCGTCGACGTCATCACCTTCACCGGTGGCGTCGGGGAGAACAACATCGACGTACGACGCGACAGTCTGGCCGGCCTCTCCCGTCTGGGCATCGAGGTCGACCCGGCTCTCAACGAGGCGAAGAGCCGCGACGAGCGTCGTATCTCCGCATCCACGTCGGACGTCGAGGTGCTGGTGGTCCCCACCAACGAGGAGTTGGCGATCGCCCGCGCGGCGAAGGCTTTGGTGGCCGCGCTGTAAACCTCGGGGCGTCCGTCAGAAATTGCTGCGCGGACGCACCGCATTCGCCCGGTCCACGAGTGCGTAGCGGTGTGTGCGGGAGGTCGTGGCGCGGGCGAGGGCGCGAAGGCAGGCTTCGGCTCCGGTGCGCAGACCTTGCTCGGTGAAGGGCAGGTCGAGGATGGGTTCGAGTTCGGTGTGCGAGCGGTTGCCGTAGCGAATCCAATCGAGTGCCGTACCCAACACCAGGGTTCGCATCTGCAGACTTCGACTCTCCTCAGCCGGTAGCGCCCGAACGCGACGGGCGGCTTCCCTCAGAGTCGATTCGTCGAGTTCGGCGATCGGAACGCCGGACAGCATCGTCAGAGCGCTCGACATCCGTGCGACGTTGTAGTGCCGGGAAGACGTGGGGACTTCGTCGAGGGCTGCGATGGCTGCCTTCTTGTTGCCGTGATCGGCGAGTTGTCGGGCGAGCCCGAATGCTGCGCTCACGTAGTTCCGTTCGGTCCGCCAGACGGTGCGGTAGTACTTCTCGGAGAAGCGGCACCACTGGTCCGGGTCGTCGCTCTCCCAATGCTGGAGGATCAGTTCTGCTGTTGCCGCCAACGCGAGTTTGGGTGCGGCCTCGCCCGGGAGCGCGTTCAGGACCGATTCGAAATGACTGAAGGCGGGCTCGAATCGGTCCAGTTGCAACGCTGCAAGCCCTCGATACCACTCGATCTTCCAGTGATCTCCGATGGATCGGTGGAGTTCGTCCAGAACAGTCAGCGCGGTCTCCGGATCGCCGAGATCGAGATGCGCCTTGGCCTCGGCCAGTCGAACTTCTCCGGAGATGGCGGCCGCCGGTGTGCCGGACGTTCGGTCGATGCCGTTCTCACGGGCATGCTTGAGCGCATCGAGAGTCTGAGACGGTTCGCTGTGCACCGCAGCCGCAAGCAACGGCGCGCTGGGATCTGTGGGGTCGACCAACGGAATGGGAAGTGCGTGCGCAACTTCGCGAGGATCGAGAGCAGCGTCGTGGCTGACACCGTCGACGTACACATCGGTTTGCCCGACCAATTCATCGGTGCCGAAAGACGTTCGCTGCCTGCTGAACACGAGGGACAGTCCGGGATTCTCCTGCCCGGTCTGCTCCGCGAGAATTTCTCGCAGAACGCCGGTGAGTTGGCCCGCGATCTCCTCGGCAGACTGGAATCGCTTCTTCGGATCCGGGTCGGTGGCGCGCAGCAGCAGGCGATGGAAGAACTCGTGGTCGCGCAGCAGAGGCTCGTCCTCGGGTTCAGGGAGACCGTCGAGGTACCGTCCGTGCTTCGACGGCATGTCGAGGGTGAGAACCGCAAGTGTTCTTCCGACGGTGAAGATGTCGGAGGCGATGGTCGGGCCGGTCTCGATGATCTCCGGTGCTTGATAGCCCGCAGTGCCGTACAGGTATCCGTAGTCTTCGATTCCGGACACGGCGCCGAGGTCGATCAGCTTCAGCTGGTCTTCGGTGACCATCACGTTCTCGGGTTTGAGGTCGTTGTACGCCAGGCCGGTGGAATGCAGATAGCTCAGCGCCGGAAGGATTTCCAGTACGTAGCCGATTGCCTGCTCGATCGGCATGTGCTTGCCGTCCGGGAATTCGGCCAGCACCTCGCGCAATGATCGCCCGCCCACGTACTCCATGACGATGTACCCCATGGGTGTGCCGTCCGGGCGCGGATGCTCGACGAAGTTGAAGATCTTGACGATGCTGGGGTTGGCGACCTCGGCGAGGAACTGACGCTCGGCTACCGCGACGGCTTGGGCTTCGGAATCACCGAAATGCAAGAGCCCCTTGAGAACTACCCATCTGTCGCTGACATTGCGATCGATCGCGAGGTAAATCCATCCCAGGCCGCCGTGCGCGATGGGGCCTTGTACCTCGTACTGACCCGAGACCAATTCCCCCTCTTCGAGGAGCGGGCGGAAGTCGAAAGTCGAACCACACTTGGGGCAGGTTCCGTGCTGAGTTGCCTTGGTACTTGCGCTCTTACGGCCGACCGGTTCGTTGCACTTCCAACAGAATCGTTTGCGCTCGGGGACGGTCGGGTCACTCATCACCGCGGATGCCGGGTCGATCTGCGGGACGGGGGGAACCTCCACCAGGCCGCCGCCGAGGCGCAGCTTTCGTCCCGACCGGCTGCGCCGGGATCGGGTGGAGCGGCCGGTAGGGGAGGAGGACGCGGACGGCGTGGTTCCTCTTATCTGGGCCGAGGTCGGTTCGAGGCGCTCGTAGGTGCCGGTGGCTTCGGATTCGGGGCGTACGGATGCCTGCGTGGAGTCAGGCTCGCGGTGAACTGCCTGCGTGGAGTCAGGCTCGCGGTGAACTGCCTGCGTGGAGTCAGGCTCTAGGTGAACCGCCTGGGTGGCGTCGGGTTCGGGACGCATGGACGCCTGCGTGGCGTCGGGCTCGGGGCCGGTCTCTTCGGTCATGTCTGCCTCAATCCCGGTAGACGGCCGGCGGGGGACCGGGCGACGGACCGAGGACGCTGAGCCAGCGGTCGTAGATACGGTTCCAGGTCCCGTCGGTGCGGATCCGATCCAGTGTTCCGTTGACGAATCGGACCAGGTCGGAGTTGTCCTTGTTCACTCCGATTCCGTACGGTTCGACGCCCAGTGATCCGCCGACCATCATCAGGTACGGATCCTGCGAGGCGAGGCCCGCGAGAATCGTGTCGTCGGTGCTGATCGCGTCCACCTGCCCCTGCTGGAGGACGACGAGGCAGTCGGACCACATCGGGACTGTGACGACGGTGGCTTCGGGTTGGAGCTGCTGAATTCGAGTGGCCGACGTCGTTCCCCGGGCGGCACAGACTCGCTTACCCGCCAGGTCGTCGATGCCGCGCACCGGTGAACCCTGCAAGACCTGAATTCGTTGCTCGGCGGAGAAGTACTGCGTCGAGAAGTCGACCTTCTCGCGCCGCTCACAGGTGATGGTCATGGTTTTGACGACAACGTCGACCATGGACTCCTGGAGCGCCGCGATCCGGTCGTCGGACGTCAGGATCCGGTACTCGATCTTCTCGGGGTCGCCGAGCAGATCGCGGGCGATCTCGCGGGCGATGTCCACGTCGAAACCTTCGAGGCGCCCGGTTGCCGGATCGCGAAAGCTCATGAGGTTGGAACCGGTGTCCAGGCCCACGATCAGGCGCCCGCGGGCGCGGATGGCGTCGAGGCTCGGCGTGGGTGGCTGCGGAGATGCGTCCGCGGGGGTGGGCCGCAGGCTCGCGGTGAGATTGGTGCACGAGGTGGTAGTCGTCGGCGTCGGGCTGGGCGCGATGGTGGCCTCGGCCGGCAGCGGCGGTTCTGTGTACGACGTGGCGGCCGCGTTGTTCAGGTCTTCTACTCGGTCCGCACCGCAACCGGCGAGTGCCAGCATCGCCGCCGCCAGAACCGCGACGCATGCAGCCGGGCTCTTCCTCCGCATTGCCGGTACTCCCGTCACTGGTACTCCCGCAGTCGGGGCCAGAATCCGATGAAGATTCCGGCAACTCCGAGTACTGCCAATACGGTCATGCCCGGTGCAGAGGCTGCCAACACACGTGAGGCGTACGAGACGTCGGAACGCAGATTTGTCCGCGAATCCACGATTCCCTGCCAGAGTTCGTGATCGAGCCTTCCGTACTCCGCGGCCGAATCCTGTTCTCCGGCGCCGATGGTGATGGCCGCGGCGGAATTGAAGTCACCGTTTCCGAGGCGGTCGTACATGCGCGTGTGCGCAGCCACCCACTGCTGGCGCGAGTCGAGGGCGGCGGTCAACACGTCGCTGTTCACTCGCGCGCGATCATCGTTTTGCAGGCGCTCGAGGGTGTCGCGCAGAGCGTCGACCTTGCGCGTGAACGTGACGTTGTCCTCGGCGGTCGAATCCCGTCGCGCCAATGTGAGAGTTTCGACTGTGCGTGCTTGCTGCGCCATGATTCGCGCCTCGGTCAGTTCGTGCAGTGGCTCGGCGCCCGCGTCGAGAGCGCGCCCGGTGGCAAGGGCTGACACCAGTCCGACCGTGAGCAGCCACAGCAGAGCTGCCGCAACGGCAATCGAGGCAAGGATCAACCCGAGGTTGAAGCGTCGGCGACTCTTGCGGGAGAAGTACACCTGGGTAGCCACCAGTGCGCACAGGACGAGGACGAAGGCCACGATCGGCCACCACGGTGGAGTCTCGAAATCGCGCTGTACCTGGGAGACCAAAGTCTCCTGCGAGGCGTGGAGTTGCTGAGCCATCGGCAGCAGCGAGGTTTGCATCAACTGCGAGGCTTCGCTCAAATATGCTGCCCCGACCGGGTTTCCGACGCGATTGTTGGCCCGTGCGGTTTCGACCAGCCCGGTGTAGACGGACAGGTCGGTCGAGATGGTGGTCAACGCGCTGTGGCCGGCAAGATCCGTCGAGTCGAGGCCGGCCGATGCCTGCACGATCTCCGCCGACGCCTCGCCGATCGACTGCGTGTATCGGTCGCGTACGTCGGCGGGTTCGAGGCCACCGGAGATGAAGGCCGTGGCCGCGGCGGCGTCGGCCAATGACAGCGCGCTGTAGAGATTCTGGGCCGAGTTGGCGAGAGGCTCGGTTTCGACGAGGAGGAGGTCGAGATTTGCCTGACGGTTCTCGATCGCTGCAGTGGCGAGAAGTCCGGCGATCAAGGTGATCGCGATCAGGATCAGTCCGACGACGGTCAGCCGGCCAGGTGTGGACGACATGAATGCCTGCAGTTCGCGCCGCAGAAGTGCGCGCTCGTCTTCCGCCGATACCGACGTGGCCTCGGAGGGCGGCAGCGACCGGGGTTCGATGGACGGGACGACACGGTCGACCATCGAGCACCTCACTTCGCTGCTGTACGCGGGCTACCGAGAAATGATGCCGCCGAGAAATGATTCAGGGCATCTTCGCGAGCATATAAGCATCACCTACACCTGGAGCAGATTGAAACGGTTAGTGTGGGACAACGGCGAGAGCAGGCGGAGCGAGGTAGTCGATGCGTGGTGACGGTGACGGTTGGTCCATCGGATCGGACGGTACTCGGCATTGGGGTAAACACGGAGCCGCTGGACTGCTTCTGCGTGCCCCCGATTCGGACGGATCACCCATGGTCTTGCTGCAGCATCGTGCGGCGTGGAGCCATCAGGGTGGAACGTGGGCACTGCCCGGCGGAGCGCGGGACTCACACGAGAGCACGACGCACGCTGCTGTCCGGGAGGCACACGAAGAAGCAGGTATCGCCGAGGACGCCGTCCGCGTTCGCGGGGAAGTAGTGACGATGCGCGCCGAGAGCGGGTGGACTTACACCACCGTCGTGGCTGATGCTGCGCATCCACTGTCGACGGTTGCCAACGGTGAGAGCACCGAGTTGCGGTGGGTGCGTGAAGCCGACGTCGACTCACTGCCGCTGCATCCGGGATTCGGTTCCTCGTGGCCTGAGCTCCGGACCGAGCCGGTTGTGTCGGTGGACGGCGACCCGCACACCGTCGTGCTCGAGGACGGCGGATTCGGATGGTTGTCGGGTAATTCTCCTGAAGGCAGTGATCAGAACCTGTCCGAGGCGAGCAATACCCAGTTGTAGCGACGTAGTCTCAACAGGTCATATACACAGCAGAAGGGCCGGACTCCTGAGGAGTCCGGCCCTTCCGTGCTTCGGTCTCCCGACCGAAACGAGGCTCAGCTGAGCGAGTTCAGCGCCGTGATGAAGCTGACCGCGGTGATACCGAGCTTGAGCAGCTCGCTGATCTTGCCGAGGTTCAGGTCTTCGAGCGATTCGGTGCTGAGCGAGCCGGTGTCGAGGGATCCCATTTAGTGCTCCTAGGTTCAGTTAGTAACTGGAGGTAAACTACAACAAACCGAATGGGATGTGACACGCAATCGGAGCAACTGTGATCAAGATCACGCATTCCGACTTTTCGGACATCAAATCGCACCTAGGAACTGGGGGTTTGTTGTCTGATCGGACAACTTCCGTTCATGTTTCGAGTCAGGCGTGCTGACCCGTAACTGTGCGGAATCGCCCGGCAAACAGTTGACGGTCGCCAGTTACCGGTTTTCAGCGTCCCGCGACGGCTGCGGCGAGGCGTTGCGCGGCCGCCTGGGTATCCGACGCGTGCGTGATTGCACGCACGACGACGATGCGTGTGGCACCGGCGTCGAGCAGCTCTGGCAGGCGCTCCTCGTCGATACCGCCGATCGCGAACCAGGGGCGCGGCGGCGCGGCGTCGGCGGTCGATCGAACCAGTTCCAAACCGGACGCACTTCGATTCGGTTTGGTCGGTGTCGCCCACACCGGTCCGGTGCAGAAGTAGTCGACGCCCTCTTCGATGGCGGCCAGACTGGCCTGCGCGCGACTGCTCGTCGAACGGCCGATGACGACGTCTTCACCGACAACGGTTCGCGCGTAGGGGACCGGAATGTCGTTCTGGCCGAGGTGGAGGATGTCGGCACCGGAAGCCATCGCGAGATCCGCGCGATCGTTGACGGCCAACAATGCGCCGTGGCGTCGCGCTGCTGCCGCGAGAATGCCCAGCGCTACCAGTTCGTCCTTGGCCTCGAGCGGGCCGAACTCGCGCTCACCGGCGGATCCCTTGTCACGCAATTGGATGATGTCGACTCCGCCGGACAAAGCGGCCTCGGCGAACTGCGCGAGGTCGCCTTTCTCGCGGCGCGCGTCGGTGCACAGGTACAGCCGTGCTGCTGCCAGGCGCTCGCGCCGGTCGATGTCGTTACTGGGATGTGTGGGGTGCACGGAGCAAACGGTAGCCTCTAGGGAGCAAGGTTCGACACGGGAGTCCTGAAACGTCGTCGTCACTTTTTTGTCGTGACTGCGAGGTTCGTGGGGCTGAGAGGGGATCGCGACCAGATCCCGACCGTCAGACCTGACCCGGATCATGCCGGCGCAGGAAGTGGAGGTGGAGTTTCGTGAGTACACACGCTCGTACGGTGTCAGTGGTCGGCGGCGGTGTCATCGGTCTCGCCATAGCGTGGCGCGCAGCCCGCGACGGGTGGTCCGTTCGGTTGTACGACCCGTCCATTGGATCAGGTGCTTCGTGGGTGGCGGGCGGAATGCTTGCACCGCTTTCCGAAGGCTGGCCGGGTGAAGAAACAGCGTTGACGGTTGGTGCAGCTTCCCTGGAACGGTGGCCGGCGTTCGGTGAGGAGCTCGGAAAATTCGGGCAATCGGTCTTCACCGCGGACAGCTCGCTGACGGTTGCACTCGATGCTGCCGACGCGCAGGACCTGCAGACCATCGCCGAGTGGGTGAGCTCGCAGGGGCACGAACTCGAAGTTCTCGGTCGGGCGCGCATCCGTGAACTCGAACCGATGCTGGGCCGGGGCATCCGGTCGGGGTTGATGGCCGTCGGTGAATCCGCCGTCGACAACAGACTTCTGCTGGAGGCGCTGCAGAAGGCCTGCGCGGAAACCGGCGTCGAATTGATCGCGCGTGCCGTCAACGACCTCGCCGAACTGGACACCGATCAGGTAGTGCTCACCGCCGGTATCGCGTCACCCAAGCTGTGGCCCGGGCTACCGGTACGCCCGGTCAAAGGCGAGATTCTTCGCCTGCGGAGTAGGCCTGGAGTCACCCCGGCGCCCAGTCGAACGATCCGTGGCAGCGTCCACGGCCGGCCGGCCTACCTCGTCCCGCGAGGCGACGGAATCGTCGTCGGCGCAACACAATACGAGTCCGGTGAGGACACACAGGTCACGATGGCCGGAGTACGGGACTTGATCAACGACGCCGAGGCGCTGATGCCGGCGATCGGCGAATACGAACTGTACGAATGCGCGGCAGGCCTGCGTCCCATGACGCCGGACAACCTGCCGTTGATCGGGCGCGTGTCCGATCGTGTCGTCGTCTCCACCGGGCACGGGCGCAACGGGGTCCTGCTGACGCCCGTCACCGCCGATGCGACGCTCGCGTTGTTGAACGGCACATCTTTGGTCGAGGTAAAAGGAACCGAACCCGAGCGGTTCGCAGTAGCTAAGGAAAATTCATGAGTGAGCAGGTCCCGATCGGGATCACCGTCAACGGCGAAGATCTCGAGTTCGATCGAGCAGTCACGGTGACCGAACTTCTGACGCACCTCGAGTTGCCGAGCAAGGGCATCGCCGTCGCCGTCGACGGTGCGCTCTTTCCTCGCGGGCGCTGGGACGAATCCGTCGGACGTGGTTGGGAAATCGAGATCCTCACGGCGGTGCAGGGTGGCTGAGCAGGACCTTCTCACTATCGCGGGCCGCAGTTTCGGTTCCCGGCTCATCACCGGAACCGGCGGCGCCGCCAACCTCGCGGTGCTCGAGGAAGCGCTTGTCGCCTCCGGCACCGAACTGACCACCGTCGCGATGCGGCGAGTCGACGCGGCCGGCGGCACGGGTGTTCTGGACCTGCTTCGTCGCCTCGGAATCGAACCGCTGCCGAACACCGCCGGGTGTCGGGGCGCCGCCGAAGCAGTGCTGACGGCGCAGTTGGCACGCGAAGCGCTCGAGACGAACTGGGTGAAACTGGAAGTCATCGCCGACGAGCGGACACTGCTGCCCGACGCAATCGAACTCGTTTCCGCCGCAGAACAATTGGTGGACGATGGATTCACCGTTCTGCCGTACACGACGGACGATCCGGTGCTGGCGCTTCGCCTCGAAGAGGTCGGCTGCGCAGCAGTCATGCCGCTCGGTTCGCCTATCGGCACCGGGTTGGGCATCGCGAATCCGCACAACATCGAGATGATCGTCGAGCGCGCCGGCGTGCCCGTCATCCTCGACGCCGGGATCGGAACGGCCAGCGACGCCACCCTTGCCATGGAGTTAGGCTGCGACGCCGTCCTGCTTGCGACAGCGGTGACGCGGGCCAAGAACCCCGCGTTGATGGCGTCGGCGATGCGTCACGCTGTTCTGGCAGGTTTCGAGGCGCGGCACGCCGGCCGGATCCCCAAGCGATTCTGGGCTCAAGCGTCGTCCTGAGGGACGAGATCCGGGTGATTTCTCGGGGTTCTGCCCGAATTGCCCGGACTCATGTCCTACCTGAGTACCACTCGGAACTAGACCTGTGGCCGATGTGCTGGTCAGTGCCGGTAGGGCAGAGTTCTCCTCATGATTGAACTGAGGGGATTGACCAAGGTTTACGGACCGACGAAAGCGGTGGACGATTTGTCGTTCACGGTCAAGCCGGGCATCGTGACGGGCTTTCTGGGCCCCAACGGTGCGGGTAAGTCGACGACGATGCGGATGATTCTGGGTTTGGATCAGCCGACGTCGGGTGCGGCGTTGATCGACGGCAAGCCGTATCGGGAGCTGAAGACACCGCTGCGGACTGTCGGCGCGTTGTTGGATGCGAAGTGGGTGCATCCCAATCGGAGTGCGCGGGCGCATTTGCAGTGGATGGCTGCTTCGAACGGTATTCCGAAGTCTCGGGTTGACGAGGTGCTCGGGTTGGTCGGGTTGTCCGAGGTGGCGGGCAAGAAGGCCGGCGGGTTCTCGTTGGGTATGTCGCAGCGTCTCGGGTTGGCGGGTGCGTTGTTGGGGGATCCGAAGGTGTTGTTGTTCGACGAGCCGGTCAACGGTCTCGATCCGGAGGGCATCGTCTGGATTCGTAAGTTCATGCAGCGGTTGGCGGCCGAGGGTCGCACGGTGTTGGTGTCGAGTCATCTTCTGTCGGAGATGGCGTTGACGGCGGAGCAGTTGGTGGTGATCGGTCGGGGTCGGTTGATTTCGGATTCGACGGTGGCGGAGTTCGTGGATCGTTCGTCGGAGTCGACGGTGCGGGTGCGTAGCCCACAGCTCGATGCGTTGCGCAGTGTGCTGCTCTCGCAGGGGTTGACGGTGCGTGAGGACGGTTCCGGTGTTGCGCCTGCGTTGGTGGTCGTTGATTCGACGACCGATGTGATCGGTGGTCTGGCTGGTTCACAGGGAATCGTGTTGTACGAGTTGGCGTCCCAGCAGGGATCGCTCGAGGATGCGTTCATGAAGTTGACCGGAGACGATGTCCAGTACCACGCGTCCGGTGTCGATCCGGGTGCCGGAGCCCACCACGCAAACACACAGCAGGCTATGGGAGGTGCACTGTAATGGCTGTTCTCAGTGCTGAACGTATCAAGATCACCACGACCAAGTCCCCGCTGTGGTGCACGGTCATCATCATCGTGCTCGCTCTCGGCTTCGCGGCCATCATGGGCGCCGTTGCCAAGTCGGCTCTGACATCCTCGGACGTCCAGGGAGCACCTGACCTCGACACCGCCGTCGCCACGGCCGGGATCTCGGGTTTCGGGATCATGGTTCTCATGATCATGGCGGCCCTCGCGGTCACCAGTGAGTACCGCTTCGGGACAATCCGAACCACATTCCAGGCAGTTCCCAACCGTGCCTCGGTTCTGATCGCCAAAGCCGGCCTCATCGGTGCCTTCGGCGCGGTGCTGACCTTTGCCCTCGCCTTCGGGTCATATGCGGTGGCCAAGGCCATGGCCGGTACCGACGCCAGCACGGGGCTGACCCTGTCGACTGGTGACGACTGGCGTGCGATCTACGGCATCCCGATCTACGCGTTCCTGTGCGTGATCCTCGCTGTCGGCGTGGGATCGATCATCCGCCAGTCGGCCGGCGCTATTGCGTTGCTCCTGCTCTGGCCGCTGCTCATCGAGAGCCTGTTCGGACTGTTCGGCAGTGTTGGTGAAAAGATCACCCCGTTCCTGCCGTTCGCGAATGCAAACCACTTCCTCAGCCCGGGCGGCGGAAGCCTTGATTTCCACTGGGGTCCCTGGGGCAGCCTGATCTACTTCGCGGTCTTCGTTCTGGTGATTTTCGGAGCAAGTATTGTCATCGTGAATCGTCGCGACGCCTGATCTTGTCGCTCCCTCGGTAGGTGTTGTCGGGAGACCTACCGAGAACGAGGAGTGACAGCAGAGTAGGGACCCAGTACGAAAAACCATTCGTACTGGGTCCCTTTCCTGTGCTTCGGCCGATATCCTCCGAAGATGAGACTCTTCGGTGTGGTTGTGGTCGCAATGGCTGGAGCACTCGTGGTGGGTGGGTGCTCGTCGGGAAGTCAAGCAGCCGTCCCGACAGACCCGGTGGCATTCTCCGAGACCGTCACGGTCGACGCCGTGACCGGGCATCTGGAGCAACTCGAGAAGATCGCCGGTAACAACGACGGCAATCGATCGGCCGGAACCCCCGGCTACGACGCCAGTGTCGACTACGTGGCAAACCTGCTCGAAGACAAGGGTTTCGACGTCACTACCCCGAAATTCGACTTCAGCTCCTTCGATCCCGGCACCGAATCCCTGAAAGCTGCTGACGGCTCCGATGTTCCGGTGCGGGCGTTGACGTATTCCACGTCCACGGGACCGACCGGAATCACGGCACGCCTGGTGGCGATTCCCGCTGACGAGACACCAGGGTGCGAGGCCACCGATTACGACGGACGCGACGTGAACGGTGCCATCGTGCTGGTCACCCGCGGAGTGTGCCCGTTCGGCGACAAGCAGAAGATCGCCGCGGACCGCGGCGCGGCAGCGTTGTTGGTTGCCAACAACGAGGACGCAATGCTGGGCGGGGCTACCTTGGGTGAACCCGAAGACGCCCGAATCCCGACCGGCGGCGTGAGCAAGGCGTCGGGCGAGGCTCTTGCCGCAGCGCCCGGAGATCTCACGCTGATTCTCGACACGTCGACGGAAACGACGAAGTCGCGCAACGTGATTGCGCAGACCAAGACCGGCGCGACCGACAACGTGGTTGTCGTGGGCGCCCACCTCGACAGCGTGCCGGAAGGCCCCGGAATCAACGACAACGGAAGCGGCACCGCAGCCGTGCTGGAAACCGCGCTGCAGATGGGAAGCTCACCGAGCATCGAGAATGCCGTGCGCTTCGCGTTCTGGGGAGCGGAAGAAGTGGGGTTGGTCGGCTCCACCCGCTATGTGGAAGGTCTGAGCGATCAGGAACGGGCCGACATCGCCTTGTACCTGAACTTCGACATGCTCGGCTCGCCCAATGCCGGATACCTGGCCTACGACGGCGACAACTCGGATGCCGTAGGGGAGGGGCCGGGTCCCGAGGGTTCGGCGGGCATCGAGCGCACCTTCGTCGACTTTCTCGCCAGTCGGGGGATTGCGGCGGACGGAACGGACTTCGACGGACGCTCCGACTACGGCCCCTTCATCGAGATCGGAATCCCTGCGGGCGGTGTGTTCAGCGGCGCGGACGAGCGCAAGACACCGGCTCAGGCCGAGAAGTGGGGCGGCGAAGCGGAGGAGACCTTCGACCCGAATTACCACAGTGCCCAGGACAACCTCGCGAACATCGATCGCGACGCGCTCGCTGCCAACGCTTCTGCAGTAGCCTTCGGAGTTGCGACGTATGCCCAGGATTTGAGTGGGCCGAACGGGGTTCCCGTCGGCGATGCCCGAACACAGGCGAGAACCGAATGATCGACTGACCGAATGATCGACTGACGGGCGACCAGGAGGCCACTGTGCGAGAACCGCGGCAGCACACTGTCTGTAACTCTGAGTTACGCTTGAGTTATGGCTGATCTGTCCCCGGAGGACACCGACACGGCAGGTGCTTCTTCCTCCTCCGTTCGAGGCGTCGTCGACGTCGTCTTGAACTCTGCGGCAGAACTGAACCGTCGGCAGCAGCTCATCGACGCGCTACGACGGCTGAGGCGGGCACTACCCGGTGATCCGGGATTCGGAGATCCGCTCTCGCTCGCCGGCCCCGGCGGTGCCCGCGCCGTGGCCCGCGTCGCTGACAGGTTGCTCGATCAGAAACCGGCAGCCACTCGCGAAGTGAGTCTCGGAGCACTGCAGGTATGGCAGGCAGCGCTGGAAAAGATGGGCCGCGGCCGCGGTGATCAAGAACTGACCATCGTCTTCACCGATCTGGTGGGCTTCTCCACCTGGTCGCTCGAAGCCGGTGACGGCGCCACGCTGACGCTCCTGCGTGCGGTGGCGCAGGCCGTGGAAACCCCGATCACCGACAACGGCGGACACGTCGTCAAACGGATGGGTGACGGCCTGATG
The DNA here is from genome assembly GCF_011602025.1 of Rhodococcus sp. IC4_135. Taxonomy (NCBI): domain Bacteria; kingdom Bacillati; phylum Actinomycetota; class Actinomycetes; order Mycobacteriales; family Nocardiaceae; genus Rhodococcus; species Rhodococcus sp. IC4_135. The sequence goes on from NZ_JAAOLG010000007.1 coordinate 153,045, forward strand.
GCCGTGTTCATTCGCCCGGACGCGGCCCTGAAGGCGGTGTTCACCGCGCAGGACGCGCTCGCGGAAGTCGACCTCGACGGATACACCCCACGCATGCGCGTCGGCCTCCACACCGGTACCCCGCGCCAGATCGGCGACGACTGGCTCGGCGTCGACGTGACCATCGCCGCCCGGATGATGGGCCTGGGCGGCGACGGCAACATCATGATGTCGGCGACAACGCTCGAAGAACTCGAGGCCGGCACCCTCGAGGATCTCGATCTCACGATCCGTCCGTGGCGGCGAGGGTTCTTCGCGACCACACCCAACGGGGTCCCCGTCGATCTGGGTATCTGGCGCGTACGCCGGAACTAGCGCACTAAACCTGAAGCCGCCAGAGCGGGGACACCGGACCATGGCCCGCGCCGAGGTCGTACGACGCCTCGAGGCATTTGGTCACCCACTCCTTGCCGAATGCCACCGCGTCCGGAACGGAATAGCCATGTGCGAGAGCGCAAGTGATCGCAGCGGCCAGCGTGTCTCCGCCGCCGTGATCGTTGCCGGTGTCGATCCGGGCACTGCTGAATTCGAGGAAACGGTCGCCGTCGAACAGCAGGTCGGTCGACAGCTCCGAGGTACGAAGGTGACCGCCCTTGACGATGGACCATTGAGCGCCGAGCGCATGCAGCGCTTCTGCTGCTTGGCGGGCGCTCTTGTCGTCGACGACCTCGATGCCGGTGATCAACCGGACCTCGTCGAGGTTCGGAGTGACCACCGTGGCAGCCGGAATCAAGGTGTTGCGGACCGCGTCGAGAGCTTCTTCGTGCAGCAGCGGATCACCGTGCATCGACGCGCATACCGGGTCGACCACGAGCGGGATCGGTCGGTCGCGGCCGATTCCCACCTCGGCGGCGACTGCGGCTACCGCTTCGATGATCGTCGTCGACGCCAGCATTCCTGTCTTCGCCGCACCGACGCCGATGTCCGAGACCACGACGCGTACCTGGTCGGCGACGATCTCCGGGGGAATCTCGTGGAATCCGCTGACTCCCACCGAATTCTGGACCGTCACAGCGGCGACGGCCACGCAGGCGTGCACTCCACACATCGCCATCGTGCGGGAATCGGCTTGAATACCGGCTCCACCGCCGGAATCGGTTCCGGCGATGGTCAATGCCCGAATCGGGGTCTGTCCGGCGGGGGTCAGGGGCAGCAGCTTCACGACGACGAGCCTACCGATCGGACCTGGGGAAACGGCATCTCGGCCCCACCCTTCGCGCAAACGACCTCGCGAACTGTGATTGCGATCCGGTCGCTTCCGGTGCAAAAATTGGTCGAATCCGGGACAGCGTCGTCGGTAGCTGATTCTATGAGTGGCATGGATCACAGTTATGGAGAGCGTGCGAGCGCAGCTGTCGCCGATCGCGCAGGTGCACATCGTGCCGTGGAGGTCGCCGCAATGAACGACACCGAACACTCGAAGGCCGGAACCTCACCGGAAGTCACGCTCGTGGACAACCCGTCGCACGAACGATTCGAACTGCTCTCCGGCGACGAGTTGGTCGGCATCCTCGGATACCGCGACGAGGACGAGATCCTGGGCAGCGGAGCCGAAGCCGGCGACGTGGTCGCCTACATGCACACCGTCGTCAAGGAAGAGTACGGCGGGCAGGGACTGGCAGCCGTACTCGTACAGTTCGCGATGGACTGTGCCCGTGAACGTGAATGGTCGGTACGGCCCGTGTGCACCTACGTTCAGCGGTACCTCGGCGAGCATCCCGAGTACCTGGAATTGCTCGTCGAGGACTAGCCGCCGGCAACTACGAACAGACGATCAGGCTCCGAGATTCACGATCACCGGAGCGTGATCGCTGGCGCCCTTGCCTTTTCGCTCGTTTCGATCGATCTCGGCTGCTTCGACGCGGGCTGCGAATGCCGGTGAGCCGAGGATGAAGTCGATTCGCATGCCCTGCTTTTTCGGGAAGCGAAGCTGCGTGTAGTCCCAGTACGTGTACACGCCAGGGCCGGGGGTGTACGGGCGAACGACGTCCGCGAACCCGGACTCGGTGAACGCCGTGAACGCTGCTCGCTCCGGCTCGGACGTGTGGGTCTTGCCTTCGAAGAACGCGGGATCCCAGACGTCGTCGTCCGTGGGAGCGACGTTCCAGTCGCCGACCAGGGCGATCTGCGCATCGGGATCCTGCTTGAGCCAGCCCTCCGCGTCGTCGCGCAGCTTGGCCAGCCAATCCAACTTGTAAGCGTAATGCGGGTCTTCCAGCTCGCGGCCGTTAGGGACGTACAGGCTCCACACCCGCACACCGCCGCAGGTGGCACCGATCGCACGTGCCTCGCGGACCGGGTCGGCCTCGGGATCCTTGTCGAACCCGGGCTGATCCTCGAAGCCGATCTGCACGTCGTCCAGGCCGACGCGCGAAGCGATGGCGACACCGTTCCACTGGCTCAAACCGACGTGGGCGACCTCGTAGCCGATTTCCTTGAAGCGCTCGTACGGAAACTGCTCGTCCTTGCACTTGGTTTCCTGCATTGCCAGGACGTCGACGTCGGATCGACCGAGCCAGTCGATGATCCGGTCGGTACGGGCACGGACGGAGTTGACGTTCCAAGTAGCGATGCGCACGAGGGCAAGCCTAGCGTCAGCCGCCGACAGGATCGGTGGCGTATCGGTAGCGGTGGTGTTCGACGAATCCGAGCCGCTCGTAGAGCGCGATCGCCGCGGAGTTCTCGACCGAAACCTGGAGGTAGGCGTGCGTCGCACCGTTCCCGCGACCCCAGGAGAGCAGATCTCCGCAGATCAGCGACCCGATTCCGTGGCGTCGGTGTTCGGGGGCGACGTGAATGCCGGTGAGTCCGACCCAGCGCTTGTGGTCGGGCGCCTCGGTGAGTGCAGCGCGCCCGATGGCAAGCGTCGTATCGGTGTTTCCGATCGCGCCGAAAGTTGCACTGCCCACGACAGCAGTCAGGACCGCCTCGACAACCGCCGGGTCGCCGTGGGCGTCGTACGTCGACAGCCAGTTGTGGTCGGGACGGTCGGCGAACGAGGTGACCGGAGGACCGAGCGGCAGGGTGACATTGCCCAGATCGGCGGCCATCACGATGGTTTCCTTCTCACTGGCCCACCCGTCCGGGGAGGTGCCAAGTCGATCGGGGAGGAGCAGCAGGGTCGGCAGGCCGCGGTCACCGAACCACTGGCGTATCCGTTCGACAGTGCTCGCGTCGAAGCCGGCAACCGTCCCCGCACCACCGAGCGGCAAAGCCGAATTGGCGCGGCCGGTGAAACCGTGACCGGCGCGTAGCAACCAACCGTCGATCCACGCCTGTTCGACCCCCGGCCATGCCGCCGCGGCCGCCGTTTCGAGGTTTCGAATCTCACCGATGCGAATCGGGCGGGCCGAGAGAGTCTTGAGTGCGATCACCTGATCGGCGGAGACCTGGACCAGTCGACCGTCGCCGGCGCGGACGGCGATGGGATCGGCACCTTCGAGGATGCCGATGACGTCGGTCATGGGATGCGAATAGCCGGGTGGGAGCTTGTATCGCAAAACCACCCGGCTACCGATCGAAATGTTGCCGTTCAGAGCAGAATTCTCAGTCTTCGTAATCGTCGTCGTCGTGACCGAACGGATCGTCGACGGTGCCCGGCGTCCAGGTCAGACCGGGCTTGCCCCAACCGGAACGCTTGATGATCTTCTTGGCGGCGCGTGCATTACGGCCGATCAGCACGTCCGTGTACAGGAATCCGTCGAGATGGCCCGTCTCGTGCTGGAGCATCCGCGCGAAGAATCCGGTGCCCTCGACCTCGATCGGGTTGCCGTCGGCGTCGGTGCCGGTGACCTTCGCCCAATCGGCGCGGCCCGTCGGGAACTGCTCGCCGGGAACGGAAAGGCAACCCTCGAAGTCTTCGTCCGGGTCAGGCATCGTCTGCGGGATTTCGGAGGTCTCGAGTACCGGGTTCACCACGACGCCGCGTCGACGCTCGCTGGTGCGGTCGTCACCGGGGCAGTCGTAGACGAAGACACGGAGGGGAACACCGACCTGATTTGCCGCCAGACCGACGCCGTTGGCAGCGTCCATCGTCTCGTACATGTCTGCGATCAGTTCGGCGATCTCGGCCGGGGACTGAGTGACCGGCTCTGTCGCCTTGTGCAGTACCGGGTCGCCGACGATTCGGATGGGGAGGATAGCCATGCGGACAAGGATAGTGCGGCGCGCCCGCGTAGTTATCACGGCCCGCACACTCGATCATGGTTCAATGGTTGCTGAAGAACAGCGATGTAATTCGTTGCTCGGTCGGAACGTGGGCCGCGGGGGAAATTGTGAGTTACCTTCGGGGTCAGGGGACCGGGTAGCTCACGGCCGCGAGAATATCGGTCGGAAAAGAACACCGGGCATACGAGTCTCGCTGACGCCGAGCACAGCAGTCGAGGAGTGACATGGACGGCGCAACCGCGCGTAGTCGGAACCAGTCCGAAGGCACTGGCGCCGACGATTCGGTAGTAGATACAGCTGGCATGCACGAGGTCGGCGAAGACGGCCTCACCCGCCGCGAACACGACATCCTCTCCTTCGAGCGCCAGTGGTGGAAGTACGCCGGCGCGAAGGAAGAAGCCATCAAGGAGTTGTTCGACATGTCGGCAACCCGCTACTACCAGGTTCTCAATGCGTTGGTCGATCGCCCCGAATCCTTGGCGGCTGATCCCATGCTGGTCAAGCGCCTGCGTCGTCTGCGTGCCAGCCGTCAGAAGGCCAGGGCCGCCCGTCGCCTCGGCTTCGAGGTCACCTGAATCACGCGTACAGATGAGCGGGCTGTCCACGCACTGGCGATAAGGTCGACATCGTGAGTACCCCGAAAGAGCAGCCGTCCGGACCTCCGCTTCGCGCAATCGCCATGGTGTTGATCGCTCTGGCGATCGTGTTCATCGGTCTCGGAGCAGCCTCTCTGGGTGGATCGAGCGACGGTGGATCGGGCGACGAGAACACCGCAGCAGAGCAGACCGAATCCTCGGCGCCTGCCACGACGAGCGCCCCCGCTCCGGCCCCTGCCACCTCCAAGCCGGCAGCGACGACCCAACCCGCTTCGGGCGAGACCACCACCACGGCGTCACGGCCCTCGGGAGCTGCGACGACCACGAGTTCCAGCTCTGCGAGCGGCACCGACACGTCGAATGTCAGCGTTCGAGTACTCAACAACAGCACCGTCTCCGGGCTGGCAGCAGGCACCGCCGAGGAATTGACGGCAGCAGGTTGGAACGTCGAGGAGACGGGTAACTACAGCGAGGGCACCGTCAGTACGACGACGGTGTACTACGGATCGTCCGCGGCGGAGAAGGCAGCGGCACAGAAGATCGCAGCTGAACTCGGAGTCACCGCAGAGCCACGATTCGCCGGCATTGCGAACGCGTCACCTGGCGTGATCGTGATCGTGACCTCCAACTGACCGCTCGTGAAGGTGGAACTGACCCGTCGGTTCCAGCTACTACACGCGCCGTTATGATCAGAAGCACTTTCTCGCCACCTCAAAGGAGCGGTTCGATGGCCCCCAGCAGCACCCGGCGTATGTCCTGGCGCGTCGTTGCCCCTGTAGTCGCGATTGCCGCTTTCGGCTTGACCGCTTGCAGTAACAGCGAAGAGCCCAGCAGCGTCCCCGGCACGACTCCTCCGGTGTGGACCGGTGCAGCCGATCCCAGCGCGCACGAAAGCGCGGGCGGCCACGGTTCGGAGACGGCTCACGCCGGCGCTTCTGCCGAGACGGTCACCGCGACGCTGAACGGCACCGACGGCGCCAAGGTCGGAACGGTCACGTTCGCTCAGGAAGGCAGCGACGTCAAGGTCACCCTCGACGCCAAGGGCCTGACCCCCGGATTCCATGGATTCCACGTGCACCAGGTCGCCAAGTGCGAGACCAATTCCGTAGCTCCCAGCGGCGGAGAGCCGGGTAACTTCCTCTCGGCAGGCGGACACTTCCAGGCTGAGGGCCACACGGGCCATCCGGCCAGCGGCGACCTCACTTCGGTTCAGGTCCTCGAAGACGGCACCGCCACGCTGGTCACCACGACCGATGCATTCACCGTCGACGAACTGGTCGCCAACGGTGGAACATCCGTCATGATCCATGCCGGTGCAGACAACTTCGGCAACATCCCGACGCGTTACGCGCCGGCACCGGATCAGCAGACCCTCGACACCGGTGACGCCGGCGGACGCGTCGCTTGCGGTGTCATCACCAAGAGCTGACAAACTCACCTGAGTTTTGCATCACTTCCGGCGACTACCACGCAGTAGCCAGCACGGTGTTTTCACCGACACTGTGATTGGATTCTCTGCGTGGTAGTTCCATTTCCAGGTTCGCCGCGCCCGACGCTGGGCGTGGAGTGGGAGATCGCGCTGGTCGATCGCAAGACCAGAGATCTCTCCAACACAGCAGCCGAGGTGTTTTCGGCGGTCGAAGAGCTTGCCGGCTCCGAAACCCCGCACATCACCAAGGAACTACTGCGAAATACCGTCGAACTCGTCACGGGTATTCACTCGACGGTCGGCGAGGCGATGAGTGATCTCGACAGATCACTGGATCTGCTTCGCCGCGCTGCGAATCCGCTCGGCGTCGACCTCATCAGCGCGGGCACGCACCCGTTCGCGCAATGGTCGACGCAGTTGGTGACCCGGACGCCCGACTACGACGAACTCATCGAACGCACGCAGTGGTGGGGTCGGCAGATGCTGATCTGGGGCGTGCACGTTCACGTGGGTGTCTCGTCCGCGGACCGCGTTTTCCCCATCATCAATGCGCTGCTGCAGCGCTATCCGCACCTTCTGGCGCTGTCGGCGTCCTCGCCGATGTGGGCCGGAGTGGACACGGGCTATGCGTCCAATCGCGCGTTGATGTTCCAGCAGTTACCCACCGCAGGTCTTCCGTACCAGTTCGAGAACTGGGCCGAGTACGAATCGTTCATCGACGACCAGATGAAGACCGGTGTGATCACCAAGATCGGTGGCATGCACTGGGACATCCGTCCCGCACCGAAGTGGGGAACCATCGAGGTCCGGGTGTTCGACGGCGTCTCGACGCGCGCAGAACTGGGTGCACTGGTTGCGCTGGTCCACTGCCTCATCGTCGATCTGGATCGCCGATTGAGTGCCGGTGAGACTCTGCCGAACATGCAGCCGTGGCACGTCAAGGAAAACAAGTGGCGCGCAGCAAGATACGGACTGGACGCCGAGATCATTCTCGACTCCGACGCGAACGAGTGCCTCGTCACTGACGATCTGGATCGCCTGCTCGACGATTTGGCACCGATCGCGGTGTCGCTCGGCTGCGCGGACGAGTTGGCATCGGTGGCGGACATTCCCCGTCGTGGTGCGTCCTACCAGCGTCAACGCCGCGTTGCGGAAGCGACCGGTGGCGATCTTGTCGCGGTCGTCGACGCCTTGGTCGCAGAGCTGGGCACCTAGCAGGCTCACCGCGGGAAGGGCAGTTTCGCGGACTGAAAATCCGGGCATACCAACCGTTTGTCCAGTGGGTGTCCATATTCGGTTCACATGCCGTTTACTATTGTCCGGTGTTGATAGACAGTTGGTCCCAACGAGGGGACGCACCCGGACAATCTGATCGTTCGTGGTCGAGTTCTCATCGACTCCTTCTGATCGGCACAGCAGCATTGACCGCCCTGGTTCTGGGCGTGCAGGCGTTCGCGTCGTACAAGGGCTATCTCGGTCCGGTGGAAAGCCTCTTCGGTGACTACTTCCTCGTTCCCCGTTCGGCGACGATGCCGTGGGTCGGCCTCGCTCTCGCGCTGGTCGGGCTGAACAACAAAGAACGCATCTACGCGGTATCCGCGGCCGTCGTCATCGACGTGGTCGTCGGCGCGATCCGCTGGTTCTCGGGTGGACCGCTGACGATGGGCACCGGCGGCACCTGGGTTCTGACAGCCATCGCGGTGTACGCGGTGTGGAAGTTGTCCGGCGAGCGTCGACTCAGCGTTCTGCACGGCGTCGCTCTGGGCGCGTTGCTCATCATCGCGGCCAAGGTTGCCGAAACGTGGCTGGAGATCACCATTCTCGTCGGCACCGATGTCTGGGACGAGTACGTATTCCTCGCCGACCAGGCTCTCGGGAACCCGTCGTGGGTGATGGGTCAGATCGTCGACGCCATGGGCCCCGTCGGTGCCGCAGCGCTCGACTGGATCTACGTCGAACTACCCGTCGCAGTGATCGTGGTTGCTCTCTATCAAGTACGCAATGGATGGCCGTCGCATCACCTGCTGCGAACGTTCCTGCTCATCGGGCTGATCGGCCCGATCTTCTACGTCCTGTTCCCGGTGGTCGGGCCGGTGTTCGCCTTCGGTCCGCGTGGTTTCGGATTCCAGATCGGTGACTACTGGCCGAATATCGTGCCCAACTTCGACTTCGCGTCGCCGTCGTCGCTGCCGTTCGACGACGCCGCACCGCGAAACTGCATGCCGAGCCTGCACACCGCGTGGGCGGTCGCGTTGTTCATCCACTCGCGCAGCGGACCGTGGTGGATTCGCAGCCTGGGATCGTTCTGGCTCGTCGCGACCCTGACGGCGACGCTCGGATTCGGCTTCCACTACGGCGTCGACCTCATTGCCGGTGCGGTCCTGTGCCTGACGCTCGATGCGGCGCTGCGGGATCCGGAGCGAGGTTGGGGTTGGTTCCGAGTGCGCCTGTTGATCGGCGGCTCGGCACTGCTCGCGGGATTGTTGCTTTCGTACCGATTCGCTGCAGTGCAGATGGCCGAGTACCCGGCGATCTTCGGGCCGCTGCTGATGGCTGTCCTGGTTCTCATGTCGGTGGCGTACTTCGCCACCTTCTTCGCCCGCCCCGGCACCGCTCTTGCAGTGTGGGGCGAGCGCGACGGTGAGTGGGATGCCGCTACAGGAGAGAGTCCGGGTCTTCCAGCTCGTTGATCTTCATGAGGTCGTCCTCTTCACGCTGTTCGCGGTAGGCGACGCGTCCGACGCTGTGCGCGATGACGGGCGCGGTCAGCAACGTGAAGATGCCGACCAGTACCAGCATCCAGATGTCGACGCTGCCACGAAGCAGGAACACCGCACCCATCAGAACCAGAACAAGTCCGACCACCTGAGGCTTGGTGGCCGCGTGCATACGACGCAGGGTGTCGGGGAAGCGAACGATTCCCACCGCGGCGGTCAGTGCGAGCAGCGCGCCGAGGAAGATGGAGACGGCCCCGATCGTGTCGAGGATGTTGCCGATCACTGGTCACTCACCCGGAAGCGCGCGACGGACACGGAACCGATGAAGCCGACCAGCGCCAGCGCCACGATGGCGGGAACGATGGTCGTGTCTTTGCTGTACGCAGCCCAGACCGCGAGCCCACACATCGAGACCGCGATGATCGTGTCCAGAGCGACGAGGCGGTCGAGTGAGCTCGGACCGTCGAGCAGTCGGAACGTGGTCAGTACTGCGGCGATCAGGAGAATCACTCCGGAAATGATCAAGATCGTGGTGATGAACCCGTTCATGGTTGGTCCTCCTGCCGGGGTGCATCGAATTCGTAGTCGCGCTGGTGCCAGGGGCTGGGCTGCCAGTCCGAATCACGTTCGAACGACGCGATGAACAACCGCTCGAGATCCTCCACCGAGCGGTAGAACGCACTGACGGCTTTCTGCGATCCGACGTCGAGCACATGGACGTAGACGATGCGTCGGTTCTGGTCGATCTCGAGAACCATGGTGCCCGGGATCAGGTTCAGAACGTCGATGCACAGCGTGAGAACCAGGTCCGACTTGATTCCGAGTTGGTACCGCAGAACTCCGGTGACCGGCGGCGGCGACGGACGGATCGCCAGCCAGGCGACCTGGATACTCGACACGATCGCGTAGTACACGATCATCCACAGCAGACGCAGAATCGACAGCAGATGCACCCGACCCTCGACCGGTACGCGCGGGAGGGGAAGCAGGACCATGATGATCAGGCCGACGGCGAGTCCGCCGAAGATGTTGCCGAAGCTGATGTTGCCCCACAACAGGATCCACACGACCATCAGCCACAGCAGGATCCCGACGCGGAGTACCTGTTCGCGTTTCATCGCGGAGCCTCCTCGGTATTCGGGACATCGGTGTTCGGGACATCGGTGTTCGGGACGGCTGCAGGGTCGTCTGCAGCGACGGGAGCTTCGTCCACCGGCACGGGTCGGTGGTTGCCGAGAACCGCGTCGATGTAGATGGACCGGTCCTGCAGATCCTTCGCCGCTCTGTCGCTGATGTCGATGATCCGGCCCGCGAACACCGTCAGCGCCAGGCCGACGATGACGAGACCGACCGTCGGGATCAGCATGAAGAGCGGAATCTTGCCGACGTCCTCGCGGTCGACGAACGCGATGTCCTCTTCGGATTCGTCGATCAACGCTGACGGGCTGACGTCGGCGAGGTCACCTTCGGGTGCGTCGGCGCGGGCTCGCCAGAATGCCTTGGTCCACACGCGGGCGACGGCGTAGAGCGTCAGCAAGCTGGTGATCGTGCCGCCGGCGACGAGGATCCAGGCCAACGCGCTGGCGTCGGACGCACCGGCTTGCAGGAGTGCGACCTTGCCGATGAAGCCCGAGAACGGCGGAATACCACCGAGGTTCAGGGCCGGGATCAGGAAGACGATCGCCAGGATCGGGCTGGCCGCCGCCAGACCGCCGAGACGGCGCAGCGACGACGACCCGGCTTGTCGTTCGATCAGACCCACGACGAGGAAGAGCGTCGTCTGCACGATGATGTGGTGGGCGACGTAGTAGATCGCGCCGGAGAGCCCGGACGTCGTGGACAGCGCGATACCGAAGATCATGTAACCGATATGGCTGACCAGTGTGAACGAGAGCAGGCGTTTGATGTCGCTCTGCGCGATGGCACCCATGATGCCGACCACCATCGTGAGCAGGCCGCACACCATCAGTACGTTGTCGAGTTCTCCCTGCGGGAACAGCAACGAGTGCGCGCGGATGATCGCGTACACACCGACCTTGGTGAGCAACCCGGCGAAGACGGCGGTGATCGGTGCGGGCGCGGTCGGATACGAGTCGGGTAGCCACGCCGAGAGCGGGAAGACCGCGGCCTTGATTCCGAACGCCACGAGCAGGACACCGAAGATGGCCGTTCGTGTGCCCGGCGGAATGTTGTCGAAGCGCAGGGCCATGTCGGCCATGTTGAGGGTGCCGGTCGCCGCATAGGCGAAGGCGATGCCCGCCAGGAAGATCAGTGAAGACACCATCGAGACCATCACGTACGAGATACCGGCCCGGACGCGGTCGGCGCTGGCACCGAGCGTCAGGAGCACGAAACTCGCGGCAAGCAGAACCTCGAACCCGACGTACAGGTTGAAGAGGTCACCGGCGAGGAACGCGTTGGAGATACCGGCAGTCAACGCCAGATAGGTCGGCAGGAAGATCGAGACCGGCTGGGCCTCGCTGCCGTCGCGAATACCCTGACCGATCGCGTAGATCATGACGGCGAGCAGCACCACCGACGAGACCACCAGCATCATCGCCGATAGACGGTCGACGACGAGTGTGATGCCGATGGGCGAATCCCAGCCACCGACCTGAACAGCGGTCGTCCCGTCGCGGTCGGCGAGGTAGAGCAGCAGGCCGGACACAGCAACGACGCCGACCAGCGCGATCAGGGTGATCACACGCTGGAAGCGAGGCCGCCGACCGACGACCAGCGTCGCGGCTGCGGCCAGCATCGGGATCAGGACGGGTAGGGGCGCAAGGGCTCCCATCAGGTTGTCCGAGATGGTCATGCGCCTCCACCTCCCTCGATCTCGGTCTGGCGAGCGTCTTTACGCCGCTTCTCGGTTTCCTTCTTACGAGCGAGGTCGGTGGCCCAGTCGGGTACCGGTTCGTCCTCGAAGTCGCCGTCGTGGAGGTCGTCGTAGCATTCGATGTCCTCGAGGTTGACCAGTTGTTCGAGGGGAATAGGGTTTCCGTCCTTGTCGAATGCGTCGCCGCCGATGCTCGGGGCACCGGTGACCGGGTCGTCGGAGCGGTCGTGGTCGGGAGCGTCGGCCGGCAGGCGACGCTTGAGAACCTTGGTGTCCTCGGGATCGTCCTCGACGGCGTCGGCGGTGTTGATCTTGTAAGACCGGTACGCCAGTGCCAGAACGAAGCCGGCGATTCCCATCGTGATCACGATCGCCGTCAGGATCATGCCCTGGGCGAGCGGATCCGCTATCTCCTCGTGGACCGAATCTCGGCCGACGATGGGCGGATTCCCGTCCGATCCACCGACGGTCAGGATCAAGAGGTTGATGGCGTTGCCGAACAGGAGCAGACCCAGGAGCATCCGGGTGATGCTTCGTTCGATCAGCAGGTAGACACCGGCCGACGTGAGGACGCCGATCAGGATCAGCATTCCGATGTTTGCGCTCATGGTGCTTTCACCTCGATTTCTGCGTCGAGGCGGGCGCCGAGACTTCGGAGTACGTCCAGGACCAGGCCGACCACGATGAGGTAGACGCCCAGGTCGAAGAACAGTGCGGTGACCAGTTTGACGTGGCCGATCAGTGGGAGCGTGAACTCGAAGACGGCCGACGAGAGTGCCGGAGCTCCGAAGAACAGCGACACCAGGGCGGTACCTGCGGAGAGCGCCAGGCCGAGGCCGAGGATCTTGCCCGCGTCGATGGGCACTGCTTCACCGAGTTCGTAGCGGCCACCGGCGAGGTAACGCAGCACGAGGGCGAGGCCCGCCGTCAGGCCTCCGGCGAAACCTCCGCCGGGAGCGTTGTGACCGGAGAAGAAGAAGTAGATCGACAACACCATGATGGCCGGGAAGATCAACCTCGTGGTGACCTCGAGAACCAGTGAACGGTGCCGCGGATCGATCAGGTCTCCGCCGCGCAGCCACGTCGTATCGGAGTTGGCGGCAGCTTTGTCCACGATGACGGAGGGAGCGTCGGCGACGCGCGGCGCGATACCGAAGCGGCGGTTGCGGAACACGAGGCTGGCGACGCCGGTCGCTGCGACCAGCAGCACGGAGATCTCACCGAGCGTGTCCCATGCGCGGATGTCGACGAGTAGGACGTTGACGACGTTCTTGCCGTTGCCCAGGTCGTAGGCCGCGTCGGGAAGCAGTTCGTAGATCGGACGAGTGTTCCGGGCGTTGGTGGCGAATGCCGCGATGGTGGTGACGGTGATTCCGACGGCGACGGCGAGTGCGGCACGCGGCCACTTGAAGCCGATCGCCTTGCTTTCGTCGACTTCGGCGGGGAACTTCCGAAGTACGAGCACGAAGATCACCAGCGTCAGTGTTTCGACGAGGAACTGGGTCAGAGCCAGGTCGGGAGCACCGTGCAGCGCGAACAACACACCGCAGCCGTAGCCGGTGAGTCCGACGAGGATGACGCTCGCGAGTCGGTTGCGCATCAGCGTTGCAGCGATGGCGGCCGAGATCATCATCAGCGCGATCGTGAACTGGATCGGCGAATCCCACATCCGTAGGTCGACGCCGGCGTCCTTGGTGTCGATGATCAGCAGGAACAGCGGCACGACGACCAGCGTCGCGAGAATCGTCGACTGCGTGCGGGGGAGCGAACCACGCTGAGTGGCGCCGGTCAGGCGCATCGAGATGGTGTCCATGCCACGCAGGGTCGCGTCGTAGATACGGTCGGCGTTGCCCAGCGGCGGGTGCTCGAAGTGCAGTCGGCTGATCTGACGCTGTGCGATGTAGAGCGCGACACCGCCGGCGATGACGATGCACGTGAGCAGCAGCGGAGTGTTGAATCCGTGCCACAGTGCGAGGTGGTAATCGGCGTGCGGGCCAGGGGCCAGCGTGGTGGAGTACGGCGTCAGCAGCTTCTCGAGTTGCGGCGAGAGAATGCCGGCGGCCAGACCGAGAACGGCGAGCAAGCCGGGCGCGAACAAGAACAGCCAGCCCGGCTTGTGCATCTTGCTGACGGCCGGGCTGGGCTTGCTCAGGGTCTTGCGTCCGAAGGCGCCCCAGATGAACCGGACGCTGTAGCCGACGGTCAGGATCGAGCCCAACACGATCACCGTGACGACGGCAATAGACGACCAGTGGCCGAGCGCGTTCGTTTCGAGAACCGATTCGAGTGCGGCTTCCTTGCCGACGAATCCGAGTAGCGGTGGCAGACCGGCCATGCTGGCGGCAGCGAGGCTCGCGATGATCGCCAGAGCGGGTGCCGCCTTACCCAGGTGAGCAAGTTTGCGCAGGTCACGGGTGCCGGTGGTGTGATCGATGATGCCCACCACCATGAAGAGTGCGGCCTTGAACATCGCGTGCGCCACGACCATCGTCATACCGGCCAGGGCGGCGTCACGCGTACCGATGCCGACCAGGACCATCATGAAGCCGAGTTGGCTGACGGTTCCGAAGGCGAGGACGAGTTTGAGGTCGTATGCGCGCATGGCTCGCCAACCGGCGAGGATCATCGACAGCAGACCCAAACTGATGATGGTGATGCGCCACGGCGTCGAATCGGCGTACCCGGGAGCCAGGCGCGCGACGAGGTAGATACCGGCCTTGACCATCGCGGCAGCGTGTAGATAGCCGCTGACGGGGGTAGGCGCGGCCATCGCACCGGGCAGCCAGAAGTGCAGGGGCACGATCGCCGATTTGGAGAGCGCGCCGATCAGGATCAAGACGATCGCGACGGACGGGAGCCACCCCGTCGGCGGGTTCGCGACCAGTTCGGAGAGGTTGTAGCTACCGCCGACCTGGCCGAGGATGATCATGCCGACCAACATCGCGAGACCACCGGCGGTGGTCACGAGCAGTGCCTGGGTCGCGGCGCGGCGACTGGTGGCGCGTTCGGCGTAGTGACCGACCAGCAGGAACGACAGGACCGTCGTCAGTTCCCAGAACACGTAGAGAAGCAGCATGTTGTCGCTGGTCACGAGCCCGAACATGGCGCCGGCAAAGGCGACCATCTCGGCGGCGAAGATTCCGAGTCGAGGTTCGTCGTCGTTGAAGTAGCGGGCGCAGTAGATCAGGATCAGCGTGCCGACACCCAGGACGAGCACGGCCATGATGGCCGAGAGCGCGTCGAATCTGAAGTCGATGTCCATCGACAGGCCGGGAACCCAGGTGATGTGCAGCGACTCGACGGTGCCCCATTTGTCGATGACCCAGCCGAGGCCGGCGAGGGGGACTATCGCGAGGGGGAAGAAGCCGTTTCGCCCTAACCTGCGCACCACAAGCGGAGCCAAGAGGGCGGCAACGGCATGGGCAAGCAAGATAGCGAGCAAAAGGCACTCCGTCGTGTTGTCAGCGGGCGGCGGGGTGTCCGAACAAAATCGAACCTATCGGAATAACGAGACAATTCACCTAGTCGGAGAGGTTGTCTTTGCGTACATATTACCGGGCGTGGCAGTTTCGATGTGCAGCGAGTCGATTCGGACATCATCGGCGCTCGCTGATACACGTAGGTTGGACGACGTGAATTCGTCTACTCCCACCACGATCATCCGTACCGCTGCCCTTGCGCACATTCGCGATCGCAAGCTGATCCAGACCCGCTCCGTGGGCAAGACCGCGTTCTACATGGCCGGCGGGAAGATCGACCCGGGCGAGACGCCCGAGCAGGCGCTGCACCGAGAAATCAGGGAGGAACTCGACGTCGATCTGGTCGACGGAACGGTCACGTTCCTCGACGTTTTCGAGGCTCACGCTTTCGGTCATTCCGCGGACACCGGCCTGCACATGAGCTGCTATCTGGCGGAGATGGCCGGAGATCCGCACCCGACAAGTGAGATCGCCGAGTTCCGCTACTTCACGCTCTCCGAATACGCGGCGATGGACGAGGTGGCGCCGGGATCGCTCAAAGTGTTCCATCGTCTGGCGTCGATGGATCTGATCGACTGATCGGCGGAGGAACGGACCGACTGATCCGGCCCAATCGCAGACTCGTGTAGGCGCAGACGGCCACGATGATCAGCGCCACGGCGTCGAGTATCAGGATGTCGGTCGAGATTTCGAACGGACCGACCGTCGTGATGCCGTTGAAAGGCTTGTTCTCGTCCAGCGGGGTGTACGCGGTCCATCCGTAGTCGAACTGCGGGTAGACGAGCAGTGCCAGCGCCGTCGGGCCGAAGATGACACCCAGTCCGACAAGGGCTCGCGACGCTCCGGTCCGCGGTGGCTCTCGGTACATCGCGCTGGCGATCGCATACGTGACTACCGCTGCAGTGAAGGCGACAAGAAGATCGCTGATCGTGAGAACGTCACCGATCTTCGGCGACGGCGACGTGGCGTAGCTGACGATCCCGGCGACCGTCACCGTCAGGAGCAATCCGTAGCCGACGACCCGCGAGGGAGCGATCGCGCCGATTGCTGCCGCTGCGACGATGACGACTCCGATCACGACGGCGGTGGAGGCGGGGGTCTTCGACCACTCCATCGCCTCGGTTGCGGGACGGTTCGCCGACACCGCCGCCAGAGTTGCGACGGCTGCGGTACACATCAGCAGGATTCGACTGCCGCCGCCCAACACCCGCGCGCAGATCACCGTGATCACCAGCGCGACGAGCAGGAGGGGTACCGCTGCTGAGACTGTGGTGATCTCGAACCACCAATTCGCCGCGACGCCGAAGAGCGTGAGCACCGCCGCGATCGTCACGGGCCGAACGGCCATCCGTTCCTTGGGGTGGTCCTTGTCGAAGTCGTGGAACCAGAACGCGGCGACGCAGGCGGCTGCCAATGCAAGCGCGAGCAGTGTCGCTCCCACTACGGGTGGTTGAAACTGGTTTGTGTTGTCGGCGATGTAGTCCGCGTATCGCCGAGGAATTGCGTCCTCGTCGAGCAAGGAATCCGAGACATGCACGGCGACAATCGTTCCCGCGACCGAAGCGGCTCGGACCCGCGGAGCGGCGGCAACCGTGACCGCGCCGACGGCGACTCCCGCACCGACGGGCGAGAGTGCCTCGAAGTTGTGATCGTAGAGCCCGGGCAGTTCCAGGAGGAGTCCACCGACGACCGTCATGGCCGCGGTCCGCAACCGGCAGCGGGCCATCATCGCGGCTGTCCCGACCGCGACCACAGCCAGAACGCCGGCGCCGATGGTCGAGATCGACCAGAAGCGATCGCCCGTCGAAATCGACGTCGACTGGCTGTTCACGAACGGTGCCAAAGCGACGACGGTGACGACGAATGCCGTCACACCACTCAGAGCGACGAGCAGCGTCCTGCGGGCGATGGGCACTGCTCCAAAATAGTCAATCCGGTACCAGTTGCACCGCAATAGCAGGTCTCAGTCCGGTGACGGTGTGTCAGTCGACTGGCTCCGGTTCGATCCGAGATTCCACAGTGTCGACGGGAGGGTGGGATCGTCGAAGGATCGCCGCGCCGCAGAAGCCGATGATCAGGGTGAACAGAACCGCCGCGCCAACGGTCTGAGCGGTGACGTAGTCGACGGTGATGCCGACGCCGCGTCCGAATAATCCTCCGTCAGCGCTGACGTGTGCGGGGATGGGAAATTCCATGAATCGCTGAATCTCTGCCGCTGAAAATTCTGGAGGTGCGGTGAGTTGATCGGTGAGGATGGCGATCGACGAGAACGTCATCGCGGCAAAGGGAATCGCGAGTCCGAGCGTGGCGTCGACCAGGCTGCCGGGAGCCAGGGAACCGAACAGCAATCCGGCAGCGAGGCCCAGTGCGGCGATCTTCAGTGCGATTGACCATGTTCCGTGCGCGGAATCGAAGGGCAGTAGTTCCGACAGCGGAACCGCAACCAGGACGACGATGGCCACGAGCCGAGGAACTCGCTTGTGCAGTCGCAATCCGACGGCGACCGGCAGGGCCGCGAAAAGCACCATCACCCAGGGGGACTTCAGCTGACCCCAGTGACCGGATCCCTTCGCGATGTCGACGAACAACGGAGCGGACGCAGCGGCCAGTGCGGTTGCCGCCCAGAGGAACTTGCCACCAGCACCGGAGGTGTCGCCGAGACGGTACGCAGCGATCCACGTCAACGCGAGCGCAACGCCTGCCGCCAAAACCATGACGAACCAGGCGGTTGCCTCGGATGCGTACTGCTGGCGGTCGACCACGGCGCCGATCACGCGATGCCCGATTGCCAGCGCTGTGATCACCACCAATGCGATGCGAATTTCGCCCGTGTCGGGTTTCCGGATCCGGAAGCCGGCCTGTGCGGTGACTGCGCAGGCGACCGCTGCTGCGGCTGCGGCACCGATCAGCCACCACGACGGCTCACCCACCGAAGACGTACTCATCCGGCCTGTTCCACCGGCGAAGGTGCGAACCGCCAGGAAGGTGGCAAGCACACCGAGGAGTACGGCGTTCTTCGTGGCAGTGCGATCCCAACTGACGGCAACTGCGCAACCCAGAATCGCGCCGGCTGCAACACTTTTGACGATGATCAAGGCAATCAGCAGGTCCAGCGACGCGACCTCGGGTACGACTGCCCGAACGATCGCGATGACGGCGACGCCGACGGCGATCGCGATCCAGGCTGCCCGACGGGAACCGCGACGCTGAGAGAGGGCGCACGCGAGCACGGCAACCACGGCGCCGAGTCCGACGGCAGTCGGTCCACTGCTGATCCAACGATCCACTTCCGACGGGGAGGCCACGATGGCCCAGTCGCGAAGAACGGGATTGGTCAGGGCCAGCGCCGCGAGTATCCCGGACAGGAGTGCGGCGACGGTGGTGAGGATCGCTCGAAGGTCGAGTGGCATCGGGCCAACCTATCGCGGCGCCGCAACATCGGTTGTGGGTGGCGTGAGTGCCGGAAACCAGATGTCGGTGAGAACGTCTGCTGCGACGTCCGCACCCGCGGTGATCGCGCCCTGCTCGGCCCAGCGAATGAAGAAGCGCTCGACCTGTGTCAGCAGGAGCTCTACCCGGAGTTTCGCCTCGTCGTGTCGATTCTGCGGCCACCGGGCGAGGTACGACGGCATCGCGTTGGGCAGCGCGGAGATGCCTTCACGTGCCAGTGTCCGGAATTCGGGTTCGAGGACCATGGCCTCGTCCCACGCCCGCATCATGTGGTGGTGATCGCGGCACCAGTCGAGAGCGCGGTTGATCCAGCCGGCGAATTCTTCGCGCGAACCGGAATCGAGTACGTGGTCGAGATCCTGGAATATCGCGAGCGTGCTGGATACGACCGTGTTCGAGCCGAGGGCCTTGAGTATGTCGATCTTGCCGGGGAAGTGCAGGTAGAAGGTGGCGCGGCTGCAACCGACCCGGCCGGCGATGTCCTCGACGGTGACAGCCGCGTATCCGCGTTCGGTGAAGAGCGCGCCGGCGGCATCCACGAGGTCTGCGCGGGTTCGCTGCTTCTGCTTCTCTCGCAGCGTCAGTCTGCCGGAGGTATCTGTCATTACCGGGATCCTAGTGCCGCGGGGGCTCTTGCGGGACGGTTGCACGAGACTGGCCGTCTTTCACTTGACAGGCCGTTAGTGAAAGCTACTCTGTGGTGTAGCGCACAATCGACCGATCAGAGGACGCCATGACCATTTCGGACACAACACGCACACCTGACCTGCCGGCCGGATTCGACGTCACCGATCCTGCTGTCCTCGGGGAGCGGATCCCTTTCGAGGAGTTCGCCGAACTGCGTCGCAACGCACCCGTGTGGTGGTGTGAGCAGCCGCCGACGGTCGGCGGATTCCAGGACGAGGGCTACTGGGTGGTCTCGCGTCACGCTGACGTCAAAGAGGTCAGCCAGCGCAGTGATGTGTTCTCGAGCTGGGAGAACACCGCGATCGCGCGTTTCGCCGACGACATGCCTCGCGAGGCCGTCGAGATGCTCCGCCATCTTCTGCTCAACAAGGATGCGCCGGAGCACACCAAGCTCCGCAAGCTGATTTCGAAGCTGTTCACGCCGCGCGCGATCAACGGCATGCGCGACGAATTGGATCGTCGTGCGCGCAGCATCGTCGACACCGCTGTGAGCGAAGGCCCGGGCGACTTCGTGAAGCAGGTTGCCAGCGAGCTGCCGCTCCAGGCGATCGCGGATCTGATCGGTGTACCGCAGGACGATCGGGACAAGCTGTTCAAGTGGTCCAACGAGATGATGGGCTACGACGACCCGGAATACCAAGGTGATCCGGCAGTCGCGTCCACCGAGGTCCTCGGATACGCGTACCAAATGGCAGACGCGCGTCGTACCTGCCCGGCAGATGACATCGTCACGACTCTGGTCCAGGCCGACATCGACGGCGACGCTTTGAGCCCGGAAGAGTTCGGGTTCTTCGTGCTGATTCTGGCGGTGGCGGGGAACGAGACCACCCGCAACGCCATCACACACGGCATGATCGCGTTCCTGGACAACCCTGAGCAGTGGGAGCTGTACAAGAAGGAGCGTCCCAAGACGACAGCCGACGAGATCGTCCGTTGGGCGACACCCGTCACCGCATTCCAGCGCACCGCGCTCGAGGACACGGAATTGGCAGGAGTGTCGATCAAGAAGGGTCAGCGCGTGGTGATGCTGTACAGCTCCGCGAACTTCGACGAGGACGTGTTCGAGAACCCGATGACGTTCGACATCACTCGTAACCCCAATCCGCACTTGGGCTTCGGCGGAACGGGCGCGCACTTCTGCATCGGTGCCAACCTCGCTCGCATGGAGATCGACTTGATGTTCAACGCGATTGCCGACAATGTCCCGGACATCACCAAGATCGGTGATCCACGCCGTCTGCGCTCGGGTTGGATCAACGGCATCAAGGAGTTCCAGGTCGATTACAAGAGCACAGGCTGCCCGGTCGCTCACTAGAGTCGGTAGGTGAGAGGTACACCCCACGATCTCGAGGAGCCACCGCATGACTTCGATCAACGACAAGGCAACTGCTCTACTGGCGTTGCACCAGCCAGGCAACCCGGTCATTCTCCCGACTGTGTGGGACGCATGGTCGGCGAATCTTGCGGTGGCTGCCGGTTTTGCAGCCCTGACGGTGGGCAGCCACCCGGTTTCCGATTCCATCGGCAAGCCCGACAACGAGGGCATTACCTTCGACGAACTTCTACACCGGATCAAGCAGATCACCGGTGCGGTCGACGCCCCGATCTCGGTGGACATCGAGGGTGGTTACGGGCTCGAGCCGGCAGTTCTCATCGACGGGTTGATCGATGCCGGCGCTGTCGGACTCAACATCGAGGACACCGTCCACAGTGAAGGCGGACGCTTGCGTGAGGCGCAGGAGCACGCCGACTTCGTGGGTGGGCTTCGCCAGGCCGCCGACGCCGCCGGAGTTCACGTCGTCGTCAACGCACGCACCGACCTGTTCGTGAAGCAGGTCGGAGACGAGTCCGATCGCGTCGATCGCGCCATCGCACGCCTGAAGTTGGCAGCCGACGCCGGTGCCGACGTTCTTTACCCCGTCGGGCGGCATGACGACGCGACCCAGCGCCGCCTGACGTCCGAACTTCCACTTCCGATCAATGCGATCGGAATTCCGGACCAGGATGACCCGGCAAGTTTCGGGCCGCTCGGAGTGGCGCGTGTGAGCTTCGGTCCGTTCTTCCAGATGGCCTTGGCCAACCGTGCGAGCGAGATCTTGGGACGCTGGAAGTAAGAATGCAGACACTGATGTCGCCCGGCCCGCTTCTCGACGATCGCGGACATTTGGTCGAGACGGGTTGGGCCCCATCGGAAATTCGCAAGTATCGACGCTCTGCGATCACCGCTCCCAAGTTCCGGATCAAGGAGTGGGACTACTACTGCGTTCTCACTGCGGATTACGGCATCGCGTTGACCGTCGCCGACAACGGGTACATGGGCTTGCTCGGAGTCTCCTGGCTCGATTTCCGAACACCACACGAGATCACCGAAAACGTGATGCTGCCGTTCCCGATGGGAAGGCTCGGTCTGCCCGAAAGCGCGGACGACGGTGATGTGGTGGTGTCGAAAGGTAAAGCTCGCTTCGAGTTTCGCCATGTGGACGGTGGGCGCCACTTGATTGTCGACTACCCGGCTTTCGACGGTGGGCGAGGTCTTCGTGCCGATTTGTTCCTGGCGAGTCCTGCCGATGACCGGATGGTGATCGCCACACCCTTTCCGAAGGCGTCCCGATCGTTTTACTACAACCAGAAGATCAACTGCCTGCCCGCTGCCGGGACCGTGCGAATTGGGATCGACGACTTCACATTTCGCTCGGAAGACTCATTCGGCGTTCTCGATTGGGGCAGGGGAGTCTGGACTTACGACAACACCTGGTACTGGGGTTCTGCATCCGGACTGGTGAACGGCGAGCGGTTCGGATTCAACATCGGGTACGGCTTCGGGGATACCGGGGCAGCCAGCGAGAACATCGTGTTTGTCGGAGGACGGGCGCACAAACTGGACAGGATCGACTTCGATATCCCGCAGGGAACGTACGACGGCGCTCCGTGGAACTTCTCGAGCAACGATGGTCGCTTCGAGTTGACTTTCGAGCCGATCATCGATCGTGCCGCGACTTTCGACGTCGGGGTGCTGCGTTCGATTCAGCATCAGGTGTTCGGAAAGTTCTCCGGCACAGTGATCCTCGACGACGGTACCTCCGTGGTGGTTCGAGATCTCCTCGGATTTGCCGAGGAGGTTCGGAACCGCTGGTAAGGCTTACGTCTCCGCGAAGGCGCCAGAACACAGCACGAGCACCGAGGCATGGAGGTGCCTCGGTGCTCACGTCTTCAGTTGTCGCGGTTCACGCCGCGGTCGGTGGACTGTTCCCGCCGATCGGCTGCTGATACGGGTCGATCGACATCGGCGGATAAAACACCGACTTCCGATCGGGGCCGATTTCCACCCTCCACTCGGTGTGGTGCAGCGTCCGATGATGATGACCGCACAACAAGATCAGATTGTCGAGATCCGTTGGGCCACCATCGTTCCAGTGAACGATATGGTGGGCATCGCACCACCCCGACGGAGTCCCGCATCCCGGAAACGCGCACCCACCATCCCGGACGGCCAATGCTCGCCTTTGCGGCACCGTCGCAGTTCTCGCTTCCTTACCGCAGTCGAGCGGAACACCATTCTCGTCCAACAAAATCCGCGTGACCGTGCAGTCGCACGCCAGCATCCGGGCGGTGTCGATACTGATCGGGCCCACCCAATCCGTCCACGCGAACCCCAGTTCCTGAGTCGACGGCAGGAGGTCTTTCAAAGCTTGCAGATCTGTCATGTCTTTCGCACTGGCCGTTACCGTGATGTGCGGTTTCACCCCACCTTCGATCGGACCCAAGCCCGCCCGCTCGTACCGGCGCAGTAGTTCACAAAACCCGTCCGCGCGCCGTAATGCCGGCGTGCGGGTGTCTTTGACGCCGTCCTTTTCCGGCGTCGGCGCCGACAGGCTCGACAGCAACGTGATCAACCGCGCCCCGTTGATCGCATCCAAATCACCTTTTACCGTGACCCGCCCGTACAGGCCTTTCGAGGCGTAGAACTCGTTACGTTCGGAATCCTCGCCGACCGGAACTCCGTCCTCGCGATTGCCGTACTGCTTCTCGATCCGCCGGATCGCAGCCCGCACCGCATCACAATCGGCAATGTTCTTCGACGCCAGATCAAGCAGAATCCTGCGGGCCTTGTCCACATCGGCCGGGGTCATGTTCTTGGGCGGATGCTGACAAAACGACGCCACCTGACGGGCTTTCAACGCATCCACGTCACCGCGATGGAACGCATCGCCCACCACGGGTTCGAGCATCAGCAACCGCGCCAACCCGACCAGCAGACTGCACTCACCGATCTCCAGATTCGTCGACCCGTGCAACCACTGCGCGATCGCCCGAAAACCCTTTCCGCCGAGAACCTCCCGGGAAAACATCTCCACGATCAACAGCACCATCCGCGACTGCAACTCGTGTCGGACACGCACCAGATCCAGAACCTCACTCTTGAGGCCCTCGCCATCCAGCTGCCATGCTTCCCGACTGTTCATACCGAAAGTTTAATCGAACATACTTTCGAGAGCCAGGGACAAAACGGACTACTTTGAGTTCGAGATCAGCCGATCGCGCTCAGATCCCCGTACACCGTCCGGCCCTCCAGGACGGTGGCGAGCACCGTGATCTCGGCCAGCTCGGTCGGCTCGACTTCGAGGGGATTCGCCGACAGCACAACAAGATCCGCGTATGCGCCGGGAAAGATGGACCCGATGTGATCTTCGCTGAACAGCTGCCACGCGGCGTTGACCGTGTGGGCGCGCACGGCGGCGTCCACGGGGATCCGCTCCTGAGGCGCGACTACGCGGCCGCTGGGCGAAAGTCTGGTGACGGCGTCGTGCATGTTCCGTAGCGGATTGGCGGGGGTGACGGGTCCGTCGTTGTGGAAGGTGAACCGCTGTCCGGCAGCGAGTGCAGATCCTGCTGCGGCCCAAACGGATCCGTATTCGGGGCCGAACAGGTCATCCACCAGAACGTCGCCCCAGTAGTGCAGGTGGTCGATGAAGATGCTGACCGTGACCCCCAGTTCCGCTGCGCGGACGAACTGATCCGGACGCATTGCGCCGACGTGTTCGAGACGCAACCGGTGATCGGGCCGGGGGTGCTCCTTCAGAAGTTGCTCCCACGCGTCGAGAACCATGGTGATCGCGTCGTCGCCGTGGGCGTGGCATGCCATCTGCCACCCGTTGGCGAAGTAGGCGGAACTGATGTCGTGGATCTGTTCGCCGGTGTAGTTGGCGTGCCCGTGCGTGCAGGCGATCCCGAGCGCGCGGGTGGCTTCGGTATCGAGATACGGGAAACTGGTGGCGATGTTGCCGACCCACGGCGAACCGTCGGACCAGACCTTGATGCCGATCTGGCGCACCAGGTCGTTTCCGTCGCCCGGCGACGCCTCGGTAGTGCGTGCGTCGTTGGACATTTCGTAGAGCCGCAGGCGGGTGGTGAGCAGTCCGGCGTCGGCTATCGCTGCCAGGGCGGGCCGCATCTTGGGGTCGAACGACAATTCGGCGATGGTGGTGATTCCGGCGGCGTTCAGTCGGGCGCATTCGGCCGCCACCAGTGCGGGGAAGTCGTCACCGATGGTGACTGCGTGGCCCGCGACTGCGAACACCGCAGGCATTTCGTACGCGGATCCGTCGAGTGCTCCCGTCGCGTCGTGGCCGTACGATCCGCCGATCGGATCGGGGGTATCGCGGGTGATCCCGGCCTGCACTGCTGCCGCCGTGTTGAAATACGCGACGTGACCCGAGTTGTGCATGATCACGAGGGGGTGCTCCGGCGCGACGGAGTCCAGCCAGTCGATGGTCGGGTCGGGTAGGCCCTTCTGCAGCAACGGGTCCCAACCGTTCAGAGAAGCACCGGCAGCGCCTCGCGAACGAACAGTGTCGACGACGGCAGCAACTACGGCATCCGCCTCGGCGATCGTCACAGGCCGGATGTCGACGACGTCAGGCCCGAGCACGATCGCTTCTTCGAGGGGGTGACCGTGAGGCTCGATGAACCCCGGCAGAACAGTGGCACCTCCGACGTCGACGACGCGGGTATCCGGCCCCACCAGTTCCTCGACGTCCGTGCGCGCGCCGACGGCCGTGATCCGGCCGCCCGTCACGGCGAGCGCCTGGGCGCGTGGTGAGTCCTCGTGCATGGTCACGATGTCGCCGTACAGAACCAGATCAGCAGCCATGGTCAGTCCTTATCGGTTGTCCGCGTACGCCTGTAGGTGTGCCACCTGCTCGGGATCGAGTGAGGGACGTACCTTCTCACGGGCGGTTGCCACGTCCGCGGCCGTCACGTCGGCCGCGTCCATGCTCCGACGCATGGCGGCGAGTGCAGCCTCACGCAGGAGAGCCGAGCAGTCTGCTGCCGAGTATCCCTCGAGATCGACGGCCAGAATGTCCAAATCGACATCTTCGGCCAGCGGTACCGACTTGCCGGAAGCACGCAGAATCGCTTTGCGAGCCTCCGCATCCGGCGGCGGTACGAATACGAGTCGTTCGAGTCTGCCGGGCCGCAGGAGGGCCGGGTCGATCAGATCCGGTCGGTTGGTGGCGCCCAACACCACGACGTCGCGTAGCGGCTCGACGCCGTCGAGTTCGGTCAGCAACGCGGCTACGACGCGATCCGACACCCCGGAGTCGGAACTTTGACCACGACGCGGGGCAAGGGCGTCGATTTCGTCGAGGAAGATCAACGAGGGCGCCGAATCGCGTGCGCGCTGGAACAACTCGCGTACGGCCTTTTCGGAGGCGCCGACCCACTTGTCCATCAGCTCAGCCCCTTTGACGGCGTGGACGCTGAGGTGACCCGAGCTGGCAAGGGCACGAACGAGATACGTCTTACCGCAGCCGGGAGGGCCGTAGAGGAGCACACCACGAGGCGGGTCGACACCGAGGCGTGCGAAGGAGTCGGGGTGCTGCAGCGGCCACAGCACCGCTTCGGTGAGCGCCTGTTTGGTTTCGACCATGTCGCCGACGTCGTCGAGGGTGACGCTGCCGATCGAGAGTTCTTCGGTACTCGAACGAGAAAGGGGCCGAATCACTTCGAGGGCCCCGACAAGATCTTCCTGCGTGATCTCCGGAGAATCACCGGATTTGGATGCCCGCGTCGCCGCTCGCAAAGCGGCTTCACGGCAGAGCGCCGCGAGGTCGGCGACCACGAATCCGGGTGCGCGCGAGGCGATGGCGTCGAGTTCGAGGGTTCCGGTGGGCACGCGGCGGAGCAGGAGTTCGAGCAATGCCTTGCGGGTTGCGCCGTCCGGCAGGGTAAGTGCGAGTTCCCGGTCGCAGAGATCCTGGCCGCGAAGGCGCGCGTCGACGGTCTCCGGATGGGCGGAGGTCGCGACGAATGCCACGCCCGGGGTTGCGACGGCGCTGCGCAGTTGTTCGAGGATCAGTGCGGACACTGGTTCCGCGGTGGCCGGAAGCAGAGCGTCGATGTCACTGATCAGCAGTACACCACCGCCGCGCACGGCAGCAACGGCGTCGACGATTCGCTGCAGGCGGGTATTCGCCTCGGTGGCACCGACTCCCGGGCCGTCGAGTTCGACCAGTTTGCGTGAGGACAGGACCGAGCGGGCCAACGTGGCTTTGCCTACGCCGGCGGGGCCCGTGATGAGGACGCCGAGGTGCGGGGAGGCGCCGAGCGTACGGAGCAGTTCTGGTTCGTCGAGTGCCAGGCCGAGCCACTCGGTCAGCTTGGCTGCCTGCGCTTGCGCGCCGACGAGGTGATCCAGCGGAACCGACGGTGCAGGCTCGATTGCGACGGCGGCCGGACTGGAAACAAGCGCACTCGGTGTCAGTGTGCCCGCCGAGCCGGAACCCCAGTTGACCGCCGAATTCGGCTGGACGCTGACCGGACCACCGGCAGGTTCGACGGCCGTGACGGTGAGCAGTTCGGATGTCCACGCGACGCCGAAGGTACGGGAAAGCGCTTGGGTGGCTTCGGAAGTGCTCGTACCCGGACCGAGATCGCGGGGGAGGAGCGAGACCGTGTCGCCGACGCTGACGACCTTGCCCAGAAGGGCTTGTCGCAGAACCGTCGAGCTGATCGAATTTGTCGCCATGGACGAGCCGGTGACGGAGACGGATCGCGCTCCGTACACCGTCACCGGACCGACCACGACGGAAGAGTTCTCGGTCAAGCCGACGTTCGACATGGTGACGTCGTCGAGAAGGATCGTGCCTGCCGGGGTTCCGGTGGGCGCACGGCCCGCGACGGTCGCGGTGCCGCGGGCTCCCATGAGTGCGATGGCATCCCATTCGCGGATGCCCAACGCCGCCAACGCTTCGGGGTGCAAGCGCACGACCCCGCGGCGTAGGTCGGCGGCAGAGGTGTTGAGTCGAACGGTGAGGGCGAGTTCCGGCGAAGTCACCTCTCGAGAGTACGTCGTGGACTAGCGGGGTCGCCGCAATCCGAGACGAGCGGCCGAGCGGCGGCCACCGACGTTGGGTTGGCGTCGGATCGCGCGGCGTTCGGAAGGCTTGATGTCCCAGGTTTCGGGACGTGCTGCCACCCACCGCTTCGAGTGCACGGCAAACGGGATGTGCACCAGGTAGATCGCGATGAGAACGATCAGCAGGATGTACGGGTAGGTGATGAGAGCGGCCGCAGCCAACGTCACCAGGACGAGCAGGCCGGCCGCCATGTGCGGCGGCACGGATACCGACTTCATCGCCAGCGTCGGGATGCGGCTGACGATCAGTGCAGCCGAGAAGAGCGTCCACACGATGACGACGAAGTGCGAAGACCACCAGCCGTCACCCCACTGAGCCGTCGCGGCCAGGGGAGTGAGGGCGATGAGTGCGCCGGCCGGAGCCGGAACGCCGACGAAGTACTCACGTGCGTACGCAGGGACGTCGTCGTCGTCGAGCAGGGTGTTGAAACGTGCAAGTCGCAACACGATGCTGACCGCGTAGATCAGCGCGATGATCCAGCCGATGCTGGTGCCGTCCAGCAAGGTCACGTACAGGACCAGGGCCGGGGCGACGCCGAAGGAGATGGAGTCGGCCAGCGAGTCGAGTTCGGCGCCGATCTTGCTGGTGGCGTCGAGCAGTCGCGCAATGCGGCCGTCGAGTGAATCGAGGACGGCTGCGGCGCCGATCATCGCGAGCGAGGTACCGGGTTGTCCGTCGAGAGCGAACTTGACGGCGGACAGCCCGGCACACAGCGCCAGGATGGTGATGACGGACGGCAGCAACCGCACCGCCTGGGTGCGTTTGGGCATCTTCGCGCCGGGTTGGGCTGCTCCCGGCTTCTTCACGGCTGACTTCATCTTCGGCGTCTTCACGGCAGTTGCGCGATAACTGTTTCAGCACCGATCGTGCGTTGCCCCGGCTCGACCAGGAGTGTGGTTCCGGCGGGGAAATACGTGTCGACGCGTGAGCCGAAACGGATCAGTCCGTACGTGTCGCCGATCGGCAGGACGTCACCGACACCGGCGTAGCAGACGATGCGGCGCGCGAGCAGTCCCGCGATCTGGACAACTGCCACGTCGTGACCGTCGGCGGTTTCGATGAGCATGCTGTTGCGCTCGTTGACCTCGCTGGCGTCGGCGAGATCTGCGGAGAGGAACTTGCCTGCCTGGTGAACGACCTCTTTGACCGTTCCACCGACAGGGCTGCGCTGGACATGCACGTCGAGAACCGACAGGAAGATGCTGACGCGCGGGCGCGGCTCGCTTCCGAGATTGAGCTCGGCCGGCGGAACGGCGTTGTCGACCAGCGCCACTTCACCGTCGGCGGGTGCGACGACGACGCCGATGCGGTTCGGCGGCACCCGGTGCGGGTGACGGAAGAACGTGGCGCATGCGGCGGCGGTGGTCAGACCGGCTCGGCGCACCCACTTACGGTTGCGGCCCAGAGCTGCAACTCCCAGCGGGGCCAGCACGAACGGCAGGCCGGCGGGATGAAGTGGCGGAATCGCATGGCGAACCAGATCGACGATATGTCCGATCCCGGTGGGTTGCGGGGTTCCGGGGGGTGTGGGTCGGCGTGCCACAGGCTCCTCTAACTACTCGGTAGGTCTTCTGCTGGTCGCACTGACAGTACGGGGTGGTAGAGCATCCATAGATTACGTGAATGCGTTCTCCCCTACGGGCTAGTGCCACATCATGCACGTCCCTGCAGCCACATCATGCACGTCCCTGCAGTGGCATCATGCACGTCCCTGCAGCGGCATCAAGTACGAGTAGTACCCGACACAGTCGCCCGTGCGTATCGCCAGCGGGAGCGTCGCACCGCTTACTCGGATCACCAGTTGCCGCCCCGGTTGGGCTGCGGCGGCGTCGCGCAGTCGCTGCCGGTCGACCAGTACGCGGAACCTCTCACGGGGATCCATTCCACCCGGATCCACCCGGGCACCACCGTCTTCGCCGATGCTGACGACGGCTCCGTGTCCGGGGCCGTTGAGCAGGGCGGCAAGTTGGTCGCCGCTCAGTTCGACAGCGTCGTGGTGCTCGCGCAGGATTCGGTGATCGGGGAACTCGCCGTCCTCGATCAGTGGGCTGGACACCTCACCTCCCGGATACGACGCAGTCACCGTGCGCGCGGAGAAAGTCAGCGTCACGACGCCGGCGACATCGCGTAACAATCGCGCGAAGGCCACGGGAACGACAGCGGACACCGTCAGAGCGGAGTGAACTTTCACCTCGGCGACCGCGAGCCGGAACTGATCAGTGGTGACAAACGCAGCGACGCCGTCGTGAATGTCGAGGTGGACGCCGCGAAGTATCGGGAACTCCGATTCCTCGTTCACTGCGAACAGCACGGCGTCGAGTGCGCGTCGTAGATCCCACGAGTCGATGTCCACGCCGCCGGAGGCGGGTAGCGAATCGATCAGCCGGTGAATTCGCCCCAGTTCGGCCCGGGCGTCGGCGAGACCGTCCTCGAGGTTGCGCAGATGGGCGTCCAGGCACGAATGGGGTTCCGGCCCGGTCAGGACGGCCATCATGTCGCGGATCGGAACACCGACGCGCCGCATACCGGCGATCACGCGGGCGTCGCGGAGCTGATCGTCGGTGTACCAGCGGTAACCGGTGTGCGGATCGACGGAATGCGGGACGAGCACGCCTTCCTTGTCGTAGAACCGCAGCGCGCTGATCGGGAGCGCCGACGCCCGGGACATCTCGCCGATCGTCAGGAGGGCGGAACTAGTGGTCACGGATCAATTCTGCCCGCAGTCGCTCGATAGCGTCCCTGATCATCCGGCCGTAACCGTCGTCGGCGAGTGTGCCGACCGACGCCTCGGCCTTCGTCAGATGCTCGACGGCCTCGGCGTCGCGTCCGAGTTTGCGGTAGTCGGCAGCCAGGTTGAGGTGCAGCGATGGATAGAAACCGGCCACCTGCAGCGATGCGTGGTGTTCCTGGGCTCGCGCGTCGGTCAACGAATCGGCAGCGTCGAGGGCGCGCAGGTCCCAGCAGAGCTCCTGAGCCGGATCGTCTTGAACGTCGGCCATGTAGTGCGCGAGGGAGACGACGTGGAGCGCATCTGGGGCGACGCTGATCTCTTCCCACACCTTCTCGAACGCAGAGCGAGCCCCGGCTCGATCGCCGGAGCTCGCCAATTCTTGTGCCTGCGCTATCTGTGTCATCACGGGATCCATGGAACGGATCCTGATGCCTCGACCAGGTCGAGGGTCAAGCAGAGGTGCGTGCAGCCGCCTCGGCCTCGCTCTTCACACGCTTCAAGGTGGCGTTCATGCCTTCGACGAGTTCGACCTCGAAGTCTGCGTTTCCGCCCAGGACGGTCTTGACGAGGAACTGCGAGACCTTCGACGTTCCGGTGGGAGCCTCGCGACGCTCGGTCACCTTGGTGCCGGTAGCGGTCGGCTCGAGTTCGTAGGACCAGATCGTGCGGTTCTCCGCGATACGGAACGCCACCGACTTGTTGGGTTCGAAGCGAACGACCTTCGACGACGTCGGCCAGACCAGCAGGCCCTTGCGGTTGACGTTGATCGTCTTGGCACCCTCACGCACGGTCCCGCCGATCACCTTCATCACCTTGCACTGGGGGCTCCATTCGCCCATACGCTGCAGGTCGGCGACGATTGCCCACACGTCCTGCGGTGATGCGTCGATGTCGATGCTTGCTTCGAGGGTGTTGGACACAGTCTCTCCAGTCGAGTTGATGCTACGTAAAGTTACAAACACTTTTGTCGATCGTAAGCGATCCGTCAATGGACCATGTGTGTCAGGTCACTGTACGGCCGTCCAACAGGGTCGTGCGGGAACACGCGCGGTGGTAGCGG
Organism: Rhodococcus sp. IC4_135; assembly: GCF_011602025.1. Lineage (NCBI taxonomy): Bacteria > Bacillati > Actinomycetota > Actinomycetes > Mycobacteriales > Nocardiaceae > Rhodococcus > Rhodococcus sp. IC4_135. The sequence goes on from NZ_JAAOLG010000007.1 coordinate 184,656, forward strand.
ACAATGGTTCGCGCACGTATGACGATCCATCCGACTGGAGTACCGAGAAGTGAACAGCGACGCCGCGACGCAGGATGGCCTCAAGCGAGGGCTGACAGCGCGCCATATCCGCTTCATCGCCCTCGGATCGGCCATCGGAACCGGACTGTTCTACGGCAGCGCCGAGGCCATCAAAAGGGCCGGCCCGTCGGTGCTCCTGGCCTACCTGATCGGCGGTATCGCGGTCTACCTGGTGTTGCGAGCGCTCGGCGAGATGGCGGTCCGTAACCCGGTTTCCGGTTCGTTCAGCGAGTACGCGAACAAGCACCTCGGACCACTCGCCGGTTTCATGACCGGGTGGACGTACACGTTCGAGATGGTGATCGTGTGCCTTGCCGACGTCACCGCCTTCGGCCTGTACATGCAATTCTGGTTCCCGGACGTACCGAGATGGATCTGGGTTCTGGCTGTGGTCTTCTTCATCGGCGCGATAAACCTGTTGAGCGTCAAGGTTTTCGGCGAACTGGAATTCTGGTTCACGCTCGTGAAAATCACCGCCATCATCGCGATGATCGCCGGCGGCATCGCGATCATCGTGTTCGGATTCGGCGTTCACGACACCGATGCCGGAATCAGCCACCTCTGGTCGGACGGCGGGTTCTTCGCGACGGGCTTCGGCGGATTCGTCGCGTGTTTCGCGATCGTCATGTTCGCGTTCGGTGGCACCGAGATCATCGGTATCACCGCGGGCGAAGCCGAGGATCCGGCGCAGACCATCAGGAAAGCCGTCAACACGGTCCCGGTGCGCATCATTCTCTTCTACATCTGCACCCTCGCCGTCATCATGGCGATCATTCCGTGGCAGACCATCAACTCCGACAACAGCCCGTTCGTCCAGATCTTCGAGAACCTCGGATTGGGAACGGCCGCATCGATCCTCAACATCGTTGTCATCACCGCGGCCTTGTCCGCCATCAACAGCGACGTTTTCGGTGCGGGTCGCATGATGTTCGGGATGTCGCACGCCGGCCAGGCTCCACAGGTGATGAAGAGAGTCTCCGCCAACGGTGTTCCGTGGATGACCGTTGTCATCATGACCGTTGCCCTGTTGGTGGGAGTCCTGCTCAACTATCTGATCCCGGACCAGGTGTTCCTCGTCATCGCCTCGCTGGCGACCTTCGCCACCATTTTCGTCTGGATCATGATCCTGCTCTCGCAGTTCCGTTCCCGCGCTCAGATGAGTGCAGACGAAACAGCGGCACTGAAGTTTCCAGTGCCGCTGTGGCCGTACGGTCAAATCTTCGCGATCGTGTTCCTGGCTTTTGTCATCGTGTTGCTCGGCGTCATCGCCGATACCCGAGTTGCTTTGCTCGTCGGTGCCGGATGGCTGGTTCTGCTGACGGGCGCGTACTACAAGTGGGTGAAACCGGCTGTCAGCGCAGCGGATCGAAGTGGCGCATGACGGTCGGCGTCTGAGCGCCGGTCATCGAGTCGGCCACCATCTTTCCGGTCAACGGACCCAGGGCGATTCCCCACATTCCGTGACCACCGGCGACGTGCACCCGCGGCGACTTGGTGGCTCCGATCAACGGCAAGCCGTCGGTAGTGCACGGTCGTGATCCCACCCATTCCTCTTCCCGCGCAGTCCAGTCGATGCCGCTGAGCATCGGCTTGGCCGCATCGATGATCGCCTGCACGCGGCGCGGATCCAGCGGCGCGTCAGGGCTGCGGAATTCCATCATTCCGGCCACTCGGAAGCGATCGTGCAACGGAGTGCATGCGACGCGCTGGGTGGGGAAATACACAGGGTTCTTGGGGAGGTGCTCGGGCTTGACACTGAAGCTGTATCCGCGTCCGGCCTGCACCAGTTTGCGCACACCGAACGGTGCTGCGAGCTTGTTCAAGCGGGCACCGCTCGAGATGACCACGGCGTCGCCGTCGCGTGAATCACCGTGTGCACTGCGAACAGTGACTCCGCCGACCCGATCGTCGATCTGCGTGACGTCGAAACCGCTGACGATTTCTCCACCGCGTTCACGAACCGCGTCCGCCAACGAGTTCACGAACAACGGGGGATCGATGAAACGCTGATTACGCAGACGCAAACCGGCTTTCACACCCTGGCCGAGTGAAGGCTCGAGCGAATGAATCGCGTCGTAGTCGAGGAGGTCGAAGTCGACCTCGCCGCCCGCGGCCTCGACGTGATGGAACTCGTCCACCAAAGTCTGTCGGTCCTTCTCGGACGCAAACGCGGCGAGGAAAGGATCGGCCAGGCGGGTCAGCTCTTTGACGCCACCGTCGGCGAGTTCGTCGTACGCGCCCAAGGCTGTTCGGTTGACCTCGGTGTAGACCGACATCGCTTCCTGCCACTTCGACGGCGTGCAGTGGCGCGCGAACCCGACCAGGAACCGAATCAGCTTCAGATCGGTGGTCAGTGGCACGTACACCGGGGACGACGGGCTGAGCATCGCGCGCAAGCCGTATTGGAGCACTGCGGGTTCGGGCAGCGGAAGCGTCAATGCGGGGGCAAGCCAACCGGCGTTGCCCCAGCTCGCGTCGGCTGCGACGCCGTCGCGATCGACGACGGTGACCTCGACTCCACGTTCCTGCAAGAACCAGGCCGTCGACAATCCGACAACACCCGCACCGACCACGACCACACGATCGGGGCTCTGACGAGTTCCCATGACGCACTCCTTCTACAGACTCTGCTCGAACCGAGACGCCGGTCACATCCGGCTCTTCTCTCAAGCATGAATCGCGGGGGCGGCAAAAGGACTGGCCGTTCGGCCATCGTCGGAGCTACCTCGTTGTGGATTCGCACAACGCACCGCCGCGCCTGCTCAGCGAGCGAGTTTGAACTGCAGCATCAGAATCAAGCGGGTGTCGGCGTCGGTCAGGTCGACGCCGCACATCTCCTTGCCTCGACGCAGGCGGTTGCGGAGCGTGTTGGGGTGAACATGCAGTGCGGCAGAAGAATTCGCCACGTCACCGCCGTGCTCGAGAAAGGCCTTCGCCGTCGCGACCAGATCGCTGCCGTGCTGAGAGTCGTGACGTTCGAGGCTTCCGAGTGGTGTGGAGTCGCCGAGTCCGTCGATGATGTCGGCGACGTGCAGGGCGAGAACGGAGGCCAACGTGTCCCTCATTCCCGCGACGGTTCCGCCGGACCGGCCATGACGAAGCGCTCCGAGAACATGGTCGGTGTCCGAGCGCGAAAGATGTGATTCGCTTGCAGACTTCACTGTCCGACCGACGGCCACTGCCAGGAATTCGCGACCGCGGGCGCGCGTGAGGAAGTCGGCGGACAATCGGCGAGCGTTGGTCTCGTCGGTCGCGATGACAAGGTAGATGGTCTCGGACAGTTGAGCTGCAACGGCGTCGACGGCCAGAGTGTCGAGGTACAAGCTCAAAGAGGCGACCAACCCCGCCGGCAGTGGTCCCGCAACGGTTCCGACGGCGACGACGGTGAGCGGGCCTGCCAACCGCAAGTCGTCTGCGGCGCGGAATGCGGGTTCGCCACCGCCGATCAGAGCTTGGACGCGCTGGGATTGACGACGGCGTGTGCTGTCGACCCGGTCACGCTCCGAGGCGATTCTCTCGGCCACGACAGTTACCGCGGATCGAAGTATCGATTCCTGTGTGGGCGTCGGTGTTCCGGCGAGTGCGACCCAGATCGAGCCGACGGGGTGATCGTTCTCGCGAACTGCGATGACCAGTCGCGGCGTGATCGCGGGGTCTTCGAGATCGACGTAGATGGGGTCGCTCTCTCGGTGGAGGCGATCGAATACTCCTGCATCGGAAAGTAATTGGCGGAATCGGCTGGGTACCTGCCGGCCGAGGATCGTGCCGATGCGAGCTTCGTCCACGGCCTGCTCGCCGCCGGAGTACGCGAGGACAGTCGAGTTCTCGTCCTCGATCGTGACGGGAGCGCCGAGCAATTCGGCCAGAGAACCGGCAACGGAGAAGAGGTCGTCGTCGCGCAGGTCCATGGGTGGGAGCCTACTGAGCGATCGACGGATTTCGGGCTACGACGCCTCGGCAGGACCTCGATGGCGAATATAGGCTGGTGCAATGGCCGACATCGAAGGTGTTCTGTTCGATATCGACGGAGTCCTGCTCACGTCCTGGCAGCCGATCGAGGGAGCAGGGGAAGCAGTACGCGAAGTTCGGCGGCGCGGATTGGCCTGTGGGTTTCTGACCAACACAACCTCGCGCAGTTCGACGCTCATCGCGCAGGGATTGTGCGATGCGGGTATCGAGGTCGAGGCGAGCCAGATAGTGACCGCCGCCAGGCTCACGGGGGAGTACGTGCGGGCGACGTACCCGGACGCGCGGGCGTGGGTCCTCAATCACGGTGACGTGTCTGCCGATCTCGAGGGAATCGAATTCGACGACGCCGATCCGGAGGTCGTGATTCTCGGCGGCGCCGGCCCGGAGTTCACCCACGAGGCGCTGAGCCGAGTGCTCGAACTTCTGCTCGCCGGTGTGCCCGTCGTCGCGATGCACCGCGGCATGATGTGGGAGACCGTAGACGGCCTTCGGATCGATACAGGAACGTACTTGCCGGGCTTCGAGGAAGTGGCAGGTGTAAATATCGCCGCAGTGGGTAAACCGTCTCTCACGGGGTTCCTGACAGCCACGGAGCTGATGCATGTCGAACCGGAGGCGACGGTGATGGTCGGCGACGATCTGATCGGGGACGTCCTTTCCTCCCAACGAGTCGGCTTGACCGGAGTTCTGGTGCGCACAGGCAAGTTTCGGCAAACAGTGCTCGACCTGTCGGTTCAGAAGCCTGATCATGTCATCGATTCGGTCGCGGATCTTCCGGCCCTTCTCGGGGTCGTCCTCGAGGCTTGACCAGGCGGGGGTGACGGACTTCACTCGAGCGGGTACTCTCGCGCCCGAATCCAATGAACTTGTTCCACGAAGGAGTTTTCTATGCCCTTGATCTCGTCAGTCTGGTTCCGTCGCTCATCCTCTCGAGTCAGCGGAATTTCCAGTAGTCGGTTGGGGGGCCGCCTGGCGAGAACAGGGGCTGTGATGACTGTAGGTATGGGGCTCGCCGCCGGGCTGGCGCTGACCGGTGCGGGAGCTGCTTCGGCAGCCCCCGTCACGTGTGTCTCGCCGCCGTCGGCCAATGACATCCAGGTCTCCGGGACCGCGAGCTGCGGCGCGCAGTCCGTCGGAGCCGGCCGTTCGCAGGCCGGTGCTGCCGAGAGCGGTACCGCCGTGAGCGTCGCCGCCGACAACGGGTACTCCAATTCATATGCAAACGGCTTCGGAACCGCGCTGGGGGCTTCTCGCGGTAACGGTCAGGCGCAGGCATTTGCGCTCGGCGGCGGGATCGCGCGGGCCGGGGCGGCTGACGGCAACGTCACCTTCGCCATCGCCGGTTACGGAGCGGGCGCTACGGCCGATGCCAACGGCGTCGACTGCGTCGGAGTGCTCTCGTTTGCGGTCAATTTGAGTAACGGACAGTTCTGCATCGCGGGCTGAGGCTCAACCTTGCACTCGGCACGCTCGAGTGCTAAAAATGCAGTTGGCACTCGCGAACCGTGAGTGCCAGGTCGAGGCAGTGAGACCGGGAACCATAGACACCCCCGGTCGTCCGTCGCGGGCACTGACTAGACCACAGGCGTAGATGGGTGACCAGGCAAATCGGTCGCCCGTGTAACGAGGTGACTGGTCAAACGGTCGCCTTGTGCCGATGAGGTGACCCGACGAGCGGTCACCTTGTGTGTCACCCCCTATCCGGAGGATCACTTCGCAATGGCAAAGATCATCGCGTTCGACGAAGAGGCACGTCGTGGCCTCGAGCGAGGCCTCAACGCCCTCGCCGACGCTGTCAAGGTGACGTTGGGCCCCAAGGGTCGCAACGTCGTTCTCGAAAAGAAGTGGGGCGCCCCCACGATCACCAACGATGGTGTTTCCATCGCCAAGGAGATCGAACTCGACGACCCGTACGAGAAGATCGGCGCCGAGCTCGTCAAGGAGGTCGCCAAGAAGACTGACGACGTCGCTGGCGACGGCACCACCACCGCTACCGTTCTCGCACAGGCTCTGGTCCGTGAAGGCCTGCGCAACGTCGCAGCCGGCGCGAACCCGCTCGGCCTCAAGCGCGGCATCGAGAAGGCTGTCGAGGCTGTCACAGCTCGCCTGCTCGAGACCGCCAAGGAGATCGACACCAAGGAGCAGATCGCTGCTACCGCCGGTATTTCCGCCGGCGACCCGTCCATCGGTGAGCTCATCGCCGAGGCTATGGACAAGGTCGGCAAGGAAGGCGTCATCACGGTCGAGGAGTCCAACACCTTCGGCCTGCAGCTCGAGCTCACCGAGGGCATGCGCTTCGACAAGGGCTACATCTCGGCGTACTTCGCCACCGATGCAGAGCGTCAGGAAGCCGTCCTCGAAGACGCGTACATCCTGCTCGTCAGCTCCAAGATCTCCACGGTCAAGGACCTGCTGCCCCTGCTGGAGAAGGTCATCCAGTCCGGCAAGCCGCTCCTGATCATCGCCGAGGACGTCGAGGGCGAAGCTCTCTCCACCCTCGTGGTCAACAAGATCCGTGGCACCTTCAAGTCTGTTGCCGTCAAGGCTCCCGGCTTCGGTGACCGTCGTAAGGCTCAGCTCGCCGACATCGCCATCCTCACCGGTGGCGAGGTCATCAGCGAAGAGGTCGGACTCTCCTTGGAGACCGCAGGCCTCGAGCTCCTCGGCCAGGCACGCAAGGTCGTCATCACCAAGGACGAGACCACCATCGTCGAGGGTGCCGGCGACGCCGACGCAATCGCCGGTCGTGTCAGCCAGATCCGCGCCGAGATCGAGAACAGCGACTCGGATTACGACCGTGAGAAGCTGCAGGAACGTCTGGCCAAGCTGGCCGGCGGCGTTGCAGTCATCAAGGCCGGCGCTGCTACCGAGGTCGAGCTCAAGGAGCGCAAGCACCGCATCGAAGATGCAGTGCGTAACGCAAAGGCAGCCGTCGAAGAGGGCATCGTCGCCGGCGGTGGCGTTGCACTTCTCCAGGCAGCTCCCGCACTGGACGACCTCAAGCTCGAAGGTGACGAGGCAACCGGCGCGAACATCGTTCGCGTTGCGCTGTCCGCTCCGCTCAAGCAGATCGCATTCAACGCAGGCCTCGAGCCCGGCGTTGTTGCGGACAAGGTCTCCAACCTGCCCGCAGGTCACGGCCTCAACGCTGCGACCAACGAGTACGGCGACCTGCTCGCTGCAGGCATCAACGACCCGGTCAAGGTCACCCGCTCGGCACTGCAGAACGCAGCGTCCATCGCGGCTCTGTTCCTGACGACCGAAGCCGTTGTCGCTGACAAGCCCGAGAAAGCCGGAGCGCCTGCAGGCGATCCGACCGGCGGCATGGGCGGCATGGACTTCTGAGTCCATCTCCACCTAGCTCCTAGAGCCCGGCCCACCATTCGGTGGGCCGGGCTTTTGCTTGTCTGGAGATGAATGTGGGCATTTTTGTCCACTGCTGCGACGCGATCGCGGTTTCCCGTTGCACGCTCGATGCTGTGTGCGTTTACGCCCGCGCTTACGTCCGGTTGTGTCGGCGTCTTCGGACCACTGTGATGATTTCGTCCGCCACAGCGTCGAGATGGGCCATCGCGGTGGCGGCGGAGTAACGCAACACCATCCATCCGTCGAGAACGAGTGCGTTCTGACGCCGTCGATCGTTGTTGAAAGTTGCGGGGTCGGTATGGAATTCGCGCCCGTCGATCTCCACGATCACCCGGGCTCGCGTGTCGACCAGGTCGCCGAAGTAGGGTCCGACCCGAGCGTTGATCTCCAGGTGGACGTTGCGCGCAGTCAGCGCACGGGCGACTGCTCGCTCCGGTTCCGAACGAGTGAGCGGGCAACAGGTGCGGAGTTGTTCGCGTACGGCGAGGATCCCGTGCCTGCCGCGCCTCGCATCACACAGTTCGGCTATCGACTTCCACGGCACTCGGGTCGATACGGCCGCGTCGAAGAAGGCCTCGAGTTCCGGCCGTGGCAACGTGGTCGCGACGTCGATGAAGCACTGCTCGATCGGCACGATCGGTAAACCCATCCACTCATCCGACGAGACTCCTGTTCGTCGGTGAAGCCGTACCCACTGCGGACTGCCTGCTCGGACGCTGGGAGCCACGGTGGCCTCGACAAAGCGTGGTTCCTCCGGCAGGAGATCCCACAGCCAGGCCGCGCTGGTATGGCTGAGGACGGCCTCGGGCTTCCACAGTGTGACCGCGACGCAACGCTCGAAGTATCCAGGTTCTTCGGTGGAGTACACCGACGGCAGGATTCGATGGAGTCGCCCTGACCGCGTGGATCGAGAGATCGAACTGCTCGAGGTGCCCTGCTCGAGCAACTGGTTTCTCGTGACAACTTCCACGTATGCACTGTGGCGGCAAGGGCCTGACGACGCGGATTCAGAAGCCACTTTGTGGATGGCCGCGTGTGTGTGGACAACCTCATGGCGTAACAGGTGTATCGAGAAGGTGGGGAACGAGAAGCTTCATCTATCCGAATGTTGAAGGATGTTTGATATTTTCCGTCCCGATTGTTCGCCTCCGCTAACCTGTGAAGTGCGGATACCTCTAGTTCTTTTGGTGGATAATTCTGTTCTGAATACCCTCAAGTACTAGGCCTTTCGGATGACGTGCATTCCGGTTGCTATTCCATTTTGCTCGATTTTCAAGCGTCTTGGACGCTAGACCTGCGAATATGGAACAGGTTTCAGATCCATCTGAAATTCTTGGGCAAAAGGCACCCAAACCGGATCCTATTGCACTACCTTGATGTCAGTCACAGCCGCGGAAAGTGGGCACCCACCCCGGAGGATCTCGGTTTCATCGTTCGACAGAGATTCTTTAATTGCTACTTGGACCGGCTCTTTGTGGGCTGCATCAAGCATTCCAATGTAAATGTTCCGTGAGTATTCGCGGCCAATCGAAAGCGTGGGATTCAATATGATCGTCATGTTCCTGCAGACAACGGCGGCATTGTTCACCGACCTGCTGGGTAACGTCTGGTCCGGTTCGCTCATGCCGGGAATCGACGGGGTCACCGGATCGTTGGTTTCGGCAATCGACCTCAGTTGACGGCACCTGCAAGTTCTTCTTCCAATGTTTCTTGATGACAGGAGTGAATGATGGATCTGGGATCGATTGCGGATGTTCTCGAGGGCGAGGCCGGGGGGTTGATCAAAAACATTCTCGGGGTGGCTTTGTTTACCCCGTTTATGGCTTCGGTTGACTTCGGGTGGTTCCCGAACGTCGACTGAGAAGTGAATTGATTTACCCAGTGAACGAAATCAATCTCAAGGAGTGTGAAATACGGTGGACACAGCTAGTTTGATAGGTGCGCTCGCTAGCGTTGACGTCGGATCCCTGGTGGATCCACTGTTCTACTTGGTCAAGGTCGTTGACGGAATCTTCTTGTCGATCACCGGAAGCCTCAACATGGGCGGTGCGCTCGGTGAGGCTGCGGCAGGCAGCGTCCAATCGGTCCTCGGTTCCGTAGCCGGCCTGTAAAAGGAGAAGGAGAAAAGATGTTCGATCTCTTCCTGGACTACCTGTCCAAGATCGTCGATTTCGGATCGATCGATCTCGTAGGCACGTTTGTGAAGTATTTGAACGCGCTGTCGTCTTCCCCCACGCCATAGAAGAACGGAATCGGTCATGCTGCAAACTTATTTAACCGGAATGATCACGTGGGTATCGAGCATGCTTGGTCTAACTTCCGCTGGAAGCAAGATCATCAAGGATCCTCCACAAAAGCCGTGATCACTCCAGCGACTGCATCATATTGTTCGGTTGTCGAGGACAGCATCGTAGCGGAGCAGTCAGGCGAACCTGCACTTGCTTGAAACTATGGTCCCCGTAGCCCTGTGGCTTCGGGGACCATTGGTTTTGCAATCACCGGATTTATAGTCACAAGCTTTGCACTCAGGCGAATGTGCGGGCAACCAGCCGCGATACAAGGAGTTCAATGGGCGCGTCCAACACGTCAGGCGCAAGGATGGCGCAGCTGAACCCACGCGATGCCGAATTCATCTATCACGAGGGCGCTGGTCACCTGAACCATCTGATCGCTGTGTACTTCTTCGAGACATCGTTGCACCCAAGCGCGGAATTCACGGCAGAACAGGCAGTGGACTGGGTTACCGCACGCCTTGGATGTGATCGTATGTTCACTCAACGAGTCCAACGGACTCCGTTGGGACTGGACCATCCCTACTGGGTGACAGACCCTGACTTCGACGTGCGAAAGCACGTGTACGTCAACAAGATCGATGACACAGGATGGGCAGCACTGCAAAAGCCGTTGAGCGCGTTGTTGACGACGAAGATGGACCTGCGCCGTCCGCCGTGGGAACTGCACTTCTTCGTAGGTTTGGAGGGACTTGAAGAATTGCCGGGCCGACTGACGGCGGTGGTGCTCAAGTCTCACCACAGTGCAGCTGACGGTATCGCCATCAGGACGTTGGGCGAAACTATCTTTTCGGGCAATGTGCAGCAGGCTGGGTCCGAACCGTCTGTGCCGTTTGTGCGAGCGAGGATATTCACCAAGTCGCTACTGGGGTTTCCCGGCCGAATATATCGCTTCGCAAGGCAGGTACCAGGCAACCGACGCGCTCAGCGAGATGCTGACGCTGCGAAGAAGGCCGGAGAATGGGTGGAGAGCCTCAACGAAAGGCCTGCAATTCGATTCAACGGCAAGGTGAGTGGAGTGGCCTCTCTGGAACCGATGACAATGTCCGGGGAGCAGGTCCGTGCGATCAAGGATTCGGTGCCCGGTGCCACTGTCAACGACGTTCTGCTCGCCGTCGTCGGAGGCGCTCTGACGCGTTACCTCACGGAAAAAGATGAAACGCCAAGCGGTTCTTTGATTGCGATGGTTCCTCGCTCGGTACGCAAGGTCGAAGCGTGGGAATCGGCGAATCAGTTGGTGGCTCTGCTGGTGGATATGCACACCCAGGTCAAGTCCCCGTTGGAGAGGTTGGCGCTCATTTCGAGTTCGGCACGGTCGGAGAAGGCGCGTACGTCCCATCCCGCGGTCAGGCGTGCCGGGGCCGCAGTCGAGACCACGCCGGCGCCGTTGATGAGATTGATGGCGTATGCGCGCAAGCAGAACGATCACAGCCTCGATCGACCGCGTTACCAGCACACGATGGTGAGTAACATTCCACTCTCGGTCGAAGGGTTGACGCTTGCCGGCGCTCCGGGCGCGGCTGTGCTTGCAGTGCAAGCGCCCATCGACGGGGATGGGCTACGGCATTTCATGGTCGCCGCAGCAGGTGGGGGACTGACCCTCAACGTCATCGCGGATACCGCGACCATGCCCGATCTCCACCATTACATCGAACTACTGCGAGCAAGTTTCGATGATTTGGCGGCGGCAGCCGCGATGCAGACTGCGGATTCACCTGACCAAGAGGTTGCCTCCTGATCGATCGGAATCGCAGGCACCTTCTCCGATTGCTGGATTTGGTGATACCCAACGATTCCGAGCAGAACCCAGAGGATCTGCATGTCAGCTCGCTACAATTCGGACATTCGTTCAGCGTCGGAATTGAGGGGCATGCATGATCTTTCGGAACTCGTTGCCAGCCGCGGTATCTCAGATGGGACCGCGAGACGCGGAGTTCGTCTACAACGAGTCCGGCGGACATCTGAGCCACATGGTCTGCGCCTACTTCTTCGACACGACGGGCCATCCGCTCGCAGAGATGACGCACGCCGACGCGGTTCGGTGGATCACCGAAAGATTCGGGTACTGGCCACTGTTCACGAGTCGCCTCCAGCGAGTTCCGCTGGATCTGGACTATCCCTATTGGGTCCCGGCCGATTTCGACGTCGATGATCACGTGCACGTTCAGCGTGCCCCTGTTGCCGGGTGGACGCCGGTCCGTGAATTGCTCGGGCGCTCGCTCGGGGAGCCGATGGACCTGTCCCGGCCGCCCTGGGAGTTGCACGTCATGACCGGCGTGCACGGGATCGACGAGCTGCCGGGCAATCTGACGCTGATCATGCTCAAGACCCACCACGGGGCCGGTGACGGTCTGGCGATCCGCGATCTGACCAACCTTCTGTTCTCCGGTCCGCCGAAGCCGGAGACGAAGCGTGCCGGTTCGGGGCTTTCGTCGCTGGATTTGATCGGGCGCACGGTCGTCGGTTTGCCCGGCCAGGCGATCCGCTTCGGCCGGGGTCTGTCCGTGACAAAGGTTGCGGCCGAGACGGTTCGGGAGGCGGAAGAGGCCGGAGAGCTACCTACGTACTCGGCCGACCGCCTACCGACCCGATTCAACGGCGTGCTGGGTGGAGACATCACGATCGATTTCCTGACGCTGGACGGCGCAGACATCAAAGCGATCCGAGCGGCCGTTCCGGGCGTGACGGTCAACGACATCTTCCTGACCGTCGTCGCCGGTGCTCTCGACGTGTACCTGTCGGAGAAGGGCGAGAAGTCGGCCAGTGGATTGGCGGCGATGGTTCCCCGATCGATGCGACAGATCGCCGAATGGGAGTCGGCCAACCAACTGGCGCTGTTGACGGTCGATCTGCACACGGACGTCGAAGATCCGGTCGAGCGGCTGACACGGATCAGGGATTCGGCGCTGAGGGCCAAAGGGCGGAGTTCACACCCAGCCGTCCGTCGTTACGGCACACGCATCGAAACCTCGCCTGCGGCTCTGCTCAGACTCACCGGTCTCTCGCGCCGACTCAACAAGCTGGACCCTTCGCACAAGGTCATTCAGAACACGACGATCAGCAATGTCCCGGTATCGGTCGACGGCAATGTCTTCGAGGGTGCGCCGGCAGTGGCAGTACTCGGCGGGCAGGCGCCGGTCGACGGAGACATTCTGCGCCACTTCCTCATTGCCGCGCGTGGAGGTTCTCTGACGCTCAATGTCATCGTCTCGCGAGAGACGATGCCGGATATCGAGCACTACGTCGAATTGTTGCGGGTGGGGTTCACGACGCTTTTGCAGGCAGTTTCCGACCAAAATCGTGAGTTCGTCGAACGATAATCTCTCGACACCCTCAGCTTTACGCCGCCCGTCGTCCCCGAGTTTTCTGAACATCTTGGTTGGGCAGCGTCAGTGGCCTGGCCGTCAAAGGTCTCGAGGCCCTCGCTGCGCTCAGCGGTGGAGAGTTGAAGGCCGCCAAGTAGATTGTTGATTTCGGGGCCTGCTCGTGTTGGCGCGTAGGCCCCGAAATATCTTTTGTCGGCGCGTAATTCTCGCCATGTCAAGTGCCGGAATTCTCAACCTAACGGCATGAGCATCCAGGCGGCGAGATATACCAAAGCCGCGGTTCCACCCGTGCAAATAGCGGCGATAACGGCGAGTAGACGGACAAGATTTACGTCGGCGCCGAAGTAATCTGCAATTCCGCCGCACACTCCGGCGAACATTTTCGTGTCGTTGGAACGGGTGAAGGGGCGAGGTGTGTTGCTTTCGAATGTCATGGTTCAATTCTGAAGCGAGATGGCGCCGCGCACCATCGGGGACGACCCCCATCTGCACCCTGATCTTTTGAGGCCGCCGTGTCATACCCCGGTAGTTCATCCCAGCTTCACCGAACAGTCGCTGCGGGAGACTAACTTGTCGGCGGTGACCGATTTAGCAGAACGCCGACCGTTCCTCAGCGCCTTCGCGGATCTCTCGACTGCCGTCGATCTCGCCGACACCGCCGCCTTCACCGTCGACGACAATGACGACGACGATCCGGTGCTGCTGACGTCGCCGGACGGTTTCGAGGTCGACACCTGGCGGGAGGGCTACCCGTACGACGCACGGATGCCTCGGGACGAGTACGAAATGTCCAAGCGTCTGCTGCAGATCGAACTCCTCAAGCTGCAGAACTGGTCGAAAGAAACCGGCGCACGGCACGCCATCGTGTTCGAAGGACGCGACGCTGCCGGCAAGGGCGGAACGATCAAACGATTCATGGAGCACCTCAATCCTCGTGGCGCACGGGTCGTCGCATTGGAGAAGCCGTCGGCTCGCGAGTCGACGCAGTGGTACTTCCAGCGCTATGTGCAGCACCTTCCCGCCGCCGGGGAACTGGTGATGTTCGATCGGTCTTGGTACAACCGGGCCGGGGTCGAGCGGGTCATGGGCTTCTGCACCGACGAGGAGCACGAGCGTTTTCTGCGCCAGGTGCCGTTGTTCGAGCAGATGCTCGTCGACGACGGCATCAGCTTGATCAAGTTCTGGTTCTCGGTTTCGCCGCTGGAGCAGCGCACGCGGTTCGCGATCAGACAGGTCGATCCCGTTCGGCAGTGGAAGCTTTCGCCGATGGACATCGCTTCTCTGGACAAGTGGGATGCGTACACGGCGGCGAAGGAAGAGATGATCCGGTTCACCGATACCGACACCGCTCCGTGGACCGTCATCAAGAGCAATGACAAGAAACGCGCGCGGATAAACGCGATGCGTCACGTTCTCAGTCAGTTCGATTACGACAACAAGGATTACGAGATCGTGGGTACTCCGGATCCGCTGATCGTGGGAAGCCTCGAATAGTCGGCGCGTGGGCCCTGCCCATCCGCGGCGTGGGTGGTTAGTGTGAGTTGAATGGAGACCGTACCGATCCAACTCCCCGACGGCACCGTGACCCCGATCCGTCTGTTTCCCGGACCGAACGACGACGCACCCGTGGTGGTGATGTTGCCCGGGCTCGGAGTTCCCGCCGGGTTCTACGATCCGGTGGCGCAGGCCCTGGTCGAAGCCGGCTTCAATGCGGCCATCGGTGAACTGCGCGGCCAAGGTGACAGCAAACCGCGCCCGAGCGCGTCGAGTGTTTTCGGATATCAGGAACTGGTCTCGATCGATTGTCCGGCGACGTTCGAGGTGGTGCGTGAGCGGTTTCCGGCCAGCACACCATTTCTGATGGGGCACAGCATGGGCGGCCAGATCGGGGTCATGTACGCGTCCAGGATTCGGGGCCGGCTCGGCGGACTGATCCTGGTTGCCTCCGGATCGCCGTATCACCGCGGATTCCCCGGAATCCGTGCGCCCGGACTCTATCTGGGTTCGTCCGCGATGTCGGTGACAGCCAACATCGCCGGCTTCTGGCCGGGAGACCGGGTCAACGTCGGCGGCTTCGGTCGACAGTCGAAGGTACTGATCACCGATTGGGCCCGGTTCGCCAGGACCGGTCGCATGGAACCCGTCGGTGCGGATATCGACTACGAGGAGCGGATCGCTCGCCTGACCTTGCCGGTCCTGTCGATCACGATCGAAGGGGACGATCTCGCTCCGCGCCGGTCCGCAAAGAACCTGGTGGACAAGCTCTCCGGGGCCCAAGTGACGATGACGCACATCGACGAACCACTCGGTCACAACGGTTGGATACGCAATCCCACCGCTGTGAGCGAGCGCGTCGTCGCGTGGTTGCGCGACCGCTGAAAGATCAGCCGAGTTTCTGCCAGAGGAACTCGTAGGTCAGCGCAGTCTTGAAGGCCAGCTGAGCATTGTCCGCGGCGCCGCCGTGGCCACCCTCGATGTTCTCGAAATACAGCACCGGCTTGCCAAGCTCTTCCAGCCGTGCGGCCATCTTGCGGGCATGCGCGGGATGGACGCGGTCGTCGCGGGTGGACGTCGCGATCAGGATCGGTGGGTACGACGCGGCGGCGTCGATGTTCTGATACGGCGAGTACTCCGAGATGAATGCCCACTCCTCCGGGACATCGGGGTCACCGTATTCGGCCATCCACGAAGCGCCGGCCAGTAGGAGATGGAATCGACGCATGTCCAACAGCGGAACCTGGCAGACGATGGCGCCGAAGAGTTCGGGGTACTTGGTCAGCATGATGCCCATCAACAGGCCGCCGTTGCTTCCGCCCTGAGCTGCCAGAAGATCCGGGGTCGTGATTCCGCGATCGACGAGGTCTCTCGCGACGGCAGCGAAGTCTTCGTGCACCTTGTGGCGCCCGGCCTTGAGAACCTGTGTGTGCCAACCGGGTCCGTACTCGCCGCCACCACGAATGTTCGCAACCACATAGGTTCCGCCCTGCGTCAGCCATGCACGGCCCAGGGAACCGCTGTACGACGGTGTCAGCGAGATCTCGAATCCGCCGTACCCGTAGAGCAGGGTGGGGCCGGGCTCGCTACGCGGACTGCGCACCACGAAGTACGGAACCTGGGTGCCGTCGGCAGAGGTGGCGAAGAACTGCTCCGTGGTGATGCCCTCGGCGTCGAAGAACGAGGGAGCCTGCTTGAGGGCAGTGGGTTCGGTTTCGCCGATCACGCCGTGCAAAAGAGTTGCAGGGGAGGTGTATCCACTCGAATTGACGAAGTACTCGTTGCTGACATCAGGGTCGGTGTCGAGAATTTCGATACTGGTCAGTTCTGGAAGCCCTTCGAAAGGTCGATCCTCCCAGCCATTTTCGCCCGGCGTCAGGATGCGCAGCGTCGTGCGCACGTCGGTCAGGACCACCAGAATCAGATGATCGCGTGTCCAGGTGTAGTGCTCGAGCGACGAATGTGCGTCGGGTTCGAAGATCGATGTCAGTGCGCGTGAGCCGGCTAGGAAATCGTCGTAACGGATGGCAAGCAGTGCGCCGGTCGGATATTCGGTGTCCTCGACGGCCCACACGGACTTGGTGCGGATCAACAACCACTCGTGGTGAATCGAGATCCCGGCGTCCTCGGGGACGTCCACGAGCACCAGTTCACCGTCGGGGCGAACTTCGAAATGCTGAGAGTTGTAGAAATCGACCGAGCGAGTGACGAAGTCTCGTTCGAACCCGGGCGTCGGATCGTGCGAAGCCGAGATGGCCACGTCCGTGGACTGGCCCTCGTAGACGGTCTCGGCGCTGGAGAGGGGAGTGCCGCGCTTCCACCGCTGGGCCAGACGGGGATATCCGGAATCGGTGAGCGACCCTGGTCCGATATCCGTTCCGACGTAGACGGTATCGATGTCGATCCAGTCGATGTCGGTCTTGGCCTCGGGAAGGTAGAAGCCGGGATTCTCGCCCTCGGGAGCGAGGAACTCACGCTTGTCGATGTCGAACTCGCGAACGACCGCCGCGTCTGCCCCGCCGCGGGAGAGGCTGATCAATGCACGGTTGCGGTGTGGCCGTAGAAGTTGCGTGCCCTTCCAGACCCAGTTCTCGCCCTCGGCCTCGGCCAGGGCGTCGAGGTCGACCAGGACGTCCCATTCCGGGTCGTCGGTGACGTACTGATCGAACGTCGTGCGTCGCCACAATCCGCGAACGTGGGTGCTGTCGCGCCAGAAGTTGTAGAGGAACTCACCTCGACGGCGGACGTAGGGGATTCGCGCGTCGGTATCGAGGATCTCGCGCACGTCGCTCTGCAGTCGATCGAAGCGCTCGTTGTCGGTGAGCTGCTCCTCGGTCACGGCATTGTGCTGACGGACCCAATCGAGTGCAGACTCACCGGTCACGTCTTCGAGCCAGAGGTAGGGGTCGTGGCCGGTGGTGGGCTGCTGATCGGAAGTCATACGTCCATTCTTACTGCTCGCTCCCGACAGCACTCGACCCCGCTCCCGAAACACTGGAGCGGGGTCGAGTGAGAATGAATCGGGTCAGACGCCCAGGGAGTGAGCGAGCATCGGCCAGGAGTTGTGGAGATCGTCCTGCCAGTAGCCCCACGAGTGGGTGCCGGTCGGCTTGAAGTCGAAGGTGGCCGGGATCTTCAGGTCGCTCAGGCGGTAGGCGAGGTTGTGGGTGCAGTAGTTGACCGCTGCCTCGATGATGCCGCCGACGATCGCCTGGTTGGCGAGCGCACCGATCTGACCGTTGATCGCGGGATTGGCGAGAGTGTCGTGTGGGCCGGGGAGTCCGGAGCCGGTGGAGACGTAGAGCTCGGTGCCGCGGAGCTTCTCGGCGTTGAGGACCGGATCGTTGTCCTTCCAGCCCTGACCGTCGAGCGGGCCCCACATGTTGGTGATGTCAGCTCCGCCGCGGGTACCTGTGACAAGTTCGATCGCACTCTGACCGACGGGAGTACTGGTCTCGGCACATCCGCTGTACGCGCCGACGCCCTTGTAGAGGCCGGGAGCCGCGATGGCGAGGTTGAGGACCGAGGTCGCGGTCATGGAGATCGCGGAGATCGACTGGACCTTGTTGGTATTGAACTCGGCGTCGATGACGGGGGGGAGTTCCTTGGTCAGGAACGTCTGCCACTTCTGGCGACCGAGAACCGGATCGTCGTTCACCCAGTCGGTGTAATAGCTGAATGCGCCTTCGAGCGGTGTGACGACGTTGACGTTCTTGTCCTGGAAGAAGTTCATGACGTCGGTCTTGCGTTGCCAGGTCGCCGAGTCTTCGCCGCCGCCTGCACCGTTGAGTAGGTAGAGCGTCGGGCGGGGTTCGCTGTTGTCTGCGGGGAGGATGACCTCGAGCGGGATGTTGCGATCCATCGCCGGGGAGAAGACCGAGATGGTGACCTTGCGGTCGCCGGTCTTGGTGTTGCTCACGACGTGCGATCCGGACGTGTCACCGCCCGCAGAAGCTGTCGCCGGACTGATCAGCATCGGCAGCACCGTGGCCACTGCGAGAGCTGCGATCACACTGCCACGCTTGAAAATTCGAGCACGCATACGTTCGGATCCTCCACCTGAATGTCTTCGGATCCGGAACGGATCGAAGTGCCTGTGAGCCCTGACTGGAACAGGTTCACTTTTTGTTATGTGTCAGTAAAGCAGAGCAGCAGCAGAAAGTGACGCGATTTGCTTGCCTGACAATTGAATTGGCCCCGGAATTAACCCTCGAATTAGTTCTGAAAAGAACTCGACCCCGCTCCCGGAAGTGCAGGGAGCGGGGTCGAGCTGAAACGATTTCGGTCAGATGCCCATCGAGCGAGCGAGCATCGGCCAGGAGTTGTGGAGATCGTCTTCCCAGTAGCCCCACGAGTGGGTGCCGGTCGGCTTGAAGTCGAAGGTGGCCGGGATCTTCAGATCGTTGAGGCGGTAGGCGAGGTTGTGGGTGCAGTAGTTGACTGCTGCCTCGATGACACCGCCGACGATCACCTGGTTGGCGAGTGTGCCGACCTGTCCGTTGATCGCCTCGTTGTTGAGGGTGTCGTGCGGGCCGGGGAGTCCGGAGCCGGTGGAGATGAAGAGTTCGGTGCCGCGGAGCTTCTCGGCGTTGACGACGGGGTCGTTGTCGATCCAGCCCTGGCCGTCGAGGGGGCCCCACATGTTGGTCACGTCAGCGTCGCCGCGCATGCCCACAACCAGTTCGATGGAGGACTGGCCGACCGGTGTGCTGGTCTCGGCGCATCCGCTGTATGCACCGACGCCCTTGTAGAGGCCCGGAGCTGCGATGGCGAGGTTGAGGACCGAGGTCGCGGTCATCGAGATCGCGGAGATCGACTGGACGCCGTTGGTGTTGAACTCGGCGTCGATGACGGGCGGGAGTTCCTGGGTCAGGAACGTCTGCCACTTCTGACGGCCGAGGGACGGGTCGTCGTTCACCCAGTCGGTGTAGTAGCTGAATGCACCTTCGAGCGGGGTGACGACGTTGACGTTCTTGTCAGCGAAGAACTCGTTGACGTCGGTCTGACGCTGCCACGTCGCCCGGTCTTCGCCGCCGCCTGCACCGTTGAGCAGGTAGAGCGTCGGGCGGGGTTCGCTGCCGTCTGCCGGGAGGATGACCTCGAGCGGAATATCGCGTTCCATGGAAGGGGAGTACACCTTGATGGTGGCGATGCGCCCGTTGTCCGTGCGGCTCGAGAGCTTGGAACCCGTTGTGTTTGCCTTGGCTACAGTTGCCGTGGTGGTCGACGGATCTCCGCCTGCGGACGACACTGCAGGGCTGATCAGCATCGGCAGCACGGATACTGCGGCTACAGCGGCGACCAGACGGCCACGCTTGAAAGTGCGAGCACGCATACGTTCAGAAACCTCCACCTAAAATTCCTTCGAATCCGCCCAGGAGTGAACGGTCCTTTGTTGCTGTTCCCGTACGGGAATTCATGCTGGGTACATGCTCTGTCGGTAGGTACAGGGCGTGTGAGTCTTGTAAGTTCTACCGCATCGGTGCGTTATCCGCCAGTGAACCAGAGATTTGCTGAACGTACGACCAGTTTCAGGTGAATTTCCCTGATCATCGACGGGATTAGTGAGTGAACCGGACATATCCACTATGGGAACAACATTGTTGCCTACCTCTGCAGTCGAACGCGTCTGTCGAAGATCTTCTCCGATATCAGCGCCCAGCGGGGAGTTACGTTTCGGTGAACGTCGGTTACTCGCCGCAGACTCGCGCGGACTCGACGGCAATCGCCAAGAGTTTCGCGTGGCAGGCGCGGGTCGAGTTTCCGGAGATAACCCCTGTCTTCACCGTCGACGGCGTCGTCGAGATTCAGGAGTCCGGCGGAATCGCCCTGGCCTTCGACCTGGAGGACTCGAATCCGCTGGAGGGAGAGCTAGCCAACGTCTCGTACTTCCACGACCTCGGAGTCCGCTCGATGTTGCCGACGTACAACTACATGAACGCTGCCGGCTGCGGATGTTTGGACCTGGCGGACACGGGGTTGAGTGGATACGGCCGTGACCTGGTTGCCGAGATGAATCGCGTCGGAATGACGGTCGACGGCTCACATTGTTCGGTACAGACGGGGTTGGACATCTCAGCTATCACCCAGCGAGCAATGATCTACAGCCACTCGAACCTCCGAAGGTTGTGGGAGCATCCGCGCAACATCACCGACGATCAGGCCAGAGCGTGTGCGGAGACCGGCGGCGTCATCGGGATCAACGGCGTGGGCATATTCCTCGGCGTCAACGGACCGGATGACGACCAGGCTCGGCTGTCCGCGATGGCCGACCACATCGAAGAGGCTGTCGGACTCGTCGGCATCGATCACGTCGGGATCGGCTCCGACTTCTCCTTAGACGCCGACGACTTCCGCGAAGAGATCGAGCAGAACCCGTCGTGGTTCTCCGAGGCTTACACGGCGTGGGGGCCACTGCAGTGGACTCCACCGGAGGACGTGCTGACACTTGATCAGGTATTGCGTGACCGGGGCTTCGACGAGCCGTCGATCGAGGCCGTGTACGGCGGAAATTTCGCCCGAGTTGCCCGAGAAGTGTGGGCTACCGACGGGTAATGCGACCATCTGGGGACAGCGAAACGATGCAGGACTACCCTGGTGAATCGTGACCTCACACTATGACGTCGTTGTCCTCGGAGCCGGCCCCGGTGGGTACGTCGCTGCTATCCGCGCGGCACAACTGGGCCTGAGCACCGCCATCATCGAGCAGAAGTACTGGGGCGGTGTATGCCTGAATGTCGGCTGCATTCCGTCCAAGGCGCTTCTCCGTAACGCCGAACTCGCGCACATCTTCACGAAAGAAGCGAAGACGTTCGGCATGTCCGGAGACGTGTCCTTCGATTTCGGCTCCGCTTTCGATCGCAGCCGCAAGGTCGCGGACGGGCGAGTCAAGGGCATTCACTTCTTGATGAAGAAGAACAAGATCCCGGAGTACGACGGCAAGGGCACGTTCGTCGACGCCAACACCATCAGCGTGGAGCTGAGCAAGGGTGGCACCGAGACGATCACGTTCGACAACGCGATCATCGCGACCGGTTCGTACACCAAGCTGCTGCCCGGCACCTCGCTGAGCGAGAACGTCGTGACCTACGAAGAGCAGATCCTTACCCGTGACCTTCCGGGTTCGATCCTCATCGTCGGTGCCGGCGCGATCGGCATGGAGTTCGGTTACGTCCTCAAGAACTACGGCGTCGACGTCACGATCGTCGAGTTCCTCGATCGGGCACTGCCTAACGAGGACGCCGACGTCTCGAAGGAAATCGCCAAGCAGTACAAGAAGCTCGGCGTCACCATCAAGACCGGTGCCGCTGTGCAGTCCATCAGCGACGACGGCAGCAAGGTCACCGTCTCGATCAAGGACAACAAGTCCGGCGAGATCGAGACCGTGGTCGTCGACAAGGTTCTGCAGTCCGTCGGCTTCGCACCGCGTGTGGAGGGCTTCGGTCTCGAGAACACCGGTGTCGCGTTGACCGATCGCGGCGCCATCGCGATCGACGACTACATGCGCACCAACGTCCCGCACATCTTCGCCATCGGTGACGTCACCGCCAAGCTGCAGCTCGCGCACGTCGCCGAAGCTCAGGCTGTCGTCGCTGCCGAGACCATCGGCGGCGCGGAGACGCAGACACTCGGTGACTACCGGATGATGCCGCGTGCGACGTTCTGCCAGCCGCAGGTTGCCTCGTTCGGTTTGACCGAGGAGCAGGCCAAGGCCGAGGGCTACGACGTCAAGGTCGCGAACTTCCCGTTCGCTGCCAACGGCAAGGCACACGGTCTCGGTGACCCGACCGGTTTCGTCAAGCTGATCGCCGACAAGAAGTACGGCGAACTGCTCGGCGGGCACCTCATCGGACCGGACGTTTCGGAACTGCTGCCCGAGCTGACCTTGGCCCAGAAGTGGGACCTCACGGTCAACGAGTTGGCACGCAACGTCCACACCCACCCCACACTCAGTGAGGCTCTGCAGGAAGCGATCCACGGCCTCGCCGGCCACATGATCAACTTCTGACGGCAGGGCCTTCGGCCCCGTGCGCCTTTTTCGGTAGTTCGCTCTACCGGAAAGGCGCACGGGGTTTTTCGTCTTTTGTGTCGAGTTGTGTTGCGAAACCGCCATCTGAGGCCTTCGAGTCGGGGTGTAGGCGCGCAACGCATTAGCGTCCCGAGTCGACCATCCGGCTTTCGAAGGACCACTCATGAAAACTCGTTCCGTACTGCTCGCGGCTTGCGTCGCGCTGACGCTCTCCGCCTGTGGGACCTCAGCTGACTCCGGATCGGACACCGAAGCTTCGGGTGCCGCCGAGGCGGGGGCGTTCCCCGTGACCGTCGACCACGCCTACGGCTCGACGACGATCGACGCGGAGCCGATGCGCATCGTGACCATCGGATGGAGTGGCCAGGATTCGGTGATCGCGCTGAACAAGGTTCCGGTCGCCATGGAGAGCTTCTCCGGCGACGGCATCGAGAACAACATCCTGCCCTGGGACGCTTCGCGTCTGAACGGTGCCAAGCCCGTTCTCATGACGACCAATCCCGATATCCCGTTCGAGCAGATCCTCGGGCTCGATCCCGACGTGATCCTCGCCGTCTACTCCGGCATCGACGAGGGCGAGTACAAGCGCCTCAGCGACATCGCGCCGACTGTCGCGTTCCCCGACCAGCCGTGGGATACGGCGTGGGACAAGCAGATGAGCATGATCGGCGCGGCACTCGGACAGCCGGCGCAGGCGCAGACGCTGATCGACGAGACCGGGGCGTACTTCGAGAAGCAAGCCGCAGATCACCCCCAGTTCCAGGGCAAAACCGCCACGTATGCAATGCGCACCGACGAGGGCTTGATCGTATTCTGCGGCACCGACCCGCGGATCCGTCTTCTCGGTCAGCTCGGGCTGAAGACCTCGCCCGGTGTCGACGCGGTGTGCACTTCCGGCGACAGTTCGGTGTCCGTGGGCATGGAATCCATCGACACACTCGACTCCGACGTCTTCATTCTCGTCGACGCCGACGGCACCAACCTGGACAAGCTCATGTCCTTCGGTCCGTTCGCGAACATGACCTCGGTGTCGAACGGCCGCCTGGTTCGCCTGGTCGGAATGGACTACGCGATGGCTACGTCCGCTCCGACGGTGCTGAGCGTTCCCTACGCATTCGACGAGTTCATCGCTCAGCTTTCGGACAAGCTGAGCTGATTCCGAGCGTCGTACGACGCTTGTGACGCAACGATTTTCGGAACCTGCGATTCGAGGAGTTCGATCAGGGCCGTGATCTTTGCGGCGACGTCGGCGCCGAGTTCGGTCAGGCTGTATTCCACTTTGGGCGGGATGGTTTCGAGTACCTCACGGTGCACGAGGCCATCCCGCTCGAGTGTTTGCAGGGTCTGCGAGAGCATGCGCTCGCTGACTCCGTCGACGCGTCGGCGCAGGGCACTGAACCGGTACGGGCCCTCGTTCAATGCTGCCAGTGCGAGCGCGCCCCAGCGTCCGGTTGCATTCTGCAATGCCGCCCGAGAGTTGCACCCGCGAGCGAAGACGTCAGCCTCGAGGGTTGGGTCCACGACGTCGGCATTCGGATCAGGGGTCTGGGCAGCACGTGAAGGTGAGTCGGTGCTGGTCATGAACCCAGGCTACTACTGCACGATCCCTTAGCGCTAACTCGACGTGTTGCACTTACGAAAAATAAGTGCATGATGGTTGCAGAACGCATTTACGCTTCAACCTGGATCGGGAGTTCGCATGAGCATTGCAGTCACCGGCGCAACCGGAAACCTCGGACAACTGGTAGTCGAGTCGTTGATCGAGCGGGGAACCGCCGCGTCCGACATCGTCGCAGTCGTCCGCAATCCACAGAAGGCGGAAAGCCTCGCCGCCCGCGGAGTAGTTGTACGCCAAGCGGACTACGCCGATGCCTCGGCGGTGGAAACCGCACTGGCGGGCGTCGACAAGCTGGTGCTGATCTCGGGAAGTGAAGTGGGGTCACGGCTCGCTCAACACACCAACATCATCGACGCGGCGAAGGCTGCCGGCGTCGGATTCATCGCCTACACGAGCATCTTGAATGCTCAGGACACGCCGATGAAGCTTGCTGCCGAGCACAAGGCGACCGAGGACGTGCTCACTCGGAGCGGTATTCCGTTCGCGCTGTTGCGCAACGGTTGGTACTGGGAGAACTTCACCAACGACCTGGCCGGTGTGATCGAACGCGGCGCACTGGTCGGTGCGGGAGCGGAAGGCAAGATCGCGGCTGCGGCGCGTGCGGATTACGCCGACGCCGCAGCAGTAGTCGCGACCACCGGTGGCCACGAAGGCGCAGTGTACGAGTTGGGCGGTGACGAGAGGCTCACCTACGCCGAATTGGCCGAGAAGATCAGCGAATTCGCGGGCAAGCCCGTCGTGTACCAGTTCGTGGACGAGCAGGCATACGAAGGCATTCTCGAAAGTGTCGGGCTGCCTGCACCGGTTGCGCAGATCCTCGCCGATTCCGATGCTGCAATTGCCAAGGGGGCGTTGGACACCGAGTCGGGTGACCTGCAGAAGTTGATCGGCCGCAGCAGCACTCCGGTGGCTGAGGTGTTGAAGCAGGCCTGACCTGCTGTGCGCCTTTATTAACCGCGGGCGGTTAATAAAGGCGCACAGCGGTTACCCCATGTGGACTGCACCCTCGGCGGGCAGGTCACCCTTCTTGGCGCGGACCAGCACCAGCACTACCGGTGCGATGATCGCCAACAGGATTGCCGCCCAACCGAATGCGGCCGAGTATCCGGATACCTCGGCGCCGAAGAAGTAGTCCGTCATCGAGGCGACGAAGTCCTGCACCGGCTGGGGGAGTAGCGCCAATTGATCGCCGGTCGGGATGGTCGCATTCGACATGTCGACAGGAATGCCTTCCGGCGGGATCGGCGCCGCGTTGTCGGCGGTGAAGGCCGACTTGGCCGAAGCGTAGATCGTGGTGAACAGTGCGGTGCCGAGTGCACCGCCGATCTGCAGGGTGGCGTTGACCAGGGCACTGGCAGCGCCGGCGTCGTGGTCGGGAACGCCGATCAGTGCGAGGTTCTGCATCGGCACCATCAGCAGACCGAGTCCGAAGCCGAAGATCGCGAGGCCGGGGAACACGTGCGTCCAGTAGGAGCTGTGTACCTCGATCTGGGTCAGCATGAGCAGTCCTACCGCAGCCACCAGCGGGCCCGCGACCATGAGCGGCTTGGGGCCGATCTTGGTGGACAACTGCGCTGCGATGGTCGACGCCAAGACGATGAAGAACGCCATCGGCAGCGATCCGACGCCGGCCATGACCGGGCTGAATCCAAGCACGATCTGCAGGTAGAACGTCAGATACAACGTGCCGCCGAGCAGGGCGGCGCCCACCAGCATGGAGCCGATCAGAGCAGCGCCGCGATCGCGATGCCACGGAACGCTCAGCGGTAGAAGCGGATTCTTGCTGCGGCTCTCGACGACCACGAAGATCGCGAGGAAGACCAGGCCCAGTGCGATGAACAGCAGAGTGTCAGCCTGACCCCAGCCGTGCTCGGCGCGTGTGAATCCGTAGACCAGTGAGCCGAGCCCCAGGGCGATGAGGACAGCGCCGGGAAGGTCGTAGCTCGTGTCACCGTGTGCTTTGGTCTCCTTGACGATCGGGACGGCCGCAGCGATGGCGATCAGCGCGATCGGGATGTTGACGAGCAGGCACCAGCGCCAGTCGACGTACTGCGTCAGCACTCCACCGAGGAGCAGGCCGATAGCAGCGCCACCGCCGGAGATCGCGCCGTAGACGGCAAAAGCCTTGGCGCGCTCCTTCTCTCCGATGAACGTGGTGGTGAGCATCGACAGCGCAGCGGGCGCGAGCAATGCTGCGAAGACGCCCTGGCCGGCGCGGGCGATGAACAGTTCGATACCGCTCTGCGCGATGCCGCCGATGCCGGAGGCAACCGCGAAGCCGGCCATGCCGACGATGAAGGATCGCTTTCGGCCCCAGTAGTCGGCGATACGTCCGCCGAGGAGCAGCAGCGCACCGAACGCCAAGGCGTACGACGTGACCACCCACGCACGGTCAAGGTCGCTGATGCCCAGTTCCTCCTGGGCCGCCGGTAGTGCGATGGAGACGATGGTGCCGTCGAGCACCA
Source organism: Rhodococcus sp. IC4_135 (assembly GCF_011602025.1). Lineage (NCBI taxonomy): Bacteria > Bacillati > Actinomycetota > Actinomycetes > Mycobacteriales > Nocardiaceae > Rhodococcus > Rhodococcus sp. IC4_135. Next base: position 211,274 of record NZ_JAAOLG010000007.1, read on the forward strand.
CCATGAGTTGAGCGAACGCGACGATGCAGAGCACCAGCCAGCGACGTTGATGATTCGGATTCTCGGAGACAGCCGGGATCGGTGGCAGAGTGCCGCCGTCGACGTGGGACGTGGTGGTCATTGGAAAAAGGTATTCCAGCCTTCTCGGGTGAGTCAAACGAAATAGTTCGTTCGGTTACCATCATCACTATGGCTCCCACTGACGTGACCGCGACGAAACAGCGAATCCTCGACGCTGCGCAAGAAGAATTCGGCACCTACGGGCTTGCCGGTGCGCGCATCGATCGGATTGCGAAGAACGGAAACGCCAGTAAGGAGCGCCTCTACGCCTATTTCGGTGACAAGGTCGCGTTGTTCCACGCGGTGCTCGACGTCGACTTCGAGCAGGCGATGGAGTCCGTCGAGTTCACCGGTGAGGACATGCCCGCGCATGCCGTCGAACTGTTCGACGCAATGCTCGGCAAACCGCAGATTCAACGGATGATGATCTGGGGTCAATTGCAGGGTGAGGCACCACGGATGAAGAAGCTGGCCGAGGAACATTCCAGTTGGGTTCCGCGAATGGCCACGATCCGCAAGGCTCAAGAAGACGGCCTCATCTCCAAGCGCTGGGATCCTCAGGACCTGATCACGATGCTGTTCGGCCTCGTGTTCGGCTGGGTGGTTGCCCCCGGCGTAGCCGACAACCAGAACGTCGACGCCGACGAGATCGCGCGCCGCCGTGAAGTGGTGCGCGAGGCCGTCACTCGAATCTGCAAGCCGTGACTGTCAGCGAGAGAGGTACGCGGCCCAACCGCCGTGGCCGGTGATGTCAGCTGCGCCGTTTACTGCGTCATGAGTGCAGCTGAAACCGACTGTCGTTCTGCCGTCGGATAACTCGACACTGGTGAGCGCCATCGGTGCCGGCAAGGCAGCGAGGAATGCTCCCAGGCCGGCCGGTGAGATCCGGAAGATCTCGCCGACGACCGGTGCGCCGAGTCCAGGGCCACGGCGTACCAGGCCGGGCTTCGGTGGCGTCGTGTCGAGAGCGAAGAGCCGGTAGGCATCCGAGGTCGTGACGGTTTCGACGTACCGCGCGCCGAGGTCGACCAGCTGTGTGTTGAGGGGTTGACCGCGCAGGTGAGCGCCGAATACTGCGAGGTCGATTCCGGTATTGACGAGGGTGGGTGATGGCACACCACCGAGTCGCGCAGCGAGGTCGATGGCGATCTGGTCGTCGAAAGCGGGTACGACGAACATGACGCCGAACGGGTGATCTTCGGCAGTGCGGTGTCCGGGCGCCGCGACGGCCGCCATGTCGAGCAGGTTGCAGAAGTTGGTGAAAGTTCCCATCCGGCGGTTGATTCCGAACGCATCCTCGGTCACGGCGGCGATCGTCGGATGTTCGGTGGTGGTGGGAAGCAGTAGGGCGTCGAACCCGGCGAGGAGTTCCCGGGCAGCTGCCTTGGCGCGGGTGAGAGCGTCGAGATCGTCGACCAGCTGGTATCCGGTGGTGTGCTTCGCGCCGAGCACGATGTCGGACACCGCGGGATCTGCTCCGGCAGGACGAGTTTCGAGGAACTCGCCGGCAGCGGCGTACCGCTGCGCCACCACGGCGCCGTCGTAGAGCAATCGGGCCGCGTCGAGCAGTCCGGAGATGTTGACGGTCTCGGTCTCGGCGCCGCCGGCTACCAGAGCTGCCACAGTGTCCTGAAACGCTGCCAGATACGACGGGCTCAGTTGCGTCAGATCCTCGATTCGGGGCACGGCGACGCGGGGATTCGGCGCCGCCGCGAGACGAACGTCGGAAGGCCAGACTCGGCTGCGGGGATCTCGAGGTTCGTGGCCGACCATGATTGCCGCTGCCGCGGTTGCCGATTCGAGGTCGCCGGCAAATACCGTCACAGCGTCGTAGTCGATGCAGGCGGGCACCACTCCGTGGACGGGAATGACGCCGAGCGAGAGCTTGAGTCCGTATAGCCCGTGGAACGCTGCCGGCACCCGGCCGGAACCGGCGGTGTCGGTACCGATTCCGATATCCGCAATCCCCAGTGCCACGGCGACGGCGGATCCGGAGCTACTACCGCCCGAGATCAACTTCTCGTCCCAGGCGCAGCGAACGGCTCCGTACGGACTACGCGTTCCGACCAGTCCGGTGGCGAACTGGTCCAGATTGGTCTTCCCCAGAACAACAGCTCCGTGCTCGATCAACCGCGCAACGGCACTGGCAGTTTCGTCCGGCGCATACGCGAATTCGGGGCACGCCGCAGTGGTCGGCAGACCGGCGACATCGACGTTGTCCTTGACGGCGACCAGACGCCCAGCCAGGGGAAGGTGCTCGCCCGCGGCGAGTCTGGCCTCAACCGAGGCGGCGTCGGCGAGCACATCTTCCTTGCAACGCAACGTGATCCAGACTTCGGGGCGGTCTACTTCCTCGATCCGCTGGAAAGCCTGCTCGACCCGGGCTGTCGGGGTGAAAACTTCTGCTGCGACGGTCATGGTGTGTACTGCTCCGATCAGTCCGTGATGGTGGCGAGTGAGAGCGCGGTGATCGCGCGGGTCACCCGGTCGAGGACGACGTCGAGAGACTCGCCGATGTGCTGGTGCAAAAGCGTGCGGGCCTCGGGCAGATTGCCGGCACGTAGTTCTTCGAGGATTCGAATGTGCTCCGCGATCGAGGTGTCGATGCGGCCGTTGACCATGAAGTCGTACATCCGAACGTGCCGGATACGGGAATTCACCGACAGCAGCGACGCGACCAGTTCATTGTTTCCCGACGCCCTCAGTACGGCGACGTGAAACTCCTCGTCCCGTTCGACGAACCCCGGTTCCTGAGCCGGCGGATCGAGAGCCAGGGCACGCCACCGCACCAACTCGTCGTCGAGGATCGTTCGATCGTGCCGGATCGTCGGATCTGCGATCGCACGGGTAATTCCTTGTAATTCCAGGGTGATTCGGAGTTCGTACAGATCTCGGATCCGCGGGATGCTCGGGCGCACGGCGGAGAACCCGTACTCTTCCCGGCGCAGGAGTCCATCGGCGCACAGCATCGTCAACGCTTCCCGTACTGGTGTGCGAGAAATGCCGAAACGCGTGGAGAGTTTCGGTTCCGTCAGGCGCTGATCGAACCCGATGGTCCCGTTGACCAGTTCGGTGCGTAGTTCCCGGTAGACCACCTCACGCAGTGGCTCCGGAGCCGTATTCATCCCTGTCGACATACCTGTATACGCTATTGATCAGGTGTTTCGTCCAGATGTCTTCGGGTTAGAGCTGAGTTACGGCCGCCGCGGAACTTCAGGAGAAGTCGCGCTGAACCCGCAAGGTTCCGATCGTGGTGGCCAGGCCGTCGTACTGGGTGACCAGCAATGTGAATTCGATCAACCGACGATCGTCGAGATGCTGCGAGAGCGTTCCCCACGTGTCGTCGGTGATGTCCTTGGTGGTGACCAACTCGTCTACCGCAGTCAAGATCGCACGGTGACGCGGACTCAACTCGGAAGCGCCAGGGCCCTCGATGATTCGGGCCAGTTCTTCTGCGTCGATTCCGGCTTTGCGGCCGAGCCTGATGTGGTGATCGATCTCGTAACCGCAGTCCCGCAGATGTGCGACCCGCAGGATGATCAGTTCGGTGTCGTGCCGAGAGATCTTGCCGCCGGGCATGAGTGAGCCGGAGTAGTGCAGCCAACCGCGGAAGAGTCCGCCCGTGCGCCCCAAGGTGCTGAACAGATGCGCATCGGGTGCTCCGGCAGCCTTCGACAGGACGCGCCAGATTCCCCAGTTGATCGGACCGAGGTCCTTGAATCGGCCGGGTGGGATGCGGGGGTTCATGCGACTCCACGGATGTGAGAGGGACGGAGGTCGATAGCTCGTTGCGCGATGTGGCGAACCGCAGCGCTGCGGCGGGGCGCGTGTACGCGTGACTTCCGGCCGACGATACCGCGCTCGAACGCGTCGACGGCGTCGGCGACGGTCGTGGTGCCGGCGCTGGCGAGGGTTCCGCGAGCGCCGTCGAAAGAGAGTGCGGTGGTATCGGTGTCGATGTCTCCGATATACGCGACGCCCACCTTGGTACCAAGGTGTTTCATTTCCAAGCGCAACGCGTCGCCCAACGCTTCGACACCGGCGCGCGAAGCACCGAACGGTCCGCGGAACGGGTGCTTCGCCGCGCCGTGGGCCGAGGCGACCACCAGGGCGTAACCATCTTCGTGACTGATGTGGGGACCCGCTGCGCGCAGGGTGTAGTACGTGCCCATTAGGTTGACTTCGACTGCGCGACGCATGTCTTCGACGTCTCCGCCGAGGATCGACGAGTTCGCCTCGACGCCGGCATTGGCCACGACGACGTCGATGCCTCCCAACTTCTCAGCGATGTAGTCGACGCCGCGAGATACCTGCTCGGGGTCGGCGACATCGCACAACTGCCACGGCGCGCGGCCGCAGGAAGTGGCGACTTGCTCGAGAAGTTCCGGCTCGAGGCCGAGCAGTCCCACGGACGCACCACGGTCGTACAGGCGTCTGGCCAGCGAAGAACCGATATTGCGGGCAGCGCCGGTGATCAGGATGCGCCGACCCGTCAGATCGTCGCCACTGCTCTTGGCCGATTCGGCCTTGCCCGCCTCGCTCTTGCCCATGTGCTGTGTCCCTACGCAGTTACCTTCTTGTCCTCCGACGCTAACACCGCCGGGTAGCTGCGACTGCAAGTACCGCCAACTCCGTCCGAACGGGTGTTCAGACCGATGCGGCTTCGAGACGCGGATGTGACGTGGAAGCCTGGGTCGACCGCAATCGACGGAATCGGACCACGGCAACGACGGCGGCAACAGCGGCGAGGATCACCAACGGCAGTGACGGACCCATCGTGGGTTCGATGACAACCAGTAGCACCGGCAGTCCGAATCCGAGATAGGTGCCGACGTAGAAAATCCCGGTCAGGGCGCCCCGCGAGGCCGGGGGAGCCAGCGACTCGAGGTCGAGCAGTCCCTCACGCAGGCACAGTCCGTAGGCCGTACCGAGGACGAGCGCGCAGACGATGAACAACCCGAGCGCGGGGCGTGCGCCGCCGACCGCGACCAGAAGGTATCCGAGCGCCGCCAGCGCGGCGCCGACCGTGCCGGCCTGAGGACCCCAATTGCGATGGCGCGCAGCAGTTTGAACCAGGATTCCAGCACCCAAGGTCAGCGCCGCAGCGAAACCCGGAAGGAGAGGACCGGAGTAGCGGTCCCCGAGCCTGGCCGTCATGGTCACGAAAGACACTGTTGCGCTGGCGAACACCCATGGCGCCAACGGAAGTGCCCAGAGCAGTGCGCCCTTCACATTGGTTCCCGACCGCTCTGCACGGTCGGGAACCTGTGTGAACGTCGCAGCTTTGGTGGGAGCAGGAGTACGACTCCACACAGCCGCCGCGGCAACCGAACCCACCGACAAGACGGCCGAGACGACAAAGGGCGTAGCGAGTGGGAAGGCGGCAAATTGTGCCAACAGACCCGAAAACAGTGGTCCCAGTGCAAAGCCCGAGGTGAGTACGACGCCCGCCATCACGGTTCCGGACTTGCCGCGAAGGTCAGCTGCCCACGCGGTACCGGCGCCGATTGCCAGACCGGCACCGATACCGACTACGAGGCGCCCGACCATGAGCCCGGGCGCGTCGTGCCAGAGAAGAAGAATCACGGTTCCGAGCGAGGCTATGAGTGCTCCGGGAAGGACGACTACAGCTCGGCCGACGCGGTCCGACACTGCTCCACCGGTCAACAGGCCGGGTAGGAGTCCGAGCGCATAGATACCGAAGACACCGTCGAGCACGGTATGAGAGAGGCCCTCGTCCACCCGGAGAACCGGGATGAGCGAGGCAAAGTGGTTGGCGGCCCAACCCGTCGAAAGTAGTACGGCCAGTACCGAGATGAACCCGCGACGGGATGGATCGCCCATACCGGCAGCTTAGGCGGGCACCAGATCGCTCACGTCGGCGAGGAGTTCGAACGTGCGCAACCATGCCTCGCGGTTGGTGCCGGTCGACACCGTGATCAGCTCGTCGGCCTGCGCATGCTCGGTGAACTCGTCGAGGTAGGCGCGGACCTCCGTAGGCGTGCCGATGGCGCTGTACTTGGTCATTTGCAGAACCTGCTGACCGGCGGGGGAGTCGAGCAGCATGTCCGCTTCGTCGTCCGTGAACTTGCGCCCGCGTCCGAGAAGAAGACTGACGCGCGAACGCTTGGCCGCGAGGAAGTCCTGCTGAGCCTGCTCGTGCGTGTCGGCGGCGATGACGTTGACGCCGGCGATGACGTACGGCTCCGCCAATTGCTCCGACGGCTTGAACTCGCGTCGGTAGATTGCGACGGCGTCGCGCAGGGCGTTGGGGGCGAAGTGCGAGGCAAATGCATACGGGAGACCGAGCATCGCGGCGAGCTTGGCTCCGAACAGTGACGATCCGAGAATGTAGAGCGGAACGTGAGTGCCCTTACCGGGAACGGCATTGATTCCGGGGACGCGCGAGGTGTCGCCGAGGTAGCCCTGAAGCTCGAGTACGTCCTGCGGGAAGCTGTCGGAAGAACTCGGGTCGCGTCGCAAAGCCTGCATCGTCTTCTGATCACTACCGGGCGCGCGGCCGAGGCCGAGGTCGATGCGACCCGGGTGCAGAGTCTCGAGCGTGCCGAACTGCTCGGCGATCGTCAGCGGTGCGTGGTTGGGAAGCATGATGCCACCGGCGCCGAGGCGGATTTTGCTGGTGTGCGCGGCGACGTGGCTGATCAGAACGCTGGTTGCCGAAGACGCGATGGAACCCATGTTGTGGTGCTCGGCATACCAGATTCGCTTGTAGCCCCACTCCTCGGCTCGCTGCGCCAAGGTCACGCTGGCGTCGAAGCTGTCTTTGGCGGTTTCGTTGTCGCCGATATGGGCGAGGTCGAGGATGGAAAGTGGGACGGCCATGAATGTGGTGCCTTTCTCAGCGAATAGAACGCAAGTGTCGTTGGAAGGTGCAACGATCTGGCCGGCTTTCCTATTTCCCCCTGGTCAACGCCCACGGATGGCGGCGGGAGGAGAAGGCATCAAGTCTTTGTCTCAATTTCGGTCATTTCGGATATTTCGGGTGAAAGTGGGGGCTAGATTTCCCGAATCGGAGGTTCTTTCGCATTCCAAGTGAATCGAGACCAGCATGACCACTGATCGGAAGGCTGTAAACAAGCGCAAAGTACGTGCATTGCTTGCCGGAGGACTTGTCCTCGGTATCGGCGCCGCTGTCACCTTGGCGGCGTGGACAGACAATGTTTTCGGCGACGCGCAGTTCAAGACGGGAAGTTGGAATCTCCAGGGCAGCTTCGACGGACTGACGACCTGGGGTGAGTATCAAGTGGACGCTTCCGCCGGCCACTTCCAATTCAGCACGGGATTCGACGCACTCTCACCCGGAACGACGGTATACGCGCCGGTAGCGCTTCGGATCGGTCCCACGGCCAGCACTTCCGGCGCGACGGTACAACTACTCGGTGCGACAGGCGGTGATGCCGACCTCAAACCTGCTCTGCGGTACTCGGTGTATCGAGGTGTCCCCTCCACGACCTGCACGGCGGCGGGAATTGGAGCAGGCACAGCATGGGTAGGCACCACAGCCAGTCCGGTGGCCTTGACGGCAGGTTCGGGTTCGGACGTCGCCTTGCTGGGCACGGGTGTGCCGGTGGAACTGTGCTTCGCGGTCACGCTGCCTGCCGGAGTCGACCCTTCGATCGTGTCGGGCAAGAACACCGGGCGCTTGCTCTGGCAGTTCACCGGCCAGTCCACCCCCTGACGCCTGCGTGGTCACAAGGCGAATGCGTCAGGTGTACGCACTAGCGGCTTCGGGACTCGTCCTGGGTATCGGTGCAACCACCGTGGCTGCCAGTTGGGTGGACAGCACGATGGGCGATGCATCGTTTCGCACTGGAACATTCGGAATCGAGTCGAACGTCGGCGGTGGATGGTCGTCGCATTCATCCAGTGGCCCTGGCGTTTTCACGTACACACCCTCGGCGCTCCTGATTCGCCCCGGCGCGTTCTCGTACGGCCCGATATCGCTTCGAACAGTGCCGGTCTCGCCGGCCGCATCCGTCACTCTGCAGGCGGCCACGGTTGCCGGCGACCCCACTCTGGCGTCGGCGCTGCGGTATCGGGTGGTCAAGTCGACGACCTGTGATGCGTCAGCCTTCTCCACGGGAACACCACAATTCGTGGTGGGAAGTGCGACGGTGTTTCCGTCGCTCTCAACTGGTTCCTCAGCCGGGGCCATCGCGCTACCCACCGGTGGAGTGTCCCCGGGAGCTCCGGTGGCGCTGTGCTTCGAGATTTCACTGCCCGGAACCTCGGCGAATTGGAGTAATCCGGCGTTGATCAGTAAGACGGCAACTCCCACTTGGCAGTTCAGTGCAACACCCTGAAGGAGCTGCAATGCCAACACGTGCCCGGACAACACATGCCCGGACGAAGAAGCGCTCGGTCCCCACGCTCATCGGGGACTGCATCCTTCAGGTTCTTGCAGTCGGTGGGGTCATCTGTATCGCTTTGGTGATCTGTGCCTTCGCCTTCGACATCACACTGATCATGTTCAAGACGGGTTCGATGTCGCCGACCATTCCGACGGGTTCGCTCGCCGTTGTGCGTGAAGTACCTGCGGATTCCGTCGAGGTTGGCGACGTCGTCACCGTCGATCGGGGAGTGTCCGAACTGCCGGTGACCCACCGGGTCGTCTCCGCTCGTACCCAGGACAACGGCATCACGATTCTCGATCTCAAGGGTGATGCCAACGCCTCGGCTGATCCCGCGGTATACGAGGTCACCACGGTCCGAAAGGTGCTCTGGCACGTTCCGGGATTGGCGCGGGTGATCGTCTACTTCTCGAATCCTCTTGTTCTGGGTGCGATCACGCTGACCATGGCCGCTTTGGTGGTCGCCGTATTCTGGCCGCGCAATACCGATGACGACGATGCCGACTCGGCCGACCCGAAAACCGAACCCATTCAGGTTCTTCTACCGCCAGACGGCGGTAGACAATGAAGCGTCGCCACCTGTTCTCAATCATCGTATTGGCAGTTGCGGTTGTTCTGGGCTCTGGTTTCTCGTCTCACCCACTACTCGGTGAGACAGACGCGGCGTGGACAGACTCCGAGTACGTTACCGGCCCGATTTCCACCGGCTCATGGACGACGAGTGGGTACGGCAGAGGCGCCGGCGGGCTCGGGTTGTCCAGTGGCGGAATCGTGATCGATCTTTTCGGCAGTTCGATGTTCGAAGGTGTTTCACAACAGAACACGATTGGAAAGGACCTGGACACAACCAATCTGGTGGTTGCAAAGCTGCTGGGTGTCAACTCGTTGTCCCGGACCGGATCGATCTCGTCGTGCGCTGCCTACTCGGTCGGGCAGCCTGCGAGCGGCCGCTGCCAGTCGGCAATTGTTTCGGATACCGATTCGACGTCGACACTCACATCGATGACCGTGACAGTGAACTTGCTGTCTCTACTGGGGATTGATCTGGTAAGTGCGCCGATAGTCACTGTGGCATCGCCGATTACGGCCGGGGCCGCGTGCGATATCTCGAACAGGGCATCGGTATCGGCGAGTAGCCCTACGAATCAGGTGACGGTGGGATCTCGCGTCCTCACGATTCCACAGCCTGCCGAGAACGCATCGGTGACGGTGACAGGGGCGGACGCCACTGTGAATGCCGCTGGATTGGCGACGATTCAATACACGAACATCAAGCTCGTGAGCACGCGAACGTCCACGGCAACAACGGCGCAATCGACGCTGAGCGTGAGTCTTTCGATGGCAGCTTTTGCGATTCTGGGGGCGCAGATACTGGGCACCACAAACGTCGCGTTCAATCTTGTAACGGCCCAATGCGGAATTGGCAGCGCGACATACCCGGTCACGCCGCTGAGCCTCCCAACCGGATTTGCTGCGCGTGCGGTCAGCCCGACGCCTACTTCGGTGAGCGAACCCCCGTCATCGACGACTTCTTCGACCACAGCAGCTGAGAACACGGCAGCTGAGAACACTGCAGGGATGACGACCACCGCGTCTGTGCCGACACCGACAGCAACCCCGACATCGACAGCAACCCCGACAACGACGGCAACCCCGACAACGACGGCAACCCCGACAACGACGGCTACACCAACCACGAGTACACCGGCTCCGGCGGACCCGATCGGGACAGTAATCCAGGGGCCGGTCGGTTCGAGTATCTCCGCCTTCACCACGGATGACGGACTCACCTGCGAGGTTGCTCCTGATGCGGACTACTCGCGCGAAGTTGCAGTCGAATGCTCGGACGGCACAACGGGTACGGTCCCCGGTTCTGAACTCGGCCCGCAGCCAACCGTAGCGGGGGAGTACCTGCTGGTCCCCCTGACGAGAGACCACGTCACCGAAGTAGTCACCCTGAAGTCAGCGACACGACGCTGATCAGTTCCGCACAGCGTTGGCCATTGCGGCCAACGAGAGGGCCTGCCGAGCGCGGTCGAGGACGACCGTGCGAGAGATGTCGATGTGCGATACCAGTGCCTCGTGCGCTTGCGGAATCTTGCCGTCGAGCACCAGCTCGACGACGGAGATATGTTCGTCCACGGTGGCCTTCATACGGTCGGGAGTCAGGTAGTCGAACATCCGCACGGGGCGCAGTTTCGAGTTGACGGCCTGAAGAGCGTCGACCAACGCGTGGTTTCCGGACGAGGCGAGGAGCGCGATGTGGAACTCCTCGTCGAGCGTCACGAAACCGGCGTCCGGTACCGGCATCTGTGTGCGAAACGCGTACCACCTGTCGAGCTCGGAACCGAGCGCGTCTCGATCATGAGCGGGGGCCTCACCGTCGAGTACCCGACGGAGCCCGTGCACTTCGAGGAGTATGCGCAGCTCGTAGAGGCCACCCAACTCGTCGAGGTGCGGACGGTACGGAAAGAGTCCGTGTTCGTCGCGCTCGACCAGCCCGTCGGATTCCAACTTTGCGAGCGCTTCGCGCACCGGTGTTCGCGAGACACCGTACAGATGAGCCAACCGTTCTTCGCCGAGCCGTTCGGAGGGTGCGATCTGACCGGTCATCAGATCGTTTCGGATCGACCGATAGACCTGCTCGCGCAGCGGCGGGCGCACACTCATGTCAGATTGCCATCGCTCGACGAACCGCGTCGGTGGACGTGGTGCCGCCCTCACCGGTCGAGGTCACGTGTCCGGCCGCGAGAATGCTGTAATGCTGCGCAGATTGGAGTGCGAAACCGATGTGCTGCTCGACGAGGAGGACACCGAGATCGCCGCGTTCGGTGAGTTCCATGACGGTCCTTTCGATTTCGGCGACCACGTTGGGCTGAATGCCCTCGGTCGGCTCGTCCAGGATGAGGATCTTGGGCTCGGTGATCAGGGCGCGAGCGATGGCAAGCTGTTGTCGCTGCCCGCCGGAGAGAAGTCCCGCGCGCCGGTCGAGGAGTGTGGTGAGAGCGGGAAACAGATCCAATGCCTCTGCGATGAGTGCCTTTCCGCGTTTGCGCCCGTCGGCGACCACCCGAAGATTCTCGGCCGTCGTCAGTTGTCCGAACGACTGCTGACCCTGGGGTACGTAGGCGAGTCCGCGAGCGACGCGGGCGCTCGGCCGTAATCCGGTGATGTCCTCACCGTTCAGAAGTACCTTTCCCCGTGTGGGTTTGATCAGTCCGACGGCGGCGCGTAGCAAGGTGGTTTTACCCGCACCGTTGTGGCCCATGACTGCCGCAACCCCGTCGCTGGGAACCAGCAGGGAAACGCCGTGGATCACTTCGGTACGTCCGTAGCCGGCGCGGATGTCGACGAGTTCGAGCATGATTCAGTCCTCCGGGGTCGGTTCGGTGTCGGCGCCGAGATCTGTTCCGGCAGCGGCTGTGCCGAGGTAGACCTCTTGCACCTTGGGGTCGGCTTGGACCTCCGCCACAGTTCCTTCGGCGAGTACTTTCCCAGCGGCGAGCACTGTGACGGACGTGGCGAAGGATCGCATGAAGTCCATGTCGTGCTCGACCACGACGACGGTTCGCGCACCGCCGATGCGCCGCAGAAGGTTTCCGGTCTCCTCGCGCTCCTCGAGACTCATGCCTGCGACGGGCTCGTCGAGCAGTAGCACGGAACAGTTCTGTACCAACAACATTCCGATTTCGAGCCACTGCTTCTGCCCGTGCGCCAGGATGCCCGCGGCAGTGTTCCTGAGGTGCTCCAACCCAGTTGTCTCCAGAGCCTCTTCGATCTCGGGAAGCACACCTTTGCGTTTTCTGAGCAGGTTCCACGGTGATCGGCCGGCTCCGGCCGCGATATCGAGATTCTGCAGTACCGAGAGCTCTTCGAAGACGCTTGCCGTCTGGAAGGTTCGTCCGACGCCGAGACGGGCGATCTTGTGAACCTTCTTGCCGAGCAGCTGCTCGCCGGACTTCGTGATCGAACCCGTCGCGGGAACGAGTCCGGTGATGGCGTCGACCAGCGTTGTCTTTCCAGCCCCGTTCGGGCCGATGAGAAACCTGAGGTCGCCCTGCATGAGGGTCAAGTCGACGCCGTCGACGGCCTTGAAACCGTCGAAGCTGACCGAAAGATTCCGTACTTCGAGGTACTCGGACGACATTCCGGCGTTGCCGCCCAGTGCCGGTGTGGGTTCGCTGGTGGCGGTTGTGTTGGTCATGACGACACCTCCACTGGTTGGGGTTCGGAGACCTTGACCGGTGGGTCGGCCGGGGTCTCACGCTTCTTGCGGTGGCGCATCAGGGCGAACAGTCCGGCCACACCTGCCGGGAAGAACCCGACAACGACGATGAACATCAACCCTTGTGCGTAGATCCATCCCGAAGGGAGTTTCTCTGAGAACGTCGACTGTGCCCACGCGACGCCGATCGCACCCAGTACCGGGCCGAGAAGCGTTGCGCGGCCGCCGATCGCTACCCCGATGAGGAAGGCGATTGACGGGACGATCCCGACGTCGGCGGGGGAGATGATGCCCACGATCGGAACGAACAGCGCGCCGGCGATACCGGCGAGGAACGCCGCGGTCACGTAGGCGACCAGTTTGATGTTCGCCGGATCGTATCCGAGGAAACGTACGCGCTCCTCTTGATCGCGGACGGCGACGAGGAGTTCGCCGTATCGGGAGTTCATCAGCTGGCGAATCAGGGCGACCGATGCGAGAAGAACTCCGGCGGCGATGAAGAACAACATCTGCTTGTTCGCCGGATCATTGAGGTTGAAACCGAAGAACGTGCGAAAGCGGTTGAGGCCGTTGCTGCCACCGATCGACTGCTGGCCGATCAAGAGGATCGCGAAAGCCGCGGCGAGTGCCTGCGAGAGGATCGCGAAGTACGCGCCCTTGACTCTCCGCTTGAACACACCGAGCCCGAGCAGAAAGGCAACAGCGGCCGGCAGGAAAAGGATCGCGAAGATCGCCACGAATGGCGAGGCGAACGGTTGCCAGTATCCCGGAAGTTCGGTCTTGCCGGCGATGGACATGAAGTCCGGGACCGCGTCGCCCTTGAGTTCGGCATCGGCGATCTTGAGGTGCATCGCCATCACGTATGCGCCGATTCCGAAGAACACGCCCTGGCCGAGCGTGAGCATTCCGCCTCTGCCCCAAGCCAAACCGATGCCGACAGCGACTATCGCAAAGCACAGGAATTTGGCCAACAGTGACAGTCTGAAGTCCGAGAGCACAGCCGGAGCGATGGCGAACAGCACGATTGCGGCGAGTGCGAAACCGCCCCACACCCGAATTCGGGAGTTGTTCAGGATGCTCATACGAGGCTCCTCGTCTTGACTGCGAACAGGCCCTGTGGCCGAACTTGAAGGAAGACGACGATGATGACGAACACGATCACCTTCGCGATCGACGCCGTCGTCGAGTACTCGATGAACGAGTTCAAGATGCCGAGGGCGAAGGCTGCGATCACGGCTCCCTTCATCTGACCGAGACCGCCGACGACAACAACCAGGAAGGCGTCGATCAGATACGACTGGCCGATGGTCGGGCTGGTGGAACCGATGAGCGTCAACGCCACACCCGCGACTCCGGCGAGCCCGGAACCGAGGAAGAAGGTCGTGATGTCCGTACGACGAGAAGAGATTCCGCTCGTCTCGGCCAGATCGCGATTCTGTACGACGGCCCGGATGCGTCTACCCATCGACGACTGCTTCAGTGCGACCGAAAGCGCGATCACCGCTGCGATCGCCAACACCAGAATGAAGATGCGGGTTTTCGGTACCACCGCGCCGAAAATATCGACTCCGCCCGAAAGCCACGTCGGTGCTGAAACATTGACTGCCGGCGCCCCGAAGATGTCTCGTGCCAATTGCTGAAGGATCAATCCGACGCCGAATGTCACCAACAGAGTGTCGAGGGGGCGGTGGTACATCCGCGATACCAAGACCACTTCGAGCACGACACCCATCAGTCCGCCGACGACGAAACCGACGAGCAGAGAAATGATCAACGATCCCGTTGCATTCGAAATCACCTGCTGCACTACGTATGCGGTGTACGAGCCGGCCATGATGAACTCGCCGTGTGCCATGTTGATGACACCCATCTGCCCGAACGTGAGAGACAATCCCAACGCTGCCAACAGGAGAATCGATCCGATACTCAAACCCGTGAACAACTGCCCGATCACAACATCCATGACAGACGCTCCACCTCTCTACTCGTCGATTCCGTCAATTCCGCCTTTCGTCGATCAGCTGCCGAGTCCCTCGGCCCAGGGGTAGTTCTTCAGGTACGGATCCGGCTCGATCGGCTGTCCCGAATCCCAGACCGTGTAGATCAGTCCGTCGGAACGGATTTCGCCGATCCGAGCAGTCTTGGTGATGTGGTGGTTGTCGCCGTCGATGGTGACGAGTCCCTCGGGCGCTTGGAAAGTCACACCGTCGGCGTTGTCCTGAATATCCTTGACCGCAAACGAGTTGGCCTTCTCGACGGTGTTCTTCCAGAGGTAGACGGAGGTGTATGCCGCTTCCATCGGATCGGACGTCGGCTTGTCCTGGCCGAACTTCGCCTTGTACGCCGCGACGAATTTCTTGTTCTCAGGGGAGTCGATGGTCTGGTAGTAGTTCCACGCCGTCAGCTGGCCTTCGACGTTCTGGACTCCGATACCGCCGACCTCTTCCTCCGCAATGGAGACGGAGACGACGGGCATGTCGGCGGGCTTCAGGCCGACATTCGAGTATTCACGGAAGAACGCAACGTTGGAATCGCCGTTGAGTGTGTTGAACACGGCATCCGCGTCGGCAGTGCGGACCTTGTTCACGATGGTGGAGAAGTCGGTCGAACCCAGAGGCGTGTAATCCTCGCCCTTGATCTCGATGCCGTTTGCTGCCGCGTACGCCTTGATGATGCGGTTGGCGGTCTGCGGGAACACGTAGTCGCTGCCGACCAGATACAGCGACTTGACGCCCTTCTCCTTCAGGTAATCCAGAGCCGGGATGATCTGCTGGTTGGTCGTTGCACCCGTGTAGAAGATGTTCTTCGAATCTTCCAGTCCCTCGTACTGGACCGGGTAGTAGAGCAGCGAGTTGTTGTCCTCGAACACGGGCAGCATGGCCTTGCGGCTCGAGGAGGTCCAGCCACCGAAAACTGCTGCGACGCAATCGCTGCTGATCAGTTTCTCGGCCTTCTCGGCGAACGCTGTCGGCTCCGACGCGCCGTCCTCGGCCACGATCTGGATCTTCTTGCCCAGCACACCGCCGGAATCGTTGATCTCCTGCACCGCCAACGAGATGGAGTCGCGGACCGTCACTTCACTGATGGCCATGGTGCCCGAGAGTGAATTCAGGGAACCGACCTTGATCGTGTCCCCCGAGGTGTCGACGCACGACGTAGCCGTCGAATCTCCCGATGCGGTGTCTGTTGCCTTGCTTCCGCAGCCGGTGAGAACCAAGCCCAGCGCGGCGAGAGCGGCCGGCGCGGCAAGGGTGCGCTTCGAGAAGGTTCGCATGTACGGGCCTTTCGTGTCGATGGCTCTGGCAGACAATGGCTCTGACAGATCTGTATCCGGAGTGCGTATACAACGCTGTATTCGTCGAGTGCACAGAGTAGGTGGAAGTTGTTGCGGTGGAATGACTGTCGGTGACAAGTGTGTGTCCGGTGTTTCGATTGGGTATCCAGGACCTCACACCGCAGGTCAGAGAGGGTGCGGTGTTAGCATCGACGAGAAATTGATCAAGCACTCGCTTGACGATCGGAACGTCGGAAGGATCTTCTCGTGCGCTCGACCCGACGGGACGAAATACTCGCTCATGCGGCCAAGCTGTTCAGTGAGCGGGGAATCGCCGCGACGACGGTGCGAGACATCGCCGACGAAGTCGGGATCCTTTCCGGCAGCCTCTATCACTACTTCGATTCCAAGGACGCGATAGCCAACGAGATCGTCGTCCGGTTCCTCGAAGATCTCAACGTCCGGTACGAGGACTCGATCGAGCCGGAAGGTTCGGCCCGAGATCGCCTGGCCACGATGGTTTCGGTGTCTTTCGCCTCCGCGGTCGATCACCCGTATGCCACCGAGGTGTATCAGGGAGAAGCCATACTTTCGTCGCAGCCGGCAGACGCGCCCATCACCGTTCTGGTTCAGAAGGCACACAGTTACTGGCGATCGGCCATCACGCGCGGAGTTGCCGACGGGGAGTTTCGGGAAGACATCGATCCCGAGCAGTTTCACCGTCTCCTGCGTGAATCCGTCTGGTCCACCGTCGCGCAGTATCGCCCGCAGCTTTCCGAATTGGCCGAAGATCTGCAGCGCAATCTGATTTCTGTGTTCCTGGACGGCTTTGCCGCACGTTCCGTCGACGGCGAGCCGGTGGCACGCATTGCGCGGCGCACGGCGAAGAAGGAAGCGCAGACCGAATCTCCCGACTCTGAACTTGCCGAACTCCGTTCGGATGTCGACGAATTGAAGTCCGTCATTCGCGAACTCAGCTCCTCGATCCGGCAGCTGCAGAAGCCGTAACACCGCAGTTCGTGCGCATGTAGTTCGCATTTTGACTATCGGTGTGACCCAGTGCATATTTCTGTCCACACTCGTAAATCAAGCGTTTGTTTGATTTACCAAGCAGAGTTTGGACGGGAGTTCGATGTGAGACTCGGAAAGGCGATCGCCGTCTGCGCGGCAGTGGTCCTCGGGGCGAGCGGGTGCGCATCTGCCGGTGTCATTCCTGAAGACACCATCGTCATCGGTTTGGACGAGGATTCCACCGGGCCCGGTGCGTCGTACAGCACGATCGCCGGAAAGACCGTGCGGATGACCGTCGACCTGATCAACCAGGCCGGCGGAATCAACGGCAAGCAGGTCGAATTGGTTGTCGAGAATGACGAGAGCAGTCCCACCAAGACCCCGTCGATCATTCGGAAGTTGGTCGATCACGGGTCCAGTGCGGTCATCCTCGCCACCGGCAGCGGGTCGGTGCTGCAGGCCAAGTCGATTCTCCAGCAGTCGAAGATTCCCGCGATCGCTCCGGTCGTTCTCAGCGACGCCTTCGCCTCGGCGCCCGACAACGACTACTCGTTCATGATTCCGAACTCCTTGAAGCAGTACGCCCAGGTGTACTGCGGGGCTTTCGAGAAGATGGGGTACAAGTCTCTGGGAATTCTCGGTGACGCGAGTGCATCCATCGACGGAATCATCAAGACCCTGCGGCCGGCGCTCGAGAAGTGCGCGAGAGTGACGGGCGTCGAAAAGGCGCCGGTGGATGCCGCGGACATCACCGCACAGGTCTCACGTCTCGCGGAAACCGAACCGGACGCGATTCTGGTCGCCAGTATCGGCGGGCACTTCGAAATCCTCGCGCACAACACCTTGTCGAAGATCACCCCGCAGACGCAACGCTTCTCACTCGCTTCCATCGGAAACCAACCCGCATCTTGGGCTTTGGCAGACCCGAAGGCGTTGAGCGGCATGGTGTACATGGGCTCGCTCAGTGAGAACAACCCGAGAACCGCCGAACTGCGTAGCAAGGTGCAGGCGGTGAAGGGGTCTGATTATCAACTGACCGCCTACGACGCTCAGGCGTACGACGCCGTCATGATGTTGGCCGAGGCCATCGAGATTGCCGGCGACCACCGAGATCGGACGGCCGTTCGTGATGCTCTTCAACAGGTTTCGGCACTTCCCGCGAGCTTCGGCCAGGACGGATTGACGCTGTCGTTTTCCCCTCAGGATCACCTGGCGCCGGACAGCCTCTGCGGACTGGTGCTCGTCGAATTCGGTGAGGACAACAAACCGGCCCATCCGTGGGATTCCTACCAACCCCCGTGCGGATAACCGAGGAGCCTTGACATGACAGATGCACAACTGTGGCTCGCAGCCATCGAGATCGGTGCCTTCTTCTCTCTGATAGCCCTCGGAATGTATCTCGTGGTGGTCGGCGCCGACTTCTTCAACTTTGCGATGGGTCCGTACGCGATGGCTGCGGCCATGGCGTCGAGTTGGGTCGCGATCAATTACGGGCTCGCTCTCTGGATAGCCATGCCGCTGGGGACCGCGGTGGCGGTGGCGCTGTCGGTCCTGACGGAAAAGCTTGTGGTCAAACAGGTTCAGAAGCGTTCGGGTCGGGGTGAACTACCGGCGTTGGTGGCGGTGACGGCAGTACTGTTCGGGATCCAGCAGCTCGCCGGCACCGTCTTCGGCCGCACACCACTTCCCGGGCAGAAGATCTTCGACTTCGATCCGATATCGGTGCTCGGTGCCACCGTCGACAGCTCGACCGTTGTACTCGTCGTCGGTACCGCAGCGATCTTCGTCGGTATCGGACTGTGGCTGAACCGGTCCACGTCGGGCCGTCTGCTTCGCGCCGTCGGCGACAGTCCGGATGCCGCCCGCGTCCTGGGCTTGCCAGTGGATCGGGTTCGCCTCATCGCGTTCACCCTCGCGGGCGTGATCGCCGCCGTCGCCGGACTTCTGTTCGCTCCCAAGGCCGGTGTTCAGTTCACGAGCGGTCTGTCATGGACGCTGACGGCATTCATCGCACTCGTCATCGGTGGTACCGGCCGGAGTTGGGCTCCGCTGATCGGCGGAATGGTGTTGGGCGTCGTCCAGGTATTCGCCCCGTACTACTTCGGTGCGAGTGCTGCTCAAACCGCCATTCTGTTGATTGCCCTGGTGTTCTTCGCTTTCCGTCCGGAAGGCTTGCTCTCGAGGAAGGTTCGCGTCTGATGGCCTCGCTTTCTACCAGTCCGCTGACGTCACGTCCGCCCACTACGGCCGGCGGTTCCCGGACGAGAATGCTCGCCGTGTCACGAGAAGCGCTGATCACCGTAACCGTGGTTGCCGCCGTGCTTCTGTGGATGGGTCCGAGTCTGTACCGGCAGGATCTGGTGTTCCTCGCTGCGACGTATTCGCTGATCGCACTCGGAATGTACGTGCCATTCGTGCTCGCGGGATCATTGTCGATGGCGTACAGCGCGTACGCGGCGATCGGCGCGTATGCCGTTGCGCTGATTTCGGTTCGGACCGGGTTGTCGATGTGGTGGGGATGGATTCTCGGCGCCCTCGCCGCTGCAGCGGTTGCAGTACTCCTCAGCTTGGCAACGCAGAAACTCTCCGGCTTCTACCTTGCCGCGGTGACCTTGTTGTTCGGTATCGCTTTCGAGCACTGGTTGATCGACGGGCCGAGTTTCACCGGCGGGTCGGCCGGGATCTCGGGCGTCGAGACTGTGACGATGTTCGGCTGGGAGCCACCGCGCTACGCATTGGTCGTGTTCGCGATCTTGTTCGTGTGTCTGATCGCGGTCGCTGTCGATCGACTCCGGAAATCGGTGTGGGGGCTGATGTTGCAAGCTGCCCGCGACAATCGCAATGTCGCACGGTCTTCCGGCGTCAATCCTGCGCACCTGACCGTCGTGGCGCTGGCGATCGGTGCCGCGATCGCGTCGACCGGCGGATCGCTGTTCACCGTGTCGGTGCAAGCTGTCACCCCTGAAACCTTCACTCTCAGTATTGTTTTCCTTGCAATCTTCATGCCGATCATCGGCGGTCGCGGTTCGGCGTGGGGTGCTCCGCTCGGTGCGTTGATCGTGGTGATCGTGACGCTGAACATGCCCGGCTACCAGGGAAGCGGCGAACTCCTGCTTGCCGGAGCCGTCCTGGTGATCCTCATCGTCGCGCCTGGTGGGGTGATCGGGTGGAGTCAGAACGTTCTCGGTCGAATGAACCGTCTGTACAAGGAGCGTGGCAATCGATGACGCGGCTACTCGAAGTGAGCGGGCTCCACAAGTCCTACGGCGGCGTCCGCGCTGTCGACGATGTCTCGTTCAGCGTCGGACCGGGAGAGGTGATCGGCCTGGTCGGCCCGAACGGGGCAGGCAAGACCACACTCGTGGACTGCATCTTCGGCACCCAGCAAGCAGACTCCGGAACCGTCGCGCTCGCCGGTGCTCCCTTGACCGGGCCGTCGGAGCGCCGTGCACGGCAAGGGCTCTCGCGCACGTTTCAACATCCGCAGCTCGCGGCGGAACTCGACGCCGTCGACAACATCATCCCGGGACTGTACGGGCACAAGATCACCTCACCGCTGCACTCGCTGTGGTGGGCGATCAAAGGACCTTTCGAGAACTGGGACCGGACAGCGCAGCGGGCCCGGGAGATCGCTGCGCGATACTCGGTCACCGACGTCGAGAGTGCTTGCGGGGATCTCAGTTTGGGCGCGCAGCGTCTGGTCGAGGTGGCGCGGGCGATGGCGACCGAACCCGATGTTCTCCTGTTGGACGAACCGTTTGCCGGCGCGGATCACGACGGCATCGCTGCCATCTCCGGTGCCGTGCGATCGATTGCCGCGCAGGGCAAAGGAGTAGTCCTGGTCGATCACAACGTCGATCTCATCGCGGCGCTCGCCACCAAGATCGTGCTGCTCAATTTCGGATCAGTGGCGTTCTACGGACCACCGCAGGAGTGCTTGGCCAGCGACGCGATGCGAGAAGTCTATTTCGGTTCCGAATACGAGGAAGGCGCCTGACATGCTCGAACTCGACAGAGTCACAGTTCGATACGGATCCGCTGTAGCCGTCCGGGAAGTCTCCCTTGTCGCCCCCGCCGGAGAAGTGACGGCGATCGTCGGACCGAACGGTGCAGGCAAGACCAGCTTGGCGGGATCCATCTACGGCTCGGTTCCCGCCACCGGGACAATCAGATTCGATGGTCGAGAGATCCAGAAATTATCGGCACTGGATCGTGTCCGCAGCGGATTTGCCTACGTTCCCCAAGGCAGGCAACTGTTCATGCGAATGTCCGTTCGCGAGAACCTACGCGTCGGCGCAGACCTGCTGGGATTGAAAGCCGAAGCCGTGGAAACAGCTTTCGAGAGGTTCCCGATCCTGCGTGAACGCTCGGAGAGTTATGCCGGGGTCCTCAGCGGTGGTGAGCAGCAGATGTTGGTTCTGGGGCGGGCCCTTCTGGAAACCCCGAAGGTGCTGCTCCTCGACGAGATGATGACAGGACTGGCACCGAAAATCGTCGCGGAGCTGCGAGCGCTGGTCGGGGGTCTGGCCGCCGAAGGTGTGACCGTCATCGTGACGGAACCGGCACTTACTGCACTGAAATCGGTTGTCGACCGCGGATATGTCATGCAGCGCGGCGAACTCGTCCGCGAATGCGATTCCGCAGCGACACTGGACAACGCGTACAAACAATCGATGGGCGTCCTCAGCGCCGACGGGAGATGATCGACGATCATGCTTGAAACGAAGACACTCGACTTCACCGTCGGTGAATTCGCCACGAATCCGGACCGGTTCGCCGGCGTCAGCATCAGCGAAATGGTCAGGCATTGGTCTGAGACCATCCCGGACGAAACCGCCTTCGTTACTCCGGAATCGAGGGTGACGTGGAAACAGTACGACGCCGCTGCCGATGCGATCGCGTCGGCGCTGGATCTAGCTGGTGAGGGGTACGGACATGTAGCCGTGTTGCTCCCCGACACCGCTGTATTCCATGCGGCTCTCTGCGCAGCATTTCGTACCGGCCGCGTCGCCGTCGGAATCGGTTCGCGCTCGGGCATTCGCGAGATCTCTCATCTGATCGCCCGCTCGGAAGCCTCCGTACTCGTCACCACTCGCACGCTGCGAGGCGTCGATACCGCCGAACTCGTCGCGAGTCTGCGGGCAGAGCATCCCGGACTGGACGTCGTCTTCGCCGACGAACGCGCCGACGTGAGTTTCGAACGCGTGAGCGCACACGGCGAACTCACCTCGTTGCCGGTCGAGCTAAAGCAGTTCCCCGCAACCAGTCCGTGTTTTGTCACGTCAGCCGTTTCGATGCTGAACTCGACCTCCGGCACGACGGGCCTGCCCAAACTGGTCACACAAACCGAGGATCGTTGGGTTGGTTTCTCCGAGATTGCCGCCGAGGCGGCGGCGATCGGTCCGGATGAGGTGTTCCTCGGCGCGGTTCCGGCACCTTTCGGATTCGGTCTCTGGACTTCGCATTTCCTGCCGGCGCTACTCGGTGCTCGCAATGTCGTCATGGAGCGCTTCGACGTTTCGGTGATGATCGAGTTGATCGAGCGCGAGCGGGTGACCGCTTTGAATTGTGTGAGTACACAATTCAAGATGCTGTTGCGTTCGGAGGCCGCGGAATCCGCCGATCTCTCGTCACTTCGTTTCATGTTCACCGGTGGTGAAGCCGTGCCGTATTCGGAGGCACTGGCCTTCGAACAACGTACCGGAGCGGCTGTCCTGCAGTTCTACGGATCAAACGAAACCGGCGCCGTCTCGGTGACGACGGTTTCGGACGGTTCCGATACCCGACTGAAGACGTGCGGCCACGTCATCGATCGCATGCAAGTTCGTGTATTCGACGATGCAGCAAAGGAAGTGACCGGCTCGGTCCGTCGCGGTCAGCCTGCGGTCAACGGCCCGCTGATGTGCCAGGGTTATTGGGGCGACGTCGATGCAAACGACGAGTTGTACACCGACGACGGTTGGATGCTTCTCGGCGACATCGTCGAGATCGACGAGACCGGGCGGGTGCGGGTGGTGGGGCGCAAGGCCGACATTATCATTCGAGGCGGCAAGAACATCTCCGCGGTCGAAGTCGAGGAGTACGTGCGCGCGCACCCTTCGGTGGAACTGGTTGCCGTGGTCGGAGTCGACGATCCGCTGTTCGGTGAGAAGGTCTGTGCGGTCGTCGTATCCGCCGATGACGATCTGAGTTCGGAGGACCTGACCGCCTGGCTGCAGAGCCGAGGAGTGACCCGCGAGTACATACCCGAGTACGTGATGACGGTCGCCGAATTGCCGATGGCGGCAGGCGGCAAAGTAGCCAAGGGCGAAGTCAAGGCACTCGCGCAGCGGCGGATCGCTGAACTCGGCTGATCGCGCTTTGGCGGTATCGGCTTCGCGCTAGGCTGATCCGGACATTGTGCCGAGAGTGAGGGAAACCCGATGACGAATCCTTCACCGCACCGATGGCGCAAGCGAGCACTGTGGACACTCGGGATCGTGATCGGCCTTGTCGGCGCCGTGGTTCTGGCCTTTGTACTGAGCCCGAGACCCGGCGCGCTCACCGTGCGCTGGGTCTTCGATCGCGACGCCGTGAAAGTCACCGAGGCGCTGGAGAAGCACGCTCCGGATGGTGTCGACTCGATCAAGGACCAGCAGTACCGCGCCGATGACGACGACGCATACCTGGATGTCTACTTTCCCGCGGCGACGACGACCGCATTGCCTACGGTGATCTGGACTCATGGCGGTGCCTGGATCTCGGGAAGCAAGTCCAACTACGCGCCGTACTATGAGTTGCTGGCCTCTCGCGGTTACACCGTTGTGTCCCTGGACTACTCACTCGGACCCGAGCACCACTATCCGACTGCAGTGCGGCAGCTCAACGACGCTCACGCGTACGTCGTCGCGAATGCGGAACGACTGCATGTTGATCCGACGAAGATTGTTCTCGCCGGTGATTCTGCGGGAGCACAACTCTCGAGTCAGCTCGCCGCTCTCATCACTGATCCCGCGTATGCGGACCGTGTGGGCGTGAACCCGTCGCTGCGGCCGGATCAGTTGCGCGGAGTAGTCCTCAACTGTGGCATCTACGACGTCGGGAATATGGTCGGCGGGCCAGGCATCATCGGCTGGGGAGTTGATCGGTCCCTCTGGGCGTATACCGGGGTGCGCGACTTCATGAGTACCGAAGCGGCGGATCAGATGTCGACCTTGAACTACGTCACCGATCGATTTCCGCCTGTCTAAGTCAGCGGCGGCAACGCGGATCCTTTGACAGATTCTCAGTCGAAACCGTTGGCTGACAAATTGACGGGGTTGGGAGTTGGGGTCGACACACTGTTCTATCCGGCCGATCACGTTCCGGCGCTCGGTCACGAGTATCAGTTCGATCTGGACAATGCCGACGGTCTCACTGCACTCGATCGCACGGTTCAGTTTCTCGACGCACATACCAGCTAGTTGTCGGATGATGCTGAGACGCTAAAGAAATGGTCATTTCAGACAAAGCGCCGCGGGTGTGTTGCCGCGTAATTCTCGACTAGTCCTTTTGGTCTAGCCTGGGTGAATCCGATCCGACCCCAGGAGTTGTTGTGCGCGCGTCTTCCCCCGACAGACGGCGAAGGCGCATTGTCGGAATCGCTGCGGTATTCGTCGTCATTCTGCTGTCCGGGGTAACCGCGGCACTCGTCAGTCCGTGGCCAGGAGTTCTCCTCGTACGGTGGATGTCGGCGGGTGGCTCCGAAGCGACTCACGCACAACTCGACAGGCACGCGCCATCAGGAATCGTCTCGGTCCTCGAACAGTCGTATCGCGACGGCGACGACGATGCGCAACTCGACGTGTACTACCCGTCGGAGTCCACTTCACCGCTGCCGACGGTGATCTGGGTACACGGCGGTGGCTGGATTTCAGGTTCGCGAACCGATGCGTCCGGTTACTACAAACTGCTGGCAGATCAAGGGTTCACCGTAGTTTCGGTGGACTACTCACTGGGGCCGAATGCGTATTACCCCACCGCCGTGAATCAGCTGAACGACGCGTATCGATATCTCTCGAGCAATTCGGACAGGCTGCATGTCGATTCGAACAATCTCTTCCTTGCGGGAGATTCGGCAGGCGCGCAATTGTCCAGTCAGTTGGCTACCGTCATGACCAGCCCTGACTACGCGTCGCAGATGGGGATTGAACCGGCACTACGCCCCGAACAGATACGTGGAGTCGTCCTCGACTGCGGGGTGTTCGATCTGAAACCGCTGCTGTCACAGGGGAAGTACCTCGGTTGGGGCGTCGACAAGCAATCGTTGTGGGGATACCTCGGAACGAGGGACTTCGACGGGTCGACTGCAGTGGGTCAGATGTCGACACTGGGGCATGTGACCTCGACCTTTCCCGCGACGTTCATCACCGGCGGAAACATCGACCCGCTGACCGCCAGTCAGTCGAAACCCATGGCGCAACGGCTCGCCGATCTCGGCGTCGAAGTCGACGCACTGTTCTACCCCGACGATCACGAGCCTGCGCTGGACCACGAATATCAGTTCGACCTCGATACCGTGGACGGGATGATCGCGTTCGATCGCACAGTCGCGTTCCTTCGCAACCACGTGCGGTAGCGCGCTCAGCGAATCACGTAAGGCGAAATCGAACTCCGGTGCTCGCTGATGTCGAGGTCCTTGCCCAACGGAGGGAAGGCACGCTGCGGACAGTTGAGGCGTTCGCAGACGCGGCAGCCCGAGCCGATCGGCGTTCCCGGATTCGACTCGTCCAGATCCAGACCGTCGCTGTAGACGAGTCGGTGCGCGTGTCGAATCTCGCATCCCAATCCGATGGCGAAGATCTTTGCGGGCTGTCCGTATCGAGCCGCTCGACGTTCGACCGTGCGCGCAACCCAGAGGTATCGGCGGCCGTCGGGCATCTGTGCGATCTGGGGCATGATCTTGCCCGGATAGGAGAACGTCTCGTAGACGTTCCACAGCGGGCACGTGCCCCCGCTGGTGGAGAAGTGGAAGCCGGTGGCGGACTGACGCTTCGACATGTTTCCGGCACGGTCGACACGTACGAACATGAACGGAACCCCGCGAAGTTTGGGGCGTTGCAGGGTCGAGAGGCGGTGGCAGATCGTCTCGTAGCTCGCGGAATAGAAGGCGGACATGCGCTCGATGTCGTACCGGAAGTCCTCGGCGACGTCGTGGAACTGGCTGTAGGGGAGCACGGTGGCCGCCGCGAAGTAGTTGGCCAATCCAAGTCGCGCCAGGGAGACCGACGCTTCGCTGGTGAAGTTGCCCTCGGCCACCAACGAGTCGAGCAGGTCGCCGTGCTCGAGGTAGGCGAGTTCGGTCGCAAACTTGAAGACCTGTTGCCCGCCGGAGAGCCTCGCGGAGATTTCCAGGACTCTGGTGTCCGGGTCGTATCGATGAAGTATGTTCTCGCCCAGGTCGACTCGTCGAACGATCTGCACGCCGTGGACGGTCTCGAGGCGTCTGGCGATCTCGCCGGCGACGTCGCCGCGGTGAAAGCGCATCCGGGCAGTGAGTTCTTCGGCCGCGGTGTCGAGATCGTGAATGTAGTTCTGCCGCTGATAGAAGTAGTCGCGCACTTCCTCGTGCGGCATGGTGATCGAACCGCTGCCGCTGCCGTCCGAGAATCGGTCCTCCGTCGCTGCGGCGAGCTGCGCCGTCGTGTTGCGGAAGCGGCGATGCATGTTCACCATCGCCTTGGCGAGGCCGGGGTGGGTGGAGACCATCTCCGCGATTTCGTGGGCGTCGGCGTCGATGCCCATCTCCTGATCGAGAGCGACCTCGCGCATTTCTGCGATCAAACGTGTGTCGTCCTGCGGGGAGAAGAAGGTGGTGTCGACTCCGAACACTTCACTGATTCGCAGGAGGACCGGCACTGTGAGTGGCCGTACGTCGTGCTCGATCTGATTGAGATAGCTTGCCGAGATCTCCAGCGTCTTGGCCAGCGAAGCCTGGCTCAACCCGCGCTCGGTCCGCAGTTGGCGGAGCCGGACACCGACAAAGGTTTTCGACATTTCCCCAGGATACGAGTGACGGTCCGGCTTCGCAAAGGTGGGTTCGCAGACTTCGCACAGGGGCTCCGCCCCCGTGAGTGGTTAAGGAGTCCTGGCACTCCTTAACCACTCACGGGCCGGAGGCCTAAACCTTGTTCTCCGAACGCGGGGCGCCGATTCCGGGATCGATCTGGAACGGTCCGCTCGAAGACGGAGCGAGGGGGAAGTCGAAGATCGCAGTCGGGAGATACACCGTCGAACACGAGTTCGGGATATCCACGACGCCCGACAGACGGCCCTCGATCGGCGCCGCACCCAGCAGCAGGTACGCCTGCTCGGGCGCGTACCCGAACTTGGTCAGGTACTCGATCGCATGCAGGCACGCACGCTGGTACGACAGATGTGAATCCAGGTACTTCTGCTCGCCGTCGAGCGTGACGGAAGTGCCCGAGAACGCAAGCCACTCGGAATACTGCGGATCCGTGTTTCCCGGCATGAAGATGGCGTTCTCGGAAACGCCGTAGGTATCCATGCCGCCTTTGATGATGTCCACACGAAGATCGATGAAGCCGCCCATTTCGATGGCGCCGCAGAATGTGATCTCACCGTCGCCCTGGGAGAAGTGAAGATCGCCGACCGACAGATTCGCACCGTCCACGAATACCGGATAGAAGATTCGGCTGCCCTTGGTGAGGTTCTTGATGTCCTGGTTTCCGCCGTTCTCGCGCGGGGGAGCGGTGCGGGCCGCCTCGCCGGCCACGCGTGTGTACTCGTCGCCGGTCAAGGTACCCAGTACTGCATCACGGGGCTCGGGCGGAAGTGCAAGCGGGGGAACCCGATTGGGATCGGTGGCAATGAGGGCTCCCTCGCGGGCATTCCACTTGGCGAGCAACGCTGCCGACGGGGCCGTGCCCATGAGTCCTGGGTGGACGATGCCCGTGAACGAGACGTGCGGAATGTGGCGCGACGTCGCCGTTTGCCCGGAGAAGTCCCAGACGGCCTTGTACGCGTCGGGGAACTGTTCGGTGAGGAAGCCGCCGCCGTTGTTCCGTGGGAAGATGCCGGTGTAACCCCAGCCTTGACCGGCCAACGGACCCGAATCCTCTTGGGGGATAGGCCCGATGTCCAAGATATCGACGATCAAGAGGTCGCCGGGCTTTGCGCCTTCGACGGCAAAGGGGCCGGACAGCGTGTGGACAGTCGTCAGCGGTGCATTGAGAATGTCGTCAGCCGAGTCGTCGTTGTGGATGGCGCCGTCGAACCATTCGCGGCAATGGACACGAAACGAGTCGCCGGGTTTCACCGTCACCGCCGCGGGGATGTCCGGGTGCCACCGATTGTGGCCGACGATTTCCTGGTCGGTGAATTTCTTGGCGGAATCGAGTGGAAACAGCAGTTCAGGCATATGCACTCCTCATTCTCGACGAAACGGAAAACTCGTGGCGGCAGGACTTTCGTGTCGGATCGGGGCTCGCTAAGATTTCGCTCAGGGGCGAGGTAGCTTGCGGTGCAACGGATTGGACGTCGTCGGGGCAGATCGCTGGCCGCGGCCCGGTAGTGACCCACTGACCACGGCAGGCTCGTGCGCTGATCGGGCAGTGCTGTCCAGTAGACCCATCGCGGCCGACGACGCGTGACTCAACCGGGGAGACGAGACCACCCGCTTGGACTCGAGACTGCACTGGGGGCAAGTAATCGACTGGGGCACTTCGGCCATCGCGAACGACCGCTCGAGCGGGCCGCA
This sequence comes from Rhodococcus sp. IC4_135, assembly GCF_011602025.1. Lineage (NCBI taxonomy): Bacteria > Bacillati > Actinomycetota > Actinomycetes > Mycobacteriales > Nocardiaceae > Rhodococcus > Rhodococcus sp. IC4_135. The sequence goes on from NZ_JAAOLG010000007.1 coordinate 239,953, forward strand.
GCCGGTACAGCGAAACTCGTACAGAGGCATGCGGTCACGCTATCGGAGCATCGCCGTACCCGCATGTCTTTGTCCGGTGCCGTGTTCTTCAATTCGATGAACGCCGATATCTGGATCGAGACCAAGTAGGCGCCGCAGCGCGGACGCGGTCGTGGTTGAAGCAAGTGGGAATCCAGATCGAACAGCCTGCACAAGTTCAGCGAGTGGGATACCGACTGTGGATACCGAGCCCAATATCGAGCCTTCGGGTTTCAGGTCCACCCGGAAATCACTGACGCGGTCTTCCGATGGATAGATCAGGATGGAGTGGGGGCGACCTTCGGTTCCGCGATAGGCCTGCGAGTAAATCAGTAATTGATAGACGTCGGCCGCGCTCGGAGATTTTCGGTCGTACAGTTTGTACTTGGCATCGATCGCACTGCGCATTCCGTTCCGGGTGACTACGTAGTCGGGCCGAATTGTGCCCCACGGTCGGTCGCCACTGTACAAAACCGATCGATTGACACGTTGAGCACGAATCTGCGTGATCTGATCGGTAATCATCTGACCAAGTAGCCATCCAACAAACTTCTCGAACAGTTGGTTCATGTCGATCATGAACGCCGTTGCGCGGTCACCAGCATCATCGAATGGCTTGTTGATCGAGATGCTGTCGAACAAGGCCAGAGCCCACACGTGAGCACTCCGATAGTGTTCATTTCCGCGGTGGTATGTCATCGAGTTCCTGATCGAAGGCGTATACGTAAAGGGGGTGGGTGCCATCGCGTTGAAGGTTTCGAACAGAATCGACGCACGCCGACGGAGATTCGCGTTTGAAGTCAGCTGTCCCACGATGCGGAGTGCGGTCGTTACAATCCGGTTTTCAGTGGTGTCGTAGTCGAATTCTTCGTAGCGGCACGCCAATCGATCGACGCGCAAGAAATGTCTCGAGACTTGTCGGTTCAGGTCGAGTCGTCCCCGCATCACGGCTAAGTCATCTCCCGCAGCGCGATAGTCCCGGACTACTCCCCGCTTCATCACATCGTGCGCAGCGGATACCAATAACTGACATATTAGTTCGACAGCGCTGTCACCGGTCGTCGTGTCGACATGTTGGTGAATTGTGGGCATATCGTCGATCCGGATATCTCCGGTTGCACCGATCATCGTGATGACGTTCAGGTCGGAACCGGCCAATTTTGGCCGGACACGGATGCTTGGGCCTCTGGGTAGTCGTGCAACTCCGACCCACGACGTCGCTGTGATCCGTAGGAGATCATCGGTGAGCCACTGCAGATCGATACGACCCGCCAAGTCGCGGGAGATGGCCTCTCTTATATGGGGAGGCGGAGCGGGTGCCGACACGATTTCCGTCTGAAATTCCCGGAGTTCGACGGCTGTCACCGATGGTCACCAAACTCGACGCGGTATGCCTTGATAAGTGCAGAGATCAAAATGACGTCGTCCTCAATCGAAATCAAACTTTGGTTCGCTGCATCAACGATCTCGGGGCCAAGGTACTCGGCGAGCTTGGAGTAGTCGTCGAATACGATCTCTTGCAGGAGGGGAATTATTTCCATTCTCATGATTTCTGCGAATTGTGCCGCGGTGGTGATTGGTTCACTGTCGAGCAAGAAGTACGACTGCCCTATTTGATGTTCGCGACCGACGCTGTTGACTATTCGTGTATTCATCTCCGACAGAAAGAAATCGAGTTCCAGTCCGTCGATGACCGCCCCTTCGAGAACGCTTACATCGGGCAGCAATTCGATGAACCCGAACCTCCGTCGCAGGGCGCTGTCCAGGTTACGAATACTGCGATCCGCGGTATTCATTGTTCCTATCAAGTGCAAGTTCTTCGGTATGCGAAGCAGATCGCCACTCGCCGGCAGTTTGACCGGGTTTCCGCGCTTGTCCGCCTCGATTACCGTCATGAGTTCTCCGAAGACGCGTGGTATGTTTGCGCGATTGATCTCATCGATCAGCAGGACGTACACGCCGTCCGGTTCCGCGACCGCGGTCGAAGCAATTCGTTTGACGATACCGTCGCGTAGTCCGAGTGCCAGACCTCCACTTGTTTCGACTGGGCGGTATCCCTCGATGAACTCTTCGTACGAGTAGGACGCGTGGAAAGTAACCTGAGTCAAATATGGCGCGATGTCGTCGGCGGGTTGGCCGAGGTATTCATCGATGACGCCGGAAAGTTCGAGGATACGGCGGAACTGCCCAGGTTCGAGTGCAAATAGGGTACCAGAGGCGCTGATTTGAACCGGTTCAGAATCTGCCAGGACGGAGTCCGACTTGATGGTCTTCCAATGCGGTCCGCGTGGGAGTCTTCGAATTGGCTTGAGCATCAGAGGATTTGGATCGTCGAGGTCGTCGTTGACTGAGACTACTCGAGCCAGTGCGACTATTCGCTGAGTCGGTGCGGCCTCATAGCAGACCACGACATCTCCGGTATCGATCTGACTGAAATGTTTTTTCTTCTCTCCGCGTGAAAAGTCGACCCAACCCTCGTCGAACATGCTCTTCCAAGAGTAGCGTTCGGGATTCGCTGTGACCCACCAAGCCTTGCTGGTGTCATAAGTGGCTTCCATCCAGTCATCTGTATCTGCGTCGGGCGACGCAAACTGCTGGTTGAGAATCCATTGGGAAAACCCTTTCGCCGCACGGGTTTTTCCCGTGCCGGGCGGCCCGTAGAAGATGATCTGTTTCTTGCGTTCGAGTACTGACATCCATGTTCGGTACAAGGCCTCCTGAGCAGGATCGATCGGGAGGACTTCGACCTCCTTGTCCGACAGATCGTGGGCGACCGGGTTCAGGATCCGCGACTGCAACTTGGGGGTGACCGACTTGATCGTGACTGTGCCCCATGATCGTTCAGGAGGATCAAGCCTTGTAGCGAGCGACTCATCCCAATCGACAGCAATCGTGTGTCGATAGTCCGGGCGGTTGGGTTGCCATTGGTAGGTTGAATCCAATACGGTTCCAATCGCCAGCACTTCGCTAACACCATTGTTGGCGACGATCTTGTCTCCCGCACGTATTTCGGTCAGTTGGTAAAGTTCTCTGGCCTTCAACGTCAGTTTCGATTTGTTGCCGTTGTAGCGATCGGAGTAGGTTTCGGCGAACGCGTGACGGAAATCCTCGACCGAGTCGAATAGCGATAGATCGCCGATCTCATCCCAGCCCACACAGATGTAACCACCTTCAAGGCATTCGGCCCACCTGTCAGCGTTGTGACCAGGAGCGATCTTCCAATACCGGGCGGCAATCCATCCCGGAGGTGTTGCCCATGCGTAGAGGAACTGTCCGAGATCTCTGGTATCTGCGGACTCCAACCCCTCGATCGTCCGAAGTTCGGCGAGAATTCTTCGATTCACGACCAGAGGGTCTGTGTCGCCTTCGATTCCGAGTTCGCGGGCGAAATAGCTGAGGTGGTTATGGCTGTAGACGGGCAGTACTTGGTCGGGAAAGTACAGGAAAAGTGTTTTCAGCCGAACTGTCTTCGCGCGATTCAGGGTTGGGATTTGTCCGATGTCATTCCATCGGCCGTGATCAGCCATGTCCAACATCTCAAGAAACGAAGCATGAAGCGCATCCCACGCACCTCCGATGTCATCGAAGTCGGCGGGAAAGTGCCACTCCGACGTCTTTCGTTTGAAGTAGATGACATGTTTCAGCGCGCTGCCGCCTTTGATGCTGCCCAGGACTGTTGTTCCCCACTCGAGAGCGTAAGAGTATCCATCGGTGCTTGATTCGGTCCCCAGTGCGTAGTCGTCGAGTGTCAATTCACGCCAACGACTTCGGGGGAACTGGCTCAAGAAATCCCGATGCTGCTGTTCTTGCTGCTGTGCCAAATCAGGTTCGCGCACGTGATATTTGCTCGCGACGGCTTCTTCGATTGAGGGCATGAAGTTGGACTCCTGTTCGAGGTGTATTTGTGGATTCAGAACCTTCTTGGTAGCGGGCAGTCAGCGCAAGTACACAACCGCGTTGTCACCGCCGGTGCAGGTGACGATGCCGGAGGCCGCCTTGCACGCCATCGTGTACTCCTTGCCGGTCACCGGACTACGTGCGGACACGGTCCTGGATGTACCCGCGGCACCGGAGTTTCCGTAGGCCATCCGAACTGCCTCGGCGAACTCGCACGAAGTTTTGCCACCACTGGTCGCGGACTCCTTGTAACTTCCGGCCGCCTGCCCACCGGGGCAGGCGGACGCACCTGCCGGGAAGTTCGCGGCGTGTGTGGTCGTCGGGGATGTCGTGCTGGGAGCGGTTGTCGTGGTGCCGGGTGTGTTCGTGGCGGCGGTGGTGTGGGCGGCGCCACCGGCGGCAGAGCTGGGAACGTCCTTCGGCCAGAGAACCCATGCAAGCCCGCCGAAGAGCACCAACACTGTGACGACGCCGATGACAGCTAGCGGAATCACCCAGCCGGGTCGCCGTGGCGGAGGGTTCCCACGCGGTGGGCCTGGTGGGAACCCTTGCGGTGGGGGATAGGACTGTGGGGCGGCTCGATATCCCAACTGCGGCGGTTGCGGACCGGATTGCGACCATGCCTGGTTGTTCGATGGCTGCTGGTAGTTGTTCGACACAGCTTTATCGCCCGGTCGGTGGTGTCGAGGGCGTCGAACGACAAGTCATGGTTCGACAGCATATGGCTGGCGAACGGGTTGTCTGTGGCTTTCCGAGGGGTAGTTCCCGGAATTGTCCGAGTGAGGGCTGGTGACGCGGAGTGATTGCGGTCACTTGCAGGTAGTGAAGTTGGCTCCGAAGTAGCGGACGGGCCTGTTCCGAGTGCCGCGTGAACTGCCGGAATTCGCAAGCGGCGGAGTTGTGTGCATTTCGTTCACAGCCTGCGGTTTCTTTGCTACTCGCGAGTACGGAACCTGTCCGATTGGGCAGTGTCGATGGTGTAGGAATCTTCACAGACTTAGCAAAGTGGGTTGAAAAGGTAGCGAAGATTGGCATTAGCAACAGGTAGACGGCACTTTTTCGATGTGCCATTCTCGGTAAGTACACAAGAAGGGCCTGGCAAGTATGTGAAGTAGTACGCACGTACTGCTCACAACAGGCCGGACCAGCAGATCAAAGAGATGGAGTCTTGATGTCGACCACCGGCACCCCGAAGACCGCAGCTGAGCTCCAGCAGGATTGGGACACCAACCCTCGCTGGAAGGGCGTTACTCGTAACTACACGGCCGATCAGGTCGTCAAGCTCCAGGGCACCGTCGTCGAGGAGCAGACCCTCGCTCGTCGCGGATCCGAGATCCTGTGGGATCTCGTGAACAACGAGGACTACATCAACTCCCTCGGTGCACTTACCGGCAACATGGCTGTGCAGCAGGTTCGCGCCGGCCTGAAGGCCATCTACCTCTCCGGTTGGCAGGTTGCCGGCGACGCTAACCTCTCGGGCCACACGTACCCGGACCAGAGCCTCTACCCGGCCAACTCGGTTCCGACCGTCGTTCGTCGCATCAACAACGCACTGCTGCGCGCCGACGAGATCGCCAAGACCGAGGGTGACACCTCCGTCAGCAACTGGCTCGCTCCGATCGTTGCCGACGCCGAAGCAGGCTTCGGTGGCGCTCTCAACGCTTACGAGCTCCAGAAGGCCATGATCGGCGCCGGCGCTGCCGGTGTCCACTGGGAGGATCAGCTCGCTTCGGAGAAGAAGTGCGGCCACCTCGGCGGCAAGGTGCTCATCCCCACGCAGCAGCACATCCGTACCCTGACCTCGGCTCGCCTGGCTTCCGACGTTGCGGACGTTCCGTCCGTCATCATCGCCCGCACCGACGCTGAGGCTGCAACCCTCATCACCTCCGACGTGGACGAGCGTGACCGCCCGTTCCTCGACGGAACCCGCACGGCTGAAGGCTTCTACGGCGTCAAGAACGGCATCGAGCCCTGCATCGCTCGCGCCAAGGCTTACGCACCGTACGCAGACCTCATCTGGATGGAGACCGGCGTGCCGGATCTCGAGGTTGCAAAGAAGTTCGCCGAGTCCGTTCGCAGCGAATTCCCGGACCAGCTCCTGGCCTACAACTGCTCCCCTTCCTTCAACTGGAAGGCGCACCTGGACGACGCGACCATCGCGAAGTTCCAGAAGGAGCTCGGCGCAATGGGCTTCAAGTTCCAGTTCATCACGCTGGCCGGCTTCCACTCGCTCAACTACGGCATGTTCGACCTGGCCTACGGCTACGCCCGCGAAGGCATGACGGCATTCGTCGACCTGCAGGAGCGCGAGTTCAAGGCTGCCGAAGAGCGTGGCTTCACCGCCATCAAGCACCAGCGTGAGGTTGGCGCTGGCTACTTCGACACCATCGCCACTACCGTTGACCCCAACACCTCGACGGCAGCTCTCAAGGGCTCCACCGAAGAGGGACAGTTCCACTAAGAACTGACTTCGGGTGGGGGAGAGGCTCGGCTTCGGGTCTCTCCCCTGCTTGTATCACCGCACTACTTCATTCGTCTTCAGGGCAGTTCCGATTGCGTCGGCCACCAGCGTCGACGCAGTTCGAAGTGCTTCTCTTGCAACACCTTCACCAGACAAACTCCACGAGACAAACAAGGAGCTGACGTGACCAGCGAAAAAATTCAGCGCGTCGGCGTTATCGGCGCCGGAATCATGGGTGCCGGAATCGCCGAGGTGTGCGCCCGCGCACATGTCGATGTTCTGGTCTTCGAGCAGACTCGCGAGCTTGCAGCAGCCGGGCGTTCACGCATCCTGCGTTCGCTCGACCGCGGCGTGAGCAGCGGAAAGATCACAGAACGTGAGCGTGAGCAGGCCGCATGGCGTCTGCGTTTCACCTCCGATCTGGGAGATTTCGCGGACCGCCAGCTCGTCGTGGAGGCCGTCGTCGAAGACGAGAAGATCAAGAGCGAAATCTTCGCCGAGCTCGACGCGGTCGTGACGGACCCGGATGCGGTTCTCGCGTCCAACACGTCGTCGATCCCGATCATGAAGCTCGGCATCTCGACCAAGCGTCCCGAGCGAGTCATCGGTATGCACTTCTTCAACCCGGTTCCGGTTCTGCCGCTCGTCGAATTGGTGACGACGCTCAAGACCAGTGCCTCCGTCTCGCAGCGCGCCGAGGCTTTCGCCAGCGACATCCTCGGCAAGCAGGTCGTCCGCAGTGCCGACCGCTCCGGCTTCGTCGTCAATGCACTCCTGGTGCCGTACCTGCTCTCGGCGATCCGCATGGTCGAGTCGGGATTCGCGACCAAGGAAGACATCGACAAGGCAACCGTTCTCGGCCTCGCGCACCCCATGGGCCCGCTGGCTCTGACCGACCTGGTCGGACTCGACACCGTCAAGTCCATCGCCGACTCAATGTACGAAGAGTTCAAGGAGCCGCTGTACTCCGCTCCGCCGCTGCTCCTGCGTATGGTCGAAGCCGGATTGACCGGCAAGAAGTCCGGCGCGGGCTTCTACGAATACGCCGACAACGGTCGCTCCACCAAGCAGGCAAGCTAAGGCCCACAGCCCCCTGTGCGCGTTTGTGGAGTGTAGAGACTCCATAAGCGCGCACAGGGCGCTCGCGCCCCTCGGTTAGAAAGGTCGACCGCATGTCCAGCAGCACTGCAGCATTCGGCTCCAGCGTCCTGGGGTATCCGCGCATCGGGCCGCGCCGTGAGCTCAAGCGCGCCCTCGAGTCCTACTGGCACGGCACTTCGGACAAGGACGCACTTCTCGCGGTCGCCAAGGAACTCCAGGAATCGACCTGGAGTGAATTGGCTGCGACGGGATTGAGCCAGGTTCCGGGCAACACTTTCTCCTTCTACGATCACGTGCTCGACAACGCGCTGCTCTTCGGCGCCGTGCCGGAGCGGTTCAAGCCGCTCGAGGGCGCCCTCGAGCCGCTCGATTTCTACTTCACGATGGCACGCGGTCGTCCGGACTTCCCGCCTCTCGAGCTGGTGCGCTTCTTCGGCACGAACTACTACTACCGTCAGCCCGAGATCGACGCGAACACCGTGTTCTCGCTCAACTCGGAGGCACTTCTCGACGAGTTCGATCGCGCGAAGGCGCGCGGCATCGAATTGCGCCCCGTCATCATGGGACCGGTTTCGCTGCTCCTGCTCTCGAAGGTCGGGCCGGCCACCGAGAAGTCCGATCCGAACTTCACCCCACTCGACCTGTTGGACTCGCTTCTGCCCGAGTACGAGAAGCTCTTCGAGCAGCTCGCCAAGGCCGGTGCCACCTGTGTTCAGTTGGACGAGCCTTCGGTGACCGAGGACCGCACCGCCGAGGAGCTCGCCGCTCTGGGGCGTGCATACGAGAAGCTGTCGACGGCCCCACTGCGCCCGCGTCTGTTGGTGACCGGTCCGTACGGCAAGTTCGGCGAAGCCCTCAATATCTTGGCGCCCACCAAGATCGAGGCCTTCGGTCTGGACTTGGTGCACGGCAAGATCACGGCCGAGGAACTGGCCGCGGTGCCGAACATCAAGCGCAAGCGCATCTACGCGGGCGTCGTCGACGGTCGCAACGTCTGGCGCGTGGACCGGTTCAACACCTTGACGTACCTGAACGAACTCAAGGACGTTGTACCCGACCTCGTCGTCTCCACGTCGTCGTCGCTGCTACATGTGCCGTACGACGTGCTCTCCGAGTACGACATTCCGGGAGACGTTGCAGACCGTCTGGCTTTTGCGAAGCAGAAGGTCGGCGAGGTCGTCTCACTGGCGAAGGCGCTCACCGAAGGTCCTTCGGACAAGTGGCGTAAGCGTCCGACGAAGGTGCACTTCAAGCTCAAGCACGCTGTCCGTGCTCGGGTCAATGCGATCAAGCCCGAAGATCGTGTGCGCGCACCGTACGAGGAGCGTCGTAAAGCTCAGCAGGAACGGTTGAACCTGCCTTTGGTTCCGGCCCAGACACTGGGTTCGTTCCCGCAGACCGACGCGATTCGCCAGGCTCGTTACGAGCTCGGCCAGGGCCGTTTGGAGTGGGACGACTACTACAAGCGCATCCAGGAAGAGATCGAGCGCACAATCCGTCTGCAAGAGGACATCGGTCTCGATGTTTTCGTGCACGGCGAGCACGAGCGCAACGACATGGTCCAGTACTTCGCCGAACTGCTCGAGGGCTATGCCTTCACGCACAACGGTTGGGTTCAGGCCTACGGATCTCGTTGCACGCGTCCGCCGATTCTCTACGGCGACATCGCACGTCCGAAGCCGATGACGGTCGAGTGGATCGCGTACGCGCAGTCGCTGACCGACAAGCCGGTCAAGGGCATGCTGACGGGTCCGGTCACCATGATTGCTCGTTCGTTCGTTCGTCAGGATCAGCCGCTCTACGAAACGGCAGAGCAACTGGCACTTGTCATTCGAGACGAAATCGCGGATCTCGAAGCCGCCGGAATCGCCATCATCCAGGTGGACGAGCCGGCAATTCGTGAACTGCTGCCACTGCGTGAGGACGGCCGGGAGGCCTACCTGGAGTGGGCCGTCGACGCGTTCCGTCTGGCAACAGGTGGAGCGAAGCCGGAAACACAGATCCACACACATCTGACGTACTCCGCTCGGTCGTCGGTGGTCGACGCCATCGAACGGTTGGACGCCGATGTGACGGCTATCGTCGCGACCCGCTCCATCACGTGGGTTCTCGAAGCACTCAAGGAAGGCGCGCTCACACACGGCGTCGGCCCCGGTGTCTACGAATCTCGTTCGGCTCGGATCCCCGACATCGACGAACTCGACGAATTGCTCACCGAGGCAAGCGAATCGATCTCACTCGATCGTTTGTGGGCCAACCCGGACGGCGGCCTCAAAACCCGCCATCCCTGGCAGCTCGAGCCTTCGCTGCGCAACATGGTCGCGGCCGCGAGGCGCCTGCGTCGTCGGGCCGAGCAAGCCGAGCGCGACGCCGGGTAAGTCGCGTAAAGAACAAGTCATGGAGGGGCCTGCGATTTGCAGGTCCCTCCATGCACGGGTAGGCATGTGTGCATGGTTACTGCTGCTGCTTATGCCGCGACGTCCGCTGACGGTCCCCTCGAGAAGACCACCGTCGAACGCCGCGAGCTCGGTCCACTGGACATTCTCATCGACATCAAATTTGCCGGCATCTGCCATTCCGACATCCACACCGCTCGCAACGAGTGGGGCGGAGCCAAGTACCCGATCGTTCCCGGACACGAAATCGCCGGCGTCGTCGCCGCCGTGGGTTCGGACGTCACCAAGCACAAGGTCGGCGACCGCGTCGGCGTCGGCTGCTTCGTCGACTCGTGTGGGGAGTGCGACGCCTGCCTGGCCGGCGAAGAGCAGTACTGCCGCAAGGGTGTGACCGGTACGTACAACGCCACCGGACGCGACGGCGAACGCACTCAGGGTGGCTACTCGACGCACATCGTCGTCACCGAGCACTTCGTTCTCTCGATCCCCGAAGGCATCGAGCTCGACGTCGCCGCGCCGCTGCTGTGCGCAGGCATCACCTTGTACTCACCGTTGCGGCACTGGAACGCCGGACCCGGCAAGAAGGTCGCCATCATCGGTTTCGGCGGCCTCGGTCACGTCGGCGTGAAGATCGCCAAGGCACTCGGCGCGGAAGTCACCGTCCTGAGCCAGACACTCGGCAAGAAGGAAGACGGGCTTCGTCTCGGTGCCGACCACTACTACGCGACCAACGACCGCGAGACGTTCAAGGCACTTCGAGGAGAGTTCGACCTGATCCTCAACACGGTCTCGGTCAATCTCGACATCGACGCCTACATGTCCTTGCTCGCCATCAACGGCACGCTCGTCGAACTGGGCCTGCCGGAGAAGCCGATCGAAGTTCGCGCATTCTCCCTCGCCGCAAACCGTCGTAGCCTCGCCGGCTCCATGGTGGGCGGTATTCCGCAGACACAGGAGATGCTCGACTTCTGCGCCGAGCACGGTATCGGTGCAGAAATCGAACTGATCCCGGCGAGCGACATCAACGACGCTTACGAGCGCGTGATCAAGAGCGACGTTCGCTACCGATTCGTGATCGACACCGCAACAATCTGACCCGCTCGGTCCTGCTCAGTCGAATTGTTCGCGGAGCTCAGTCGAGTTGCTCGCGAAGATTACTCAGTGTCTTCGCGAGCAACCTCGACACGTGCATCTGGGACACACCGACTTTCTCGGCAATCTGTGTTTGCGTCAGATTTCCGAAGAATCTGAGCATCAACACCGTCCGCTCTCGTTCGGGGAGCTTGTCGAGAAGCGGACGCAAAGCTTCGTGATTCTCGACGTTCTCGAGAGCTGCGTCGTAGTCACCGAGTGTTTCCACCAGCGGCAGATCGTCGGTGTGATTGGACGCGGCGCCGTCGACCGAGACGGTCTGGTACGCGTTGCCGGCGATCAGCGCCTGGGCAACTTCTTCGCGTTCGATCCCCAAGGTCTCGGCCAATTCGTCGACGGTCGGCGCGTGACCGAGTTGTTGTGACAGCTCGCTGATGGCTTGCCCGAGTTGGAAGTGCAATTCCTTCATCCGACGCGGAACCCGCAATGCCCAACCGGTGTCGCGGAAGTGTCGTCGAACCTCGCCCATCACGGTGGGCACCGCGAACGAGACGAAATCGGATCCGCGGGTGGAATCGAAACGGTCGACGGCATTGACCAGACCGAGCCGCGCCACTTGAACCAGATCGTCGTGCGCCTCGCCGCGCCCGTCGAATCGTCTGGCGATGTGTTCGGCCAACGGTAGGCACCTGGTGATGAGTGCGGTGCGCACTCGTTCGTACTCGGGGCTGTGTGGCTCGAGGGTCCGCATTTCCTCGAAAACTGGTATGACGTCCCGATATTCGTCGGTGGACCGCCGACGCGGGCGTGACGGGCCGTCTGCGGAAGCGGTCACAGGCGCCCGCTGAGGGCCTTGGTGAACTTCATGGTCGTGATGTAGCCGACGCCGCCGAGGTTCTCTTCCTGATCGAGCGAAATCGAATCGGTGAGTTCGGTGAGGATGTGCCACCCGAACGAACGCTGACTGCTGTCCTCGTACTCCGTGGTGGTCGTCGACACGGACACGTGCAATTGCGGGGGAGTGAAGACGAACCGACACACCAGAACCGAATCAGGCGCAGCACGAACGATCAGATGCGTACAGATTTCGTCCATGGCCAGTTTGATGTCGGCGATGGCGTCGAGGTCGAAGTTTTCCTGAATGGCAACGGTGGCGGCCAGTGCACGCAAAATCGACAGCTGATCGAGAGTCGCTTGAATCCTCAACTCCACGACGGGCTGAGTCTGATCTTGATCGGGCTCGAGTGCGCTGAGGTGTGCCATAAGTTCTCCGGATCGTCGTACCAGGGGTCCCCGTGAAGTCTGGTGCCGAGAACGATACCCATCCCGACCTTCACAGTGACCCCCGAACACGAAATTTCGTCGATGGTGGTGCCGGGGTAAACGACACAGTTCTGCTCACGACCGTTGGCGATCGCAACATCGGATTACCTCGCGGAACCGCAGACCAAACCACATTTTTGTTCGGAACACCGAAACGAATGGTCGCAACGCACTTGTGACGTCCGTCATGCTGGCGTACTGTTTCAAACCGAGGTTGAGCACACAGCCGATGAGGGATTTATCCGTATTTCTGGAGACCCGTTCATCGTGCGTCTCCTTCGGAGGTCCCTTCTCTTTTGCAGAGTGTAAACCGTTGCGGGATGGGAGAACCATGACTGTTGTTCCAGGATCATCAATTTCAGGCTTTACGAACGCGGCGAAGGGATCGGTAGATTACGGACCTCCCGCGACCGGGACAGCGACCGCATCGTTTCACGCGCACCGCATCAGTGCACACACCGCTGTGATCCAAGTTCGTGGCGAGATCGATCTGATGAGCGCCAATGCTTTTCGTGACTTCTTGACGTACCACGTGGCCGCGGACCGGACGCTGGTGGTCGATCTCTCCGAACTCGAATTCATGGGGACATGCGGCTTGTCCGTGCTGTCGGTCCTGTCGACGCGATCGCGCGACGTTGGCGGCACACTGGCGCTCGTCTGCGCCCGCCCGGTGCAAAGGCTGCTCAAAGCAGCTGGTCAGGAGTCGATGTTTGCCTGCTACGAGTCTTTGGATCACGCGATCGGCCTGGAAGAGACTCGACGTTTCCCGGCTTGAACCCGCGGTTTCACCCACAGTTTCGTGAAATCAGCTTCGTGAATTCGGTTTCGTAGAGCCCGTCAGTGTCAGTGCACTTCACTTCGGTGAGTGCCCTTGTGCTGGCGGGCTCTCGGCGGTGCTGTGACGCAACGGCCGTAGGTGCGGACCACTTCGGTGGCGACGTGATCCCACGAATACGATTCGCAGGCGCGAGCCCGGCTCTGCCGTGCAAACGCTGCACCTTCGTCCTCGTCGTCGAGAAGATGACGGACTGCACGCGCGGTTTCCACCGGATTGTTGACCGGGACCCGGCGCCCCGTGAGTCCGTCGATCACGGTATCCCGCAGTCCGCCAACAGGAGTCGCGACAACCGGAACGCCACATGCCATCGCTTCCAGAGCCGCGATTCCGAACGGTTCGTATCTGGGGGTGCACACGAGGGCGTCGGCCGATCGCATCAGTTTGGGTAATTGGCGGTGCGGCACCCGTCCCAATAATTGGACTCGATCGGCGACGCCGAGACGCTCGGCGAGCTTGACCAAGCGGATCGCCACCTCGTCGGTGCTCAGTTGTGCGACGGGTGGCCCGCCGATCACCACCAACTCCGTATCCGGCAGCGAAGCCAGCGCGGCGACGGCAACATCGAAGCCCTTCTGCTCCACCAGCCTTCCGACGCAGATCAATCGGTGCGGTGCGTTCTTCTTCGCGGCGGGGCCCTCCGGGGTGAACGCGTCGGTGTCGACACCCGACGGCACCATCGTTGTCCGCGATCGCGGTGAGCCTTGCCGGACCAGATCGAAGATTTCGTCGGAACTCGTCGCGATGACATGGGTTGCGCCCCTGGCGATCAACGGTTCCAGGTGAGTCCGTTCCGAGGGGCTGTCATCGGCTGCGCCGAGATGGCGATGCGCCGCAGATCCGAGGGAATGGAAAGTCTGCAGTACGGGGATGCCGAGCGAGCGCGTCGCGAGTTCCGTTGCCACACCTGACATCCAGAAGTGCGAGTGCACTACATCGGGCCGGTCGGTACTCCACTGAGCGCGCAGAATGCTGGCGAAGGTTCCCAGGTGGGGGAGGATGTCGGCGTCCGGGAGCGCCTGCGTCGGGCCGGCCTCGAGGTAGTCGACGGAGTACCCGGCGCGGGCGCGAACGCGGTCCGGCCCTCCGACGTGTGCCCGTCTGGTGAAGACGGTGACGTCGTGTCCGGCTCGCACCAGGGCCGCGGACAGTTCGTCGACGTGCAGGTTCTGTGCACCGGCTGCCGAGCAGCCCACCGGTGCGAGTGGATCGGCGTTCACCGACACCATGGAGATCTTCAGCATTCGTCCGGGAGCCATAGCGGGCGAGTACTTCATCGGGTCCCCTCTCCACTTGATCGGTTCGTCTGGGGATACCCGGAGTCCGTGATCTGAACCGGGTTTCGACGTGGTCAGCGGTGGGCACATTCCAAACACGATGGCGAGGAGTGAGGTTCGATGACAGAACAAATGCTGGTCGACGCAACCGTCGGACTCGGGTTCGAGCGGTACGTACAACGGGTGGCGGTCGGCGTTGGGGCCGGCATCGAGCAGTGGTGTTGCAGGCGCGAGCACCCTCTGGAGGCCTACATCGCGTTGGACCGAACTGTGCCGCGTTTTCCAGGGCGTGAGGTGGCGTTGCTCTGGGAGGAGACATGCGGTTGGGCCCTGGCCGTGGAGACTCGTTCAGGGGAAGACCTCATCGTTCTCGGATATCTGGGCGAACACGCTGTGCCGACCCCGGACGCCGTCGCCGACTTTGCCGCGACGCTGGGCACCCGCAGCCCGCACTGGGTCATGAACAGACCCCTGGCGGATTCGGACGAGACTGCGCGAGAACTGCGAAGCTACTCCGGAAGTGCTTACGCCTGAACAGTATTCAGTCCTTGTCCGCTCAGTTGACCACGTCCAGGATGGGATCGAGAACGGGAGTTGCTGCAGCCTCGACGGCCGGATCGTCCATCAGTTTGAAGACGATGTGACCGCCGAGCGCACCACCGACACCGACCGCAGCGAGTCCCAGCACCGAGAAAACACGTGCCAGTGCGAGCGAGTCCTTTCCGCGTAGCCGGTATGACGCGGCAAACGACCAGATGCCCACGGCATTCGACGCTGCGTGCACCAGGCCCACACGACGGGCGACGTCGCCGCGTTCGGACCAGTCCAGCCAGCCGGTCAGCAGAACCGGCGGCGTCGAGATCAATCCGAGGCCGATCAATCGTCGTGCGGTCTTCGGATCGCGGAGCACGGTGTCGAAGATCAGCGAAGCTGTCCATGCGCCTGCCGGAACGGCCACGAGAGCGGGGTGGAGGGGATGCCCGACGGCGGCGCCGCGCAGAAGCGCTGCGACAGTGCGCGATCTGTCGGATCTCTCGGTGATCTCGAGGATTCTGCGCCGAAGGCCAGTGGACGGACCGTCCAGTCCGCGAGCGGATTCGATTCCGCGGTAAAGAGTTCCGATGTCCATGTAATTCGGCTACCCGGCGTAGACGTCGGGAAACCTCGCGACGGGAGTGTCTTGTCGACCGTCATGCTCCGGCGTACGGTCGAAACGAAAGAGATCCGACCGGAGGAGCGAAAGATGAAGCTCAATCTCTTTGCAGCGTGGGCGTCGTATTTCCTGGTGCTGGCCACAGTTGTCTGTCTCGGCAGCTTTCTCGTGGCCGCCGGTTCAGGGCACGGTGGTTGGGCGTTGATTGCCGGGCTCGCCGGTGTCGCGTCCATCGGACTGGCGGTTGCCCTGTACACCAGCACCGTTCATCACGACCACAAAGTGCACCGCGAATCCCCACACCTGTTCTGATCAGGACTGCTTCTGATCAGGACTGTGTGAGTCGCGCCTTCTCCGCCTCGATGTCGAAGTTGGCAGGCGGCCAGTCGAGATCGAGCTTTTCCAGAGCGTCGATCAGTAGCTCCGTGACCGCAATTCGGCTGTACCACTTCCGATCACACGGCACGACGTACCATGGAGCATGTTCGGTCGACGTCTTGTCGAGCATCGCCTGATATGCCTGCTGGTAAGCCGGCCACAATCCGCGCTCTGTCACGTCACCGGGGTTGTACTTCCAGTACTTGTCCGGGCGGTCGAGACGCTCTTCGAGTCGCTTCTTCTGCTCGTCGAGCGAGACGAACATCGCCACCTTGACGATGGTGGTTCCGGCGTCGACGAGTTCTTTCTCGAACTGGTTGATCTCGTCGTAGCGCTTGCTCCAGACATCCTCGGGGACAAGATCGTGGACGCGCACGACCAGGACGTCCTCGTAGTGGGAGCGATCGAACACGCCGAGATAGCCGCCGCGGGGGAGTTCCTTCTTGATCCGCCAGAGGTAGTGGTGTTGCTTTTCCTCTTCGGTCGGCACGCCGAATGCCGCGTGCTGAACTCCCGAAGGATCCACGTGACCGATCACGTGTCGGACCATGCCGCCCTTGCCGGCGGTGTCCATGCCTTGCAGGACCAGCAGGATCGAACGGCTGTCTCCGGACCTGCCGTTGGCGTACAGCAACTCCTGCAGGTCGGACAGAACCGCGCCGCGCTCCTCGAGCAGACGCTCGCCGTCAGCTTTGTTTCCGGTGAATCCCGGAGTGCTGTTGCGATCGAGTTGATCGAGTTCGAACCCGGGCTCTGCCCGCAGAGTCTTGGCGGCCGGTGTTTCCCACAGCGAGTCTTGTGCCATGCCGAAAGAGTGCCACAGGATCGACCCCTGTGGCTCGAAAGTTCGGTCTCGGGCGAGTCAGTCCTCGGCGGGCTTGACGAGCGGATGCGGTACCGATTTGAACTTGGCCGGTGATCCGTTGACCGCCGCGATGCCGGTGATGCCGCCCCACGTCATCATCGTGAGGTAGTCGATCAACGATTCTGCGGACATCGACTTGTTGGAGATCCACCAGTGCGTCGCAAGCTGAATTCCGCCGACGATCCCGAACGCCCACGGCAGGGAACCGCCGGAATCCATCTCCATCTCGCGAAGACGATTGCCCAGCACCGTGGAAAGCAATTCGGCGATCATGCGCTCGGAATCGGCAACGACGTCGCGGTTGGCGCCTGCGCCGTTGGCCATGACGTAGAGATAGATGTCCGGGTCGGATGCCACCGTCTCGACGTACGCGGTGATGCTGGCCTGGGTGAGTTCGAAATCGTCGAGATCGCCGCTGATCGCTTCGTAGATACGCGGCGACAGGATGGTTTCGACGTACCGCATCATCGTGGCGGTGGTGAGGTCGCTCTTGTCGGCGAAGTACCGGTAGAGCACGGTCTTGGAGACACCGATCTCGGACGCGATCTCGTCCATGCCGATCTCGCGGCCGCGCGCCCGAATAGCGGCGATGGTGCCGTCGACGAGTTCCTCGCGGCGAGCGATTTTGTGTTCGCGCCACCGACGCTTGCGACCGTCGGATTTCTCGGGCTTCGCATCAGCAACGACTGGGCCGTCTACCTGCTCGTTGTCCTGCACGGCATTCTTGGCCACGAGTCATCTCATATCTGTGGTGCGAGCCACGTCCGATCGGTCTACTTTCCGGTCCAGCTTAATGTCCGTGCCTTTATCTCGGGCACTCACATCGGCAGTTCGGGGGATTAGGTCCTGCGGAATCAGACATCGTGTCACTCGCGCTACGCCGAGTCACACCTTTCGGCACAATGGCGAGGGTGCAGCAACTGAGCCTCTCCGCCTTCGACGACGCCGCCAAGCGTCGGGACCTTCGCAAGATGAAGGTCTTCGCCACTGGCCTTCTGGGCTTCGCGACGGTGGTCTACATCTTCTGTCGGTGGCAGGAATCCCGCGGTGCCGGAGAGTGGGTCGGCTACGTCCGCGCCGCGTCCGAGGCCGGCATGGTCGGCGCCCTGGCCGACTGGTTTGCCGTCACCGCGCTCTTCCGTCATCCGATGGGACTCCCCATCCCGCATACCGCCATCATCAAGCGAAAGAAGGACCAACTCGGCGCCAGTCTGAGTTCGTTCGTCGGCCAGAACTTCCTGGCTCCCGAAGTTGTGTCGGCCAAGGTGCAGCAGGCGCAGATTCCGCTCCGCCTCGGTACGTGGATGGCCGAACCTGCCAATGCCGCTCGCGTCGCCGCCGAGACGTCGACGGTCTTGCGCGGCATGGTCGAGGTTCTTCGCGACGAGGACATCGCCCAGATCATCGACAACACGATCGTGAAGCGGTTGGCCGAGCCCATGTGGGGACCGCCGATCGGCCGAGTGCTCGGTGAGCTTCTCAAGGACAACAAGCAACTTCCGATCATCGAGCTTCTGGCCGAGCGGGCGCATCAGTGGGCTCTGGGCAGCCAGGAGACGATCGACCGTGTGATCGTGCGCGATTCGCCGGCGTGGTCGCCGAAGTTCGTCGACGCGATGCTGGGGGAGAAGATCTACAAGGAACTCGTCGAGTTCACCTGGAAGGTCCGTTCCAATCCCGAGCACGAGGTGCGCCTCGCCGCCAATCGCTTCCTGATCGACTTCGCCGATGATCTTCAGAACGATCCGGAGACCATCAAGAAGGCCGAGGGGATCAAGGCCGAGATCATGGGGCGCGAGGAAGTGACTGGCCTGGCGTCGTCGACGTGGCAGGTCGCCAAGCGCCTCATCATGGAGTCGGTCGACGATCCGAACAGCACCCTGCGGACCAAGGTCGCCGAGAACGTGGCCGGCTTCGGAATCAGGTTGCGTGACGACGAGTCGATGCGTGAGAAGGTCGACGGCTGGCTGGTGCAGGGCACCAAGTACATCGCGGAGAACTACACCGACGAGATCACCGGGGTCATCAGTGACACGGTCGAGCGATGGGATGCCGACGAAGCGAGCCAGAAGATCGAGCTGCAGGTCGGTCGAGATCTTCAGTTCATCCGTATCAACGGCACCGTTGTCGGCTCGATTGCCGGGCTGCTGATCTACACGATTTCGACGCTCGTCTTCGGCTGAGCTGTCCGGTATGTGACGTCCACCACGAGTGCTAGCAGTAGTGCTTGCAATAGTTAGCACCCTCTCCTATCCTGGGAAATGTCCACTGGAAAGGGAGGACGCAATGCCAGCGAAGTCGACGAACTCCGATGACGGAGATCGTGAATCATCCGGTGCCGCAGCCGGAGCAAGCGACTTGGCAGCTCGCGTCGTCAGCTCTGCGGCACACGACATCGGGGGGTTCATTCGTGCACAGCGGGAAGCCGCCCAAGTTTCGATGCGCCAACTCGCTCAACTCGCCGGCGTCAGCAATCCGTATCTGAGTCAGATCGAACGCGGATTGCGCAAACCGTCGGCAGACGTACTGGCGCAAATTGCCAAGGGCCTTCGAGTCTCATCGGAAGTCCTGTACGTCCAAGCGGGATATCTCGAACAACGCCCGCACAGTCCCATCAGGGACGCGGTGTTGGCCGAGACGGCCATCAACGAACGGCAGAAGCAAGTACTGCTCGAAATCTACGACTCGTTCTGTCGCGAGAACGAGTCGTCGAGACCAGCCGCAGCGCCCGATTTCGCCGAATCGGCCGCAATTCCAGACACCGAGACTTCACTAGGAGAACAAGATGACTGACAAGAACGCCATCGACAGCGTCAAGACCTCGCTCTACGCCGCCGTCGGCGCAGGCGACCTGGTTGTCCAGGCCGTAGCCGACGTCGTTGCTCAGGTTCGTGAGCGCGCCGAGAACACGCAGGGCGACGTCAACGGCCGTGTCGACGGTGCCCGCGAGAAGCTCGCTTCCGTTCAGGGTGACGTTGCCGAAAGCGTCGAGGCACTGCGCGAGCGTCTCGCCGGCCTGCCGTCCGAGCTGCCCGAAGAGCTTGCCGAGCTGCGCGAGAAGTTCTCACCCGAGGAGCTCCGCAAGGTCGCCGAGGCATACCTCAAGGTTGCCGGCGATCTGTACAACTCCCTCGCAGAGCGCGGCGAAGACGCAGTCGAGCGCATCCGCAAGCAGCCCGCAGTCGAAGAAGGCATCGCTGCTGCGGAGTCGGCACTCGGCGACGCCGTCGAGCTGACCGAAGACGCACTCGGAACCGTTGCTCGTCAGACTCGTGCCGTGGGCGAGCAGGCTGCCAAGCTGGCCGGCCGCGCCGCCGGACGCATCTCCGACACCGCAGAAGAGGTCGGCGAGAAGATCGCTGACGCCGGCGAGAAGATCGCCGACGCAGGCGACGAGGCTGCACTGAAGGTTCTCGACCTCGGTGACCAGGCCGACGAGGCTTCCAAGGAAGCTGCCGCTCGCGTGACCGCTGCTGCCTCCGACGTGCAGGAGCGCGCAACCACCGCAGCCAAGAAGGCTGCTCCGGCCAAGGCTGCTCCCGCGAAGGCTGCTCCGGCCAAGGCCACCGCTGCTGCTCCGGCCAAGAAGGCTGCTCCGGCTAAGAAGGCCTGATTTGCCCAGCTCCACCTGACGAAGGCTCCCGCGCTCAGCCGAGTGTGGGAGCCTTCGTGTTCGTCGGGAACCGGATGAGAACTTAGGATGTAGTTGTGGTCGTAGCTGTGGATGGCATAGTCGAACTGATATTCCGTGGTCTGCAACTTGTTGCGCTGGCTGGAGCAGTGTTTGCAATCGTGCACGTCGTCAGGCAACGGCCGGACGCATTCACCGCAGTCAACAAGTTGACGAAACCTATCTGGCTCGGAATCCTGATTGCCTCAGGATTGGCACTGCTCTATTTCCTCCCGGTCGACATACCGGGACTGATCGCGGTGGTTGCGGTGTGCGTGTATCTCGTCGACGTCCGCCCCCGCGTTGACGACATCCAGCACGGCGGTTCTCGCTGGTAGTACCGCGGTTCTGCTCATCCTGTGACGCCGTTTCCGGCCATCGTGTGTTGCCCCACTCTTTCGCTCCAACTCTGACAACAGGCGTTGTTCGAGTGATAGTGTCGGTTAACGGCAGTCACACATAGATTGCATCCGTCTGTCGTCAGCAGCAGTCAGGGGTAAATGCATGTCCAGTCGTTCGCGCACCACAGAGCTTCGAGTACTGGCAGGCGCCGTCGGAGTGGGAGCACTCGTCGCGGCGGTCGCGGGAATCCGTCATCGGCGATCCACCCGCGGGTTGACTCTTTCGAGCGACGTCGAGCCCAACGCACTCCTGAAGACTCCGACGCTCAAAGCTGATATCAGCGAACTGACCACCGACGACGGTGCGATCATCAATGTCCGGGCTTACGGTCCCGTCGACGGCGATCCGATCGTTCTCAGTCACGGCTGGACGTGCTCAACCGAATTCTGGTACCCGCAGGTCAATGCGCTTGCCGGCGAATATCGCGTCATCACCTACGATCAGCGCGGTCACGGACGCAGTACCGTCGGTAATCTTCCCCTCGGCCCGGACGTCCTTGCCGACGACCTCTCTGCCGTGCTGGCAGCGACGGTTCGCGAGGACAAGAAGGCGGTCATCGTCGGTCACAGCATGGGCGGGATGAGCATCATCGCCTGGGCTGGTCGTCACCCCGACGAAGTCAAGAAGTACGCGTCGGCGGTCATGCTCGCGAGTACGGCGAGTGAAAGGTTGATCGCCGAGACCACGGTCATCCCACTGCCCAATCGTTTTCCTCGGGTTCCGGTCCCCGTGGGCCGCGCCATCCTCAGCTCGCCCGTTCCATTTGTCTCCTCGGGCGCCATGACGAAGGCGATCCAGTACGTCTCGATGTCACCGAACGCGACCAAGGCCGAGATTCAGTTCTGCGAGAACATCGTTCGTGAGTGCAAGCCCCGCATCCGTGGTGGTTGGGGAGCAGCGCTGAGCACCCTCGACATTCACGAGGGACTCGACAATCTCGAAGTACCGACCACCGTGCTCGTCGGTTCGCTCGATCGGCTCACTCCGCCGGTCCATGCGCGCAAGCTTGCGCAGGTCCTCGACGACGCCGGCAACCTCGAACGGTTGATCGTGTTGCCGGGCGTCGGTCACATGTCGTCGATCGAGAACATCGACGAGTTCGACAAGGAAATCGTGCGACTACGCAATCTCTAGCGCGCGGTGATTCCGAAGCGGCGTAGTTCGAGGGCAGGATTCTTCGTCCGGACCTCCGCGATTCGTTCGAGGGAGACGGTTGCAGTCGCGATACCCACGCGTTCTCCCAGCGATGCGACGATGACGCCCATCGGATCCACGATCATGCTCGCACCCGATCCCGCCGGCGCGCTCTGGTCGGCCGCTGCGACGTAGATCGTGTTCTCGATCGCGCGGGCGCGGACGAGAGTGGTCCAGTGATCTTCCTTCAACGGGCCGGGCACCCACTCCGCCGGGAGGAGTAGAACGTCGGCGCCTGCATCGACGATCCGTCGTGTCGTTTCCGGGAAGCGAAGGTCGTAGCAAGTCTGAAGACCGAACCGGACGTCTTCCACGACAAAGGTTTCGGGGTCTTGAATCTCACCGGCACGGACGACGTCCGATTCCTTGTAACCGAAAGCGTCATACAGGTGCAGCTTGCGGTAGATCGCAACGACACCGAGTTTCGGGGCCAGGGCGACCAAGGTGTTCGAGATCTTGTCGGAGCCCGTTACTGCCTCGTTGATCCCGGCGACTATGTGAATGCCGAGAGTTGTCGCGAGGTCTGCCAGCGCTGAGACGAATTTGCCGTCGAGCGACTCGGCGGTCAAGACGAAACGTGAATCCATGCTCGGAGCCGTGAACATCGCGTACTCGGGAGCGACCACGATGCGAGCGCCGGATTCCGCAGCTTCGCTTGCCAGTTTCGTGAGCTGCTCGAGATTCGCCTGCTTGTCGAGTCCTGGGGCGTACTGTGCGATCGCTACGTCGACCATGTGGTTGTGCCTTTCTGGGCTTGGGGCGCCGGCATTCTCTCGATCTTGCCGAGCACCACGGTGTAACAGAAGATTCCGCCGATGAGTACCGCACCGGTCGCGATGAACGCGCCGGCGAACGAACCGGTGGCGTCGACCACCATGCCGGTCACGATGGGCGCCGCGATTCCGAGCAGATTCGCCACGAAATTGACGATGCCGCCGAGCGACCCGGTGTATCCCTCCGGCGCGATGAGCGCCACGATGGACGAACCTGCGGGGACCGACACTGCCAGTCCTGCTGCTCCGATCGAGAGGAAGATCAGGGCGACTGCGATCGAGCCCGCGTATGCCGCTCCCGTGACTGCAAGTGATGCGAGGAGGCTGACCACGAGGACCGTACGGCGGACTTTGGTGACGTCACCCGTTTTCGCCAACCACCTGTCCATGAGAATGCCGGCGATGAGGAACTGTGCGATCACGGCAACGAGCCACGGGATCATCGTGTAGATGCCGCCCTTGAGGAGGTTGACCCCGAAGCTCTTCTCCAAGTAGGCGGGGAGCCAGGTCAAGAGCACGTAATACGCGTACGTGTAGGACGCGTACCCGAGTGCAAGTCCCCAAGTCTTGCGTCGCCGCAGGAGGTAGCCCAGGCCGTTGAGCGAACCGCTGGTTTCTGCGTCCTCGTCCTCGGCGCCGCCCTCGCGTATGTAATCGAACTCCGCTTGGCTCAGCCGACCCTTGGCGAGTGCCTCCTTGGGCGTCAGATACAGCAGCCACCAAATCGCGAGGTAGGCCACCGAGAGAATGCCAGTGAAGATGAAGGCCGCGTGCCAGCTGAATGTCGTGACCAGGAACGCCATGATCGGGATGCCGATGACGTTCGAGATCTTTGCGCAGCCGTCGAAGATGGACGTCGCGGTCCCGCGCTCCTGCTTGGGGAACCATTGGCCGATTGCTTTCCAGCCGGCCGGGACAGTAGGGGCTTCGCCGACCCCGAGGACGAGTCGGGCGACCAGGAGCATTCCCAATCCACCTGCCGCGGCCGAGGCGAACGACGCCACGGCCCAAAGAAACGCGGCAGCTCGATTGACCCACCGCACGCCGATGCGGTCGATGAACGAACCGATCGGCATCTGGAGCATGGCGTATGTCCACAAGAATGCGGACGAGACCATGCCCATTTGCGAAGCGCTGATGTCGAAGTCGCGCATGATCTCCGGTGCAGCGATGGAGAGGTTCACGCGGTCGATGTAGTTGACGAACATGCCGACACCGAGAACTCCGGCGATACCCCAACGGGCACGGCCGATCTTCGGCGGGACGGCCGTCTTCATCGGTGAAGAGCCGGGTTCCGAGGTTTGCGTTGTCATCGAGACTCCCGAATCCGAGTGATCTGATCGAGCGGTCCGGCGAAGCCGGCAGCGAGGGCACCGTGCTGCATGATCAATGCCATCTGATCAGCGCCGTGTCGAACGGCAAATTCTTTCTCTTCCACGCTCCACGCCGGCAGTACCCACGGCTTGCCCGCTTCGGCCGCCGCTGCGGCAACGATAGCGAGGTCGGCAAAGTCGCCGTCTGTGCGTGTGTATGCACCGCGTTCTCGGCGCAGCGAAAGATCGGACGGGCCCACGAAGACGCCGTCGACGGTGTCGAGCGCCAAGATGTCCGTGATGTTCTCGATTGCGCCGGCATCCTCGATCATCGGGTAGCAACGAGTGAAGGTGTCCTGGCGACGGACCCAGTCGTCGGTGAAACCGCCGTAGTTGGTCGTGCGGCCGCCCGCGAAACTGCGGTCGCCGAGTGGTGGGAATTTGGCGAATGCAGTGACTTCCTTTGCATGGGAAGCATTTTCGATGTGCGGAATGACAACGGCGGTAGCGCCGAAGTCGAGAGCCTGCTGAATCGGTCCGCGCTCGGGTCCGAGGACTTTCGCGAGAACCTCCATGTCCAGGCCGCGAAGGAAGGGGATGAATCGCTCGAGGTCGGCAAGGTCGAACGACCCGTGTTCGATGTCGAGGATCACCGCGCCGTAGCCGAGTCCACGCGCGATTTCTGCTGCGGCAAAGCTCGGATCGGACAGCCAGATCGCGTGACGGCGGTCGGCGGGAGTGCTGAACATGCTGGTGGGCTCCTTGGCAGTTGGGATTCTACGACTGATCGGATCGGTGTGACGACCCGCACAACTGTCGTATACGTCATGTATACACAGAGAATACTTGGTGTGTCCAGAGTCGGTATGATGAATTTGTTACAAGTTCGTCAACCCGGCGGACGCCAGTGCGAAGGGATTGTGATGTCGACACCGGCAACTGCCGACCCGTCAGCGACCCAGGGGCCGGCACGTGACCGCGTCTACGTCTGGTTGCGGGACGAGATCATTCGTGGATCGATCGAAGGCGGACGATTCCTGGACGAGCTGTGGGTCTCCGGAACTATGGGGGTCTCCCGTACACCGGTCAGAGAGGCATTCCATCGGCTCGCCGCCGAAAAGTTCATCACCCTCCTGCCGCGCAAGGGCGCGCAGGTACGAACGGTGACCGCCCGAGAGCTCGAAGAGGTCTACCAGAGCCGACAACTGATCGAGGGTCACGCGGTGACAGTGCTGTGTGCCCGGGGCTTCGGCGCGCCGACATCGATGATCGAGCTGATCGAACCGATGGAAGCCGCAGGGCGCGAACGCGATTGGTTCGAGGTTTCCGGTCTCGACCGGCAGTTTCATCTTGCGATGGTCAGAGCTGCACAGAACTCGGTACTGACCGAACTCTACGAGTCGCTCCGGTCACGGCAACAGAGAGTTGCGGTGCGCGCCCTGAACGTGGGACCGCACCGCCTGGACACGATCAATGCGCAGCATCGTGCCTTGGTTGCGGCGCTGGACGAATCCGATGCCGACAAGGCCCTCGAAATTCTGGCCGCACACCTCCTGCCGGTACCGGAGGTCCTTGCCCTCTTGCCTGCCGATCAGCCTTAGCTGAACACGACCGTTTTGCGCCCGTGGACCAGAACCCGATCCTCGAGGTGCCAGCGCAGTCCGCGTGAGAGCACGAGCTTTTCGATGTCTCGACCCTGCCGGACCATGTCGGCGACATCGTCGGCGTGGTCGACGCGGATCACGTCCTGCTCGATGATCGGACCGGCATCGAGTTCGGCGGTCACGTAGTGGCAGGTGGCGCCGATCAACTTCACGCCGCGGGCGAACGCCTGGTGATAGGGGCGGGCACCGATGAACGACGGCAAGAAGCTGTGGTGGATGTTGATCGCGCGTCCGGCCCAGTGCTCGCACAGTGATTCCGGCAGCACTTGCATGAAGCGCGCAAGAACGACGGCGTCGGGGTTGTGAGCGTCGACCAGGGCGCGAACCTTCTCGAAGGACGGTCCGCGTTCGGCCGGGTCCTTGGCGAACGGAACGTGGTGGAAGTCGATCCCGTGGCGCTCGGTGACACTACGCAGATCTTCGTGGTTTCCGATGACGGCGCTGATTTCTGCCGGAAGTTCTCCGCCCGCGGCACGGCCCAGGAGGTCATGCAGGCAGTGGCCTTCCTTGCTCACGAGCAACACGATCTTCTTGGGTGCGCCGGAGTCGTGAAGAGTCCACTCGGTTTCCGGACCGATCTCGGCCGCAACAGCTTTGAACCGTTCACGAAGTTCGTCGATGCTCATGCTCACAGACGACGCACGGACCGCCTGACGCGTGAAGAACCATCCGGTGTCGGCATCGGCGTGATACGCGGCCTCCACGATCCATCCACCGACATCGGTGAGAAAGGTCGAGATGCGTGCGACGATGCCCGTGGTGTCGGGGCAGCCGAGGGACAGAACATAGCGACGATCATCGATCGAAGGTGCAGCGGTCATGCGGCCTAGTCTCTCAGGTGCGGCTGCAGCGACGGTCGCGTGGTGGTGTGCCAAGCTTTCCAACATGTCTGAAGCTGCACTCACTCGTTCCCAGGTTGCCGCGATGGTGGACCACACTCTCCTCAAACCCGAAGCCACCGCGGCCGATGTGACCGCCCTGATCGACGAGGCGCGTAGCCTCGGTGTGCTGGCTGTCTGCGTCTCGCCGTCGATGTTGCCGATTCGCGCCGACGGACTGGTGACGGCGGCCGTCGTCGGATTCCCGTCGGGGAAGCATCATTCACTGGTCAAGGGTGCCGAGGCGCGACTGGCCGTCGATCAGGGCGCAGCCGAGATCGACATGGTCATCGACGTGGGAGCGGCGGTCGCGGGCGACTACAGCGCTGTGCTCGCAGACATCCTCACCGTCCGTGAGGCGATGGGGGAGAGTGCGATCCTCAAGGTGATCCTCGAAACCGCAGCGCTGTCC
Source organism: Rhodococcus sp. IC4_135 (assembly GCF_011602025.1). Taxonomy (NCBI): domain Bacteria; kingdom Bacillati; phylum Actinomycetota; class Actinomycetes; order Mycobacteriales; family Nocardiaceae; genus Rhodococcus; species Rhodococcus sp. IC4_135. The sequence goes on from NZ_JAAOLG010000007.1 coordinate 267,055, forward strand.
GACGAGGCAATCGTCGAATGCTGCCGCGCAGCCGTGCGCGCCGGGGCGAACTTCGTCAAGACCTCCACCGGATTCCACCCTGCAGGTGGGGCAACCGTCGAGGCCGTCAGACTGATGGCGCAGACCGTCGGCTCGGGCGTGGGAGTCAAGGCCAGTGGCGGAATACGTACGACGCAGGCCGCACTCGACATGATTGCGGCCGGCGCCACCCGCCTCGGATTGTCCGGAACCCGAGCAGTATTGGACGGTCTGACCGACTAGGTCAGCAGGCCGCAGCTGTCCGGCACCGCCGAGGTGTTCTGGTTGTTCGCGTCGGCGACAGGCATGGCGTAAGCGCCGCCCTCCAGTGAGATCTGGATCGCGTCGTCGGTGACGGTCAGCTTCGTGGGCTTCATGTCCAGCGGGTACGTTTGCAGGCTGTCGGTGAGTGTCTGAACGATGCCGTCGACCAGGTCGGTCGGCAGACCCAATCCGAGAATCTCGGCGCCGACGGTCTGAACGTCGACCACGCCGTTGGTGACGGTGGGCTTGACTGTCAGCTTCGCGAGCCCGACCGGTCCGACGTCGAACGCGAGTGTTCCGGCGCTCGAGTCGGCGGTGACGCCGGAGACGAGGCCACCGAAGGTCTGCTCCTGCAAGGTGGCGAGAATGCCTGCGGTAGACCAGGTGACGTCGGCGCTGGAGCTGCCGATGGTGCCGCTGTTACCCGCCGAAGGCTGCAAGTTGATGTCGTTCACCTTCGCGTGAACCTGCATTCCCGTTGCGGGGCCGAACGAAGAGTCGTCACTGTCGATGCTGATGTACGGCACCTTCTTGTCGACTGCCTGCAGGAGTACGGGCTTCCAGCTCAACCCGACGTCGACCTGGGATCCCAGTTCGCTCTGGAACTGATCGGCCATGCAGGCCTTCACCTGGTTGCGTACGTACAGTTCTCCACCGACGAGTGCCGCGACGAGTACGGCGATCACCACGAGAAGGATGATGAGCACTCGGTTGCGCGGACGAGGGTTGTTCGCTGCGACAGTCATTCGCCAGATTCTTCCCGACGAGTCTGAACGAACTCTGTGAATACGCACTTCCTCATTTCTGTGATGCGCGACACAGTCGCCCGTAGTCTGTTCGAAACGGCGTTTTCGACGGTCACCGGAGGTGGTCATGGCTTCGGACTACGAGTCACTCGAGCTGCTGGCGCTGCGACAGTGCGGATTTGTCACGGCTCTCCAGGCATCGGAACTGGGTTTCGGTCTGGCGTTGATGGAAGAAATGACGGAATCCGGAACATGGACATGTGAGTGCCGTGGACTCTTTCGTCTCGAACGCGTCAGGCATACCGCCTTGGACGAGTTCGCGAAGTGGTGCACGTGGTTCGCCGGTAGTGCCACCGTCTCGCATTACAGCGCCGCTGACCTCCATGGCCTCGGGCACCTGCAACCTCGTTTCATTCACCTCTCGATAGCTCACCCTCTCGCGGCGCCCACCCGTCAGGTGGCACTGCACCGACTGCCGCTTGCGGACGACGAGTGCGAACAGATCGGACCCATCCGCATCACCACGCCTTTGCGTACCGTGCACGACCTCGCTTCGGGTGGAATCTCTCAAGTCCTGCTCAATGAGGTAGTCGCCGATGCCGTAGCGATAGGCCGACTCGACGCGCACGAGTTGTATCTCTCGTGTGAGAACGCGAGTGTCGACGTTGCCGTTCGGGTGGAGTTGGCGCTTGCCGCAAGCCTGTAGTCGAGAGAGATCTTCGAGGCTCCTGCGACCTTCTGGCATCACGCCCGAAATCGAATATGACGCCGATATCAGAGATTGGTAATTCGCTATTTTCGGGCGAACATTGTGTCTTTAGCGCAGGTAAGAATGCATCCGAATGGGCGGTTCGGGACGTTCAGTCCACTGTTGCTGCAGTTCGGCGATGTCGCCGATGAACTAAATCTGCGAAAAGCGTAGTTACTTTACAGTCAATGGGATAACGTCACGGCATCGAAAGCAGACGGACGCTTGTCCTGGACGCCTGTCTGCCCCCGTTTGTCGAGAGGGATGTGGATGTCCGTGAGTGGTGTTCGTCGCGTTGTCGGTGGTTTGAGTGTGTTTGCTGTTGCTGCGGGGTTTGCGGTGGTTGCGGGTGCTGGGGTTGCTGGTGCGGCTCCGGTGACGGCGGAGTTCAATTCGAGTGGTTACAAGATCACACGAACGATCAGTAACGCGACGCCGTCGGAAGGTGATGTGATCACCTCTACGACAGTGTTCAAGCGGACCGACTTTGTGGTCAATTACCTCTACGCGGTTCGGGATTTTCATCCGTCGTGCATGACGTATGTCGAGGGCTCGGCGAAGGTGAACGGGAAGGCCTATTCCCCGGAAACACCGGTGAGCGCTGATTCTGTGCGTGTGAGCGCGAGCATCACGGATTGGCCGTTGTATCAGAACAATACGAAGTCGTTCGAGTTTCAGTATCGAGTCGGCGCAGGGTGTGAGCGCGGGACCGATCTGGCAAGCACAGTGCATTTCGACGGTTCGGCTTGGGTGAACGACACGACAAATGGTCGTGGTCCTTCGGTCAAGGTTCAGAAGAACGTCTCGACGACGACATTGGCTGGGGTCGGTGGCGCTCAGGTGGGGCAGTCTGTTGCGCTGAGTGCGACGGTGACCGGTGGTGCCGACGGTGATCAGGTGGAGTTCTTCGACGCCGGTTCCAAGATCGGTGCGGGCACTCTTGCCAATGGTGTTGCAACACTTGCCTGGACGCCGACCACCCGTGGAGACCACTCGATCACAGCGAAGTTCGCCGACACGGCGCGCGCAGTCGGTTCCGCTTCGGCACCGGTGAACGTGAGCGTTTCGCAGGCCGATGCTCAGTCCAGCACGACTCTGGCGCCGATCTCGGGCGCGCAGGTCGGCAAGTCGACCACTCTCAAAGCGACTGTGTCCGCGTCGGGTACCGGTGGAACGGTCACGTTCAAGGTCGGCGGAGCGGTGCTCGCTTCGGTGCCGGTGGCGGGCAACGGTGAAGCGACCTACGCCTGGGTTCCGACGGTTGCCGGTGCGCAGACCCTCGAGGCCGTATTCGCCGGTCGATCCGGCGTCACCGGATCGAGCACCACCGCGAATGTGACAGTTGCCGAACAGCCCGCCGGAACAACAAGCTCCACAACAGATCTCAGCGTAGTAGCGGGGCAGGTCGGCGTTGCACAGACGATCTCCGCTCAGATCAGTCCTGCAAATGCCGGTGGCACAGTCACCTTCAAAGACGGTGAGTCGGTCATCGGCACGGCGACGGTCGACTCCTCCGGAAAAGCCAGCATCTCGTGGAAGCCGTCAACTCAGGGGCAGCGAATTGTCGCGGCGGAGTACTCGGGCGCCGGCACGGTGACGGCATCCTCCGATCAGGTCTCCGTCCAGATCGCCGCACCGGTCGACGGTGAAGAACCAGGAAACGGCACCGGTTCGCTCGGCAGCCTCGGCAACATCTTCGGCTCCTAGCAATCGATACCCGGTGATGCCCCGCCCGCTTCAGGTGGTGGGGCATCACCCATATCCCTCACTTCTCGAGAAGGAAAATCTATGTCTGTAGGTTCTGCACGTCGTGCAGTTGCAGGTTTGAGTGTGTTTGCTGTTTCTGCGGGTTTTGCCGTGGTTGCGGGTGTCGGTATCGCAGGCGCTGCACCAGAGACACCAGGTTCGTTGACGTGGAATGCGAACAACTACGAATACACGCGGACCATCAGCAATGTGACTCCGTCCGAGGGTGAGACGATCACCGTGAAGACTGTGTTCAAGCGAAAAAACATCGTCGTGGATTACCTGTACGCGATCAAGGATGTTCATCCGACGTGTCTGACGTACGTCGAGGGTTCGGCAAAGGTGAACGGTTCGGCGCGGGGTGTCGAGTCCAAGGGCGCTGATTTTGTTCGTGTGAAGGGGTCACTGACAGAGTGGCCGCTGTATAACAACGACTCGAAGACTTTCGAGTTCAAGTACACGGTGGGCGCCGATTGCGCGCGGGACGTGCCGTTGGATACCTCGGTGCACTACAACGCATCGGTGACGAGTTCAGATTTCCAGAACAAGGGCCCGGCGGTGACGGTGTCGAAGAACGTGTCGACGACGGCACTTGCGCCCGTCGGTGGCGCTCAGGTGGGGCAGTCTGTTGCGCTGAGCGCGACGGTGACCGGTGGTGCCGACGGTGATTCGGTGGAGTTCTTCGACGGTGCCACCAAGATCGGTGCGGGCGCTCTTGCCAATGGTGTTGCAACACTTGCCTGGACAGCTGCTGACGTCCGGACGCACAGCGTGACGGCCAAATATCTCGGTAATGCCAAAGTAGCGACCTCCACGTCGTCGGCAATCGACGTCGTCGTGTCCGAAGCCGACAAGAACACCGCCACCACGATTACCGGTCCCGCGAGTGCGGTCGCAGGTGAGTCCGTAACCCTCGAAGCTTCGGTCTCTCCTGTCCCGGCGGGTGGAACGGTGCAGTTCAAGGACGGTGCAACCGACCTCGGCGGCGCTGTTGCGGTCGACGCCAACGGCAAGGCGTCACTGGCGAATTCCTATGCAGAAGGCGCACATTCGATCGTGGCGGTGTACTCCGGTTCCGGCGTCTACCAAACCTCGACGTCAGCGCCGCATGCTTTGACGGTCGCTCCGGTGGTGGTCGAGGAGAACACCACGACCACTCTCGTCGGTCCGTCGACCGCTTCGACCGGAGAGGCATTGTCGTTCACTGCCTCGGTCTCTACCGGTGCTGCAGGTGGCACCGTGCAGTTCAAGGAAGGTGGCAGGGATCTGGGCCCCTCGGTTCCAGTGGACGCCGCGGGTAAGGCGACAACCATGCCGACCTTCAACGTGGCGGGCGAGTACAGCATCACCGCAGTATTCTCGGGTTCGGGCAACTACCTGGGGTCGACGTCGAACACCCAGACTGTGAACGTCAAGGCGCCGGCTCCCACCGACCAGCAGACCGAGACGGTCTTGACCGTTCCGGCGGATGCGAAAACCGGTACGGCAGTGGGTCTCTCCGTGACGGTCACGCCGTCGCCGGTGGGTGGCACGGTGCAGTTCAAGGACGGCTCGGGCAATCTCGGCTCGGCGGTGCCGGTCGTCGACGGCAAAGCGTCGATCATGCACGAGTTCGCGAGCGTTGGCACTCACGACATCACGGCGGTGTACTCGGGTGCAGCAGGATTCCTCACCTCTACCTCGGCCGCGCAAACGGTTTCGGTCACAGCTCCGGCCGCGGAGGATCAGGAAACGTCCATCACCGTGAGCGCTCCGACGTCAGCGGTCAAGGGCGCGAAGGTCGATCTTGTTGCGGCAGTTGTTCCTACGCTCAGTGCGGGAACGGTCCAGTTCATGGACGGAACCACCCCGATCGGCGGACCGGTTGCGGTAGTGAACGGCAAGGCCACGCTCTCGCATACCTTCACCGAACTCGGTGATCGCCGAATCACCGCGGTGTTCAGCGGAACCGACGGCTACCTCGGTTCCGAGACCCAGACTGCAGTCACCGTCAAGGTCACGGCAGCGTCCGACGGCGGAGAGCCCGGCAACGGCGGCAGTTCGACCGGTTCGCTCGGAAGCCTGGAAAACATCTTCGGGTCCTAGCCCGACGCTTGCACGAAGACGCCCCGCCGCGGAGAGAACCTCCGCGGCGGGGCGTTTCACGTCGGCGACTTCAGGGGTTCGGCGCCACCACATGCCAGGGCACCGTCAAGATGCAGTCGCGAAGGCGACGTCGCGCCGGCTGAACGGGAATTCCCTGCGCCCGAAGAATCTCCAAGGCAGCGGCCCAGCGGTGGCGAGGGCCGAAGGAGGCGTGCGGCGCGGCAGTTGCCCAGGCTCGATCGGCGGCGCTGAGCAGTGCATGGATCGGCTCGCCCGGAACGTTGCGGTGGATGAGGGCCTTCGGGAGACGTTCCGCGATGTCGGAAGGGCGATCGATGTCGAAGGGATCCCATGCCAGTGTCAGGGTCAAGGGACGATCGGCGTCGAGAAGCACCCAGGCGCAACGTCTCCCGAGTTCGTCGCAGGTTCCGTCGAGTAGCAGTCCGCCTGGTGCGAGGCCGGACTGGATGTGCGACCAGGCCGAACCCACGGCGTCCTCCGGGTACTGCCGGAGCACGTTGAAGGCGCGTACGAAAACGGGTGTGAGACCGGCCAGTTCGAATCCACCACGGGCGAAGCTGACACCGTCACGACTCTCGACCACGCGGGCAGGGTCGATCTCGAGCCCGATGACGCGTCGATCCCGCCGGACAGCGGTGAGGCGGCTTGCCATCTCGAAGGTGGTGTCCGGCCTCGCTCCGTATCCGAGGTCGACGATCAACGGATCGGCCGCGTTGTTCAGGGCATGCGCAATCGTCCGGTTGTGGACTATCCACCGGTCACTACGGCGTAGTCGGTTGATCCCCGTCGTGCCACGGGTGATGACCCCCTCGATCTTCGGGGGTGGAGCCTTCTTCACGACGGCTTCAGCGAGCGGCGAGCCAGGTCGCCGTGACCTGAGCTTCGGTGCGGAACAGATCGACGAGGTTGATGAGCATGAGCTGTTCCAACTTCGCGCCGATGAACGGTATGAATACCTTGGCCTCGGACGTGGTTCGTAGCGTGGACCCGGTATCGGTGGCGAACAACTCCATGGTTCCGGACAGACTTCCCGGACCGGCCGGGATCGAAGCCTCGTATGTGCCGGTCACGGTGTCACCGAAGGCGCCGTACGACTCCTTACGGGTGATGACCAGGTCCTTCTTCATCACAGTCTGTGCGATGTCCGGCAAATCGGTACGCGGAAGAATGTGGTGGAGCACGAGATCGATTCCGGAATCGGTGACCTCGAAATGTTCGACATGGTTCTCGGAATGCTTGCGCATCTCGTCGACGCGGGCCTCCCAGTACGAGCGGTCCGCCAGCGCCGCGTAGACCTGCTCGGGGGAGTGCTGATAGCGGGCGGAGTAGTCGATGCGGCGAGCCATGATCGGAAAGAATACCGGTTACGCGTTGTGACAAGGCAAATTGGCTGTATCGACAAACTCTCGCCGCCCGCAGCGAATTACTTCGCGATCCACTCCCGGGTGAAGTCCTGCTCGGCCTGGATGAGCCGGACAACCTCGTCGACAATCGCGCTTTCGATCTTTCCGCCGAGGAACGGGATCTTGACCTCGACCTCACCGTCGATCTCGAGAGTGGCGGAGTTCTCGTCACCCGTCAGGACCTGAGTGCCCTCGATACGCGCGGGAACGCCGTCGACGTGGGCGGAGAAGGTGCCAGTGGCCTTGCCGTCCTTGAACGGCGCCATCGTTTCGCTGCGTTTGATGACGATGTCGCCGTTGACAACCTTCGACACCATGCTCGGGAGATGTTCGGCGGCAATGATCTGCGACATCGTGACCGCGACGGTCTCGTCGCGCACGGTCAGCTCTTCGATCGTTGCGCCGGGACCGCCGACAGCGACGATTCGGTCGCGCCAGTACTGCTCGGAGGTCACCGCCTCATGGACCTTCTCGGCGGGGACTGTGTACTTCGACGAATGCTCGATGCGACGGCTCACGATTGTGGAGGCTACCGTTTATCGATGTGTGGGACGTAACCATTGGCAGACGCGTCGTGGAATCAGGCGCTTTCGTGTCCGAGAACGTTGACTTGTCGGGATTGACGACGCTCCGAATCGGGGGACCGGCGCGGCTGCTCGCCGAATGCCCGACGACGCAGTCGTTGATCGACGTCGTGACGCTGCTCGATCGCGAGCAGATCCCGACGCTGATTCTCGCCGGCGGGTCCAATCTCGTGATCTCCGACGCGGGATTCGACGGAGTTGTCGTTCGTGTGGCCAACACCACCGTGAGCCTCGACACGGACCGCGTCGTCGCCGAAGCGGGCGCAGTGTGGGACGAAGTAGTCGGCCAATCCGTCGCCGCGGAACTGGGCGGCCTCGAATGTCTGTCCGGGATTCCGGGCTCGACCGGTGCGACGCCGGTGCAGAACGTCGGCGCGTACGGCGTCGAGGTTGGCTCGCGGCTCCGGCAGGTTCAATTGCTCGACCGACGCAGCGGGGAAGTGTCGTGGGTCGAACCGTCGACACTCGAATTGGGTTATCGGTCGAGCGTTCTCAAGCATTCGGATGCAGCACTGGTTCTGGCCGTCGAATTCGACGCGTCGACCGACGGGTTGAGCGCCCCGCTCGCGTACCGCGAACTGTTCACTGCACTCGGCGCCGAGGAAGGCGCGCGGTTGCCTGCGTCGCAGGTCCGCGAGGCAGTTCTGGGGTTGCGGACCGGTAAGGCGATGGTCCTCGATCCGTTCGACCACGACACCTGGAGCGCGGGTTCCTTCTTCACCAACCCCGTGGTGCCGGAGGCGGAGCTGCCTGCTGTGCTCGGGGCCATCACCGAACAGCTCGGAGACGTCACCGTGCCACAGTTCCCCGGCAGTGGTGGAACCAAGCTCTCGGCCGGATGGTTGATCGAACGGGCCGGATTCTCGAAGGGTTATCCCGGCGAAGATGCACCGGCCAGGCTGTCGACCAAACACACCTTGGCGTTGACCAACAGAGGGTCCGCAACAAGTGCGGATGTGGTCTCGCTCGCGCAGACAGTGCGCGACGGCGTCGAGGCCGCGTTCGGCGTCCGGCTGGAACCGGAACCGGTAACTGTGGGCTGCACCATCTGATTCCTGACAGAGCCCGCAGGTAGCCTGTTGAAGTGCATGAGCTGGGTGGTCGGAGAAGTCGTTCGCGTCTTATTGCGTTGGTAGCTGTATTACTCGCTGTGATGGTGGCCGTAGTCGGCTGCACGATCGGCGGCAAGGACGGACAGGGCGGCGCGGCCGCCGCCGAACCAGCCCCGGTCGCGACCGTGGTGTCGACGCCCGCACCAGGCACCAAAGACGTCAGCCCGGTAGCTCCCGTCTCGGTAGCGGTGACCCAGGGGACACTGTCGGACGTCAATCTCAGCAACGCGGCCGGTAAGGCCGTCGCCGGGCAACTGTCGCCTGACAAGACAACATTCACCGTCAGTGAGGCACTCGGCTACGGCACCACGTATTCGTGGTCGGGTTCGGCAACCGGAACCGACGGCAAAGCGGTGCCGGTGCAGGGGAGCTTCACGACGGTTGCCCCGGAGTCGACCACCGGCGCCACCCTCAACATCGCCGACGGCCAGGAAGTTGGTATCGCGGCACCGATCACGTTGCAGTTCGACAACTCCGTCGTCGACAAGGCGGCCGTCGAGAAGGCGCTTGTCGTGACCACCGTGCCGCCCACCGCCGGATCGTGGGCATGGCTGGCCGACGACAACGGCGGATCACGGGCCCATTGGCGTCCGGCCGATTACTGGGTGCCGGGCACAACTGTCCATCTGGACGCCAAGCTCTACGGCCTGAACTACGGCGGTGGCGCCTTCGGTGACCAGGATCTCACGCTCGACTTCACGATCGGTCGTAGCCAGATCGTCAAGGCGAACGCGCCGAGCCACCGCATGCAGGTGGTGCGCGACGGTCAGACGATCATGGACATTCCCGTCAGCTACGGCGAGGGAAACGAACCTCGAAACGTCACGCGCAGCGGCATTCACATGGTGACGGAGAAGTACGAAGACTTCATGATGTCCAATCCGCCGTTCTACGAGAACGTGCGTGAGCGTTGGGCGGTGCGCATCTCCAACAACGGCGAATTCATCCACGCCAATCCTGAAACCACCGGGGTGCAGGGCTCGTCGAACGTCACGAACGGTTGCATCAATCTGTCGACGTCCGACGCGCAGGAGTACTTCGGAACGGCCCTCTACGGTGACCCCGTCGAGGTGACCGGCACGTCGATCGACCTGTCTCCTGCGGACGGCGACATCTACGACTGGGCGATCGATCTGCCGACCTGGAAGTCGATGTCTGCACTGGCTTAGATTTCTCCTGCTGTGAACCGAGAAATCGGTGGACGAAGGGAACCGTCCGTGCTCTGCATCCGTCAGTACAGGTAAGTGCTGTCGGCTCGGGGAGTCTGACGGGGATCTTCGACTTCAGGGGGACAGCGGTGGGCATTCCATTTCTGGAAGACGTGCTGGGAAGGATCTCCGAAGCGACGCGGGCCGTGCCTCCCGGCGTGGCGGCATTGCCGGTTGTCGGCACTCCCATCGCGAGCGCAATCGCTACATCTGCTCTGGTTCAATCCGTGACCGACGACCGCGGAGCGTTCGACGACGAGATGGCTGCTGCGACTGCTGACGCCGATGCGGAGCGCGCACGGGCCTGGGGCGAGCGCGATGCCCTCTCCGCTCAGACCTCGTCGCTGCAGTACAGCGAACATGCAATCGTGGACGACGATCCGTTCGACGCGATGTCGCACTCCGAAATCTTCGATCACGTCAACGAGATGGATCCGGCAACCCTGAGCGCAATCGGCGAGGCCTGGAAGGCAATTGCCGGTCGGGTGGAAGCCGGCATCGGGAAGTTCCGGAGCGATGTGAACGGCGCGATCACCGAAGGCTGGCAGGGGCGGGGCGGCTCGGCGGCGTTGGAAGCCGTGCTGGCCTACTCGGCAGATGCGGGTGAGCTGAAGGTGCGGGTCGACCTGATCTCGAACAAGATCGAGGAGGCGAAGATCGCACTCCACGAGGCCAAACGCTCGATTCCGGCACCCGACAGCGCCTCGACGGTCGAGATGATCCTCAGCATGGTTCCCGGGGCTACGTGGAAGCAGGCCCAATACGAAGCGGAAGAAGCCGAACGTCAAGCGCGTCAGGTGATGAAGGACGTGTATCTGCCGTACATGAAGCGTGCGGACGACCAGGTGCCCATCCTCCCGGCCGCGTTCAATCCGGTCACCGGCAG